>JAZQQX010000067.1:0-34538 GCA_045629325.1 Bacteroidaceae bacterium | reverse complement strand
TGTCAAATGTCAAATGTCAAATGTCCAAAATGAATTTACGGTATAACCACCTCGCTACACATCCGGGACACGACATTCGTAGAGAATAAAGTGGATAAGCAGGCTGTATATGAGCCTCCCGGCATCAGGACCTTTCTATTGTTCTTTGCACTACTCTTCCTCATCTACCTCGTCTTCGAAAGGAGATGAGGTAGATGTGTTTTTAAAGGTGCTATTAGGGCTTGATGCAGAAAAAATGCTCTTTTGATTGGGGAATAAATAGATTAGTGTCTGTATTACTATCAAAAGATGTTAAATCCTTGAGGGCCATGTGTATTTCTTTCTGCGGAATGTTACGATATCGGTGTTTTTTCTCTAACTTTGCCCTGAGAAAACACGGAAATGTGAGAAGGTCATCAACAATAATTCAGTAAACAGGGCATTATATGATTCGTTTTATCTTATCCTCTCTCATACAGCTGATTAAGCAGGGGAAGATTGCAATGTTTGTTGCCGGTCTTATGCTTCTGTCGATGGATGTGTGTGCACAGATGATGTTGCCGACTGTGAGAATTCAGGGTAAGATATATGGTGTGGACGAATATGAGAATACTCCATATATACTCGCAGGAGCACGCTTGCATGCGCAATGTGTGGAGGATAGCACCATCTTTGACTGTACGGAGTATACCAACGCGGAGGGAAAGTTGGCGGTGGAGATGAGAGCAGAGGAGTTCACGGTGAAGAACAGGATACATATCAGCGTGTCGTATGTGGGCATGGAGACACTGGATAGCATCTTCACGGCAGTGAAGACGACACGACAGGGGGCACTGGGCGGCACGGTGTACAGGATAGACTTGGACAGCATAGTACTCAAAAGCAAGCCTGCTACGAAGGAAGAGCTGGAGGTGATATCCGAACTGCGCAAGATGTATGAGAAGGGCGACACCATTATCTTCAACGCCATGGCATACGAGATGCCTACGGGGTCGGTATTGCTGGAGCTTGTACGCAGGATGCCAGGGCTCTTCTATGACGGTAGCGAACTGACTTACAACGGAAGAAAGATAGAGGAGATAAAACTGAATGGTGACAATTTTTTTGCTCACGACTTATCCATTGCCTTAAAGAACATGCCTTCTGAGAAGATCAGAAGTCTGAAAGTGTACGAGGAAAGTAAGGATTCGCTGGCAAGGAACAGTACGAAACATCTGGTGATGGACATGGAGACAGACAAGATGTACAAGGACATCGTATTTCTGAATGGTGACCTCACGGCCAACCCCTCGCCCTTTGACTGGGACATGAGTGCAGAAGGCAACGCTTATCGACAGAAGACTTACAATGCCTCGTTGCGATATGAGCGCCAGGGTATTCCCGGACGGTATTTCGCGTGTGAGGACTTGAATAGGCATAGGCTTTCCTCCTCATGGTCGATGAGCCAATGGAATGGCTTCAGGTTTGACCCGACTTTCGAACACATGGGAATGGGAAACCGCTCGCTCATGCTTGAGGAGAATATGCTTCCGGACTTCTACAGTTGCACGCTCAACGAGAGACGCAACAACACGACACAGTGGGAGATAGGGTCGTCATTGCCCATGACCCTGAACGGGCAGACAAGTAAGGGGGCACGATGGGATGTGAGCCTGGGCATGAACTACAGACATTCGGAT
The DNA here is from genome assembly GCA_045629325.1 of Bacteroidaceae bacterium. GTDB lineage: Bacteria > Bacteroidota > Bacteroidia > Bacteroidales > Bacteroidaceae > Physcousia. Next base: position 32,880 of record JAZQQX010000067.1, on the reverse strand, counting down.
GACAGGTCGTCAGAGCACCGTGGCACATATACGGCCAACCCGTATGGCGAAGGGGGCATGCGAGGAGGCGAACTGCTACCCGAAGAATATCTCTCGGACATTCGTGTGAACAGCCTTGACCAGGAAGTGCACAGCATGGGCCATAACCTGTCGCTCAAATGGAAAGGAAAGATTACGAAGCGAGTGGGAAACAAGGATTTTGGCGTGACGACAACATGGGATGCTGACGACTCGAAACGGAGGACATACGACAGAACGGCAATAACTTATGCACTGCTGGAGGACTCAACGCAAGTGTTCAGCCGTGTCATGAACCGACCCGACAGGAAGATCAACGCGCAGATACAGTCCTACTACAATCAGAGATTTGGCAAGAGGCATTACTGGGGCGCAGAATATGTGCTTGCCATGATGGATGACCTCAACGAGATGCGATATTATGATGTGACAGACGATGCGAAGGCCACAGCCTTTGTGGCAGAGAACTGTACCGACGAACTTATAGCGATAGACAGCCTAAGCTACAGGGGCAAGGGCAGAAAGTGGGAACAGACACTGGGAGGCAACCTGACCTTGGAGTGGGACCACTTCAGGATTGCCGCTACCACTGCCACCATACCCGTCGTGCAGTATGTTTCGACCCAGCAAGACGGCATGGAGAAGGATACGCAGACACACAAGACCCTCCTCTACAGGGCCTCCCTCAATACACGCATCGCCCTGGAAGGGAACAACATAACGCTTGGATATGACTATCGGGAGAACACACCTCGTACGAACATGCTGATGAACATCAAGGACTACTCCGATCCGCTCAAGGTGAGGACGGGAGCCACAAAGATGACCAGAAGCCAGCAGCATACGATCAATGCGAAGTACGAAATGAACTATAACTTCACGGTGGATGAGCAGATATGTTTTAACCAACATACGCCATCGTATAAAGTGATATACGACAAGGTGACGGGACAACATATCTCTACCCCCACAACGATCAATGGAAACTGGTATTCGATGACCAACCTGCATTATGACTTCCGTATGTTCATGCAGAATTTCTCGCTCACTGCTTCATACCAGCATTCACACTTTGTAAACTATATGCAAGAGTATGGCAGTCAGGAGAGTACGAAGGGAACGACCCGTCACAACAGACTGACGGCTCAACTCTCACACAGCATAAGCAACAAGTGGATCGTAGCGTCAAGTTCGGTGAGATACGGGTTGGCTCGGATGTCGGGCGTATCGTACAGCACGAGACCTGTCAACGGGGACTTCCGACTAAATACATACCTCACCCTTTTCCTGCCTCGCAACTTCGAGTGTAATTGCGATGCCACATACTCCTTGCGACATGGTCACGAGCTCCGCGAACTCAACAAGAGCCGTTTCGTACTCAATGCCTGCCTCCGATATCTATTCCTCAAGCGCCAAGCCACAGTGGAGATGGAGTGGAAGGATGTCTTCCGCCAGATGCGCAACATTGATGTTAGCAACATGGACTATACGCGTACGGAGATGCGCACTTTTGGAAATACCAGCATGGCACTTGCCACTTTCAAGTATCGATTCAACATGTTTGGGGTCGGCAGGTAATCAAAACAAGGTATGCTCACTATTGACTTCATAGAGCTTGCTCGCAAGTTTGACATTTGAGGCCTTCGCCTCGACTGCATTTTGCACGACTGCAAAAGCGCTCACGCTTGGCATAGCATCCAAGCATGCTTGATGCTCTGCTCTCACTCATTCGACATTCGACATTTTGAAAAGTTGGGGAGTTGCTTTATTTTCTCAAAACTTTTGCGTAATTTTGCGACGCAAATGCCATACAAGGCAGAATTGAACAGATAATACTATTCGAAGAAAATTGAACGGATAATACTTCGCAAGATATGGAATATATGTCAAAAGAACGCTACGATGAACTGTTGGCGGAACTGGATGAATTGACCAAGGTGACTCTGCCTAATGTGCAGGACGAGCTGTCCGAAGCTCGTGCCAAGGGTGACTTGAGTGAGAATTTTGAGTATCATGCTGCGAAGCGTGCCTTGCGAAGGGTGATGGGTCAGATTCGCTTCAAGACGAATGTGATACAGAATGCGAAGGTGCTCGATACCTCCATACTGGACTGTGAAACGGTGGGTCTGCTACGCAAGGTGACATTCACCAACCTGGGCAACAATGCCACGATGACATATACCATCGTCAACCCACACGAGGCCAATCTCCGCGAGGGAAAGATATCGATTCAGTCACCCATAGCCGAGGCCATGGTGGGCAAGAGGAAGGGTGATGTGGTGGAGGCACACGCCCCTGCAGGTGTGCTCAAGTTGAGGATAGAGGAGATTACGGTTTAGTGTTTAAGGGCATAACCTTAAACACTAAACACTAAACGCTTAAACATGAAACGCTAAACGCTTAAACCTGCGGAGAGCTTATACGCAAAAACGCAGAGGAGGCTTAAACTGTCTACTTGAGGGTGTAAAGGATGTGGATTTTCCTTCTACTTTCTTATGCCGTATAGATAGCCGAGAAGGGCCATCTTGCCACGCATGGTCTCACGGGGAGTGAACTCTCCGTTGACCCAGAAGTAGCGCTGGTTGAAGAAGGACTCCTGGCTGGGCCATCCTCCATTGTCCCAGTTGGGATAACACTTGTCGAGAAGGAGGCGGGCATCGCCACCATCACCACGCGACCATGTCTCGGTGCCGTTGAAGGGGGTCTGACCGGGATGCGAACCAGGTACGCCATCGTTGCGACCAGTGGTGTAGCAATCCGTGATGTGTCGCTCACCGAGTCCGGTCATCTCCACCGTGTTGGAAGGATTGCGACCCAGGCACCAATCAGCATCAATATACATGGCACGCTCCAGTTCGGCCTGGCGCTGACGGTTGGTGCTCACATAGTGGGCCAGCATGAGCAGTTGCAGATTCTCCGAGGTCTGCCAACGCGAGTCGTTGGTGGTACGCCTTGAAGGACGGAGCGAACTGGGCTTGACATGCAAAGCCTCTGCCTCACGATCCACGCTCACCCTCATGTGTTGATAGAGTTCGGGATAGTGACGCTCACGAGGACAGGCAAGATAGGCCGCTGTGCCCCATATCTGATAACCCTCGCGCGTGTTCCATATACGAGAGTCGTCGCTCTTCACGATGCTACCCTGCGCCATGATATCCTCCCAGGCACGGTCGCCCGTAGCATTGTAGAGGAAGGCAGCAGCCATCTGACGGAAGTCGCGACCCTTCATCTGACCGTCGCCAATGTGCTGACCGTCATCGAGTTGCGTATTCTCCTGTCGCTCCGCAAAACGGAAGGCCGTGATGGCCTCCTTCGTATAGTACTGAAGCAAGGAGTCGTTGCCCATGATGCGGAAACAGTCGGCCAGCATGGCACAGTTGGCTGCATTGGCCCACGCCGCCATAGTGGTACATCCAGCCTGGAACATGATGGTCCACTCCTTGGAAGGATTGGTCACACCCTGACTGTAAGCTTCGCCATCGCGAATGCTCAAGAAGAAGTCCACCTCATTGCGTGCCTCGTCCACGATGTCGGGAATACCATTGCCACTCTCCGTGATACCCAAGTCGTCTTCATTGATACGGCCATTGGTAAGGAGGTAAGGCAGGAGAAGGTCGTAGATGTTGCTCACATGAGCCAGATGGCGGTCCCAGTCGAACGCATCAGAGTGTCCGCCCTTCACCTCCGTGTTGACAGGATTGCCCGGCAGACGATGACGCCAGAAGGCAGACTGCAAGGCAGGCTTGAAATGAGGTTCGTCCCACACATCGCCACCGATGCGTCTCCACTCGGGCGACCAAGGATGAAGATCGGTCTTATACACCGTGAAACCCACAGGATCCACCTCGGGAATGAAGGCAGGCTGACGAGGCACGGGAGACACATTGGGATTGGGTTTCTCGCCAAGACGCATGTAGTAGTAGCCACGCACCGAATAGCGATAAGGTTCGAAATAAACCTCGTTCTTGATGTCAAAATCCATACTGCAACCCACATCCTCCACTACGAGACGGTAGCGACCAGGTTGTGAGCAGGCGAAATCGACAGTCCAAACATCCGAGCCCGTATCGTTCCTGCGATTGGCCTCGTTGCGCGACTCGCTCTGCGACTTCCAGAAACTCACCTTGCTCACCTGACGGCTCTTGTGGGTGTCCACATTGTAGAGCCACACACGCTTGCCCACGAACGAGGAATAGTCGCGCTGACCACCATCGCCCAACCACAGATAGAGGTCGGCCGAGTGAAGAGCCTGCTGGGGAGCATAACCGATGATGTTGACATGCACAGCCTCCGACATGGTGTTGTAGATGTCGTACCTGACCTCACCCTGCTTCACATCGACCTCAATCTCCGAGGGGATGGAGATGGTGTAGGTACAACCCTGCTTCATCGCCTTGGGCAACTTGAAGAACAACCAATGATCGAGTTCGCTCTTCAGCGTATGGTCGGTATTCATGGGTTTGCTCTTACGATAGATGGCAAGTGGAGCAAGAGAGCCGAAGTTCTTGTCATCCAGCGAACTAATGCGCCAACCTTCAAGTGATGCTACATGCTCCACATCGAGGCGTTTGCCGAAGACGAGGAGGGTGTCGTCGCCTTCGGAGAACGAATGACCGAGATACGCACTCGGTCCCTCGCCCGAATCGCGATAGTGCACCTCACCGTCGCGAAGATGGAGCATGAGATATTCCTTGTCGATGACCTTGGTCTCGATATATTTGGTGGCATGAGCATTCAAAGCAAAGCCACTGAAAATGAGCGACAATACGCAGAGCAGAGTGTTTTTCATAAAGAATATAGTTGTTTCTTAGGGGGGTGAATAGATTGATATCTGCAAAAATACATCATTCCTATAAGACTACCAAATATTGTGCGCCTAAATCTCATTAGAACATCTGACTTTCCCTTTAATTTTATAATAAGTTGTATAAAAGTGCCCGATAAAGTTGATTATGAGACAAAGATTGTGTATCTTTGCAGAAACAAAACATTTCCACTTAAATCTATGTTTATGAAGAAGATACTCACACTTATCACTTGCCTGGTAGCAACGACAGCCGTTGAGGCACAGAGAGATACCTTGTCGCTCAACAGAGACTGGATGTTCCGTCTGGGCAAATGCGAACAGACCATCACCGTGCAGAATGCTACGGCAGAGGCAGGATGGAAGCAGGTGAATGTGCCTCACGACTTCCAGATAGAACAACCCTGGGTGGCACCCAGTGCCTCGGAGAGACCCGACAACAGCGATGCAGGAGCCAACATCAAGAGCAGACTCTCGTCGAGAGGATTCAAGGAGATGGGCGAAGGGTGGTATGTGAAGACCCTCACACCCAGTGCCGACCTGAAGGGCAAGCGACTGGTGCTCAACTTCGAAGGCATAATGTATGTGGGCGATGTGTACCTCAATGGCAAACTCATTGGGGGCACGAACTACGGATATGTGGGATTTGAGATCGATGTGACCAAGGAACTGCGACTCGGACAGTCCAACACGCTGGCCGTGAGAGCTGATACCGGTCAGCCCACCATGTCGCGCTGGTATACCGGAGGCGGACTCTTCCGCAATGTAAACCTCATCGTGACCGATGCACAGTCGTACTTCGTGCGTCACCCCTTGCACATCACCACCACAGGCAATCGCTATGTGCACATCCAGGCCGAGACACGCATCGGAGAGAAGAGCAACACGGCCAAGATGAGACTCACCATCACCGATCCCGAGGGTAAGGAGGTGGCCAGCCAGACCTGCACGGTGAAGCGTAACCGCAACTATCGCACCGAAGAGATGAAGGTGGCAACCATAGACCTGGGTCAGCCTCAACTCTGGGACTGCGAGCACCCCAACCTCTACATGCTACAACTCGAACTGCTCCGTGAGGATGGCAGTGTGGCCGACAATGTGAGCAAGCACTTCGGTGTGCGTACCATAGATATCAATCCACAGCAGGGACTGCTCCTCAACGGCAAGAAGGTGCTCCTGAAGGGATATGCCAACCATCACACCCTCGGAGCGCTGGGTGCTGCAGCGTACCCTCGTGCCATAGAGAAGCGTATACAACTCATCAAAGCTTACGGCATGAACCACATCCGTACCTCACACAATCCCTACAGCGAGGACTTCCTGGACTTGTGCGACAAGTATGGCATCCTCGTGGTAGATGAACTCTACGACAAGTGGAACAACCAGTATGCCGGTGCAGGTCGCATCACCTTTGACAACCTCTGGCAGAACGATGTGACGGAGTGGATCAGAAGAGACCGTTGTCATCCCAGTGTCGTACTGTGGAGCCTTGGCAATGAGTTGCAGAGTTACAACGACCAGCCTTTCAACGACTTCGGCGTGACACAGTATAAGTTGATGAAGACGGTGATACAGCGCTACGATGACACACGCAAGGTGACCGTGGCCATGCATCCCCGTTATCGCAACTGGGAGACAGACTCCCTGCCTTGTGCCCTGGCTATGGAAACCGACATACAGGCCTACAACTACCGCTATATGTACTTCCCCGGTGACGGTCAGAAATTCCCCTGGATGACCTTCTACCAGAGTGAGGCTGCGGTGTCGGCTATGGGTGAGAACTACTTCTCGATGGACCTCAACAAAGTGATAGGTCTGGCCTACTGGGGTGCAATAGACTATCTAGGCGAATCGCAAGGCTGGCCTGCCAAGGGATGGCAACAGGGTGTGTTCGACATTGCCCTCGAACCCAAGCCTAAGGCATACTATATGAAGTCGTTCTTCTCCGACGAACCAGTAGTACACATCGCTGTAACGGAGTCGAAGGGCGACCAGATGTGGAACGGTGTCCAGACGGGCAACGATGGACAGTCGGATCACTGGAACCGTACGGAAGGCAAGAAACTGGAAATCACCACCTACACCAATGCAGAGGAGGTAGAACTGCTTGTCAACGGTAAAAGCATAGGCAAGAAGAACAATGACCTGAAGAGTGCCAAGATGCGCAACCAGATAAGATGGAAAGATGTGGAATATCACGACGGATATATCCTCGCCATTGCCCGTACAGGCGGCAAGGAGGTGGCCCGTCATCGCATAGAGACTACGGGTAAGCCTGTGGCACTCCGCATAGAGAGTGACAACAATCACTGGAAGGCTGACGGTGAGGACCTGCAACATCTGCGTATCATCGCTGTGGATAGCAAGGGCCGACGCGTGCAGACTGCTACGGGTGAGGTGACCGTGACCGTTAACTCTGGCGATGCCACACTGGTGGCAATGAGTTCGGGCAACCATGTGTCTGACGAACTGAATGTCACCGATCACAGAAATCTCTTCAACGGTTCGGTAATGGCCATCCTGCGTGCTGGAGTACAGGCATCGAAGGTGAGCGTCACAGCCACTTGTCCTGGCATGAAGAGCGCGAAGGTGACGATGAGCGTGGAGTGATAAGCGTGGAGCGTGGAGTGATGATCGTGGAGCGGTGAATGATGATCGTGGAGCGGTGAGAGATATGAGAGAGATGAAGGTGGTCATTGCTATGGATTCGTACAAGGGATGCCTCTCTGCACGAGAGGTGTGCCAGACGGTGAGCGAATCGCTATGCGACCTCCATCCCGGCATACAGACACGGGTGGTCCCGATGAGCGACGGTGGTGAGGGTATGGTAGATTGCATCGGAGCAGTGAAGGATGTGGAATGGATCGAGCCAGCGGTGCACGACCCCTTGATGAGAACGATTAAGGCACGCTATGCTATCTCTCGTCACAGCCACTCCACGACAGCCTACATGGAGATGGCCTCGGCAAGCGGACTGACCTTGCTCCAACCAGAAGAGCGCAACCCCATGGTGACTACCACCTACGGTGTGGGCGAGATGATATGGGATGCTGTGCAGAGAGGTTGCACGGACATTGTGATGGGTATTGGTGGCAGTGCCACATGTGACGGCGGTAAGGGTATGATGGACTTTCTGCTCCCTCACCTACCCCTCCCGGTCAAGATAACAGTGGCCTGCGATGTGAACAATCCACTCTATGGGCCCAATGGTTCCGCCTATGTCTTTGCCCCGCAAAAGGGTGCCTCTCCCGAGGATGTCGTACGGCTCGACCAACGACTCCGTGAATGGCATGAATGGGCGATAAAGGAAGGACTCGCCAACGAGGACCACGCAACCCAACCCGGTGCTGGAGCCGCAGGAGGACTGGGATATGCCCTGATGGCTTTTCTTGGTGCGGAACTAACCTCCGGCATACAACTTATGATGCAGACGGTCGACCTGCCTTCGCACCTCGATGATGCGGACCTCGTCATTACTGGCGAAGGATGCTCTGACCGGCAGACCCTGATGGGCAAGGTGCCTTATGGCATACTGAAACTGGCCCAAGAGCGTCACATCCCCGTGTATCTCCTCTCGGGAGCCATTGAGGACCGTGAGATGCTTGAGAAGAGCGGTTTTGCACTTGTGAAGAGCATCAACGAGGGTGACATTCGCCCACTCCACGAGTTACTTCTCGCCTCTGTGGCCCGGGAAAACATAAGGAAAACAATTGGGAAGATAAATGCTTAATTCACAATTCACAATGCATAATTCACAATTAGCAAAATTTTAATTTTTAATTCATAATTTATATGGTAAAGCATGTGATACTCTGGACACTCAATCCAGAACTGACAGAAGAGCAGAAGCGTGAGGTAAAGATAGGTATCAAGGAGGGTCTGGAAGGCTTGAAGGGTAAGGTACCCGGACTGGTAGATGTGATAGTGAACATAGATGGCAGGCTGGACAGCAGTAACTGCGATGTGATGCTCGACTCAACCTTGGAGAGCGTAGAGGCCCTGAAGGCATACGCCGTACATCCCGACCATGTTGCTGTAGCCAATGGTAAGGTTCGGCCTTACACCGTTCAGCGTACTTGTCTGGACTACGAATTCTAACCTATACATACGCAGGCATATCGTTTCAAAAAAACTACGATAATGTTTCTATTATGGTTTAGGATCATTCGTCCACAGACGCTTTTTGCATCCCTTTGTCCCGTACTGGTGGCCCTGCTCACCATGCCCGAACCCGTCAGTTCGTGGATCACGGCAACGGTGACGATTGTCTGTTCGCTGTCCCTGCAGATCCTGTCCAACCTCATCAACGACTACTACGACTTCAAGCGTGGCACGGACAAGAAAGGACGAGTTGGATTCAAGAGAGCCCTCGCAGAAGGAGAAGTGAGTGAGAAGATGATGCGCAATGCGTGTCTGCTCACCTTGCTTATCTGCATTGGCTGTGGTGCTTACCTGGTGTATGTGGGAGGTTGGGTGATATTTGCTATCGGACTGTCTGCCATACTTTTTGCATGGCTCTATACGGCTACGAGCCATTCACTCTCCTATCTTGGCATAGCCGATATCTTCGTATTTCTCTACTACGGTGTGATAGCATCTTGCGGAACATACTATTTGCAGACGAAGGGTTGGGACTGGCCTGTGTTCTACACCGGAGCCGTATGTGGACTCATCTCGATGTGCGTACTTCTCATCAACAACCTGCGCGATGTGGAGGATGACAAGGCTGTCCGCAAACTGACGCTTCCCGTTCGTTTTGGCGTAGGTGCGGGTCATACCCTCATGCTCTGCGTAGTACTGCTGATGCCTGTCATGGCATATATGGCCTATGGATGGAGCCTGCCGATGTTGGTTGGTTTGCCTGCCCTGTTTCTCTATCAGAGGGTAAAAAAAGCATCAGGCATTGTATTTAACAAATGCCTGATGGGAGCCGGTATGATAAATGTATTGTTTACCTTACTGGTGTGGATCGCTACTTTTCTTCCTTGTCGTTGAGGAAAGGTATGGCTTCGCCCTTGACCAACCAAGAGATGCCAAAGAGATGAAGCAGAACGATCTCTACGAGCATCACACAGTAGCCTGGTGCATCAACGGCTGAAACGACAACGAAAACAAACTCAAAGAAGAGCATACCTGCACCGCAGATGCGGTAGATGAGGTTGCGCTTACGCTTGCGATCCGTCATCGGTCCGTTACCGGTCTTGGTGAACAGATAGAAACTGTTGAAGGCCAACAGCAGGAAGAACGATGCCGCACAGATGGTGTGCAGAATGTTGGAGATGTAGGAGGGTATCTGGAAGAAACCAACCAAGGTCTCTGGGCACAACCACTCTACCTGGCAGGGGAAAAGTACGATGCCGAGACCGAACACACCGCTCAAGGTAGTGATGATGTTGTCGAGTCTGTCATACCCTTCATACGACATCAGCACGATGCTGGCAGGTGTAAGCACACCCACAAGGGCAGGACTCTGATAGTAGGTGGCAGAGATGCTCCACCACCATTCCGCACTCGGATGACATGCCTTGATACCTGCAGAGAACAGGGCCAACCAAGGCAAGAGGATACCTAGCAATCCACATACATTGCGGATACGCATGTACATTGTTTTTTCTTTAGTCATAGAGTTTTATTGTTTTGTTGGTATTTTGGGAATGTGTGAATTTTATCTTAACCAAAAATCAACGAAATTAAACAAAAAAATATAAATATCCATCCAGTTGGCTGAATTACTATACTACTTTCGCACACTGCGAAAGTAGTACAATAATCATATTTGTTGATTTTGTTAATTTTTGGTTTCAAACAACTTTCACAGCCTTGAGTATCAAATAGCCTCGAGTGCCTGCTTCAAGTCGGCAATGAGGTCTTCCTTATCCTCAAGACCGCAACTCATACGAACCAGACCTGCGGGGATGCCTGCTGCTTCGAGTTGCTCCTCGCTCATCTGACGGTGAGTACTGGTGGCGGGGTTGAGACAGCAAGTACGGGCATCTGCCACATGTGTCTCAATGGCAGCCAACTTGAGTCGCTTCATGAAGGCTTCTGCACCTGCACGGCCACCCTTGATGACGAAACTGACTACACCGCAACCACCATTGGGAAGGTACTTCTGACCCAGTTCGTAGTAGGGATCGCTGGGCAGACCGCTGTAGTTGACCTTCTCAACCTGGGGATGACTGGCAAGGAACTCTGCCACAGCCTGACCATTCTCCACATGACGGGGCATACGCACATGAAGGCTCTCCAGACCGAGGTTGAGGATGAAGGCATGCTGGGGGGACTGGATGCAACCGAAGTCACGCATCAGTTGTGCAGTACACTTGGTGATGAATGCACCCTCCTTGCCAAACTTCTCTGCATAGGTGATGCCATGATAACTGTCATCGGGAGTGCAGAGGCCGGGGAACTTATCAGCGTGGGCCATCCAGTCGAACTTACCTGCATCAACAATGGCACCACCTACAGCAGCACCGTGACCGTCCATATACTTGGTGGTGGAATGTGTCACAATGTCGGCACCCCACTCTATGGGGCGGCAGTTGACGGGTGTGGGGAAGGTATTGTCCACGATGAGAGGCACACCATGTGCATGAGCCACCTTGGCAAACTTCTCAATGTCGAGCACAGTGAGTGCGGGATTGGCAATGGTCTCACCAAACATGGCACGGGTATTGTCCTGGAAGGCAGCGTTGAGTTCTTCCTCCGAAGCAGTAGGACTGACGAAGGTCACCGTGATGCCCATCTTGGCCATGGTGACGCTGATGAGGTTGAAGGTACCACCATAGATGCTACTGCTGGCTACGATATGACTGCCAGCCTCACAGATGTTGAACAATGCAAAGAAATTGGCAGCCTGACCACTGCTGGTGAGCATGGCAGCCGTACCACCCTCGAGTGCAGCAATCTTCGCAGCCACATAGTCGTTGGTGGGGTTTTGCAAACGGGTGTAGAAGTAACCAGAAGCCTCAAGGTCGAAAAGCTTACCCATGTCTTCTGATGTATTGTACTTGAATGTAGTGCTCTGGATGATAGGCACTTGGCGAGGCTCACCATTACCGGGAGTATAACCAGCCTGTACGCATTTTGTGTTGATCTTATAATCTTTCATCTTCTGAATATAAATTATTGTCAGATGCAAAGTTACGATTTATTTATGAAAATACAAGCATTTTACCCATATATATAAGAAAATCCACCCAATATACTTTCAGATATTGAGTGGAAATGTATTTGTCTTCATCCACAAAGGCTTGAATGAGCCTTGTAGGAGAGAGAGGATTGGTATATTATTCCTCGCAGAGCTCGGTCAGGATACCGCAAGTGCTCTTGGGATGAAGGAATGCGATGTGCAGACCGTCAGCACCGTTGCGTACAGCCTTGTCGATCAGACGGATACCCTTCTCATCGCACATTGCGAGAGCCTCGGTAACGCCATCCTCTACCTTGAATGCTACATGGTGTACACCCTTACCACCGTTGTCGAGATACTTCTGAACGGTGCTCTCGGGGCAGGTAGGCTCGAGGAGCTCCAACTTAACCTCACCAACCTTCAGGAAAGCGGTCTTTACCTTCTGGTCCTCAACTACCTCTGTCTTGTAAACCTCCAGGCCCAAAACATCCTGGAAATAGGGCAATACTGCATCGATGCTCTGAACAGCAATACCCAGATGCTCAATTCTTGAAATCTTCATTGTACTAAATTTTAATTATATGTTAACACGATTGTTCTCGGGATTCAATTATTATCGGGGACTTAATTATTTTTCGGGTACACGATTGTTCTCGGGGAAAATGACCTTGGGAACGAAGGACTTGGCCTCCTCGTAGTCCATGAGGGCATAAGCAATGATAATAATGGTATCGCCCACCTGAACCTTACGGGCTGCAGCGCCATTGAGGCATACACAGCCCGAACCTCTCTCGCCCTTGATGGTATAGGTCTCAAAGCGCTCACCGTTGTTGTTGTCGACTATCTGTACCTTTTCGCCAGGCAGGATGCCTGCTGCGTCAAGAAGATCCTCGTCGATGGTGATGCTTCCCATATAATTGAGGTTGGCCTCCGTAACCTGCACACAGTGCAGTTTGGATTTCATCATATGTACATACATAGCCCTTAACCTTTATATTTAATATGGTCAATCAAACGAATAGGAGCCGAACCGCACCATACGGTGATGCAACCTACCACATGAGGTGCATCATCCCAGTTTTGCACATCGGCCAGAGTATCACCATCAACAATGCTATAGTACTGAACTTCAAGACCTTCGATGGCATTGATATTCTCTACTACATACTGATGAACCTCGGCAACAGAGCATGAGTCAACAAGCGAGACGCTGTTCTTCATCACACGATAGATGTTGGCAGCAATCTGACGCTCATCCTCGCTGAGCAGAGTGTTACGACTGCTTCGTGCGAGACCACTCTCCTCACGGATGACAGGACAGGGAACAATCTCCACGCGGAACTTCAAATCGTCCACCATACGGCGAATGACGGCAATCTGCTGGAAGTCCTTCTCACCGAAATAAGCACGGTCAGCATCTACATAGGAGAAGAGCTTGCTCACAATCTGGCACACACCATTGAAGTGACCGGGACGGAAAGCACCCTCCATGACACTGTCGGTAGGTGGATAACTAAACTGACGGGTATCGGGCTCCGGATAAACCTCCTCTACAGATGGAGCAAAAGCAATGCTTGCGCCTACTTCTTCGAGAAGGGCACAGTCAGCCTCCAGCGTACGAGGATATTTCTCCAGGTCGGTTTTATCATTAAATTGGGTAGGATTCAGGAAGATACTGACTACCGTGATGTCATTCTCGCGGACACTACGCTCAACCAGGGAAGCATGTCCGGCATGAAGCGCTCCCATGGTGGGAACAAGGCCAATAGTCTTGTTTTGAGAACGATACTCACCGAGCATCGTCTGCAGTTCGTTGATAGTTGTTACTACTTTCATTACACTGTTCTATGCACACCGAACAGCGTCCATTATGATGAACAGACGCTCGTACGGTCCTAAAAACACTTGCAAAGTAATAAAGAATTTCGCATACAAAGAAGAAAACTGCGCAAAATAATTCGTATTAAGGCTAAAAAAGACTTAAAATAAAGAGGAGAATGTCAAAATATGAGTTTTTTTTCGTAACTTTGCACAAATTATAGAAACAAAGTATTGATGGAAGCACAGAAAATTTTGTTTATCACGCAAGAGATAGAACCTTATGTTCCCGAATCGGATTTCACCGTATTGGGCCGAAAGGTGCCCCAGATGATTCAGGAGCAGGGCCGTGAAATTAGAAATTTCATGCCTAAATGGGGCAACATCAACGAACGCAGAAATCAGTTGCATGAGGTTATCCGTCTCTCTGGTATGAATATCATCATTGACGAAACCGATCACCCCCTTATTATTAAGGTGGCAAGCATCACCGCTGCCCGTATGCAGGTTTACTTCATCGATAGTGATGACTATTTCCACAAGCGCCTTCATGTATGTGATGATAAGGGCAAGGAATATGACGATAACGCCATACGAGCCATATTCTATGCAAGAGGTGTGCTGGAAACTGTGAAGAAACTTCGCTGGGTGCCCGATGTGATACACTGTCAGGGTTGGATCTCTTCAATCGTTCCCATCCTGCTCAAGACTGCCTACAAGGATGAGCCTTCCTTCCGTGATTGCAAGATTGTGTATTCGGTGACCGATTCGGGTCTCACACTCCCCCTACCCGAGCGCTTTGCTGACGCTGTAAGTTTCCGCGAGTGTTCCAAGGACATGCTCGACGATATAGGCAGAGAGCCTTCCGACTTGCAGAAACTTGCGATGAAGTTTGCTGACGGTATTGCTATCTCTACAGCCAATCCTAATGCCGACCTCCTCGAGTATGCCAAGGCTACGGAGAAACCTCTGCTGGAGTATCCTGGAGAGAATCTGGATGAGTACCTTCATTTCTTCGACACCGTATGGGGCGAGGGTAAGGAAGCCTCTGCAGAAGAAGAATAAAATCAGAATTGAAGAAACAATATATGCCAAAAGGTATATAGTTACCGGTATATAATTACCATAGTTTTACAACTATATCATTTGTTTCATCCCTATGAAAATCAAAATCCTACTGGTCTTTGCTCTGGCGTTTGTCATTGCCTCGTGCGATGATAATACCGGCAATCTGGGTATATCTTCGGATATAGATAAGGTGAGCAATACGACCTCTAACTTCCCCGTATATACAAGGTCGGTACTGATGGACCAAGGCATTATTGCCAACAATAGCAACTGCTATCTGGGTAGTGTCATTGACCCCGAGACGGGTTGCGAGATCGATGCTGACTTCGCTGCGCAGTTTCAGACCTTTGAGAACTACGGTTTCCCCAAGAAGGAACTCATGGTAGATGCCAGCGATACCAATCATGTGGTATATGGCAAACCCTTGTGTGACTCGTGCGATGTGCGCCTCTTCTTCGACTCTTACTATGGTGACGGTAACAACCCCATGAAACTTCAGGCCTATGAGATGTCGGCTAATCCCGAGAAGATGATGCGCGAGGATGCTACCTACTACACCGACATTGACCTCACACAGTTCCTTGACGAGGATGCCAAACCCATTGCAAGTCGTCTGTTTACGGCAACTGACTATGATGTGAGTCAGGATGAGAGAGAGTCGTCTTCCTATATCAAGAGTATCCACATGATGCTCCCTGCCTCGTTTGGTCAGCGTATCATGGATAAGTTCTATGAGGATAGCAAGAACTTCCAGGACTCATACAACTTCATCCACAATGTGATGCCTGGACTTTACTTCCGTTGCAGCAATGGAACTGGCACAATGATAAAGGTTTATGTAGGTACATTAAATATCTACTTTAACTATAAGGATGCCAAGAAAGACTCTATTTATTCGGCAATGGCCCGCTTTGCAGCAACGCCCGAGGTGATACAGAGCACAAGGTTTAAGAACTCTGAAAACATGAAGCAGTTGGTGAATGTAAGCGACTATACCCTGCTCAAGACTCCTGCTGGTATTGCCACAGAGATGACTCTTCCCATTGATGAGATCTTTGGCGGTGAGCATGCCATCGATTCGGTGAGCAAGGCTTCTATCACGCTGACCAGATATAATAAGGTACAGTCGACCAACCAACTGAAGACCCCAGCCGAACTCTTGATGGTGAGAAAGGTAGATATGGAGAATTTCTTCAAGAATAGAATGGTAACCAACAACCGTACCAACTATACTACTACCTTCTCCACTACCTACAACACTTATACCTTCGGTAATATAAGCAGACTGTTGAGTTACTGCAAGCACGAGAAGATTGATGCTGTTCGCAAGCGTTTGGAGGCGAAGGGTTATTCGCAGTTCACCCAGGCACAGTTTGATGCCGAGGAGAAACTCTGGATGAGCGAGAACCCTGACTGGAACAAGGTGTTACTCATCCCTGTTGTGACCTCTACCACTACCCTTGCCGATAACACTGTCGTTCAGGTGAGTGTCAACCACGACATGTCGCTCAACAGTATTCGTCTTGTAGGTGGTGCTACCCCACTCCAGATACAGGTTGTGTACAGTCGATTTGAGCAGTAGTATTTGAGACAAATATAAACGAAAATAAACGAAGATAGATTCTTTTCAAACTTGAGATCGTATAATATAATTTGATAATAAAAATCAATCTCATTTCAAGTTATATCGTAAGTTTTCACAACAAATAAAGCCCGCCACACTGAAGTGACGGGCCTTTTTGTTATCAGAATCTCTGCTTGATTACTTCTTGGGAGTAGCCTTCTTTGCAGGAGCTTTCTTTGCGGGAGCCTTAGGAGCCTCTGCCTTCTTTGCAGGAGCGGGCTTGGGAGCCTCTGCCTTCTTTGCAGGAGCGGGCTTGGGAGCCTCTGCCTTCTTTGCGGGTTCCTTCTTTGCAGGAGCGGGCTTGGGAGCCTCTGCCTTCTTTGCAGGAGCCTTCTTTGCAGGAGCAGGCTTGGGGGCCTCTGCCTTCTTTGCGGGAGCCTTCTTAGCAGGAGCGGGCTTGGGAGCTTCTGCCTTCTTTACAGGAGCAGCCTTGGGAGCCTCCTCTTTAGGCTCAACCTTTGCCAGACGAGCACGGAGGTTAGAGATCTCGGTTTCCTTGGCAGCAATCTCTGCACCCTGATTGTGGATGGTAGTATAGAGAGCATTCAACTCATCGTTCTCAACCTCGATGGGGAACAAATCCTGAACACGCTTGATGAAGTCGCCGAGGATGTTCATATAGTTGGTGAATGCATCGTATGGACTGTCATAGAAACTGCGATACATATTCACGCTACTTGCCTTGGTGGTCATGAAGCGGAAGTTGTTGCTTGCCTGGATTCGATCCCAATCCTGCTTGATACGACGGTCCTGGCATGCGAGGATACGACCTGCCTCCTGATAGAGTTTGGCAAATGCCTCACGCTGCATACCGTTACCCAGCCAGCAAGAGGTGTCGCGCTCCTCATCGTTCCAGCTAACAGGTTCGGGCATATCCATAGCGGCAACAGCCTTGGTCTTACCGATGATCTCGCTGGGAGTAGCAAACTCGATGCCACGATCCTTGCAAGCTGCGGGAAGAGCCTTGAGGAAGTCGAGGATGTTGCTGCTCAATGGCTGGAAGATACCCAGTGCACAGAGTTCCATGAAGATATTTACAACCTGCTCCTCCTGGGGAAGACTTGCAATCCAGTCAGCGTAGCGATCACTCATCAAGGGATACTCGCTCCAACTTGAATCGTTGAAACGCAAAGAGATATCGTCAGAGAGCTTATAGTCGCGAAGCAAAAGACTTACATTGGGATTCCATGCACAACTGTAAACGAAGTGAGGACTCTTCCAACCCAATACATGCTTTGCACCTTCAGCAATCATACCCTTGAAGCCCATCTGGCCAGCAAGGTTACCAATCTCATCACTATAGATCAGAGAACTGTTGCGAAGCACGCTGGGAGTCTGACCGAAGAGTTCGTTGATCTTCTTGCACTGACGCTTCACTTCCTCCTGGAACACCTCTTCGTTGGCCAGAGAAGAAAGACCGTGGCTGTAAGGCTCTGCAAGGAACTCTACACAACCCGTCTTGCTCAACTCCTGAAGCAACTCGATAACCTCTGGTGCATAGTCCTCGAGCAACTCGATAGCAACACCCGAGAGAGAGAATGCCACCTTGAAGTACTTACCATACTTCTCGGTCATCTCCAACATAGCCTTCAAGGCAGGGATATAACTGCGCTCTGCAGTTTCAGTTATGGCGCGTTCGTTCTCATAGTCATCATAGTAGTAATGATCTGTACCTATATCAAAGAAGCGATATCTCTTGAGATGAACGGGCTGATGTATCTCAAAATATAAACAAATTGTTTTCATTGCTATATTTGTTTTTGAATTCCAAATCCGTAACATGAATCGTGTCATGCACGAATATTGAATTGTGAATTAAAATTATTAATTTGTAGAATTCTAAATTAGGATTGTAAATTCTAAAACAGTAATTACTTGATATCCTTTACTGCAGCAAGATACTCATCGTTGTTGAACCAACCACGATTCTGGAGCTGGTTGTAGCACTCGCGAATGCGAAGGCCCACCTTCTCCCATGTGATACGGTCCACCTCCTTGATACCCTCCTCGCTCAGATGCTTCCAGAGCGAGTCGTTGGTACAGAGTGAGTACATCGCATCTGCCATAGCGTCGATATCCCAGTAGTCAACCTTGATCACATTGTCCAAGATCTCACCACAGCCAGACTGCTTAGAGATGATACTCGGGCAACCACACTGCATAGCCTCAAGAGGTGCAATACCGAATGGTTCACTTACCGAAGGCATCACAAAGACATCACTACGCTTGTAGCACTCATAAACCTGCTTACCACGCTGGAAACCAGGGAAGTGGCAACGGTCTGCGATACCATAACTTGCAGCCAGGTTGATCATGGCGTTCATCATATCGCCCGAACCGGCAAAGCAGAAACGGATGTTGTGCGTACGGTCAAGCACACGCTTGGCAGCCTCGAGGAAGTACTCGGGACCCTTCTGCATGGTGATACGACCCAGATAGGTGACAACCTTCTCTTTGGGCTGACGGGTAGAGGGGATATTGGTGTACTCCTCGCTCAAGGGATATACAGCATTGTGCATAGCCACACACTTGCGAGGATCCTGATGATACTGGTTGATAACGGTCTGACGAGTCAGCTCGCTCACACACATGATACAGTCAGCGTGATCCATACCGTTCTTCTCAATGCTATATACGGTAGGATTAACCTTACCACGCGAACGGTCGAAATCGGTAGCATGAACATGGATACACAGAGGCTTGCCACTCACCATCTTGGCATGAACACCAGCGGGATAGGTCAGCCAGTCGTGAGCATGGATGATGTCGAACTGCTCCGAGCGAGCCAGTACACCGGCAATGATGCTGAAATTGTTGATCTCATCGTGCAAGTTGCTGGGATAACCACCTGCAAACTGCAGACAACCGAGGTCGTCAAGACCCTGCATGTAGTTGAAATCAGCATAGATGTGATCACGGTAGCGATAGTAATCCTCTGCCGTATGACCGATCATGCGATCCTTGATTGCATCATACTGAACATCACGCCAAGCAATGGGTACCTGACTCATGTTGATAATATTGAGGAACTTCTCCTCCTCGCCAGTTGGCTTGGGAAGGCAGAAGGTTGTCTCTACATCACCCTGAAGGCTCAAACCCTTGGTGATACCGTAGCTGGCAACAGCCAGACCACCATAAATCTTGGGAGGAAATTCCCATCCGAACATTAAAACTTTCATCTTTCGTTCCTCCTTTTATTAATATTCGTTATACTTATCGAGAAGTTTTACAACACGCATGATCTCTGCCACATTCATAGCAAATGAGATGGCTCCACGACCGTGGAATGGTGGGTTACCGTCGAAGAGTTCGGGGATAGTACCGATGCAGTGGTAGAAGAGTTCCTCCTCATAACCAACCAACTGACGCTCTACGAAGCCAACCTTGCTTCGGCCATATACGCGAAGACAAGCCTCCATGTAGAAACCGCCCAGCCAAGGCCATGGCGTACCCTGATGGTAAGCATAGTCACGCTGTTGCTGAGGACCTACATACATGGGGTTGTAACCACCGCTCTTGGGAGAGAGCGAACGGAGACCCTTGGGAGTAAGAAGCTCCTTGGTGCAGAGGTCGAGGATTGTCTTCTTCTGCTTCTGGTCCAGAGGTGAATAGTCGAATGCAACGGGGAAGATCATGTTGGGGCGAACACTCCAGTCCATCATCTGACCATCCACATAGTCGAGCAGATAGCCGTGCTGGTTCATGAAGGTGTCGATGAAGCCCTGCTTTGCCTTGTCTGCCAGAGAAGTGACGATCTCCTTTGAAGCCTCGTCCTTCACATACTCGCAAGCATCAGCACTGAAACGCAAACAGTTGTACCACAAAGCATTGATCTCAACAATATAACCGGTACGAGGTACGATAGGACGACCAAACGAACTGCTGTTCATCCAAGTGATAGCCTTCTCCGTACCACCGGGGGTGTAGAGCAGACCGTTGTCGTGCACCTGAATGCCGGGATGCTTGCCACGATGAATGTACTCCATGATGTCGCGTACCAACTGGCCATACTTCTCGTATGCCTTGTTGATGTTGGTCAGTTTGGCATACTGCTGTACACACCAAATGGCCCAGAGCAATACATCGGGATGCTCCATCTCGTAGATCTTCACGCTCAAGGGCTTACCCTCCATAAATTCGCGGATGCCCTTCTCTGCGGTCTTCATCACGCTCTCAAACTTGTCAAACTCACCATTGGTGATGGTCAGACCGGGAAGAGAGATGAACATATCGCGGGCACGACACTTGAACCAGGGATAACCGGCCAGCACATAGTCCTCATGCTCACGGTGAACGATGAACTGATGTGCACTGTTGACCAGATTGTGGTAGAAGTTGTCGCGAGGAGTGCGTACATTAACTTCAAAATCAGCAAGTTGAGCAAGTTCCGCGGTCTTAATTTCGCTCAAGCCGGCACTGAATACTACGCTCTCACCCTTCTTGATGGTGAACTCGAAGTAGCCAGGTACATAGAGATCCTCGTTGCTTGCGTAGCCACGCTCCTGCTCCTTGGGATACTCCATGCCACGATACCAATCGGGACGGTAAACGAAGTTGTTCTCCTTGTTGATCTGCATGAAGAGGTCGGGATAGCCCTTGTACATACAAGTCTTGATACCGTTCTCCACCATGTGGTAAGAGGTGTCGGCATTAGAGTTCTGGTGTGTGTACTCTCTTACGCTTCGGAATGCCAGGAAAGGCTGGAGGCGAAGGGTGGTCTCACTGTGAGCATCCACCAAGGTATAACGGATGATGAGACGGTCCTCAAAGTGCTGGAACACCTCCTCGCGCTTCAGGATCACACCACCTACACGGTATATCGTGGTAGGTACTTTCAAACTGTCGAACTCACGGATGTACTTGTGACCACGAGGACTGAAGTTGTCTCCCTGATACTTGTGGAGGCCCAGATTGAACTCAGCTCCGTGCTGAATGACAGTAGCATCCAGCGAACTCAAGAGCACATGATTCTCATCATCGAGTTCGGGTACAGGCACAACCAAAAGACCATGGTACTTTCTTGTGTTACAGTCCACAAGGGTCGTACATGAGTAGGCTCCGGAACGATTACTTCTCAAAATCTCTTTCTTCAAAGAGTTTTCAAGGTTCGTCATCTGAGTCTTGTCAAATCGTAAATAACTCATAGTCGAATTGTGTTTTATTGATATTATATCTAATTTTAAGGTTAATACATAGTATTTTCGTTTCAAAATTAAGAAAAAAAGCCGAATTTTGGAAACTTTTTCTCATAATATTTTAGGTGATGTATTCATTTTTTTCAACAATATCTTTGCAGAGAAATAGAAAATAACTAATTTTGTGTTGAAAAGCATAAAATCGAACTAAAAAACAGGGATAACTACTCCACCGATCCTACTATACATTATTTATATATATATGGCAAGGAAGACTATATCCAGTGAGGATGTGCTCAAGCTCATGCCTCGATTGGAGCAGACTTTAACGGAAGAGCAGCGCGCTTTGATACTTCAGAATCTTCGTGTGCAGACCTACAAGAAACACGAGATGATATACAGTGAGGGTGACCGCCCTCACGATTTGCTTTTTGTAATCAAAGGCAAGATAAAGATCTTCAAGGGAGGATCGGGAGGCCGTAGCCACATCATCCGCGTGGCATTGCCCGAGGCTTTTCTGGGTTACCGTCCCTATTTTGCCCATCAAGATTACCAGACCAGTGCAGAGGCCATGGAATCTGCACAGATTGCCCACCTTTCGCTCCACATGCTCAGTGAGATGATGCACGAGAATGCTTCGTTGGCCTGCTTCTTTGTCAACGAGTTGGCCCACCACCTCGGCACAGCCCACGAGCGTACCGTCAACCTCACCCAGAAGCACATTCGTGGCCGACTGGCCGAAGCCCTGCTTTTCCTTCGCGACGCCTATGGTCTTGAGGAAGATGGTTGCACCCTCAGCATCTACCTCTCACGCGAGGATATGGCAAGCATGAGCAATATGACCGCGAGCAACGCCATCCGTACCCTGAGCGCCTTTGCCCAGGAGAAACTGATAGCCATTGACGGCCGTAAGATAAAGTTGATAGACGAAGAGGCGCTCGACAGAGTCTGCAAGTTTGGCTAAAAATCGAGCCCTCAAAAACTAATCCCCCTCCAGCTTGGACAAGATCATATTCACCTTGTCCTCCATAGGTAGTGTGGCATCAATCCACTGGATAGCCGTGCCACGCTTCTCCATACCCCTGAACCAAGTCATCTGCCTCTTGGCAAACTGATGTATGGCAATCTCCAGTTGCCTAACCATCTCCTCATAGGTCAGTTGGCCTATCACATAGAGTGTCAGGAACTTATACTCCAGGCCATAGTATATGAGATCTTCGGCCGGGACCGTCTTCAGCAGTTCCCTGATCTCATCCACCATACCCTCTTCCAGTCGGGCATGCAGACGACGCGTTATCTTCTCGCGACGCAATTCCCTGTCGATGTTCACACCGATGGTCAGACTGTCCACCTTGGGGAAGTCGCGCTCATCAATGTGATGCTCCCTGTAGTACTGCTGTATCTCAATGGCCCTTATGGCACGCTTGGCCGTATCCACATCGGTGGTGTTGTGTAGCGACTTGTAGGTCTGCAGTATGGCAGTCAGTTCCTCCAGGCTCTTCCCCTCAAGCGAAGCACGCAGTTGAGCATTCTCCGGCACAGGCACCATCTTGTAGCTCTTCAGCACGCTCTCTATGTACAGTCCCGTACCTCCGCACAGTATGGCACGCTTTCCCCTACCCTTGATGTCGTTGTACGCCTCCCAGAAATCCTGCTGGTACTGGAAGAGATTGTACTTCTCCCCGGCATCGAGTATATCTATAATATGATAAGGTATATCCAGCCCATCCACGGTATAGTCCTTCAGGTCCTTTCCCGTACCTATGTCCATACCGCGATACACCTGTCTGCTGTCGGCAGATATGATTTCCGCGTCACCGAGTCGGGCTGCGAGGTGAGCAGCGAGGTCGGTCTTGCCCGAGGCTGTAGGGCCAAGGATGGTGATAAGATCGTAGGACATAGTTTATGGAATGGGATTGTGGATCTATCGAGTCTCCGAATTATCGAAATGTAGAATCTTCAAGTGAAAATACTGAAAAAAGAAGCCGCCCAAGGCATTGGGCCAAGGGCGGCTATGTTTTGTCCTTTTAAGACTAGAGATTAGCAGTTCTCTGAGAAGTACTTGATAGTACGAACCATCTGAGAGGTGTAGCTGTTCTCGTTGTCATACCAAGAAACAACCTGTACCTGATAGGTATCCTCGTCGATCTTGCTAACCATGGTCTGGGTAGCGTCGAAGAGAGAACCATACTTCATACCGATGATATCGCTTGATACGATCTCATCCTCGGTGTAACCGAAGCTCTCGGTCTGAGCAGCCTTCATAGCAGCGTTGATACCCTCCTTGGTGATGTCCTTACCCTTAACAACAGCTACCAAGATAGTGGTAGAACCGGTGGGAGTAGGAATACGCTGAGCAGAACCGATCAGCTTACCGTTCAACTCGGGGATTACGAGGCCGATAGCCTTAGCAGCACCAGTTGAGTTGGGAACGATGTTCTGAGCACCTGCACGGCTACGACGGAGGTCACCCTTACGCTGAGGACCGTCGAGGATCATCTGATCACCGGTGTAAGCGTGGATGGTTGACATGATACCGCTGCTGATAGGAGCGTAGTTGTTCAGAGCTGCTGCCATGGGAGCCAAGCAGTTGGTAGTACAAGAAGCTGCGCTGATTACATTGTCCTCCTTAGTCAGAGTGGTGTGGTTAACATTGTAAACGATAGTGGGAAGGTCGTTACCTGCGGGAGCAGAGATAACGCACTTACGAGCACCTGCCTGGATGTGTGCAGAAGCCTTCTCCTTGCTGGTATAGAAACCGGTGCACTCGAGAACAACATCAACACCAAGCTCACCCCAAGGAAGCTCAGCTGCGTTGGGCTTTGCATAGATGGTGATCTTCTTGCCATCAACTACGATGTAGTCCTCACCAGCCTCTACAGTGTGCTTGCCCTCGCCGAACTTGCCAGCGAAACCACCCTGAGCGGTATCATACTTCAACAGGTGAGCCAGCATCTTGGGGCTGGTCAAGTCGTTGATAGCTACTACTTCATAACCCTCAGCCTCGAACATCTGACGGAAAGCGAGGCGACCGATACGGCCGAAACCGTTAATTGCTACTTTTGTTGCCATTGGTTTAAAATGTTTTAAAGTAAAAATTTATGTTTATTAATCACTAAATTCCAAAAGAATTGAAATTTTTATCCACAATTACAATAGTGACCCGACCTACAACATACCAAAATTAGCACTAAAAAAGCGCTAAAAAGGCAATATGCGGTACATTTAATCACATTATTTTTCATTTTCAGCGCAAAATTACTAATTTTTTTTTAACTTTGCATCGTTCATCAGAGAAAACTTTTTGAAAACTTAATAAAATTTAAAGTTATGAGCAATTTTATCAACGAATTCAAGGCTTTTGCCCTCAAGGGTAATGTAATGGACATGGCAGTCGGTGTTATCATCGGTGGTGCTTTCGGTAAGATCGTAAGTTCTCTCGTAGAGAATGTCATCATGCCTCCCGTAGGTGTATTGGTTGGCGGTGTTGACTTCAGCGACCTGAAGCTTACTTTGAAGGATGCCGTAGTAGAAGGTGGAGAGACCGTTACCGAGGCTGTTACGCTCAACTACGGTGCTTTCATCCAGTCGTGCATCGACTTCTTCATCATCGCCCTCTGTATCTTCTGCATGGTGAAGTTCATCACCAAGCTCACTGCCAAGAAGGAGGAAGAGCCCGCTCCCGCACCTGCTCCCGAACCTTCTGCAGAGGAGAAGCTTCTCACCGAGATCCGCGATTTGCTGAAGAATAAGTAATCCGCTTCAAGCAATCGCTATTATTTAAGTATTTTATTGTATATCAATCCATTTCCATCATGAAGAAATTCTTAATGGCAGTTCTGGCACTTGTGAGCGTCAACACCGCTTCCTTTGCCATCGACAATGAGCCCGAGGAAGGTTTCTCCACACAGCTTTTCTTCGGATTGAGCACCAGCAACATCAAGAACCTCGAGATGGGCCTCAAGCCCGGTGGTACGGCAGGTGTTAAGTTTGAGTACATGCTCCCCAACGCTCACGGCACCTACATCAATGGTGGTCTCGACTGGGTGATGAAGGGTTGCAAGGAGTCGGTTGACATGAATTTCCCCAGCATCAAGGAGTCGGTTTCGGTGACCAACCGTATCTGCCCTCACTACATTGAGGTGCCCGTACATGTAGGTTTCCGCTACAATGTGACTGACGATTTCGGACTCTTTGGTGAGTTCGGTCCCTACTTCGCTGTGGGTGTGGCTGGCAACAACAAGACCAAGGTCAACGCCGACGGTCTCTGGACTCACGATTACGAGTCCAAGTATGCCATCTTCAAGAAGGACAACAGCCGTAGCTACTTCCAGCGTTGGGATGCCGGTCTCGGTTTCCGCGTTGGTGCAGAGTACGACAACCACTACAGCCTGAATCTGGGTTGCGACTGGGGTATCACCGATATGTGGCGCAATGAGTATCGCGACATCATGGTAGAGATCGACAACACCATCTCGAAGATTCAGAACTTCAACTTCACACTGACCTTCGGTTATCGTTTCTAAACGAGCCCGACATACACACACTCATAAGTCCTGCCTTTCTTTCCTTTCGCGAGGATTAGAAAGGTAGGATTTGCATTAAAAGGATACCCTGACCAAAGTTAAACTTACACTTTTACCAAAACACACTAACCAACACAATTTCAACATCATAATGAATTTGAAAAACATCCTTCTGCCACTCTTCCTACTATGTTCGCTTGCTGGTTTTGCCCAGAAGAAACTCTACATACCCAACGAGTGGAACAACCCTTGGAATCGCGACACCTTATTATATAAAGAGTCCGACCCCGACTGCAAGTACACCTGGTCGAAGACCCGCTCGGCAGAGAGCGACAACTTCATCGTCTATTGGGATAAGTACTACGGACAGAAGAACCCTACGGATGTGGAGTACACCTATCGCTTCGACATCAAGGACCTCTTGGCCAAGGCAGAGCAGTTCTACGAACTCAACATCCAAAAACTGGGTTTTGCTGATGCCAACAGTAATGTGCACAAGTACAAGATGATGATCCTCCTCAACCACACCACCGACTGGGTGTGCTATGGTGGTGGATACGACTTCGTCATCGGTGCGCTTTGGCTCTCCCCTTCCACCTCGCATCCCGTAGGTAGTTCGGTGGCTCACGAGATTGGCCACTCCTTCCAGTATATGGCCTACACCGACAAGGGCGGTCATTCGGGCTTCCACGATGCTATAGGCAACGGAGCCACCATCTGGGAGCAGACGGCACAGTGGCAGAGCATACAGAGCTATCCCAATGAGAAGTACAGCCAGAGCACAGGCATCTTCCTGCGCTCAGCCAACCTCGCCTTCACACATGAGTTCCACCGCTATCAGAGTTATTGGTTCCACTACTACCTCGCAGAGAAGTACGGCATCGACTTCATCGGTAAGATTTGGCGCTACTCTCCCGTGCCCAAGGCCATGGATTTCAACGAGGTACTCATGAAGATGCAGGGCTGGACAGCCGACCGTCTTTATAGCGAGTACTTTGACTATGCCATGAAGATGGCCACTTTCGACCTCGAGGCTTGCCGTGCTGACAATCCTCCTATTGGTCAGTATGCCTACAGTTATGTACCTCTGGCACAGGGTGGCTATCAGGTGGCCTACAGTTCGTGTCCCCAGAGCACTGGCTTCAATGTCATTGCGCTCAACATCCCTTCTGCGGGTGAGACACTCACCACCCTCTTCTCCACCCCAACCTACACCACCAACGGCATCTCTCTGCCCGAGGGCGATCCCCAGCAGTTCCTCAATGCCGAGTCGCAGTGGGAGGTAAAGAAGCAAGACCAAGGCAAGTACAACAAGTGCTTCAACAACACCACGCGTCGCACCCGTGGTTTCCGTCTGGGCTATGTGGCTCTGATGAAGGACGGCTCGCGTCAGTATTTCTCTCAGGACAGCGTCTATTGCCAGGGCTATCAGGCCGACACCTGTGCCGTGAGCATGACGGTGCCCGAGGGTGTGTCACGCCTCTATCTCGTGGTGAGCCCTGCTCCTACGCAGTATTTCCAGCATCAGTGGGACGAGAGCATCTACAACGACGATCAGTGGCCCTATATCCTCAATTTTGAGAACACCAACATTGCCGGTGCTCCCATCATCAGCGACGATATAGCCACCCACGATGTCGATATCTACTACGATGTACACTTCCCTCGCGACACCCAGGGCTATTCGGGCATCAACATCCCCTGTACGGGTAGCGACGCCACGCTTGTAGGCACAGCATTCCAGATGGCTTCGAGCGAGATTGCCAGTCGTATGTCCACCTACACCACTGCAGGTCCCAAGGAGGGCAAGATCATGTTCTATCCCCTTCATCCTTCCACGGGCAACACGGTTCGCAAGGCAAGCACAGCCAACGGTTACGGTCACTGGTTCAATGCCTCTGGCACAGCCATCGAGTTTGCTTCGGGTGTAGTGTACAGCGAGTTTACGCCATCCACCATGACCTTCGTTCTGGGTCAGAAGCCCGGCAGTTGTGCTGAGGGCAAGACCTACAAGATAGGCCAGGCTCTGAAGTTCAACGACGGACAGCACACGGTCGATGCGAAGTTCCACTTCACCATCACCATCGACTCCACCCGACCCGCAGGCTATGAGATCACCGACCTCGTCGATGCCATCCAGGGCGTGGAAGTTCAGTCACCCTTCTCGGGCCCCTCTGCTCCCCTCTTCGACCTCCAGGGTCGCAGTGTATCGCCCTCTCGCCCCGGCTTGTACATCAAGGATGGCCGAAAGGTGCTGATCAAGTAAGTTCGACGAAAATAAACGAGAATAAGATATATATAAGGTCACGCTGAGTGCGTGACCTTAAAAATATTCCTTTTATTCTTCTGCAGGCTTCGCTGCGAAGCATCGGTCTTCGACACGCTGAGCGCCGTTCATTCTAGTTATAATTTAATTTCCATTTTCGTTCATTTTCGTTCATTTTTGTTTCATTTATATTTCGTTCATTCTAGTTAATTAACTATCATTTCACAAATCAATATGAAGAAAAGTCTTTTGACCACAGTCGTTCTTGCCACCCTCATGAGTGCTTGTTCCACCAATCAGGAGGTTGCCGAGGAACAGTCGTGGACGGTCGACAACTTTGCCGACATCCAAGTGCTTCGCTACGAGGTGCCCGCTTTCGAGACACTCTCGCTCGAGCAGAAACAACTTATCTATTATCTCACCGAGGCTGCCTTGTGGGGTCGCGACATTCTCTGGGATCAGAACTGCCGTTACAACCTCGCCATCCGTCAGCTCTGCGAGAAGGTGTACACCGAGTATCAGGGCGACAAGGAGAGTGCTGACTGGAAGGCCTTTGAGCAGTACATGAAGCAGATATGGTTTGCCAACGGTATTCACCACCACTACAGCAATGCCAAGTTCGTGCCCGGATTCTCACAGGCATGGCTTGAGGAGCAGTGTGGCACTGTCGATGCCGAACTGGCTCGCGTCATCTTCGACCCCGAGTATATGGCCATCAAGACCAACCAGGCCGACGGTGTGGACATCATCCAGACCTCTGCCAACAATTTCTACGGTCCTGGCATCTCGCAGGCCGATGTAGAGGCTTACTATGCCTCGCTCAAGGACCCCAACGATCCTACTCCCGTGATGTACGGTCTCAACAGCCAGCTCGTGCGCGACAGCGAGGGCAACATCGTGGAGAATGTGTGGAAACTGGGCGGTATGTACGACGGTGCCATCTCTCACATCGTGGACAATCTGCAGAAGGCTGCCACCTTTGCTGAGAACGAGAAGCAGAAGGCTGTCATCGAGTCGCTTGTGAAGTACTATACCACTGGCGACCTCAAGGATTTCGATGAGTACTCCATCCTTTGGGTGAAGGATCTCGACTCGCGTGTGGACTTCATCAACGGCTTCATCGAGAGTTATGGCGACCCTCTGGGTCTGCGTGGCTCATGGGAGTCTATGGTCAACTTCCTCGACTCTGCCAACACGGCTCGTACACAGGTCATTGCAAGCAATGCACAGTGGTTTGAGGACCGCTCACCCGTTGATCCCCGTTTCCGCAAACCTGTGGTCAAGGGTGTCACGGCGAAGGTCATCACTGCTGCCATCCTTGCTGGCGACAGTTATCCTTCCACTCCCATTGGTATCAACCTCCCCAATAGCAACTGGATTCGCGCACAGCACGGTTCGAAGTCGGTGAGCATCGACAACATCACCGCTGCCTACGACGCTGCTGCCCAGGGCAACGGTTTCGCAGAGGAGTTCATGTGGAGCGAGGAGGAGATCAACCAGGCCAAGCAGTACGCTCACTATGTGGACAATGTTCACACCGACCTTCACGAGTGTCTCGGTCATGCCAGCGGTCAGCTCCTTCCCGGTGTCGATCCTGATGCCCTGAAGAACTACCACTCTACCCTCGAGGAGGCTCGTGCCGACATCTTCGCGCTCTACTACATGGCCGATCCCAAGCTCGTCGAACTGGGTGTCATGCCCACTGCCGATGCCTACAAGGCTGGCTACTATCAGCAGATGATGAACGGCCTCATGACCCAGCTCGTGCGTATCCTCCCCGGCGACAATCTGGAGGAGGCTCACATGCGCAACCGTGCCCTCATCGCCTACTGGACCCTCGAGCGTGCCACCAAGGATGCAGAGGCCAACGCGTCCACTCCCGCGCTCTGCTTTGAGAAGCGCGACGGTAAGACCTTCGTCAAGATCAACGACTACGACAAGCTCCGCGAGTATTTTGGCGAACTCCTCGGCGAGCTCCAGCGCATCAAGAGCGAGGGTGACTTCGAGGCAGGCCGTGCTCTCGTAGAGAACTATGGCGTGAAGGTCAACCCCGAGCTCCACAAGGAGATCCTCCAGCGCTACGAGTCGCTCCACATCGCCCCCTACAAGGGCTTCGTCAATCCTCGCTACGAACTCGTGAAGGATGCCAGTGGCAAGGTCACCGATGTCCGCATCGTCTACGGTTCAGAGAACTATGTAGAGCAGATGCTTCGCTACAGCCACGAGTACAGCGGTCTCACCAAGTAAGCACATCGATACATATCCGCAGGTCCATCACCATTCACCTGCAGATTAAGATAAGGGGTGTCATTAGTAATGACGCCCCTATTTTCTTTGAAAGTCAACGAATCAAAATGTCAAATGTCAAATGTCAAATCGTGGGATGCGAAGCCAAAATATCAAATGTCAAAACGAAGTAGTGGATATTATAATGGTTGAATAGGCATGAACTTCTTCTTGAGAATCTGCTTCCGAATTGTAAAGTATTGAATATCAATACTCCGCAAAAGCAAAAACAACCAAAAGAAACAAACTGGAAACAAAAATTTCAAAAACCCCAAAATGAAAACATCTGCTTAACATATCTTAATACGGGAATGAACGGAAATTTTCATTTTCAGTCATTAGGAATACAAATTTAAATTGTTGTTACTGAGTTTGAATTAGTAGGATTTAAGTGCATAAAGCCTCGCAAAATGAAACTAATTATGTTGTTTCTGTATATTTGCAGTTAAATAGTATTAAATACCAACGCAAGTGAAACCTATAAATTGCACGTTTTGATGCTTTTGTATATCTTTGCTCAACAAAAGCTTATAACTGCAATCAATCTTTCAAGTAAATGACAAAGGAAATAGTAAATATGAATAGTGACTTTATCAATGATATTAAGTCGTTGGTCAACAAGGCACGTAGTAAAGCTTATGCCGCTGTGAACCAAGTCATGGTAGAGGCATATTGGAACATTGGCAAGCGTATTGTGGAAGAAGAACAGCAAGGCAAAGAGCGTGCAGATTACGGCAAACAGTTGCTCAAGCAGTTGTCTGTAGCTCTGACAGAAGAGTTCGGGAAAGGCTTTTCTGTTCAGAATCTGTATTACTTCCGACAGTTTTATGTTGTCTTCCCCGAAATATTCCACACACCATGTGGAATTTTGTCGTGGTCACATTATAGACGATTATTGAGTGTCACAAACGAGGTTGCCCGCAACTGGTACATAAAAGAGGCCTCCGAGCAGATGTGGAGTTATGCAACGCTAAATCGCAATATTTCTACGCAATACTATGAGCGTCTGTTGATGTCGCAACAAAAAGAGCCAGTAGTGGCGGAAATGAAGGCACTGACAAAGGATTTTGATACAGACAAATTGGAGTTTATCAAGAATCCTGTGGTGGCAGAATTTCTCGGGATGTCACCTACGAAGGCGTTCGTTGAGAGTGAGTTGGAGACTGCAATCCTGAACAATCTTCAGAAATTTCTTCTTGAACTTGGAAAAGGTTTCTCGTTTGTGGAAAGACAGAAGCTTGTTCGCACCGAGAACGATAAGTATTTCATAGACCTTGTGTTTTACAATTTCCGTTTGAAATGTTTCGTGCTTGTTGACCTTAAGGTTGGCAAGATAACTCATCAGGATGTTGGCCAGATGAAGATGTATGTGAATATGTACGATAAGATGATGCGTGGTGACGACGACAATCCCACACTTGGCATCGTGCTATGTTCTGAGACAGACGAAGATATAGCAGAGTTCTGGCTCAATGATGAGAAGAACATCTTCATGTCAAAATACATGCTGATGCTTCCTTCTAAATTAGAGTTAAAGCAAGAAATTGAACAACAGAAGGCTCTGTTTGCATTGCAGCAAGGCTCCATTAAAGATAGCAAGAACTTATAAATTGGATATTAATTATGAGACAAAAGACATTGGAGTTCTTGGAGGCTCATCAGAGTGATCGAACTTCTACTTTCACAGAAGATGCAAAGTGGCGTCAAGAGAACGAAGTGTGGCTGAAATGGTCACGCGGGATTGCCTTGTCAATCGTTGACTATATGCAGGCAAATAGCCTCAGTCGTTCAGACATCGCCAACAAACTTGGTGTGTCACCTCAGTATGTCAGTCGCATTCTCTCTGGCAATACAAATTTCTCATTCAAGAGTGTTGCCGAAATAGAAAGAAAGCTTGGAATATCTTGCATGGAGGCTGCAATGGCGTAAATTAGTGTAACAGCAATTGAATTATGAAGAAAACACTACGCATAATAGGCATTATAATGCTCAGTATGCTTATGGGCTATGGAATCGGCCTTGGACTTAGTTACATTCTGGACGGTGGAGCCGATGGCGAAGGCATCGACAAGATGAAGATGGCAGAAGCCATAGTTATTTCATTTGCGGCACTTGTCGTTGGCGTATTTGTCAATGCCATTCTGCATGAGGCAGGGCATCTCGTTAGCGGTTTGCTGACGGGGTATAATTTTCTATCATTTCG
>JAZQQX010000066.1:0-7243 GCA_045629325.1 Bacteroidaceae bacterium | reverse complement strand
GATGGGGTGCATAGAGGTTGTGGATGATGGTTGGAGTTGGGTATGGGGAGGCTGAATATATTGGGGCCAAATTCTCGATTGTAGTGCAAAGATAGATATTTCGGTGCAGATATTGTGTGTTTTGCATGAAAATCGTTGTGGGTGCCTGATTTTTTTTGTACCTTTGCACCCAATTATATCTCGTGCGCCCGCTCGCGTATGTATGTGCGTGGCAGAAATGGCATGGGATGGAAGCGCCAAATAGTAGAATATCAAAATTACAAAACGACAGATATGAATTTGAATGTATTGGAACTGAGCGAACAGGAGATCGTTCGCCGTAATAACCTTCAGCAGTTGCGCGACCTGGGTATCAACCCCTATCCCGCGGCAGAGTATCCCACAGATGCCTATAGTACGGATATCCGTGAGCAGTTTGTGGACCTGCCCGTGGATGAGACTGCCGAGCCCGATGAGAACGGACAGAAGCCCCGCATCGCCGCTACTCCCGAGAACAGTCGCAATGTGAGCATTGCCGGTCGTATCATGAGCAAGCGCATCATGGGTAAGGCTGGTTTTGCCGAACTGCAGGACTCTAAGGGTCGCATCCAGGTGTACATACAGCGTGATGCCATCTGCCCCGATGAGAACAAGGATATGTACAATGTGGTGTTCAAGAAGTGCCTTGACCTGGGTGACTTCATTGGTGTGAAGGGATATGTGTTCCGTACGAAGACCGGTGAGATCAGCGTGCATGTGACCGAGATGACGGTGCTGGCCAAGAGCCTCAAGCCCCTGCCCATTGTGAAGACCGACGCCGAGGGTAATGTGTTCGACTCGTTTGATGATCCCGAGTTGCGCTACCGTCAGCGCTATGTGGACCTGGTGGTGAACAACGGCGTGAAGGATACCTTCCTGAAGCGTGCCACCATACTGCGTACCCTGCGTCGCATCCTCGATGAAGCCGGTTATACTGAGGTGGAAACCCCAACCCTGCAGAGCATCGCAGGCGGTGCAAGTGCCCGCCCCTTCATCACCCACTTCAACGCACTGAACATCCCCATGTACATGCGTATCGCTACGGAGCTCTATCTGAAGCGCCTGATCGTAGGTGGCTTTGAGGGTGTGTATGAAATCGGCAAGAACTTCCGCAACGAGGGTATGGATAAGACCCACAATCCCGAGTTCACCTGCATGGAGCTCTATATCAGCTATAAGGACCTGAACTGGGGTATGACCTTCACGGAGAAGATGCTCGAAGAGATCTGTACCGCAGTGAATGGCAAGCCCGAGGTAGAGATCGACGGTAAGGTGATCTCCTTCAAGGCTCCCTTCCGCCGTCTGCCTATCCTCGACGCCATCAAGGAGAAGACCGGATACGACCTCTATCCTATGACCGAGGATGAGATTCGTGAGGTAGCCAAGAAGTTGGGCATCGAGGTGGATGAGACCATGGGTAAGGGTAAGCTCATCGATGAGATCTTCGGTGAGACCTGCGAGGGAACCTTCATCCAGCCCACCTTCATCACCGACTATCCCGTAGAGATGTCGCCCCTGACGAAGATGCACCGTAGCAAGCCCGGTCTGACCGAGCGCTTTGAGTTGATGGTGAACGGTAAGGAGTTGGCCAACGCCTACAGTGAGCTCAACGACCCCATCGACCAGGAACAGCGTTTCATCGACCAGATGAAGTTGGCCGACAAGGGCGACGACGAGGCTATGATCATCGACCACGACTTCCTGCGTGCCCTGCAGTACGGTATGCCTCCCACCTTCGGTATCGGTATCGGTATTGACCGTCTGGTGATGTTGCTCACGGGTAAGTTCGCCATCGGAGAGGTGATGCTCTTCCCCCAGATGAAACCCGAGGTAAAGGCTCCCCGCGACAAGGACGAGGCCTTCATGGAGAAAGGTGTGCCTCAGGAGTGGATCCCCATCCTGCGCAAGGCAGGCTACAACCTGGTGAGCACACTCCAGGGCGTGGCTCCTGCTAAGATACAGCAACAGATCATCGAGATACTGAAGAAATACAAGGAGTACCTGGGTGGCATGGAGAAGCCCAGTCAGGACGAGATAGCAAAGTGGACAGCCCCCCTTGCCCCCGAAGGGGAATAATAGGAACGGCAAACATAAACCATATATATGTTTTCAAGCAAATCACAACCATCTTACTCCCTGGATTTTGACCAAAACCAAAAGCCAGGGGATGGAGGGGTTGGAACTATAGCCATAATCGGTGGAGGTAGTTGGGCAACCGCTATCGCCAAGATGATGCTGGAGAAGAATGAGCGGATATGGTGGTACATCCGTAGAGATGACCGCATAGAAGAGTTCAAGAGGCTTCAGCACAATCCTGCATACCTGACAAGTGTGAGGTTTGACATACCCCGCATCAACTTCACAAGCGACATCAACGAGGTGGTGAGGAACTGCGACACACTGGTGTTCGTGACCCCCTCGCCCTACCTGAAGGGCAACCTGAAGAAGTTGAGAGAGAGACTGAAGGATAAGTTCATCGTGACAGCCATCAAGGGTATCGTCCCCGATGAGCATCTGGTATGCTCCGAATTCTTCCATCATGTGTACAATGTACCCGACGAAAACCTTGCCGTGATAGGCGGACCAAGCCATGCAGAAGAAGTTGCACTGGGCCGACTGACATACCTCACCATAGGTTGCTCGGACGAGAAGAAAGCCCGCGTGTTTGCCGACATGATGGCCAGCGAATATGTGAAGACGAAGACCTCGACCGATGTGCTGGGTATAGAGTATGCCTCTGTGCTGAAGAATGTGTATGCCATAGCAGCAGGTATCACTCACGGCCTGAAGTATGGTGACAACTTCCAAGCCGTGCTGATGTCGAATGCCACACAAGAAATGGAGCGATTCCTGACTACTGTACACCCGATAGAGCGCAACATCACAGACTCCGTGTATATGGGCGACCTCCTGGTGACAGGCTACTCCAACTTCTCTCGCAACCGTGTGTTCGGTACGATGATCGGTAACGGATATAGCGTGAAGAGTGCGCAGATAGAGATGGAGATGATAGCAGAAGGATACTTTGGCACACAGGCGATGAAGGAAATCAACCAACACCTGCATGTGAATATGCCCATCCTGGATGCTGTGTACAACATCCTCTATAAGCGTATAGCACCAACCATTGAGATAAAACTTCTGAGCGAAGCATTTAGATAAAGAAAGATATGATTCAGATTGACATTACAAAAGCCACCCAGTTTGTGGGTGCAGAGAAAGTAGCTGCCTATGAGGCAGGAGTACAAGGCGCCAAGCAGGCATTGGAGGGCGGAACCCGTCCCGGAAATGACTTCCTGGGTTGGATGCATCTGCCCACCAGCATCACAGCAGAGTTTATTGCCGAGTTGCAGGCATGTGCCAATGTGCTGAGAGAGAACTGCGACACTGTGATCGTAGCAGGTATCGGCGGTTCGTACCTTGGTGCGCGTGCCGTGATAGATGCCCTGGCCAACAGTTTTGCATGGCTCACCAACAAGGGAGAGAATCCCAATGTGCTGTTTGCAGGTAACAACATCGGTGAGGATTATCTGTATGAGTTGACCGAATACCTGAAGGATAAGAACTTCGGTGTGATCAATATCTCCAAGAGTGGTACCACCACCGAGACAGCCCTCGCTTTCCGTCTGCTCAAGAAGCAGTGTGAGGAGCAGCGCGGTAAGGAGATGGCCAAGAAGGTCATCGTGGCAGTAACAGATGCCAAGAAGGGTGCAGCCCGTACCACTGCCGACAAGGAAGGATACACCTCATTCATCATCCCCGACAATGTAGGTGGCCGATTCAGTGTGCTGACTCCAGTAGGTCTGTTGCCCATCGCTGTAGCAGGTTTCAACATCGCAGAGCTCGTACGCGGTGCCCAGGATATGGAGAAGGCTACCGGTATGGATGTAGCTTTTGCAGATGACATGTCTGCCCAGTATGCAGCTGTACGCAACGCCCTCTATGCAGATGGCAAGAAGATAGAGATCCTCTGCAACTATCAGCCCAAGTTGCACTACATGAATGAGTGGTGGAAGCAACTCTACGGCGAGAGCGAGGGTAAGGATGGCAAGGGTATCTTCCCCGCAGCCGTTGACCTGACCACCGACCTGCACTCTATGGGACAGTGGATTCAGGATGGCGAGCGTACCATCTTTGAGACCGTGATCAGCGTTGAGGCTCCCGAGCACAAGTTGCTCTTCCCCTCTGATGAGGAGAACCTTGACGGCCTGAACTTCCTCGCCGGCAAGCGCGTGGATGAGGTAAACAAGATGGCAGAGCTCGGTACACAGTTGGCCCATGTAGACGGTGGAGTGCCCAACATCCGTGTCATCATGCCCCGCTTGGACGAGTACAACCTCGGTCAGCTCATCTACTTCTTCGAGAAAGCATGTGGTATCAGCGGTTATCTCCTCGAAGTTAATCCCTTCAACCAGCCCGGTGTAGAAGCCTACAAGAAGAACATGTTCGCTCTGCTTGGCAAGCCCGGTTATGAGGAGGAGACCAAGGCCATCCAACTTCGTTTGAAATAATTCACAATACACAATCCGTAATTCACAATTAGGGGAGCATGACGCTTCCTTAGTTGTGAATTGTGTATTGTAAATACATCATAATTGTGAATGACCAATTGCGCATTGTGCATTATGAATTTTGAATCAAAAAAGGCATTTCTGTTCGATATGGACGGTGTGCTCTTTGACAGTATGCCCAACCATGCCGCGTCGTGGACAAGAGCCGTGCAAGAGTACGGACTGTCGATGACCAAGGAGGAAGTGTATATGAACGAAGGTCGCACGGGAGCCGGAACCATCAATGCATTAGCCCAGAGGACATGGGGCAGAGATGCCACGGAAGAAGAGATACAGAACATCTATAAGACGAAGAGCGACATCTTCAATACCTGTCCTGAGGCCCAACCCATGCACGGGGCGATGGAAGTATTAAATAATGTACGCGTGAAAGGCATCCTCCCCGTTATCGTCACCGGAAGCGGTCAGAAGAGTCTGCTCGACAGACTGAATCATGCCTATCCCGGTGTGTTTAGAAAGGAACTGATGGTGACAGCCTTTGATGTGACACAAGGCAAGCCATTCCCCGAACCCTACCTGAAAGGCCTGATGAAGGCAGGCATGGTGCTCCACGCAGACCATTCACCCCTTCGTCCGGAAGAAGCCGTGGTGGTGGAGAATGCACCTCTGGGTGTAAGAGCCGCAAAGGCGGCAGGTATCTACACGATAGCCGTCAACACAGGTCCTCTGCCCGACCAAGCACTGCTGGATGCCGGAGCAGACATCGTGCTACCCAACATGGAGGCATTGGCAGAGGCGCTCACACACCCTCGTCTTCAAAACGATTGACCTCATCGTCACCGTAGAGGTCGTGCTCCGTGATGTTGGTGCTACCATCGGGCCCCACGGTGAGTGTATAAGGCTTGTAGTCCTCACTGTCGGCCCCCTTTCCGATAGAGGCGATGAAACACAAGCCGTAGTCGGAGGTGCAGTCAAAATTCATACCCAGAAGGATACACTGACGATAGTAGCTTTCACTCACATTGATGTGGAAAGAAGAGCGTGTGAAACGACGCTCAAAGAAAGGAGCACCGTCGCGCTGGATGGTGAGTAGAATGGTGTTGTCCTGTGCCTTGTAACCCTCATCGTCGGTGATGATCACCGAATCCAGGGGTTGGCGATCAATAGAGTAGGAGTAAGAATGACCGTTGTAGGAAACCGTATTCTCAGTATGCAAACTGCCAATCTGCGTCACAACATCACGGTTGTCCTCCGAGCGTTCGGGCATATCCTCCCAGTCCATATCCTCCTGTTTTGTTGTCTTGTTTCCACAGGCACAGAGTCCCGTCAACATCAAGGTCACTGTAGCCAGGCAAGCCATATAGCGTATGTTCTTCATAGGTGCTAAAAATATGTGTTAGTATGTAGGTGTCATTTGTTGCGGGGACAAAGTTATAAAAATATTTATAAATAACAAGGTCAGCTCCCGAAATTTGTTGTACCTTTGTATCCGAAATCCCTACAATCGAACGAAAAGACCTTTTATGCCCAACGAATTCATCCCTCAGAGACGCCCGTCGGTGTTGCTGATATATACGGGTGGTACCATCGGTATGGTACGCAACGAAGAGACCGGTGCCTTGGAGAATTTCAACTTTGACAGACTGCTGGAACAAGTGCCAGAGCTTCGTCGTTTCAACTACCATATCTCCACCTATACTTTCACACCTCCCATTGACAGTTCCGACATGCTCCCCGAGCATTGGGGCAAGATAGTCAAGATCATAGAGTACAACTACGAGCGCTATGACGGTTTTGTCATACTGCACGGTACAGACACCATGGCCTATACAGCCTCTGCCTTGAGTTTTATGCTTGAGAATCTGGGCAAGCCCGTCATACTGACCGGTTCGCAACTCCCTATCGGTCAGCTTCGTACAGATGGTAAGGAAAACCTCATCACAGCCATTGAGATAGCAGCGGCAAAGAGAGAAGATGGAGAACCAATGGTGCCAGAAGTCTGTGTGTATTTCAAGGAGAAACTGTTGCGAGGCAACCGTACTACGAAGATCAATGCAGAGCGTTTCAATGCCTTCCGTTCGTTCAACTATCCCGAACTGGCCACTGTAGGCATCAACATCAACTACCATCAGAGTCGCATACGCCGTCCCGATCCTACACGACCTATGCGTACCCATTTCCTATACGATCCCAATGTGGTGGTGCTTACCCTCTTTCCCGGCATACAACCCAGTTTGGTACATGCCGTGTTGCACATCCCCGGTCTGAAAGCCGTGGTACTTCGCACATTTGGTACCGGAAATGCTCCGATGCTTCCCTGGTTTAAGGATGAAATCAAGGATGCCGTAGATCGAGGCATACTCTTTGTGAATATCACCCAGTGCCAGGCCGGCAGTGTGCAGATGGGACTCTACGAGACCAGTCTGCCCTTGATAGAAGCCGGGGTGGTGAGCGGATACGACTGTACGCCGGAGTGTGCCATCACCAAACTCATGTTCCTGATAGGACACAAGTTGCCTATCGAACAGATCCGACAGATGATGAACTCCGACTTGAGAGGAGAAATCACGAAGTGATTGCGCTGAGCGTTGTTTAGAGTTTAGATTGGAGAAATCTACCCGTGTAACTTTCTTTGCACTGAGCCACCTCTTCGGGTGTGCCACAACAGAGGAGCTGACCTCCCTCGTCACCACCCTCAGGACCGAGGTCGATGA
>JAZQQX010000065.1:0-81505 GCA_045629325.1 Bacteroidaceae bacterium | reverse complement strand
TTTTCGGGAGCCTCGCGGAAAAGTGCGAGGGAGGGGGACCTCTTCTCTTTGAGGTGGGTGCTGGAGAAGCGAGGAACTGGGAACTTGGGGGAGGGGGGGGCTGTCAGCGGGTGGCTTCCAGACCGAGGTCGAAGGCAGTCAGGTTGGCGCTGACCACCGCATCGCCCTTGCGAGAGAAGATGGTGGCAACAGCCTGTCGCAACTGCTCCGGACTGACTACTTCAAGGTATTGGGCAGCCATACCCAGCAGTACCACATTGGCAGAGCGGGGACTGCCAGCATCCTTGGCAACCTGCTCGATGTCCAGTTGCACCACACGAGGGAGGGCTGACAGTTCGGCAAAGAGCGCCTCGTGGTCGGGATAGTTGGGGATGTTGACGAAAGGCTTGTTGCTGGTGACGATGACCCCATGCTTGGACAGATAGGGTAGGTAGCGGAGCGCCTCCATGGGTTCCATAGATATGATGATGTCGCATCCGCCCATAGGGATGAGATCGCTCCAGATGGTGTCGGTGGAGAGGCGCAGGTTGCTCTGCACATCGCCTCCACGCTGACTCATGCCATGTACTTCAGCCTGCTTGAGGTTGACTCCAGCCTTGGTGGCGGCTTCGCCTATGATGGTTGCGATGGAGAGGATGCCTTGTCCTCCTACACCGCATAGAATGATGTCTTTTTTCACGAATGGAAAATTGAAAATTGAGAATTGAAAATTGCGATTAAGCGAGCGGGATATGATGCTTGCATCAGTATACCCGAGCGTGAGCAAGGAAGACCGAAGGTCAAGGTTGCGATTAAGCTTGCTTGGCTTTTCGCTCACGGGCATGGCGGGCAGCCGTCTGAATGCACTCTCGGCGAGGGATGATGACGCTCACGCCCTGGTAGTTCAGCTCCTCGCGGATGACTTGAGTGATCTCGGGCATGTTCTTGGGCAGAGGAACGACGACGCGCACATGGTTGGGATCGACTCCCAGACCCAGGCAGATGGCCTCGTACTTGTTGGTGCCGGCACTGTCCTGACCACCCGTCATGCCAGTGGTGAGATTGTCGCTGATGATGACGGTGATGTTGCTCTGGTCGTTGACTGCATCGAGCAAGCCCGTCATGCCAGAATGCGTGAAGGTGGAATCGCCGATGACGGCAACGGCAGGGTAGAGACCTGCATCGGCAGCACCCTTGGCCATGGTGATGGAGGCCCCCATATCCACACAACTGCTCAAAGCCTGGAAGGGAGGCAAGGCACCCAGGGTGTAGCAACCGATGTCGCCAAACACACGATGGTCGGGGTAGTCGGCCAGCACCTGGTTGAGAGCCGTATAGACATCGCGGTGACCGCAACCCTGACATAACTGTGGTGGACGGCCCGCTATGTGAGTGGCAGAGGGGAGCCCCTCGGGCATCGCTATGCCAAGAGCCTTGGCAACAGCATCGGGAGTCAGTTCGCCCTGGCGGGGAAGATCGCCCGTGAGACGACCCTTGACGGGATAGCTCGTGTCAACAAGTTTCAGCACTTCCTCCTCGACTACAGGTTGGCCATCCTCTACAATAAGCAAAGCATCGCACTCCGAAGCCAGGGCCTTGATCTGCCCAACGGGCAGAGGATACTGTGACACCTTCAGGATACGGGCGTCGGGACCTGCCACTTCGCGTACATAATTATATCCGATGCCACAAGCCACAATGCCCAGGCCCGTAGCACCAGTGCCCTGCTGGGCCGTTGACATCCAGTTGTAGGCCGACCTTTCCGAAGCCTCCAGCATGGCGGGTTGCTTCTCTATCAGGGCCGAATACCTGCGCTTGGCAATACCCGGAAGAAGCACCCAGGCATCGGTGGAGACATTCAGCGCATTCTCCATGATGGGGTCGCTCACCTCCACAGCTGCACGCGAGTGGGCCAGGCGTGTCACGATACGCATCACGACGGGTTCCTTGATAGTCTCGGAATACTCAAAGGCAACCTTCATCATGTCGTAGGCCTCTTGCTGATTGCTGGGCTCCATGCATGGCACCATGGCAAACTTGGCATAGAAACGGCTGTCCTGCTCGTTCTGACTGGAGTGCATGGAGGGGTCGTCGGCAGCCAAGACGATGAGTCCGCCATTGACCCCAGTGATGGCACTGTTGACAAAGGCATCGGCACACACATTCATACCCACATGCTTCATGCACACCAAGGCACGCTTGCCCGCATAAGACATACCCAAGGCAGCCTCCATGGCCGTCTTCTCATTG
Source organism: Bacteroidaceae bacterium (assembly GCA_045629325.1). Taxonomy (GTDB): domain Bacteria; phylum Bacteroidota; class Bacteroidia; order Bacteroidales; family Bacteroidaceae; genus Physcousia. The sequence continues at coordinate 79,276 of JAZQQX010000065.1, read as the reverse complement.
GTACACCAGCGACTGTGTATGCCACGCGCCTTGGCCGTGGGATCGGTCTGTATGAATTCGGTGATTTCGGTGGACGGAGTGCCTGGATAGGCATATACGCCACTCAGACCAGCATGGATGGCACCGAGTGCGATGGCTTCGTCGCCCAATAGGAGTCTTTTTCCCATATATTTTCGTTGGTAATGATTAAATTATGTCACAAACTTAACGAATTATTTTATGAATCACAAGAAAAATGGTTAGTTTTTCTTACAAATCGTTCGTGCGTGGTCAAAACATGGGCGGGATATACACAAAAAGGTACGAACTGCGCAAATAGGCGGTTCGTACCTTGGAGAGAGAGGTATGTGTGTCTCTGTATCTTTTCTTATACTTCCTTGTTCTTGACTACTGACTCGTAGTAGGCCACATAGTCGTCCTTGTGCTCGCTGTTCATCCAAGCCATGGCCGAACGAGGATGGTCGTTTTGCGAACCGGTGATCATGTAGGGGATGAAGTAACCCCAGTCGATCTCCTTCTGCAAGGGCTTCACATGCTCCTGGATGGCACGCAGGATGGGCACGATGTCGTACTTGGGATTCTTGAGGAAGGAGATGAGAAGTTCCAAGGGGCAGTTGCCGGCTCCACGACCGATACCGAGCATCGTGGCATCGAGCATGTTGGCGCCATAGCGTATGCACTCGATGGTGTTGGCAAAGGCAAGCTGTGTGTTGTTGTGACCATGGAAACCGATGGTCTTGTTGGGAAGAGCCGAGGTGTACTTCTGCATGAGGTCGTGGATGTCCTCCGAATAGAGGCTACCGAAGCTGTCCACGAGGTAGAAGGTGCCTACACGCGAGTTGGCTACATCCTCCAGCACTTGGTCGAGGGCACGGTTGGATACCTTAGACACAGCCATGAGGTTGATGGTGGCCTCATAGCCCTTGTCCATCACATGGTGAGCCAGTTCGATGGCCTTGTCGATCTGATAGTCGTAGCATGCCACACGGAAGAGGTCGATGACGCTCTCCGACTTGGGACGGATGTCGTCGAAGTTGATACGACCGATGTCGGCCATCACGGAGAGCTTCATGTTGGTGTCGTTCTCGCCCACGATCTCGCGAATCTCGTCCTCTGCACAGAACTTCCAGGGACCGAACTCGGGACGGGGGAACTGATCAGCGCTACTGATGTAGCCAATCTCCATATAGTCGACACCGGCAGATACATTGGCATCGTAGACACCCTTCACAAATTCCTTGCTAAACTGCCATTTGTTCATCAGACCGCCGTCGCGAACGGTGCAGTCGAGAACCTTGATTTCTTTTCTAAACATAGTATTATTGTTATACATTCATTATCTTCTTTTCTTCGGAGATGAAGTATTCCACCAGCTCATTGTAGATGTGCTCGATGGCGTCGGGATTGAGCCCGCCTTCCTCTGCCCACTGCCTGCGCTGTACCATCATGTCGATACGACGCTGGGGAGCCTCAATGCTACCTGCATTGGGGTCCTTGTACTTCACTACCTCCTTTACATAGCCGAAACGCTCGCTGATCAACTTGATGATCACCTGGTCGATATGGTCAATCTCTTGCCTTACCTCCGAAATGCTGGTACATTCGGAGGGTCTCTTGGTTGTGATTTGCTGTATCAAAACGAATATAGTTGGTTATTAAGTCGTTATCCGGCACAAAGATAATCGTTTCTGCGTAGCTATGCAAATTTTCGCACGGAAAATGTGCGTCTTACCCCTCGTAGTCCTTTTTTCTCTTGGGATTCATAGGAAACCAACCACGCTTCACTCGCTTGTGCTGTTCGAAAATCTCAAGTATGCTCCATAGGCACGAACAACCGATGACGCCCAGGACGATGCTGGCAGTCTGGCTGGCTATGAGCAGGGAGATGCCGATGAAGATGAGTCCGGTGACGAGGAATACCCACCAGCATCGGGTGCCAAAGTGGTACTCCGACCTGATGACGATAGGGTGGAAAAAACCTATGATGAAAAAAGTAGATATTGCAGTGATAAGTCCGAAATAGTTCATTTAACCGTAAGTATATGTCTTTCAGCCCAAAGGCGCAAAAAGAATGTCGGTCCCGATACATCGTGGTAAGGGGACCGATATCGTATCGTTTGCAAAAGCGGTGCAAAGGTAATAAAAAAACACCAAATTAGTGGCATCTTGACCCGTCAAAAATGAACCTTCATAAGAAATAAGGATAAAGGGAAATGGAAAATTGAGAATGGAAAATGGAAAATTGAGAATGGAAAATTGGAGTGAATAGTGTGAAACCTTTCACACGAAATCTGCAAGTACTAAAATAGGAACACCTACTTATTTCTTCGTTTTTTCTTTAATGAATTCTTTCAGGATATGGTATGCCGGATGAGGCATGGCACCGTGGTCGAAACCTTGCATCTCGTAGAGGCGGGCATCCTTGTGACCTACGAGTTTGAGCATACGCCAGAAGTAAGCCTGCTCCTCGTAGCGTCCGTAGAGTTCAAGTTCGCGATCGCCCGAGATGATGACCATGGGTGGTGCATCGGGACGGATGAAGGTGATGGGTGCATACTTGTCGATGGTGGGTTGGAGGGGCTTGATGCCATGTTGCTTGCGCACATTGTAGTGCGTGATGGCCTGTCCGCTGAAGGGAATCAGTCCGGCAATCTTGTTGGCATCCACTCCGTATTGCTCCAGCCAGTGCTTGTCGAGACCAATCATGTCGGTGAGATAACCACCTGCCGAATGACCCGTGACGAAGATTTTCTGCACATCACCGTTGTACTCGCCAGCATGCTTGAAGGCCCATGCCACAGCCGCTGCTGCATCGTCGATACACTCATCGATGGTGGCTTTGGGCAGAAGGCGGTAGTTGACCGTGATCACCACGAAGCCCGCATTCTGAAGTTCCTGGTCGATGTGCTTACTGCCACCTTCCAGTCCTCCGCCGTGAAACCATACCACAACGGGTACATTCTTCTTCTCGGTGGGGTAGTACACATCGAGCTTGCAACGCTCTGACGCATAGCCTTCCGCCTTGTCGCGATAGGGGATGTCGTTCACACGAGTGTATTGCGCCATAGCACAGATGCTCCATACGAGGAGCCAGAAACTTGTGAGGAGTCTCATGGGGAATTGAAAATTGGGAATTGAAAATTGGGAATTGAAAATTAGCGGGCTGTGGGAATTGGCTTACTTGAGGCATCTTGCACCAAACTTCAGTACGGCACCATACTCGTGCTCGTAGTATTCGATGCGGATGTTGTAGTTCTTGCCAGCCTCACAGTGGTACATGCACGAGGAGGTGGTGGTGGCGTGATTGGTCCAGTCGGCCATCATCAGTTTGTCGTTGATGTACACGCGATAACCGTCGTCGCCCGATATCTGGAAGAACACATCCGTGGTCTTATCAATACTGAACTGTGATTCGGCTATCAGTGAGAAGCCATCTACACCCACCTCGGGTACAGGAGCCTCCTGGGTGTCCATGTTGAGCATGTCCCAGTGGGTCTTGGCCACCACATTGCCTTCCAACTTCATGTTGTTGTAGAATCGCATGTCGAATCCCTGGCGTCCGTCAGCCGTCTTGAAAGCCGATGCGGGCAGTTCGGTCACGCCCTTGTCGGTAGCCTCATTGACCAACTTCAGGAAGCGGGTGCAATGCTTGCTCTGGCTCATCTGCTCCAGAAGCACGAGAGGAAGATTGTCGTACAGGCGGTTGAAGGTGAGCAGAGTCTCCTCCTGGGTCTCGGGATGGTAAGTCATGCGCAAGGGAGTAGCCTCAAGATAACCGAAGTTCTCTGTGTAGACCATACCGCATTCAGCCTGCTTGTAGTCGGCCACAGCCGAACGGATGCGATGCATCTTGGCCTTCACACCATCCGTCAAGGCATAATGCTCATTGGGGAAAGTCACTTCTATGGTCGTACCGCTGGCACATGCTATCTCGCCCAGGTCGATGAGAGTCTCAAGGTTGTATCCGTCGTACTCGAAGTCCACCTTCTTGCCACCCACTGTCACACTCTTGGGAGCCAACTGGCAGGGGAGTGCTATGCTGTAGTGACGCTTCGAGGGCATGTCCTTGTAACTACCCTGGCGGGCACCGATGTTTACGGCCAGCACATTGCCGTTGCGCGTATAGGTGAGAGGAGTGGTGGCAAACTGGGTGGCATAGTCGCAATCCTCACCATTGTCCTCGTACAGTTCGAAACTGCCCTTCTCTGCTCCGGGAAACACACGCACGATGACAGGTTGCTCCGTGCCGTTGAGATTCTCCACCTTGCCATAGTAAGGCACGATGCTACCAGCCTTCACATACACAGGATACTCGTCCATGCTGAATGCACGATCCATCACCTGCTCGCCCTTGAGCATCGTTCCGGTCTCATACTCAAGCCATTCGCCCTTGGGCAACCATACCTTCATGCGGACAAAACCATCGTCCACACTCACACTGTCGGTGATGGGGGCTATCATCATCTGTTCGCCAAACATATACTGGTTGCGGTAGTCATAAGCCTCCTTGGCCTCGGGATAGTCGTAGTACATGGGTCGGCAGAGCGACACGCCCGTCTCATAGTCCTGACGGGCCATGGTGTAGATGTAGGGCACGAGTGCATATCGGCCGTCCACCACACGCTTCAGGCGCTCACGGGTTACCTGGTCGAAGGCCCAAGGTTCCTTGTTGAGCGAAGCATCCTTGGTGCTATGCGTACGCAGGATGGGCAGGTACTGACCCATCTGCATGCTTCGGGTGTAGAGTTCCACGGGTACGGGAGTGCCACCCTTCATGCTCTGGTGACCACCGATGTCGTGACTCCAGTAACCGTAGAGCACATTCGATGCCGTACTGTTGAAGTAGGGGAGGAAACGGAGGCTCTCCCATGTGATGTAAGAGTCGCCCGAGAAACCGATCTGATAGCGATGGTTGCCCAGACCACCCCAACGGTGGTAGAGCATGGGTCGCTTGGTGCCCTGGCGCTCCATGTCGGAGAAGAAGATGTAGTTGCACCACCAAGTGTTGCTCAAGTCTTCTATCTTCTTGTCGTTGAGCCACTGTTGCCAGTCGAGCCACCAGAAGTCCACACCATCCTCCATGTAGGGATGCAGATAGGTGTCGAAGAGTGCCTTCACATACTGCTTGTCGCTACCCAGCCACTCGCGGGTCTCCCCTTCGGGCATGCCTATGCGCTGGCGAAACTCCTGATATTTCTTTTCATAGGGGCGCACACCATCGGCAGGATGGAGATTCATCGTAGCCTTCACACCTTGTTCGTCGAGATAGTGGAGGAATTTCTTGTAATCGGGAAACAGGCGCTCGTTCCAGTCCCAACCTGTCCAGCCACCACCGGCCTGCTCGCTGATGGGGTGCCAGTCCATGTCGATAACCAGCACATCGAGAGGGATGTCGCACTGGCGGAAGTTCTCCAGCAGGTCGCGGAAGTCTTGGTCGCTATAACTCCAGTAACGGCTCCACCAGTAGCCGAATGCATAGCGGGGAGGCAGAGGCACCCGCCCGGCAAACTTCGTGTAACTCTTCAGGGCACTCTTGTAGTCATGACCATAGGCCATGAAGTACCAGTCCTGTGCACCCTCGGCACTCTTGCGCTCCGTCACCCAGTCCCAGTCCTTGTCGCCATCGAAGAGCAGACCCTTCGAGTCGTCCACCAAGGTCCAGCCGTCGGTGGCCAGCAGTCCGTCCTCAAAGGGCAGAGGGCGCTGGTTCTCATACATATGCTTCTCGCCATTGAATCCGTCGAGCGTACGGTAGGTACCCTTGAGGTTGCCCTTCTGCTTGGTGCCGGGCACCCATTCGAAAACCCTGTCGAGACTCTTGGAAGAGACGATGGAGAGGTTCTGCGCAGAAAATTGACCGTCACCCTTACGGTAGGTGAGCGTGAACTTGCTCGTGGTGATGGTCACCTGCTTTGCATTCTCCTTCTTGACATACTTCACATCAGGATAAGAACGGTTGACAGCCACAAAACTCTTGTTGTCCACAAATCTGCCGTCGGGAGCATATTCCATGCGGATCGTTCCCTCGTCGATAATGGTAAATCGTACATGCCCGTCGCGATAAGCCTCATCAGCTTTTCCAGCAAGGGCCATGATGGCGAAAATGGCCAGGGGCAGTATCTTTTTCATTCTATTCATTGTGCTTCACTTTGATTCCGTATCCTGCTTTCTCACAAGTTTGCCACAAAGTTACAAATAATTTGTAATTCAATGTAGTAAATACATTAAAAGATGTTGTTTTTCTCTCTTTGAGAGCCTTCTCCTCTGCAAGGCGATAAACGACCAGAAATAAACCGGTTGGTGTGGGGAAGGTGTGTATTTTTATTTTAACCAAAAATAAACGAAAATGAACAAAAATAGAATCATCCAGCAGGCTAGGTATATGTTTACTGCACTACTTTCGCACGCTTGCGAAAGATCTAAAGTTATTAAATATTGAGTGCGAAATTAATGAATAATTGCATAACGAACGAATTATCTGCATAATTTCTATAATATATTGTGCAAACAATCTCCTTTATAGGCAATTTTGTTTAATAGTAGGTCTCCGCAGTTTTGATAGACTTCGTCAAAGATTTCTCGACATCGCTTTTCGGTCATCTTGATTTTAGTTCCTACTGCAAAAAAATCTTGCAGTGTAGGGTAGCCGGTCTGATTGACAGATGTGGCATGTTGTCCGTTGTAGCCTTCTGTACATAGGGTTAGGTCGTAGGCAGGGGCCAGATGCCATGTGTATTTGCTGCCAATTTCCTTGTGAATAAGGAAACTGAAGTTTTTGCAATGGTCGTCCTTGTTGTCAGTGAGATAATTGAAGACCATCCGACGGTACATCTCCTCGACATACTTGGTGCTCTGAGTGAGATAGCCAGTCAATGCCAAAAGGTTGCTGTAATCAAGTATTGGCTCTGATAAGGATAGGCAAAGCAAACCACCAGCTGTTGCAGTGTGGATTCGCTCGCCTTCATTTGTCAAATCAAATCTGCGTGTGGCAAAGTACTTTCCGTTTACTAATTTAAAATCAGGAACATCGATACCACATTTTCTTGCCACCTCGTTAAAGTGGAACTCTTGCCTGCCCATATCCATTGGATCATAGGTGTGCCGGAACTTGACAAGCCAATGCCCATCCTCATCCGAGAAGATGGCTTTCGGGCGACATCCGCCACTATTCCCACTGTTGTATAGCAGTAGTCCTGCATCAGAGTCTTGCTGCTCTTTAAGCACTTCCAAGGCTTTCTCCTGAAGCAAGTCAAAATCCTTTATTCCTTCTTCCTTGGTTACAATGGTTTCAGGTGAGTAGGTGAGTGCTCCCATCCCGCTATTACCTACAATGCTTAATCGCTCTATGGCAGTAAGTTTTCTGTCATCTATACCCTCACGAAGCAATGCCTTGTGCAATAGGTATCGCCCATATCCGTCAGGCAAACTGTCTTCGAAGATACCAAAGTTGCCATAGAGAGGAGTCGGTTTTGCCAAAAACAAACCAGACTTCAGTGGCAGTTCCAAAGGAGAGATGCTAAAGCCTTCAGCTATCCACTGGGGATCGTACTCGAATGCGAGAAGTTTGTCGTTGGGGGAAAGCGAGATTGTTCCTACCGTCTGGTCGTGGTATTTTACTGTTAACTTATCTGTCTTTTTCATAAATCGTCATCGTTGTTTTATCCTTTATGTGCTCTGGTTTTACCGGTGTTCTTGCGTATTTGGGTTAGTTCTTCCATGGTGGAATATTTTGGTTCTGCAAAGATGCTCTTTATCTCTGCTGTGTATTCCATGGCCATGGCAATACCGATGAGGTTTTTCAGTGAGATGAGTCCTTTCTGCTCAAACCTCACGATGTTGCTTACGGCAACACCTGACTTCTCTGCCACTTGCTCGCGCGTGAGATTCTTCTCTATGCGGCGTTTGCGGAAGTCCTTTGCAATAGTTTTCGCAATGTCATCAGCATTGTTAAGCGTGTAGTTTTCTAATACTGATAATATATTATTCATAAAGTGTACTGTTCTTTTCGTATTGATAATATGTTGTCAGTTGCAAAGATAGTGTATTTGTTTTAAATATTGTTCAATTTCATCAGGAAATGTCTTCTTGAGTGACGATTTTAACAATAATCGTAAGATGTAGACGCCACTATCACCTTTTGAGATACATTTTGAAGCTCTTTTTTTAATTTAGTTGAAGATTTTTATAGGGATGTTAATTTGGATGTCGAGTCGAAGGCGATCCCTAAAACAAATCGTTCCCCAAGCAAATCTTTAGTGCTTGCGCATTTTAGTAGCGAACTTTTCCTCCCTTGAGTTGTAAAACAAAAAAGCGTAACCGGGTTGCGGTTACGCTTGATATGAGGTGGGTTACTGTGCCCATGAGGGAGCTGTGAATGAACCTGCTGGCTTTCCGAGCATCTTCTCAATAAAGGCATCCAACTTTTCTTTATTGACAAAAGTCATGTTCTTATCACGGAAATAGCGGTTGAGGTAATAGTAGCATCGTTCGTGCAAATTGCCATTGGTGTATGTCTTCATTGCATCCAAGCCTTTGCTATAGAAGCTGTAGGCTTCTCTATGGTTGTCTACTCTTCTCTCTGTGAAGTTATGACTACCATACACTTCTATATTTTCGTGAGAATAAGTGGTTAACTCATAGTCTCTTGCAATATCAGCTTCGCTCACGCCAAGTAGGCCCAATGTAAGTATGGCTACAGCTCCTGTTCGGTCAGCACCACTCTTACAGTGGAAGATGAATGGTTCTCCAGCAAGTACATGGTCTATGAGACATACCGCATCTCTTGCCAAGGCATCATCGTTGAGGGGATTGCCTACAGCATCCGAGGTTTTAATTCGATCGATTATCCACCCCTCTACTTTTACATTGGACACTGTGCCATCGCCTAAGGCCAGCGTATGAGTGTTCTCTGAGGTTCCTACTCCCGACTCGCCAACAATGCTTCGCAAATCCAATTCGCCTCTGATGCCAAGGTCTCTGATCTGTTGGTTGGAGGTTTCGGAGAATGTGTAATAGGCCGCATTGGCTCTGTCGGCAGCGCTCTTTGTTCTATAAGGGTTACTCTGATTCCATTTACCATTGAGGCTACCTCCACGGTACAGCCATTCGTACTGTACCGTTCCGCCAAGTGTTGAGGTCCAACCTCCAAGATCGCGATAGTTCCAAGCGTCTTCGATGGTGACTTCACGCACTTGACCTTTGGTCTTAAACTTACCAGCTGTTACTATATCAGTCCCTTTGGTTACTGTGAAACTATACTCGTGTCCGGGAATCATATTCATGAAGGCATAGCTCGTACCTTTAACCTCACGATCTGTGAATACTGGTTTCCCCTTGGTGTCGTCGGTGAATGTAATGTGATATGAACTGTTGGCATCACCATTCCATGAAGTCTCAAAATACTGAGGACGGTCCATATCGATGAATTTCTTATCTTCGAGGACACTTTTGTATTTGGTCAAGAGCGACACATCCGTGTCAAAGCCAGGGGCATCGGTGTACGAGAGATAGGTCTCCACAGCTTCGTTGTGCAGGTTCAGTTCGTAGAGCGGTACACTAAATGCCACCTCTGGCATCTTCAGAATATGATTGGTTGATATGATGTTTGTGGTCTTTGAAGTGCTGATGGTCTTTGTACGCTTGTCAGCAGTCTTCACATTGACATCAAATCCGTTGGCGAATGCTCCTGCAGGCACCACAAAGTGGAATGTCTTTGGCTCGTGGGTGAGCTTCACACCATTACAGTTGAGCGTGATGGTTGATGTGCCGTTGTTTATCATGTCTACAGATATACCCTGAGTGTATTTTGCTACTTCGAGGGTAGCAGTTCCCCATAGCGGTTTTCCTGCTTTGTCGGTTACTGTGATTTCGGACAGGTAGTCATCAGCGCCAGTAAGAGTCAGTTGCAACACACCCATCATGTTTTTGAAGGTAGCATCGTATTCGTCTTCTTCTGTCATTTCGAGTGGTCCAACCATAATATTGGCCTTTCGATCGAAGCTGTTCTCTACATAACTTTGCTCCTGGGGGATAGAGATTGTAAGCTTGCCATCATTGTAACCTGTACATGCTCCTGCGGGATATACGGCCATGGTGCTCTCGGTAATGTCAGTATTTACGGGAATCTGTCCCTCAAATATTCCGTAAGGCTTGCCTGCCTCGCTTGTAAGGGTGACAGGTGAGTTAAGTCCATGGACCCACTTGTAGCTTTTTACATTTTTGAGAGTTACACTATTGGCAGTACCTCCATTTACGAGATCTCCATTGTTCTCGTTTATGTCGTACCACCATGTAATCAAGTTATATTTCCATTGAATGTTTGTCAATGTGATGACCGCTTCTTTGTCTTTGGATAAAAACTTATTGGAGTCGGTACTTGTGCTTCGTGCAATATAAAATGTTTTCTTTGTACCGGACCCATAAAGTTTTGCATCTATCTTCTGGCCTGCAGGTGCATATTGATACTTGTCATTCGAGTTTTTTACACCTACCATATAACTGTTGTCAGCTTTGGCATCAGTGCTTAATATCTTGCTTGTCACATCTTCTCCACCAATGACAACCTTAATTCCCGAATATCTCAAATCAACTCCGCTTGAAAGACCAGCACCACCGTCTGTCTTTACTCCCAATCCGCTTCCAGGCTCGTTGAGAACCACTCTTAATGTTTTTGATGGGTATTCGTTGGGATCGTCGTTGATGATGGTGTACTGATCCCCCTCGTCCCAAAGTACCTGTCTTTGGTTGTTCAAAGTCGTACGGGTAGCCTCTCCATCTGCCATGCCTGCAGAGATGCGGATGGTCCTCATGGGAATGTCTGTGGGTGTGGTGATGGTGGTGTTGTTGTCGGCACCGCCATTCTCTTCCGGTGCCACGAGCTCCTCTTCGGAGCATGCAGTCATGGTGAGCAGCATACATGCGGACATTATGAGTCCGCGTGCATATACAGCAGTTTTGTGCATTTCTTTAAATGTAATGGGTGTTATTTAATGCAAAGCGTAACCGCATTTGAGTTACGGTTACGCTTGATATGAGGAAGCTTATTCGTCTTCATCATTGTCCCATCCTCCGGACCTTTGAGACATGCGCTCTGTTCTATTGATCATTCTGGCAGGTGCATCTCCTGATGTCATTAACATGGACTCATTCCCAATTTCAATAGGTCTGCACTTGGGTGCATTATATATCTTCTTTGTTTTCATAATATTTCGTATAGTTTGTATGTTATTGTTTGATTATTTAACGCTTTCAATATTTATGCCATTGTCTTGAGCAAATTCAGGATGCTGGTAGGTACCTTTTTTCATACCAAGCATTTTCTCAATGAATTTGTCAAGATCACTTGACTTAATTGCCTTATCTCCGAAGTGACGGTTCAGGTAATAGTAAGCTTTTTCTTGTCTGTTTTTACCCTTGTTGTCATCGAAAGTGGTGAATGCTTCTTTGTACATACCGTTTTCATTCTGTCGTGTGTATTTTCCACGGATTTCCAATGAACCTAGCACATCTTGTTGTTCGTGAGAGAAATTGGTCATTTCATAATCGATAGCCAAATTGCCTTCTTCTACACCAAGAAGTGAGTGGATAAGGTATGAAAGCATACCTGTACGGTCTGCACCGCTCTTGCAATGGAATACGACGGGTTTGTCGTTTAGAACATGATTGATAATCCATGCCATACAATCTATTGCAGTACTAGCAGTAAGAGGTGAACTCTGTGCATCGTTGAATGTGAGGTTTATGAAATCCCAATTGCTAATGCCAGTGTTGTTTTTGCCAATAGCATATGCGTGAATCTTGTCATTACCTCCACTCGTTGCTCTTAAATCAAGTTCTCCGGTTATACCAAGGTCGATTAGTTGTTGTTTTGATTTGTCTGAGAACTTATAGTTGCTTGGATTGGTTTGGTCTGAACTAGAATATTCTATTACTTCAGTTCCTCCCAACAAGGTTCTTCGGGTAATGGCTTTTTGCCATTTTCCGTTCAAACTTCCGCTACGATAAATGAGGTCGTACTGAACCTTACCTCCTAATGTTGAGGTCCATCCACCGAGGTCACGGAAGTTCCATGTGTCTTCTACAGTAACCATGCGCACACGACCCTCTGTAATAAATTTGCCACTTGTTACAACATTAGCTCCATCCTTTACTTCGTAAGAATATTTATGACCGGGAATCATGTTGATGAAGGCATATGAAGTACCGGTCACAGTTCTGTCGGTGAATACATCTTTTTTCTTTGTGAGGTCTGTCAATGTTACTGTGTATTGAGCACTGTTGCTACCTTCCCATGTGATGTTCTTGGTCATGGGATAGTCTTTGCCTGGGGCATTCTGGCCTAATTCGGTATATTGATACGAGCCAATGGCTGTAAGTGGGAAATAACTTACAAAGTACGAACCTATTCCATTTCCCCATTTAGAATATGGCCCCATGTTAAGATATTGGGTAAGATACTCGTTCTCAATGTTGAAGATCTCGTAGTTCTCTACTGTAATCTCTGGCATTTCTACAATACCGTTGCGAGTGATTGTGTTATTTTTTGAAGTCTTAACTTCTTCTTTGTAATTTTGGCCGCCCTCGGTTGTGTTGATAGCTACATCAAAACCCTTATCAAATGCGCCTACTGGTACGGCAAAATAAAAATCTTTTGCTTCGTCAGTCAAAGCTACATTGTTGCAATTCATAGTAAGCGTTGCACTTCCGCCAGAAATATTTTTTGTAAGAATACCATTCGTGTATTCATTTGCGGGTATTTTTACTGTACCCCAAAGTTTGTTTCCTGCCTTGTCGGTAATGCTTATAGAAGATACATTTCCAGAACCCTTCAGGGAAAGTTTCAACACTCCCATCATGTTTTTGAATGTAGCATCATAGTTGTCTTCAACTGTTTTTTCTACTTCGCCAATCATAATGTTGGCTTTGGTGTCAAAGCTGTTCTCAACATATTCTTGTGTTTCGGGGATATCGATGGTCATAACTCCTCCAATGTAACTTTGGAGTGCAGATGTTGGGAATACGGCTCTAGTATATTCGTCTACTGTTGCATCTGCGGGAATCTTTCCACTAAATTCTCCATATGGGTATCCAGGTTCGTCGTCAAGGGTCAATTCATTGTTTATTCCCGAAGTTACATTGTAATTTTTGACATCGTATTTGGCCCAATTACTTCCATTGCGGAATGATGTGGAAGATGTGACCGGAGTCCAATTCTGAAGTATCTGTATTAGATCCCTGTCTCTATATTCAGGGTCATCAATAATTACTTTTAGTGGTTTGCTAGTGGAGATGTCAAGACTGCTGGACTCGCTAACTCGGATAAGGGGAATTGCATGGATTATGCCGCTACCTTTAGGTTCTGTTTCTATTGTTACTCCGGGCTCGGGGAGCTTATAAGCGTCGTTGTTTTTGTAGTTGATGCCAATTTTGTATTGATTGTCTTGGCCGTCAGCTAACTTGTCTTGGGGGCTTATTAAAGTTTTGGCAATATCTTCTCCTTCATATATAATATGGATATTGCTATACCTTACTTGTACACTTTGAGATGTTGCAGTGATTGTTTGTACTCCCAAGCCTGAATTTTTGTTGTCTATATCAATGGTTAATCGATTTGTGAATCCGTTTGAAACCACAAATTGATCACCTGCTTGCCAATGTACTTCTCTGTTTTGGGCCAAAGTCGTACGGGTAGCCTCTCCCTGTGCCATGCCAGCAGAGATGCGGATGGTCTTCATGGGGATGTCGGTGGGTGTGGTGATGGTGGTGTTGTTGTCGGCACCGCCATTCTCTTCCGGTGTCACGAGCTCCTCTTCGGAGCATGCTGTCATGGTGAGCAGCACACATGCGGACATGATGAGTCCGCGTGCAAATACAGCAATTTTTCGCATATGATTTAATTTTTAGTTTGTTATCCTTAATCTCGAAATCGCCAAATGGCGAAACACCGTTGCCGGCTAAAAAGTCATAATCCGGGTGCAAAGGTACGAAAAATATCCGTAACTACCTAATATATAATAGAAAAAGAGGGAAATAAAAATGTCGTGCACGGGCGGAGTGTTGTGATTTTTGTCAGCTGTCCAGATGATTTGTCATAAGCAAAAACGAGGGTACAAGGGGATCTCCGTGTCAGACTGATTGATAAAACAAAAACCGAAATCCACAAAGACCGGAAAATTAAAAGATACTAGAATGAACGGGATAAGGTGAAACAAAAATGAACGAAAATGAACGAAAATGATTAATAAAAACTAGAATGAACGGGATATATATTAAGCAAGTCAAGTATTTATGTTCGTTTCGTTCGTTTTGTTCTCGGTTTCAAACAGCTCCTTTCCTACGAAATCCATTCTACAAACAAAAATAGGAATATTTCCTCTATACATGGAATATGAAAAAAATCCTTCACATCCTTCACGGTCATGTAAGTTGTTGTGTGCCAACTGTTTGTGTATTCGAGGATGTGCTGTAAATGTGATAGATGTGAAGCAATTTTGTTAATAGCTTTCCACATATGTGAAAAGACCTTTGTACCTTTGTGGAAAGACTTGTGGTAATGCTGTCTGGTGGCTATGTTGGAGCAGAATAGTCGAAAAGCATAAGGTTCCTGCTCCTCACAATATTGCTTCACACTCTTCACGGGTTGGTGCAGGGAGGAGGTTCTTATCTATTTGAAAGATAGACAAATAGCAATGTGTGAAGAATGTGAAGCAAATTTGTCAAATAGTATGATGGAGGGTAAGATCGAGTCACCTGTAAGCCGCTGCGTCAGGCTGATTGATAAAAACAAAAACCGAAATCCACACATACTTATCCATCAACCTACCAGCCTACCGTAGGTAGGTCGTGCCATAAGCGTGGCACAGAAATATCGCGTATAATGACGAGGCTTGGTCATTAGCGTGACTAAGTCTCGTCACGCTAATGGCTTCGCCTTGCCACTATAGCACACCAAATTCGATTGATGGAAAGGTGATTGAGTGGATGATCTGATTTTCCCAGTGATCCCTTTTTCCCTGTAGATTTGATACTTAAAAGTAAAAATTGCAATGTTTATGTAGAAAAGTTGTGGTTAAAGTTTCATATTTGACATTATATTACTATATTTGCATCGTTAAAATGCCAATATTGATATAATGGAGAATGTTTATATGTTGTCCGATACGGACATCACACAACGCATTTCAGCCAAGTTGAAAGAACTTCGGCTCAAGCAAAATATATCTCGACAGGACATGGCCGAGAGTTCGGGTGTATCCCTGTCCTCGATTGTGCGCATGGAAGATGGTGAGATAAAGTCCTTTGGCTCCTTCCTGCGAATCCTCCGGACATTGGGAAAGATTGATGTCCTTTCGCCCTTGCTTCAGGAAGACGAAATCAGTCCGAATGAATACTATAAAATGGTCAATTCGGCTAAACCGAAGCCACGAAAGCGTGCATCAAAAAGTAATAGGAAAAGTAGTCGGGAGGAATCGGAATGGTAGATGTAGCACAAGTAAAGATGTATGGCCAGACGGTAGGATATGTTAGTTGGAGTCCGCAATAACATCCGTAACGCTACGCAGATAATCGATGAAGTGTGTGATACCTGTGCAACATGGCCCCAAATTGCAAGAGAATGCGATGTCCCAAATTTTATGATTGATAGCATCTTACCTAACATGCAACTGTACATTTGAGACATTTGCCACAATTTTAGATAATATTTCTGATCATTCATGGGTCGTTCGTGATCGTTCCCTACTCTTTGCTCATCGTTCATCGCTCTCCACTCATCGCTCGTCGTTTGAGCATATTCGAACTTTTCTGCCTCCATATTTGGCAGTTTGACAGAAAGATGCTATATTTGCGAACAGATACACACACAAACACACATACACACCATGAAACGATTCGTATTTTTGATGGTTGTGCTCATATGCTGTAGTATGAGCATAAGGGCCGAAGTCCTTACCGGAAGCTGTGGGACGAATGGAAAAAACCTTACATGGACGCTGGACACACAGACGGGTTTCCTGAAGATAGAGGGGACGGGAAAGATGAAGGATCAATTTAGTTTGTGGAAAATGTACCGTGGTTTTATCAAGACGGTAGAGATAGCCGAGGGTGTAACCAGCATTGGCAAGAATGTGCTGGCCTACTGCTCATACATCTCATCGATCACTTTGCCGGAGAGCTTGGAGAGCATAGGCGATGAGGCCTTCCGCAGTTGTACGGCCATCAGTACCATCACCATTCCCCGGCGTGTGACATCCATCGGCAACAATGCTTTCTTGGGGTGCTACTTCGTACCGGAGAACTTCATCAATCGCAGTTCGTGCCGAAGTGCAACTTATTGGGGAGCAGAACTTTGTGAGAAGGAGACACCCGAAGGCGTCATCCTGAATGGAAGTGAAGTGATACGATGTCGCAATCATGCTACGACGGCCATCATCCCAGAGGGTACAACCAGCATCCTGGCCTCTGCATTCAATGGGTGCAAGTCGCTTGCCTCCATCGTAGTGCCGGAGAGCGTGACAAGCATCGGCAGTTCGGCTTTCTCCGGTTGCACATCCCTCCGCTCCATCACCATTCCCGGTGCACTCGCCAAGATTGAGGACGGCACCTTCTCCAGTTGCTACGGACTCACTTCCGTCGATCTGCCAGAGACCCTCACGGAGATATGCCATACGGCATTTGCCAACTGTGCCACGCTCCTAAATATTGACATCCCGTGCCAGACCAAAATCATCGGCAGTTCGGCCTTCTCCGGTTGTTCGGCTCTCGCTACCGTAACCCTTCCCGACGAACTGCAACAGATGGGCGACTTCGCCTTTGAGAAGTGCGAAGCACTCACCTCCATCACCCTACCTGCCCAGTTGGCCTCCATCGGCGATATGGCCTTCTCCGAATGTAGCAGTTTGGCCACCATACAATGTCTGGCTCCCACGCCTCCCCGTATCACATCGACCACCTTCTCCGACTATGGCAAACTCTTTGTAGATCAGAAGTATATAGAGGCTTATCAGGCATCTCCGCTGTGGAGCGCCTTTGAGATTGTAGGCAAAAGCAGTTTCTTGGAGGTTTCGCTCACAGATGGCGAGTCGTATGCGCTCACAGAGGATATGGAGGTGGGTAAGATAACCTTCACGCGCGACATCAAGTCCGGTGGCGTGAACACATGGCAGTCGCTCTTCCTGCCCTTCTCCATAGACATAGAGGCCCATGCGGACGATTTTGAAGTGGCACAAATCTTTACGATTTCGCCTGTCCGCGATACCAATGGCGATGGATTTGTGGACAGCCATGATGAACTCTGCCTGATCGTGTCGCCCCTCACAACGGGCAAGACAGAGCCCAATGTGCCCTATGTATATCGCCCCAAGCATGAAGGACAACTCACCATCACGGAAGAGAATACCATACTCTATAGCGCTCAGGACGGCACTATCGACTTCTCCACTCCCACGCATCTCTACTCCATCCGTGGCATCTACGAGCCCCAGGTGCTCAGTCAGGACGGGAGCGACAGGTATATATCAACGGCAAATGGAAACATCGTGAAGGCCAACACTACCAGACCTCTGCCTTCCTTCAAGTGGTATATGCATGTGGAAAGCATAGAGTAGTTTAGAGATTAGAGGTTAGAGATTAGAGCTTAGAGTAGGTGAGTCAGTCGAAAGTTGACAGTTGCATGAAACTGGCAACGCTAAAGACTCTTGCCCAACCAGAAGAGAATGAAGCCCAGGACGATGCTCACAGTGATGTAGAGGAGGGCAGAGAGGGGATGCCCATTCTCCACCAAACCTACATTCTCGCCTGAGAAGGTGGAGAAGGTGGTGAAGGCTCCACACATACCTGTGGTAAGCATGAGCAGGATGGGGCGGGGAATACCCGTGTGGTGGGCACCCAGACTGGTGAACCAGCCCAGGAGGAAGCAACCGACAAGGTTGACTGCCAGGGTAGCCAAGGGCATGTTCATCCATGTGATACCACGGCACCATTGGCTCACACCGTAGCGGAGCAAAGCGCCAAGGGCGCCACCAAGCATGACATAGAGATAGGACATAATACAATAATGTCCTCGCGGAAAAACCGCGAGGAACTATAGGGTAGGGGGTACTTATTTCACTAATTCGCGCAGGCGGGCCAAAGCCTTCTGAATGAGGTCCTTGGTACCAGAACCATCGTTGACATAAGAGATGACCATATCGGCATAACTGATGGCCTCACGCAGTTCGGTGGTCTTGTTGGCGATATCCTTGGCGCGTGTCACGAGAGGCAGGAGTTCGGAGAGATCCTCGGGTTCTGCCAAGTTGCCCGGACGCATGGTATTGATAGCCACATTGAGGGCAGAGAGGGCAGACTGCAGTTGCTCGGGAGTGGCACGCTTGCTATCGATGAGCAGGATATTGGCATTCTTCATCTCAGAGAGCAGACGCGCATATCCGTTGGGAGCCCAGGGAGCATGCTCGGGAACCTTCACCGTGAGTGCATCCCATGCTTCCTGATCCTTCTGTCGTTGCTGTGCTACGGCCAGCACACGCTCCAGAGATGCGATGGTGCTCTGCTTGCTGTTGGCCTGGGTCTGGTTGCCCGTGAGCACATTGAGACGGAGGTAGTGTGTGGCATGACCTTCGTGGAAGTAGTAGTCGGGCACAAACTGCTTGCCAGCCAGCGAGAGGGTGTAGAGGGTAGCATCGTCGGTGGACTCCGAGATAGTGCTCTTGGCAGTCTTGATGTCGCTCAGGTCGGCCTTGAGGGTGAACTCAGCATCCTTCCACTCCTTGATGTCGGGAGTGGCCATGACCAGCGGACCATACATCAATGTACCTACCCACTGAGGATCAAAGGGAGTGCGACTCTCGTTGCGACCGGTGGCAGCAATGTCCATCTTGTCGGGACCGAAGAAGAGATGCTTGGTGAAAGGCATCTTCACCTCGATGACATCGGCCGAGGTCCATTCGCGCTCGGGCAGTTCGACATAGGAAGAAGGCTGATAGCTCTTGCTTACCGACTTGCCATTGACACGGATGTCGAAGCCCTCGGTAGCCCAATAAGGTACACGAAGTTTCAATGCCATTCGGCCACTCACCGTGATACGGCTCTGCTCGGCAGGCCACTCGCACTCCTGGGCGATGGTGGCATTCTTCTCAGCCCAGACAGCCTCTGTGGGGAGGTAGAGCGCCACATAGAGCGTGTTGCCCGAGGTGAAGTAGGTTGCCTCCTGATATTTCACATGATTCTCCACACCAGTACCGCCACAGCAGGTGCTCTGGGGAGTCTCGCTACCGAAGGGCTTGCTGGCATTCATACCCACGGCATACTGGTAGCATACGCCCCAGTGGTCGGGGTTGACGCTACCCACAATCTGATTGTAGAGCACGCGCTCGTAGTAGTCCATATAGCGGGCATCGTCGGGATCGTAGCAGTTGAGATCCTTGGTGAGCTTAGCCAGATTGTAGGCGCAGCAAGTCTCGTTGAGGTCGGGATTGGGCATCACATTGCGACGGAAGTCGTTCTGCACATTGGTGTTCATGCTCAGTACCTGACTGTAAGGCTGGCGGAACATCTCGCCATTGCCCACACCACCCATAGCATAGGCATAGCGTCCCTGAACCATGTTCCAGAAGTTGAGCGCCAGATTGTAGTAGTAGGGATTGCCATTGCCACGGTACGAACGGAGAGCACCGGTGATCATGGGGATATGCTGGTTGGCATGACGCGTGCGGATATCGTCGATGTTCTGCGATACGGGATTGAAGAAGGCAGGCGAGTCGAAGCAAGAGGCCGCTTCGAGCAGTTTGGCCTTCTCGTCGGGCGAACTGATCATCTCGCTCAGGCGGGAGAGCGACTCCTCCATACCACCCACCTCACCGGCGATGTACATGTTCCACATCTCATAGCGGTTGCCAGGGGTGGCCTGACGCTCAGCCTTGGTGCCGTCGGTCTTCACATAGGTGCGGTAGTGCAGACGATTCCACACCCACAGACCCATGTCCTTGGCGATGAGCAAAGCCTTCTCGCCCAGAGCATAGAGAGGCATGTGGCCCTGAGGTACGGCAAAGGACATGCCCGACTGACTGTACGAACGCATCACATTGGCAATGTCGATGAGACCCGCCAACTGCTTGTGGATGGTGTAGTAGGGTGCCCATACCCACTCCTCGTTGTTGTAGGCACGATAGCACTCGATGAGAGCCGGATGAGCCGCAGGGATGGCGTTGAGATAACCGTATCCGTAGTGCTTATAGTCCTTCTTGTATTCATTGAAGGCCTTCCAGTTGCCCTTCATCTCCTTGAGAACAGCCTCAGGTGCATAGTCGCGAGCCTCGAAGTAACGACCCAGAGAGTCGCTCCACACAAAGGTAAGTTCCTGACACTGACGCATCTCATTGACCATACGCTCTATGCGGAAGTACAGTTCGCGCTTCTGGTCGGCATTCTGAGCCGAAGCAAAGGCAAAGGAGAGAGCCGAGAGATAGTGACCCGTGCCATGGCCCTTGAGTTTGGTGGTGGGAGAGTCCCAGCCGTCGCTCACGGTATAGCCCTCAGTGGGCAGACCGTAGGTGTCGCGATAGTTGTAGAGTTGCTGAGTCACATCGAGGTTGAGAAGCGTCTGTATGTCGAGATCGCGATTGTTCGTAAGGCGGTTCTTGCCCTTGAGCGAAACGGCTGTGAGAGGCAAGGGTTCAGCCTTAGGCTTAGAGGCAGGGGCGGCCCAGGTCTTGTCGGCCGTAACGGTGATGCTTGCCTCGATGGGGAAACCGTCGCTGGTGGTGTTGTCGCCCACGATGAAGCCTTGCACCTTGTAGGTAGCACCAGCCTTCTCGGAAGCCTGTTGCTGTTCGGTCTTCGTGTCGAAATTGCTCCACTTCACCTGTCGCCACTCATGTGTGCCGTCGGCATAGGTCACCCACACCTGATAGGGGAGGCGAGGAGTGGTGCCCGCAGGCGTCTCTACTGCAATGGGAGCAACCGTCTTGATGGTGTGCTTCTTGGATGCCGAAAGGAAGAGGGGAAGCAACAAAAGTATGAAAGTAACACTGAATTTTGCCTTCATGGTATGATGTTTTTAGCGTTTTAGGGTTAAAAAATAGACTGTTTTGGTTGGTATAAATGGGCATTTGCGCATGCTTTATGCATTCTGCGATGCCTAAAATGATGTATTTCGTCACAAAATTACACATAAATTGCGGGAAGGCAAAGGAAAATTGGCATAAAAAAGTCGGTTGTGGCATGATATTGGGGAAAATCTTGGATATGTCGCCCATTTTTTGTACCTTTGCTTTTAGAAAAACGGACGAGCATACCGCCATGAGCAAACTGATTATCGAGATACCGCCCATCAGCGAGAAGGATATCTACTACCTGCAAGAACGCTACAAACCTTGCTTCAACTATCCCTTGCATAAGCATGATGCTTACGAACTCAATTTCGTGGAGCATTGTGCCGGGGCGCGTCGTATTGTGGGCGATAATATTGAGAACCTGGGCGAGTATGATCTGGCTTTCGTGGGGTGCAACCTGGAGCATGTGTGGGAGCAATATGAGTGCCAGTCGGAGATGATACACGAGATCACCATCCAGATGCCTTCCAATCTTTTTTCCGACCAATGGTTGGACCGTCGTGTGATGCAACCCGTCAAGGAGATGTTTGAAAGTGCACAGTTGGGTATATCCTTTGGCATGAAAGCCATCATGACGGTGTACGACCGTCTCAACACCCTGGCCAAGTCGGAGCCTTCGTTTCAGTCGGCCATGCTCATCGTAGGCATCCTCCACGACCTGGCTGTGTCGGGCGACTACCATCGCCTCTCATCCACACACTACTCTCATGCAGAGGTGCCCGTCACGAGCCGTCGCATACAGACACTGAAGGACTATATTGACTCTCACTATCAGGAGGAAATCAGGATGGAGACCCTCTCTGAGATGGTCAATATGACACCCAATGCCTTGAGCCGATTCTTCAAGCAACGCACCAATCGCTCTATCTCCAACTATATCAATGAGGTGCGTATAGGCAGAGCCACAGCCTTACTGGCGGAAAGTACTCAGACTGTGGTAGAAATCAGTTATAAGTGTGGCTTCAATACCATATCTAATTTTAACCGTACTTTCAAGGCTGTGAAGGGTGTCACGCCCACCGAATTCCGTGAAAGTTATAAGAAAAATGCCTATCTGTTGTAACTTTTGTAGCTCATATTTAATTCATTCGCTCTTTTTGGCTTACACAATTCTACCCAAAAGATAGACTATTTATTCCTGTCTGAATATTGTAGTAAGTATTGTGGTATTTTTGGATAGAATAGTGTAAGGGTTGTGGCAAGAATATGCGTAACTTTGCATTGTTATAACACCGAATAATCATTTTTTCAATCATGAAAAATACCGAATATGGGTATTTTGATGATGCACAAAGAGAGTTTGTCATCACCAATCCTGCTACTCCCTTTCCCTGGATCAACTATCTGGGCAATGAGGATTTCTTCTCGCTTATCAGCAATACAGCTGGCGGATACAGTTTCTACAAGGATGCTAAGTTCCGTCGTATCACTCGCTATCGCTACAATGGCGTGCCTATGGACAATGGCGGACGCTACTTCTACATCAACGATGGCGGTACGGTGTGGAGTCCCGGATGGAAGCCTTGCAAGACGGCTCTCGACAGTTATGAGTGTCGTCATGGTATGGGTTATACCCGCATCACCGGTAGCAAGGATGGGGTGGAGGCTTCTGTGCTTTTCTTTGTGCCCCTCAAGACATGGGCCGAGGTGCAGAAGGTGACTCTTCGCAATACTTCCGATCAGCCCAAGACCTTGAAACTCTTCTCTTTTGCCGAATGGTGTCTTTGGAATGCCGTCACCGACATGGAGAACTTCCAGCGCAACTGGTCGACAGGTGAGGTGGAGATCGACCACAATCCTCTCTCGCTCGGAGAGGGACAGCAGGTGGACAATCTCACCATCTATCACAAGACCGAATACAAGGAGCGTCGTGACCATTATGCCTACTACTCCGTGGTGGCTCCCTCGGGTATGGTGAAGGGCTACGATACCGATCGCGAGTCGTTCATCGGTCTCTACAATGAGTTTGCCGATCCCCAGTGTGTGATGGCTGGCAAACCCTCGTGCAGTCTGGCTCATGGTTGGAGTCCCATCGCTTCTCACTATATTGAAGTGACACTCCAACCCGGAGAGAAGCAGGATTTCGTATTCCTGCTGGGCTATGTGGAGAATGCCTTGGAGGAGAAGTATTCGGCAGAGGACATTGAGCGCAAGAAGAACGGTACGCTCATCTCCTCACAGGATAGCGATGTGACCTTGGTCAACAAGAAGAAGGCCCTTGCTGATATCCAGCGATTTGCCACAGTAGAGGCTGTGGACAAGGCTTTCGATGAGTTGCACGGGTTGTGGGATGAGTTGCTGGAGAAGTACAGCGTGCAGTCGGGCGATGAGCGTCTGGACCGTATGGTCAACATCTGGAGCCAGTATCAGTGTATGGTCACCTTCAACTTCTCCCGTTCGGCTTCCTTCTTCGAGAGTGGAGTGGGAAGAGGCATGGGCTTCCGTGATAGCAATCAGGATCTCGTAGGATTCGTACACCAAATACCTTCTCGTGCGCGCGATCGTATTATAGATATTGCTTCTACACAGTTTGCCGACGGTGGTTGCTACCACCAGTACCAACCTCTCACCAAGCATGGCAATAACGATATCGGCGGTGGATTCAACGATGATCCTTGCTGGCTCATCTTCGGTACGGTGGCTTACATCAAGGAGACGGGCGACTTCTCCATCCTCGATGAGATGGTGCCTTTCGACAATGTGAAGGGCTCGGAGGTTACCCTCATGGAGCATTTGCGTATATCCTTCAATCATGTGGTGGAGAACCTCGGGCCTCATCGCCTGCCCCTCATCGGACGAGCTGACTGGAACGATTGTCTCAACCTCAACTGCTTCTCGTGGGATCCCAATGAGAGTTTCCAGACCACAGAGAACAAGACCGAAGGCTCGAAGGCCGAGTCGGTGATGATTGCCGGTCTGTTTGTCGTGACGGGTAAGGACTATATCGAACTCTGTCGTCAGATTGGTATGCACGAAGAGGCGGATCGCGCACAGAAGTGTGTGGACGAGATGATCGAAGCAGTCAAGCAACATGGCTGGGATGGCGAATGGTATCTCCGTGCCTATGATTATTTCGGTCAGAAGATCGGTTCGCACGAGTGTGAGGAGGGTAAGATCTTCATTGAGAGTCAGGGCTTCTGCACCATGGCCGGCATCGGTATGGAGGAAGGCATGGTGGACAAGGCCATCGATGCTTGTAAGAAGTATCTCGACTGTGAGCATGGTATGGTGCTCAACAATCCCGCCTATACACGCTACCATGTGGAGATGGGCGAGATAAGCAGTTATCCTGCTGGATATAAGGAGAATGCGGGTATCTTCTGCCACAACAATCCCTGGGTGATCATCGGTGAGACTGTGGCCGGACGAGGCAATGATGCATGGGAACTCTTCCGCAAGATCAGTCCCATGTGGCTCAAGGACCAGCAGTTGCACAAGGTGGAGCCCTATGTAAACTGTCAGATGGTGGCTGGTAAGGATTCTGCCAAACCGGGAGAAGGCAAGAACTCATGGCTTACGGGTACCGCAGCCTGGATGTGGCTCACTGTGAGCCAGTATCTCTTGGGTGTGAAACCTACCTACGATGGTTTGGTCATCGACCCCTGTCTGCCTACCGATATCAAGGAATATACCGTGAAGCGTAAGTTCCGTGAGGCTGAATATACAATCAAGGTGCTCAATCCCAATGGCAAGCAGAAGGCCGACAAACCTACCTACATTGCCTATGAGCCTGGCAAGCATGAGATTGAAGTCGTAATGTAGAACTACTATAGCAAATAATATCAACTTAATTAATAATTTTAAATTTCCCACCATGAAGACAGAAAAATCTTCTTTTAGCTTCAAGTATGCACTTCTGGCCATGCTGATGTTCTTCTCGGTTGGCGTTATGGCACAGACTACCGTTACGGGTACTGTCCTTGACGACCTTGGCGAAGGAGCCGTCGGAGCTGTAGTGCGTGAAAAGGGTTCGCAAGGTGGCGTGACAACTGATGTAAGCGGTAAGTTTAGCATCAGTGTGTCAAAGCCAAATGCTGTACTCACGGTGTCTTATGTGGGCTTCCAGTCACAGGAGGTCTCACTGAATGGACGAAACAAGGTGACGATCAGACTGAAGATGTCCGAGTCTCAAAACCTTGAGGAACAAGTTGTCATCGGCCATGGTGGGTGCGTGGGAGAACAACGACTCTACCTATACCCTCAAGAGTGTCTACGATCGCGCTCCACAATTTTAAGAGAAATCCAATAAAAACATCGGACACATCTCTACCTAACTATTTAATTTTTAACTCTTAACTTTTAATTTTTAACTCTTAATTACTATAATGGCTACACTTAAAGAAAAAATCGGCTATGCCCTGGGCGATGCTGCTGCTGGTGGTATCACTTGGAAGATCATGTCCATAGCCTTCCCCTTCTTCTTCACCAATGTCTTTGGCTTGTCACTTGTTGATACAGCTATGCTGATGCTCATTGCCCGTATGTTTGATGTGGTGACCGACCCCATTATGGGATCCTTGGCAGACCGCACACAGTCTCGTTGGGGAACCTATCGACCTTGGCTTATCTATGGTTCCATTCCCTTTGGTCTGATCTTCGCAGGCCTGCTCTTCACTCCCGAACTAGGTCCTGTAGGCAAGCGCGTCTATGCATATGCTCTTTACCTTACGATGATGGCCATCTATACCGCTGTCAATGTACCTTATGGGTCGTTGCTTGGCGTGATGAGCGACGATGACAATGAGAAGAATCAGTTCTCTGCTTATCGTATGGTCGGTGCCTACGCTATGGGTTTCATTACCCTCTATTCTTTCCCCTATCTCTTGAATATGGTAGGCGGAACAGAGCAACATCAGTATGCCGTCTTGGGCGCTGGTTTTGGTCTCCTTGCAGCCTTGATGACCTTGGCCTGTGGCCTCATGACAAAGGAGCGCCTCAAGCCCGTCCGTGCCGAAAAGTTCTCCTTTGGCCAGTTTGTTGACCTGTTCAAGAATAAGCCTTGGATCTGTCTTACCCTTATGGGACTTTGCACCAACTTCTTCAACGGTTTCCGCTATGCCGCAGCCGCTTACATGTTCCTCTACTGCCTTGGAGGCGACATCACCTCTGTCATAGGTATCATCAGTTTTTCTACCCTCATGGCCTTTGGTGAGGCCGGTTGTATGATCTTTGGTGGTCTTTCCCCCTGGTTTACCAGGAAGGTGGGTTCCAAGCGTATGGCTTTCATGTGGTCAGCAGTAATCTGCATGGTTACCAGTGTAGCCTTCTTCTTTGTGCCCATGAGTCCCTCTTCCATTTGGATCATGGTGGCGCTTGTGGTTCTCACTTCAGTAGGTGTGGGTTTCTATAGTCCTTTGCTCTGGTCCATGTATGCTGATGTGGCCGACTATGCCACAGAGAAGAACGGTACCTCCAGCACAGGTCTTATCTTCTCTTCTGGTACGATGGCACAGAAGTTGGGTGGAGCTGTCAGTGGTGCCCTCATCACCCTGTTGCTGGGCTGGGCCGGAGCCACTATGATTGCCGATGAGATGGGCAATGAGTCCATCAACCCTGCCTCTATCACCGACTCTGTCCGTACTATGATTTGGGCTCTCTTCTCGCTCTTCCCTGCATTCATTGCCCTCATTATGGGTGTCTTGGCCTACAAGTTCCCCTTGAAGAAGTAAAAAATGAAATAATGATAAAATATATAGAATGATGAAAAATACTCTGAAAACGAAAGGCCTCACACTCCTGACATCACTTTTCACTTTCCATTTTTCACTTTTCACTTGTGACGCATTCGCACAGGCTATCCCTCGCGATGCACAGGTGGAGGAACAGGTAGAGTCGTTGCTCAAGCAGATGACACTCAAGGACAAGGTGGGTCAGATGTGTGAGTTGGCCATCGACAATGTGCAGGCCCAGCCTGGCCGTAATAATGTTGCCGGTCCGGAGACCTTGGCAGGTGGTCATCTCAATGCCAAGAATGTGAGCAATACCTTCGACAATTGGAAGGTAGGTTCTATCTTGAATGTTCCTCACTCGGTGGCACAGACTCCTGAAGTGTGGAGCGAAATTATCCGTACACTCAATGTTGCCTCGGCAAAGGCTTGTGGCGGTGTGCCCGAACTCTACGGTGTGGACCAGATACATGGTGCCAGCTACACCTGGGGCGCCACACTCTTTCCTCAGGAGATAGGTCAGGCCAGTAGTTTCAATAAGGCTATCCCTTATCGCATCGGTCAGATCACGGCCTATGAGTCGAGAGCATGTCTCATCCCCTGGGTCTATGGTCCCGTGATGGACCTTGCTCGCTCTCCACTGTGGTCGCGTATGTGGGAGAGTTTTGGTGAGGATGTGTACACCAATGCTGTGATGGCCAGCCAGCTCACACGAGGTTTGCAAGGCGATGACCTCAATCATCTCTCTATGAATAGTGTAGCCGCTTGTCTCAAGCACTATCTGGCTTATGGTGCGGCTGTCAGCGGTAAGGATCGTACACCTTCCAGCGTCACCTATCGTGAGATGATGGAGAAGTTCTTCCAACCTTTCCGTGCATGTATCGAGGCAGGTGCTTTGAGCATCATGGTCAATAGCGCCAACAACAACGGTGTGCCTTTCCATGCCAATAAGAAACTCCTTACGGAGTGGCTCAAGGAGGGCCTCAATTGGGATGGTATGATCGTGACCGACTGGGCCGATATCGACAACATCTGGAAGCGTGACCATGTGGCTGCCAACAAGAAAGAGGCTATCGCTATGGCCATCAATGCGGGTATCGACATGACGATGGATCCCTATAGCACTGACTTCTGCACCCTTCTGGAGGAGTTGGTCAATGAGGGCAAGGTGCCTATGTCGCGTATCGACGATGCAGTGCGTCGTATCCTTCGTCTGAAGGTGCGTATCGGTCTGATGGATGAGAAGACTTGGAACATACCCTATGGAGATGTTAAGAAGAGCGCAAAGGCTTCGAAGGGTTCAAAGAAAGCTCCCAAGACCTTGGTTGAGATGTATCCCGACTTTGCATGTGATCAGTTTGCCAAGGAAGCGGTACAGATGGCAGAGGAGTGCATGGTACTGCTCAAGAATGGTAAACCTCGTGGTGAGGCTCTTCTTCCCCTGAAGCAGGGCACGAAGATCTTCGTGTGTGGTCCCAATGCCAATAATTTCCGCCCCATGAATGGTGGTTGGAGCTACACCTGGCAGGGTGATCGCACCGATGAGGTGGCTCGCCAGATAGGTAAGTATCATAGTTTCTATGAGGCTTTGGCAGAGAAGTTCGGTAAGGACAATGTGGAGTTCAGCGAGATGGTGAAGTACAATAATCGCAACTTCCAGCTCGATGAGCAAGTACCCGAGGTTCTCATTGCCAATGGTCAGTCCACGGGTGATAAGATTGCGCGTGCCGATGTCATCGTATGTTGTATCGGTGAGAATAGCTACTGTGAGACTCCTGGTAATATCGATGATCTCACCCTCTCTCCCAATCAGCGCGAACTCGTGCAGACCCTTGCCAAGACTGGCAAACCTATCGTACTGGTTCTCAATGAAGGACGCCCTCGTTTGATCAACGATATTGAACCTCTTGCTACGGCTATCGTTCACACCTTCTTGCCCAGCAACTATGGTGGCGATGCTCTAGCCAATCTGCTTGCCGGCGATGCCAACTTCTCAGCGCGTATGCCCTACACATATCCCAAGCATCATGGTTCGTTCATCACCTACGACTGTAAGCCTTGTGAGTATGTGGAGACCATGGACGGTGCATACAACTATAGCGCCAATACGCCCATTCAGTGGCCCTTTGGTTATGGTTTGAGCTATTCGGATGTGAAGTATGCCAACCTTCGCTTGGCTCATCTGCCTGCATCTCAGGGGTCTGCCACTCTGACCAAAGGTTATACCCCTCGTTCGGCTGGTGGACTGAAATATGCGGCTGATGATGTCATCACCTTCACGGTTGATGTTACCAACAATTCCAATCGTCTGGTCAAAGAGCCTATCCTGCTCTTCGTCAGCGATCTCGTAGCCACTCTCACTCCCGATGTGAAGCGCCTTCGTGCCTTCGATAAGGTTACGCTCAATCCTCATGAGACCAAGACTGTTACCCTCAGCATACATCCCTCGGAACTCTCCTTCGTCAACGAAGACCTCCAGTGGGTACTCGAGCCAGGACAGTTCAAGGCTGCCGTCAACAATCAGAGTCTGACCTTTGAGTTGAAATAATTCTGTAATGGATACTTTGAAACCGCTCAGCAAGCTTTTTTGTTGAGCGGTTTTTTCTTTCAGAGTGGGCATCAGTGTCTCTTTCAAAGTGGCCTTAGGTGTGTTTCAGAAGGCCCTCAGGTGGCCTGCCTTCGTCATGCTTATGACTCGGCCTCGTCATTACTAATGACTAAGCTTCGTCACGCGTATGACGAATATGGTCAGTATACAGGACGATTTCCATTGAGTTAGTTTCTAAATGAACTTTTGAAGAAAAAGATAACTTTGTAAGCTTCTGTATATTAGAAACTTAGATAGGATTTGTTACTTTTATGGTGTTTTGTTTCTATAAACTCCTTATCGTGCGCACGATATAGGGGTTTCGTGAGGGAAAAGTCCCTATAAATAACCTATCTTGTCTAATTTGTTGTAATTCAGTATTATACAAAGTTAACTTTTGAAAATAAAATCCACATGAAAGTTAACCTGGGTCCATTTTTGAGCCTGCTCTGCGTGTCTGTTATCATATTGAAGGAGACTGGTTAGGCTCTTCTTTGAGAGACTTAGAGTATAAAAAATGAAAAAAAAGCAAAGGACTCTTAAACCTTCTCAAAATTGAGGTGTCGTAAATAGCAGAAAGACAATTGTTTTTTTTACATAATTTGCAAATTTACCCACTCGAAGCGACGAAAGTCCTTCCTAAGCATGCTTTAAAAACTTATGAAACACACCCTGCAACACTTATTGCTGCTCGTTATACTTTTTGCAAGCGCTTGTCATATACAAGCTCAAAATACGAATACGAAGACCACCACTACCACCGCTCCTTCGTCGGCTGCTCGTAATGCATTGGAGCAGGCTCTCGGAAAGGAGGCTAAGATCAATATCCGTGGTACTGTGTATGACAATGAGGAACTGAAGCCCCTGCCTGGTACGCAGGTGAAGTTGGCCCGTATGGATAGTGTGCTCGTAGCCGCTACCGTATGTAATGACAATGGTCAGTTCTTGCTCCGTGAGGTGGCATCTGGTCAGTATCGTGTCACCGTATCTATGATTGGTTACAAGGCTCAGAGTTTTGTGATCAACCTTCCCAAGAAGAGCGGTAACTTCAAGGTGCAGGATGTATTGCTCAAGGAAAATTCTGCCATCATGAAGGAGGTGGAGGTTGTCGGCCAGTTGCCCGAGATGACGATTGTGGACGACACCGTGGTTTACAATGCCGATGCGTTTAAGTTGCCTGAGGGTGCTGTGGTGGAAGACCTTATCAAGCGTCTGCCCGGTATCATCATCGACGACGATGGTAACTATGTGTTCAACGGTAAGAAGGTAAGCCAGTTCCTCGTGGATGGTAAGGAGTTCTTTGGCAACGACCGTGATATGATCCTGAAGAACTTGCCTGCTGAAATCGTGAAGCAGGTGAAGGCCTACGATAAGAAGAGCGACCGTGCCCGTATCACTGGTATCGACGATGGTGAGGAGCGTACCGTACTGGATGTGATCATCAAGGAGGACCGTAAGAAGGGTTGGTTTGGTAATGTGGAAGCCGGTTATGGTACACACAACCGCTACACGGGCCGTCTCAACACCAACTACTTCAAGGGTGACCAGAAGTTCAGCGTTGTGGGCAATGGTAACAACAATAGCGGTAACGGTAAGACCAACTCGCAGAGCAGTGGTTTCACGATGAACTACGAGCAGGAGAAATACGAGTTGAACGGTAGTGTCACCGGTAACTTCAGCCAGGGTAAGAGCTCAAGCTGGACCGACAGTCAGAACTTCGAGTTGACCACGGCCAAGTTCAACAGTAGCCGTAGTAGCAACCACAACAACAATAAGGGTGTGAACTTCCAGTATCGTATGGAGTTCCGTCCCGACAGTAGCTGGAACATCTTGGTTCGTCCTGAGTTCTCTTACCGTCATACAGGTAGTGGCAACAGGAACGAGAGTGCTCAGTTTGAGAGAGATGCCGTGAGTGGCATGAATCCCTTCGAGCTCAACGATGAGTTCTACCATGCAGATCATGTAGTGGACATCTGGCAACAGTTGGAGGAAAAGTACAACATCGGTATCAACCACCGTATAAGTACTAGTTCAAACAAGAACAACAATCTCAGCGGTAGTGTCAACACTCAGATCAACAAGCGTCTGGCTAAGCAGGGACGAAATGTAACCTTGAATGTCAATGGTAGCTATGGTCACAGCGCCAGCGAGGGTGACAACTACAGCCAGACCGACTACCTCCAGAGCGTATATCGCCAGCTCTTGCTGGATGGTAAACCTGTATATGACGATAGAGGCCGTCCAGTCTATGCTGATGAGGCTATTGACGACTCTATCTACCACAAGATACAGTACAACCACAATCCTAATACGAACTACAGCATCCAGACACAGTTCAGCTATTCAGAACCTCTGGCCAACCAGATCTATCTGCAGTTGAGCTACAATGCTAACTTCCGCTATCAGGACAACAAGCGCAACATCCGTGCTATCTACGACAACTTCTACGATGATATGGGCCATCTCGTATATCCTCCTTTCGGTGAGGATGGCATCAACATCGACAACTACGATCGCTATTACAACTCACAATTCGTGAGAGACGATACTCTGCAGGTAGGTTACACCAAGAACCTCAATTTCAACCAGAATGCAAACCTGCAGGTGCGCATCAACCGTACGAAGTATCAGTTGACCGTGGGTGGAAGCATCCAGCCTCAGTACACCAAGACCGACAATGTAAGAGGTCGCTCGGGTGATGTATGGGGTACGAAGCAGAATACGCATACACAGCGTACCATCGTCAACGCTTCTCCCTCTATCAACTTCCGTTACATGATTACCCGTCAGGAGACTATCAACTTCCGCTATAGTGGTAGTACCAGTCAGCCCAGTATCAACGACTTGGTAGATGGTATCATCTCCGACACCGACCCCTTGAATATCCGCTACGGTAACCCCGACTTGAAGCCTTCATATTCACAGAATATCAATGCAGACTATAGTCGCAACCAGCAGACTACGGGTCGTACCAATAGTGTGAACTTCCAGTACCGTGTCACTCAGAACAGTACGGCACAGCGTACAGAGTACAATGAGGACACTGGTGGTCGTGTATCAAAGCCCGTGAATGTGAATGGTAACTGGAGCGGTAGCGCTACCTATACCTTCAACACTCCTCTCGGTCCCAAGAAGCGTTGGCGTATCAGCAACTCGCTGACCGGTAACTTCAACAACAATATCGGTTACCAGTACAACAGCAAGGAGCAGGAGACCGTACGCACCCGTACCAATACTCTCAGTTCACAGGATCGTTTCACCTTGACCTATCGTTATCGTACTCAGACCGACTGGGATATGGAGGCTCGTGGTAATGCCAATGTACGCTACAATGCTAACCGAAGCACCAACCCCAATGCAAGGAACATGGATACATGGAACTTCGGTTACGGTGTGAACGCAACTGTTTCGGCTCCCTTCGGTCTGTCATTCAGCACCGATGTAACAGAGAACAGCCGTCGTGGTTATAGCAGTGCAACTGCCAACACCGATAAGTGGATCTGGAATGCACAGGTAAGCTATCGCTTCCTCAAGGGCAAGGCTCTCACCCTCACCCTCCGTGCAGTCGATATTCTGAACCAGCGCGATGATATCAACCGTAATGTAGGTGCTACCTCAAGTAGCGATTCTTACAGCGAGATGATCAGTAGCTACTATATGCTCACAGCCAACTTCCGTTTCAACAAGTTCGGTGGTCGCTCTACCGGTCGTGGTGGCCAGCGTGGCGGTATGCAAGGTGGCGGTGGTGCCCGTATGGGTGGCTTCGGCGGAGGCGGTGGCTTCGGCGGAGGTATGGGAGGCGCCATGGGTGGCGGTGGTGGCCGTCGCTAATCCCCAGCCTAATAGCCCAGAAGAACATTTCTGCTCAATAGGTTATAAAGTTAAAATAAAAAAGAACGCAGGTTACACTTCTCGTAGCTTGCGTTCTTTGCTTGTATACTCGTAATACGATGTGTCCAATTGTCTTTTAAGGATTTTTTCCCTATCGTCCGCTAACTCTCGCTCGCTCGGCTTGCCCGTTACTGGCTCGTCTGCTGAAGATCTTCTATCAACTCTCTTTAAACTAGAGCTTGCGGAAGTTGAGTAAATTCAATTTCCCCTTAATCATATCTTTATTCCAGTATATTTCTGCAACATGTATTTGGCGATAAATAGAAGCCAGAACATACTGAAGAAACATACACCGGTAACGGCATTCTGAATGCCAAGAGGTGCAAGGGGAAGAGAGATGAAAGAGAATATGAGACAAGCCGTAATGATGTAGTGACGGCGTGCGATGTGGCGTATCAGGGCGCGCCCCCCCTGGGTGTTGAAGAGGTAGGCTGTCACAATGACACTGGTAAGGAATACCTTCGTGTTCCAAAGTGTGGAGAGTCCCTTCCAGGTGGTGGCGCTGATGTTGAGGAAATTGTCGGGATGGGTGTACAGACTATCTGTGGCGGTAACCATACTCACACTGGTGCCGATAAGGAAACCAATAACCATAGGCCAGCAAGCCAACTTGAAGAAATCTTCTCGGTAGCGCCAGGTGAGCCACAAGAAGGTGGCACAAAGGGGTATAGCCACACCATTGTGGGTATAACTGCAGAACACACCCATCAGAAACATCAGGAAGTAGCCACGCGAAAAGTTCTTCTTGCGGATACGCTTGAACTGAGCAATGAAGAAAGGCACCATACACTGTGATGCAAGGTAGATGGTGATATCGTCGTCGAGTACAAAGCGCCCGTCTATACCGGTATTGAAGAAGAAAATGAAAACGGCCGTAAATAGCACGCCAAGAGCTGTGCGTTCCGTCTTGGCCAATCGAGCCGTGAGCCATACCAGAAGCGTAAAAAGCGACGAGTTGGCTACTATCATAAACTCGCGTGTGAAGAGAGAGTATGGATTGTATGGGAGATGGCAGGTAACCGTAAATACGATACAGAATATCAGCAGGTAGCTCAATGCTCGTCGGGGTATTTTGCCAATCAATTCCTTGTTCATTATAGGTATATTAGTCCCTTGTTAAAGGGGTTATTCTTGTTTTGGTAGTACAAAATTAGTTAAAAT
Source organism: Bacteroidaceae bacterium (assembly GCA_045629325.1). Classification (GTDB taxonomy): domain Bacteria; phylum Bacteroidota; class Bacteroidia; order Bacteroidales; family Bacteroidaceae; genus Physcousia. Next base: position 44,867 of record JAZQQX010000065.1, on the reverse strand, counting down.
CTGCCATTCTGCCAATTTTTTCTCTGCCATTTTGACATTTGGCACGATATTGGCATATACTCATAGCAGATGGGCATTGTTATTTATGCTCTTGTGAATAGAAATACGATTTAACAACATAAAAAGAAAAAAAATTATGACAATCAAACCATTGGCAGACCGCGTGCTTATTGAGCCCGCACCTGCAGAGACAAAGACTATTGGTGGTATCATCATTCCCGACACTGCAAAGGAGAAGCCCCTTCAGGGTACTGTAGTAGCAGTGGGTCAGGGTACAAAGGATGAGGAGATGATCCTTAAGGAGGGTGACCTCGTTCTCTATGGCAAGTATGCCGGCACAGAACTGGAGCACGAAGGCAAGAAGTACCTTGTAATGCGCCAGAGCGATGTAGTAGCAGTGCTGTGCTGATGCAAAGCAAGTGAAATGTGAAAGTAATAAACTTAAAGTACAAATACAATGGCAAAAGATATTAAATTCAACATAGAGGCACGCGAGCTCATGAAGCAGGGCGTTGATAGCCTCGCAAATGCAGTGAAGGTAACTCTCGGTCCTAAGGGCCGTAATGTGATTATCGAGAAGAAGTTTGGCGCACCCCACATCACTAAGGACGGTGTAACCGTTGCTAAGGAGGTGGAGCTCGCTGATCCCTTCCAGAATGCAGGTGCACAGCTTGTAAAGAGCGTGGCAAGCAAGACCGGTGACGATGCTGGTGATGGTACTACCACTGCTACCGTGCTGGCTCAGGCTATCGTGCGTGAGGGTTTGAAGAATGTTGCTGCCGGTGCTAATCCTATGGACCTCAAGCGCGGTATCGACAAGGCTGTCAGCGCCGTAGTGGCCAACATCAAGGCACAGGCTGAGCAGGTGGGCGACGACTATCAGAAGATAGAGCAGGTGGCTACTGTCAGCGCCAACAACGATCCTGAGATCGGCAAGCTCCTGGCAGATGCCATGCAGAAGGTCAGCAAGGACGGTGTCATCACCATCGAGGAGGCCAAGGGCCGCGACACCACCATCGGCGTGGTAGAGGGCATGCAGTTCGACCGTGGCTACCTCTCAGCCTACTTCGTGACCAACACCGAGAAGATGGAGTGCCAGATGGAGAACCCCTACATCCTCATCTACGACAAGAAGATATCCAACCTCAAGGACTTCCTCCCCATCCTCGAGCCCGCCGTACAGAGCGGCCGTCCCCTGCTCGTCATCGCCGAGGATGTGGACAGTGAGGCACTCACCACCCTGGTAGTCAACCGCCTCCGTGGTCAGCTCAAGATCTGTGCTGTCAAGGCTCCCGGCTTTGGCGATCGTCGCAAGGCCATGCTGCAGGACATCGCAGTCCTCACCGGCGGTCTCGTCATCAGCGAGGACACCGGTCTCAAGCTCGAGCAGGCCACCATCGAGATGCTCGGTACCTGCGACAAGGTCACTGTGAGCAAGGACAACACCACCATCGTCAATGGTCGTGGCGACAAGCAGCTCATCGAGGATCGTGTCAACCAGATCAAAAATGAGATAGCCAACACCAAGAGCGAGTACGACAAGGAGAAGCTGCAGGAGCGTCTGGCCAAGCTGGCAGGCGGTGTGGCTGTGCTCTATGTAGGTGCTCCCAGCGAGGTGGAGATGAAGGAGAAGAAGGACCGCGTGGACGATGCACTCTGTGCCACCCGTGCAGCCATCGAGGAGGGTATCATCCCTGGCGGTGGTGTAGCCTACATCCGTGCTCAGAAGGCACTGGAGGGCATGACCGGTGCCAACAGCGATGAGACCACCGGTATCCAGATCGTACGCCGTGCCATCGAGGAGCCCCTCCGCCAGATCGTAGGCAATGCCGGAGGCGAGGGTAGTGTAGTGGTCAATGAGGTACGCAATGGCGAGGGCGACTATGGCTACAATGCCCGCGAGGACAAGTACGAGAACATGAAAGCCTCAGGTATCATCGATCCCGCCAAGGTGACCCGCGTAGCTCTGGAAAACGCAGCCTCTATCGCCGGCATGTTCCTCACCACCGAGTGCGTCATCTGCGATGCCAAGGAGGACAAGCCCGAGATGCCTATGGCAGCTCCCGGCATGGGCGGCATGGGTGGCATGATGTAAGGCAGCCCCCAACTCCCCGAGAGGGGAGTAAGATTACTGTATAGAAGCGGAGGGCTAGTGATGGCCTTCCGCTTTGTTTAGGTATTCTAGGGTCTCTATACTCTCTCGGGGCTTACGGCTCGTAAAAGGCGCGCTGTTGTCATTGCTGATGGTCAATTTGGGCTTTTTTTGTAAAAAAATCGTGATTTTGTCGTTTGAAGCCCGAAATGAGTGTATCTTTGTATCGAGAAAATATTCTGAAGCCTATGATAGCCCGTTTTATCAAGAAATCAGTCTTGTCTTTGTCATCTGTTGCCGTACTGCTGATGTGTATGGCTATGCTGTTTTTGTCTTGTGCCGATGCCAAGAAGCATTATCTGATAGGTGTGTCGCAATGCTCGGAGGATTCCTGGCGCAGCAAGCTGAACTCCGAGCTGGAGCAGTCCACCTATTTCAATGAGGGTGTGAGCCTGGTGATGCGCTCTGCCGACGATAACATTGAGCAGCAGCGCAAGCAGATTCAGGAGCTGGTGGACATGAATGTCGATTTGCTGATCGTCTCGCCCCAGCAGACGGGCAACCTGAGTGATGCCATCTCCATAGCCGTGGACAGGAACATACCCGTGATCCTGTTCGACCGCAAGAGCGGTGCCGACAACTATACCGCCTTCATGGGTGCAGACAACTACCTTATCGGGCAGATGATGGCCGAATACGCCGCCGGTCAGATGGGGGGACACGGCAATATCGTGGAGATAGCGGGCGAGCACAACTCATCGCCGGCTATTGACCGTCACAAGGGTTTCAATGATGCCTTGCGGAGGTATCCCGACATGCACATTGTGGGCTATGCCGAGGGTGACTGGAAACAGCCCTCGGGCGAGGTGGCCATGCAGCAGATCCTAGACCAACTCTATCCCTTGCGTGACGGGGTGGTGCAGGAGGGGCCGCAGATAGACTGCATCTTCGGCGGCAATGACCGCATGGCGGTGGGAGCTCGCAAGACGCTGGAGAAATTCGTGCAGATTCATCCCGAAGTCAGCCATATCAGCCTCTCGAAGATACTCTACCTGGGCGTGGATGCCCTGCCCACCCCAGGCGGTGGCATAGAGAAGGTGCGCGACGGGGTGCTCACGGTCTCGACCATCTATCCCACCCATGGCGACGAGTTGATGGAGCTGGCACTGAACATCTTGAACGGCAACAGTTATGAGAAAGAGACGATGCTGGAGACGAGCATGGTGACGCAGGCCAATGCCCGTGTGCTGCTGATGCAGTACAAGGAGGTGGAAAACCAGATACATTATATAAAACGCATGCACGCGCGTGTGGACAGCATCCTGGGGCAGCTCGACACCCAGCGCTTCATCCTTTTCGGCATCATCGGCATGACGCTCGTCCTGAGCCTTTTCACCATCCTGACGGTCAGGGCCTATCGCCTGAAGCGCAACCTGAACGAGAAGTTGCGCCGGAAGAATGAGGAGCTGAACGAGGAGAAGGCCAAGGTGGAGCACCAGCGCGACGAGCTGGAAGAGCAGCGCGACCAGCTGCTGGACCTGACGGAGACACTGAAGGCCTCGGCCATGAATGGACAGAGGACAGCCATTGCCGACACGGCGAACGGGGATCTCCAGGCCAGGGCTAATGAGACACCCGAAGCGACGACACCCGAGAGACGGTGCGAGGAGAACCGCTTTGTGGACAGGTTCCTGCAGTATGTCGATGACCATATCAGCGACCCCAGCCTCTCGGTGGAGGATGTGGGTGCGGAGCTCTGCCTCTCCCGCGTGCAGCTCTATCGCAAGGTGAAGACCATGACGGGCAAGACCCCCGTGGAGATCATCCGCGAGGAAAGACTGAAACGAGCCAAGGTTCTGCTCGAGGATGCCTCGCTGAGCATCTCGGAGGTGGCCTACAAGGTGGGGTTCTCTGCCCCCTCCTACTTCACGAAATGCTATAAGGACTACTACGGAAAGGCACCTTCGGGGAAGTGAACCGCTACCGGGAAAGGACGCTTTTTGCCGGAATAATCGGCAAAAATGTTACAAAAAGGGCAAAAAATGTTGCATCGACAGATTTTTACAAGTCGATGCAACATTTTTTTAATGTGTATAAGTCTGCTATGCCTACCTTTGCAAGCGGAAATCGGAAGGACGATTCTCCTGATGTTATTGTTTGAAATACGGTTTACATGGGCGGGTATGCCGAAGCGATTTCGTCATGCTCGCCATGAATGAAAAATGGATTGTTAGTTAGTAGTATCAGAATTCAGTAGGAATTGGTTTTTGGGTAAGAAGAAAGTTTTGGAATGTGAAGATGCAGACGATGCTCCGGCAAGATTGCCGACCAACACAGACGGAAGCACCTCGCTGCGAAAGGTGGAACGAGAACAACTAAAAACAAAACATAATGAAAACAACCCCAAAAACAAGTAATGCTATGAAGAACTTTTTTTTTAGTGTGATTGCACTGATGCTCTCCGTGCCGTCCATGGCACAGATGAAGATCATGCAGCTGGCGGGCGACAATCACCTGATTCGTATCGCGCCCGAGACGAAGGAGAAGTACCTGCTGCTGCCCATTGAGGAGGCTGCTCCGGAATCGCAGCTCCGTATCGTCGTGGACAACGTGCAGCAACGCCAGTTGAATGTACGCCTGGCTCTTTCCAAGATCGACTACTACGTACCTTTCGAACTGGATGAGTTTCGTGGAAAGCACCTTGATATCTTCACCCATATCAACATCGATCGCAGCAATCGCGGTGGTGTGGGTACAGAGATCTGTCTGCACGAGATGAAACTCTCGAATACCTTCGATACCAGCAATCGCGAGAAGTTCCGTCCCGAGTTCCACCACACCCCCTCCTACGCCTGGATGAACGATCCCAACGGCATGTTCTACAAGGACGGCGAGTGGCACCTTTATTATCAGTATGGTCCTTATGGAAGCATGTGGAACAATATGACCTGGGCGCACAGCGTCAGCCGGGACCTCATCCACTGGGAGCACCGTCCCGATGCCATCCGTCCCGATGCCAACGGTACCATCTTCTCGGGTTCCTGCATCGTGGACCACAACAACACTGCCGGTTTCGGCAAGGATGCCGTCATCGCCATGTACACCCAGTGCATCCAGACCCCCTGGGGACACGACATCCAGTCGCAGAGCATCGCCTACTCGCTGGACAATGGCAATACCTTCCATATCTATGAGGGCAATCCCGTGCTGACCGCCGAGATCGCCGACTTCCGCGACCCCAATATGTTCTGGATGGAGGAGACACAGCGCTGGGCACTCATCATGAGCGCAGGTCAGGAGATGCGTCTCTTCTCATCGCCCAATATGAAGGACTGGACTGAGGAAAGCCGCTTCGGCAAGGAGCTGGGTGGCCACGAAGGCGTGTGGGAGTGCCCCGACCTGATGAAGCTGAAGATAGAGAACGGCAAAATGAAGGGCCAGGAGAAATGGGTGCTCATCTGCAACATCAATCCCGGTGGCCCTGCAGGTGGCAGCGCCACACAGTATTTCATCGGTGACTTCGACGGACACAAGTTTACTGTCGATGATGAGGCTCGCTACCAGGGCGGCAAGGCCCTGTGGCAGGACTACGGCAAGGATCACTATGCCACCGTCAGCTTCTCGAATGCCCCCGACGGCCGTCACACCATGATAGCCTGGATGAGCAACTGGCAGTATGCCAACAATGTGCCCACCATGCAGTTCCGCTCTGCCAACAGCATCTGTCGCGAGCCTTTCCTCTATACAGGTGCCGACAAGAAGCTCTATCTGGGTAGCCGTCCCAGTCCTGAGTACACCGGCAAGGGACTTGACCATGAGGTGAAGATCAAGGGCAGCTGCACCATCGTCCTCTCTAATATGGAGGGTGAGGAGTTCCGCATCGTTTATGACGAGAAGGCCATGACACTGACCGCCGACCGCAGCAAGAGCGGTCTGACCGGGTTCAGCCAGGAGTTTGCCGTACCTGCCGTAGCCCCCGTGCGCAACAAGATCACGAGCCTGCGCCTCTTCATCGACAAGTGTAGTGTCGAGGCCTTTGCCAACGATGGCGAGGTATGCCTGACTTCGCTGGCATTCCCCAAGAGCAAGTTCGACCGCATCAGTGTGGAGAAGTAAGGAGTTTTAACCCTAAATAATCAAAAAATCACAAATCCAAAAACAAGTAATGCTATGAAGAACTTTCTTTTTAGTTTATTTGCACTGTTGATGATCTCCGTGTCGTCCCTGGCACAGACCATCAAGGTGAACGGTACTGTCATGGACAAGACGTTCGACGAGTCCGTGATAGGCGCCAGAGTCATGGAAGTCGGTACCCAGAACGGTACCATCACTGACATCGATGGCAAGTTCACCCTGACGGTCAAGAAGGGCGCCAAGATCAGCATCAGCTGCGTTGGCTACGCTACACAGGAGCTGGAAGCCAAGGAAGAGATGTACATCGAAATGGGCGAGGACAGCAAGCTCATGGAGGAAATGGTCGTAACCGGTTACCAGGTGCAGCGCAAGGCCGACCTGACGGGTGCAGTGGGTGTTGTCAATGTCAGTGACCTCAAGACCGTCAACGAGAATAACCCCATGAAGGCATTGCAGGGACGTGTGCCCGGCATGAACATCAGTGCTGACGGTTCGCCATCAGGTGCTGCTACTGTACGAATTCGCGGTATCGGCACTCTGAATGATAACGACCCTCTGTATATCATCGATGGTGTTCCCACAAAGGCAGGTATGCACGAACTGAATGGTAGCGATATTGAGAGCATTCAGATTCTGAAGGATGCGGCCTCAGCTTCCATTTATGGTGCTCGTGCAGCAAACGGTGTCATCATTATCACCACCAAGAAGGGCAAGGATGGAGTGTTGAAGGTTGACTTCGACGCTACCGCTTCTGCATCTTTCTATGCTAATCGCACCAAGACACTGAATGCCTATCAGTTCGGCGAAGCTTTCTGGCGCGCCAACATGAACGATATGATTTATGGCACCGGTACTCCCAACGATCCCAACAAGAACAACCTTGGTTATCATTTCGACTGGAAATATGATGCAAACGGAACTCCTGTCCTTACGTCTCTTTCCATGAATCCCTATCTGGATCCTGAGTGTACGGTACGTGCTGGTGACACAGATTGGTTTGACGAGGTTACCCGTACTGGCAGTGTGCAGAACTATAACGTTTCAATCAGCAATGGCTCGGACAAGGGCAGTTCATTCTTCTCATTTGGATATTTCAACAACAACGGTACTATCAAAACTACCGATTTCGAGCGTTTCTCTGGTCGTGCCAATACAGAATACAAGTTCTTCAATGGTGCACTGACTATTGGTGAGAACCTCAACATGAACTATACGGATGGTGTTGAGGCTCCTGGCAATATTATCTCAAATGCCTTGCAGTTCAACCCCAACTATCCTATCTATGCAGAGAATGGTGAGTATGCACAGACCCTGGGTGCATATTCAGAGCGTGAAAACCCCGTCAGTATTCTTCACAATACCAAGGACAACCGCTATCACATGTGGCGTACGTTTGGTGACGTGCATGTCAATCTGAATCCCTACAAGGGCCTGAATCTCCGTTCTACCATTGGTCTGGACTATTCACAGAAGAAGCAGAACTTCTATACTTATCCTATAGCAAACGGTAAGGTGGAGAGACCTGCCGACAAGTCTGCCGTTGAGCGCAAGCAGGAACACTGGATGCGCTGGATGTGGAATGCCGTTGCAAGCTATAACCACGAGATCAAGGAGCACCGCTTTGACGTGATGGCTGGTATGGAGGTTAACCGTCAGAACTATGACTGGCTGAGTGCCAAGCGATATGGCTACGATATCTTCAATACAGATTACATGTGGCCCAACTCAGGTTCAGGTGAGCAGGAAGCAAAGGGTTCTGCCGATGGTTTCTCTTTGGTTTCATTCTTTGGCAAGGCCAACTACACCTACGATGAGCGTTACCTGGCATCATTCACCATTCGCCGTGATGGTTCAAGCCGTTTCGGTAACAACAACAAGTGGGGTAACTTCCCTTCATTGTCTGCCGGTTGGCGCATCACGGAGGAGAAGTTCATCAAAGACAAGAACCTCAACTGGCTGGATGATCTGAAGCTTCGCTACTCTTGGGGTATGACCGGTAACTCGGAAATCAGCAATACCGCACGTTACACCTTGTATCAGAAGCAGGTCTCAACCGGTCTCTGGGGTTCAGGTGCTGCAGGTACTGTCTATGACATCACGGGCTGCAATGGTGGCTATAACCTGAACAGTGGTTTCATCCGCACCCAGATGGGCAATGAGGACATCAAGTGGGAGACAACTACCCAGCACAATGTCGGTCTTGACTTCGCCTTCCTCCGACAGGACCTGTATGGTAGCTTTGACTGGTACGACAAGAAGACTCGCGACATCCTTGTCCTGATGGATGGCTATGGTGCAATGGGTGAGGGTGCCGTACAGTGGACAAATGCTGGTTCTATGCAGAACCGCGGTTTTGAGTTCTCACTGGGCTACCGCCACACCTTCAAGGACTTCTCGATGGACATCAATGGTAACATCGGCACCTATCGCAACAAGATTACCAAATTGCCCGAGACCGTAGCAGCCAAGGGTACCTTCGGTGGTAACGGCGTGATGAGCGTTGTCGGTCGTGCTATGGGTTCACAGGTTGGTTACATCTATGATGGCATCTTCAAGAGCCAGGAGGAGATTGACAACCATGCCTATCAAGAGGGTGCTGCCCTTGGACGTATCCGCTACAAGGATATCAATGGCTATGACGAGAATGGCAAGCTGACGGGTAAGCCTGACGGCAAGATTACCGAGGCAGACCGTGACTGGATCTTTGACCCGACACCTGCATTCAACTGGGGTCTGAATATCTATCTGCAGTATAAGAACTGGGATCTGACCATGTTCTGGCAGGGTGTGGCTGGCGTGGATGTTATCACATACGACACCAAGTGCCAGACGGACTTCTGGGTAACACAGAAGGATGGTGCAAACCTGAACTATCTGAACAAGGGTGACCGTGTGCTGGATGCCTGGACACCTTCCAACAACGACAGCAACATCCCTGCACTGACAACGGTTGACCGCAACCATGAGAGCGACATGTCTTCATACTACGTCGAGAATGGTTCGTACGCAAAGCTTCGTACCCTTCAGATTGGTTACAATGCTCCGGAGAAGTTTGTGGAGAAGCTTCACCTCTCACGTGTACGTGCTTACGTTTCAGGCCAGAACCTGCTCACTGTCAAGAGCAACAAGTTCAGTGGCGTGGATCCTGAGAATCCCGGTGGTTTCAACTACCCCATTCCTATGAACTTCACTTTTGGTGTTAATGTTTCTTTCTAAACATAGATTTTCAAGTATATTTGATATGAAGACAATCAAAAATATATATAAGTTAGGCCTAAAGGCTTCAGCCTTCGGCTTGCTGGCTACTATGGGTCTGACCTCATGTTCAGATTTCCTGAATGATCAGAAGCCACAGGGAACTATGGACGATACCCAGGTTACCAATCCAAAATATATTGATAATCTAATTATCTCGGCATACGCAGGTCTGGTTACCATCGAAGATATGAACTCATCTTTCTCACTGTGGAACTATGACTCACGTTCTGACGATGCTTACATCGCAGGTGGTGGTCCTTCGGATGCAGGTAAGTTCCTGGATTTGTCACTGGGCACCAATGTACACACTACAGACTGGATCTTCAACGACATCTGGACACGTATGTACAAGTATCTTTCACGTGTAAACCGTTCGCTGGATGTTCTCTCAACAGCCGATCAGTCCAGCACCGTCATTCAGCAGCGTACGGCCGAGATGAAGTTCCTGCGTGCCTACGGTCACTTCCAGCTGAAACGCCTGTTCAAGAAGATTCCTTTTGTCAACAAACTGAACATGACGGAGGAAGATTACAAGAATCTCAGCAACACCTTGTATTCCAACGACGAGGGCTGGCAGCAGATTGCCAATGATCTGGAGTTTGCTGTCGAGAACCTGCCTATGACTCAGGCAGAGAAGGGACGCCCAGCCAAGGCTTCTGCAGCAGCTTTGCTTGCCAAGGTTTATCTGTACAAGGCATACCGTCAGGACGATCCTAAGTCAAACCGCATTTCCGGGATCAACAAGGCAGATCTGGAGAATGTAGTTAAGTACACGAATCTGCAGGAATACTATGGGGGCTATGGTCTTGAGGCTGATATGCACAATAATTTCCGCCCTGAGGAAAAGTACGAGAATGGCCTTGAGAGCGTTTGGGCTATCCAGTATTCACAGAACGATGGTACCGATTGGGGCAACCTCAACTACTCTAACCGTCTGATTGTACCCTGTATTCCTGATGTTCATAACTCTGGCTGTGACTTCTACAAGCCTTCTAACACTCTGGTTGATGCATACATTACCACTGTAGAGGGTCTTCCCGCAAACTCACGTGGCTATGAGATAGGTTCATCTATGACTGTAGACCCCCGTTTGTTCATCACTGTTGGTATTCCTGGAACCCCCTACATGTTCAACACCAACTTCATGATTGACAAGACCGACACCTGGAGCCGTGCAGGCAAGGGTGTTTATGGCTGGAATGTATCCCTCAAGCAGAATGTTGATCCAGACCTGGTTGGCAAGTATCTCTACAATGTTGACAACCAGTGGGCATCATCCATGAACCGCATTGTCATCCGTTATGCCGATGTTTTGCTGATGCGTGCCGAGGCACTCGCACAGATTGGTGGTCATGATGCCGAGGCAGTTGCTCTCGTCAACCAGGTTCGCAACCGTGCGGCAGGTATGATCTCAAACAGTATCGTCTCGGATTATGCCACTAAGTATCGTGTCCGCTACAATGTCAAGCCTTATGCCGCACTCTCTGGTGAGAATCTGATTAAAGCCATCAAGACCGAACGTCGTCTGGAGTTGGCCATGGAGAGTGAGCGCTTCTTTGACCTGGTTCGTTGGGGCGAGGCTGCTGAGACCATCAACAACTTCTACAAGAATGATGGACAGGCATTCCAGACCAGCGGTCACTTCACGGCCAACAAGAATGAGTACCTGCCTGTACCACACGAGCAGATTGCTGCTTCGAACAATAAGTATGAGCAGAATGTCGGTGACTGGTAATCCCTGAGAATACATAATTTATAATATAAAGTAAATATGAAAAACAAGATATTTTCATTCTTCAAGACGGCAGCCATCGCCATGGTCGCTGTTGCAGGAGGATTCCTTGCATCATGTGATGACAATACCGGAAGTGTTGATGTCACAGGTGACTGCACATTAACCTCATTTGTGCTTAACAACGACCTCGTTGCCAAGATTGACCCCATCAAGCGTGTTGCCAAGATCAAGGTTCCTGTGGATTATACAGCCAAGAGTGATATGGTAGTCACTGCCCTCAAATACTCAGATGGAGCACAGTGTAATATCAAGGTTGGCGATCATCTGAATATGTCTGCCGATCAGGCTCTGCTGCTGAGCAATGGTTCCATTTCCTGTGCATGGCAGTTGATGGTGCGCAACGATGAGGCACGTGTCCTGAACTTCACCCTTGAGGGTGTTACCGGTAGTATCGACGAGGAGAATAAGACTATCACCGTATCTGTATCTGCCACCAGTGGCATAGATCTGAGCAATGCCAATTTTGCTGCTCAGTTGACGGACGATGCTGTCATCACAATCCCTGCTGGTTCGAAGGCCGACTTCTCTGATCCTGCTAACCCCGTTAAGGTGAAGGTCGTTGACAACTCAGCTTCTGCTGAATATACCGTGCAGATTGTCCTCATTACTGAGCCTGAGATTCTGGTTGTAGGTAACTCCGCAAGAGTTGATGAACTTAATACCGAAGAGAAGGTTGCTGCTAAGTGGCTTACTGGCAACATGAAGTCTGCCGTGTATGTCTCATGGAAGGATCTCGTCGACAACAACATTAATCTGGACAAGGTTAAGGCTGTCATTTGGCATCGTCATACAGGCATCTATGGCAACTTCCCCGGCTTCAAGAACAGCGAGAAGAGCGCTATGGAAGCTGTTGAGGTGATGAAGATGCTGTATCAGCGCGGTGTCGGATTCATCCTCAGCCGTGCAGCTGTAAACTATGCCGTTGCTTTGGGGGCTATGCCTAACGAGGATGCTACTCCCAACAACTGCTGGGGTGGTGATCCCAATGCCGAGGGCAGCGACTTGATGGGCGATGACCCATGGCACTTCTTCGCCTACAATACGGAGCATCCTCTGTGGCAGGGTCTGAAGAAGGGACCTGATGCTAATGGTATCTATACACTCGATCCAGGCTACACCATCTGTAACTCTACCGCACAGTATCACTTCGACTGGGATCCATACTTTGGTGACCAGACTAAGCTGGAGGCTGCAATGAACGGTCGTGCCCTTGGTGGCAATCCTGGCAATTGCGAGGTCTCTTCATGGGAGCTCAAGAATGCACAGGGCGAGTTCGGTAAGGGCGGTGTCATCTGTCTGGGTTCAGGTCTCTTCGACTGGAACTCACCCAGCGAGTACACGCTCAATCTGCACGAGAACCTCTACCAGATCATGCAGAATGCTGTTGACTACCTCTCTAAGTAAACGCAAAAACAGAAAACAAGATGAAAAAGACATTTTTATATTCAGCTATGATGCTGTCAGCCTTTGCGCTGACAGCATGTAGCGACGACAACTATGGGGATCCCGCTGTTGACCTTGCAGGAACAACCCAATTCGTCAATGCTCAGCAGGAGAAGGGCTTCCAAACCTACTACAAGCCCCAGCTTGGTACCGTCGGTGATCCTATGCCTTTCTTTGATCCCCAGGCTGGCGATTTCAAGATTATGTATCTGCAGGAGTATCCTGATGTGATGAAGGCTCCCGGTCGTTATCATCCCTATTGGGCTGTTTCAACCAAGGATGGTGCTTCATACAAGTCTGAAGGAGAGTGGCTTCGCGTTGGCGAGTTTGATACCCAGCAGGATGCGATTCTGGGTACTGGTTGCTGCACATACGATGCCAAGAGTGGTTTGTACTACATCTATTATACAGGTGAGAGTGAGAAAACTGCCAACCGTCAGGTTGTGATGCGTGCCACATCATCCGACCTGAAGACCTGGACCCGTGACAACCTGTGGCGTCTTCAGGGGCCTGACTACGGTCTCTCTGGCAACGACTTCCGCGATCCACAGATTTTCATGGTAGGCGACGAGTATCACATGATTGTCTCTACCAAGCCTTTCTATGGCGGTGATCCTTGCTTCGCCGAGTTCAAGTCGGCAGATTTGAAATCTTGGGAACACGTTGGCAATATCAAGATGATTTGGGATCGTATGCTCGAGTGTCCTGATGTGTTTGAAATGAACGGCAAGTGGTACTTGGTTTACAGCGAATGTGTATCCGCAGTATGGAGTCGTAAGGTTAAGTATATGATGGGTAACTCATGGGAAGACCTCAAGGCTCAGTTTAATGATGGACCTAAATGGCCAGACGTGCGAGAGGGCCGTCTTGACTCACGCGCTTTCTATGCCGCCAAGACTGCTTCTGATGGTAACAACCGCTATATCTGGGGATGGTGTCCGGAGCGTCCTGATGGCGACAATGCAAACGTAGGCAACGGAAGCGAAGGTCAGGGTAATGAACCTCTGTGGTCTGGTGCTCTTGTTTGCCATAAGGTGGCTCAGCACGAGGATGGTACACTCTACTTGACTGCGGTTCCTGCTATCGCTGCAAAGTACAAGAAAACGTCAGAGGCTAAGGTTATGGAAAAGGGTGATAACTACACTCTCTATAATCGCCTCGGCAATCACAACCATATCTCATTCACAGTGAAGTTGGCTAACAGGGATGATAAGTTTGGGGTGTCGTTCGCTCGTGGCACTGATGCCAAGGACTTCGTCACTCTCAAGTTCAACAATCCACATTGGGATGAGTGGAACAAGCACCTCCGTCGTGTTGAGTATTATGTGGGTAATGGCGTTGAAGATCGTTTCATCGATGGTGCTGATGGTGACTTCTTCCCATTTGCAGAGAATAATACCTACAATGTTGATATCTATACTGACAACTCAGTTGTTGTAATGTACGTAAACGGTACAGGATGCATGACAAGCCGTATCTATGGTCTGCAGAAGAACTGTTGGTCTATCAACAGCTATGCTGATGGCGTAGAGGTAAGCAACGTGAAGGTGTCACAATACTAAGCAAAAACAAATAATGTGTTGCGGTGCGGATATGCACTCTATTCTGCCTCCGCCTGCAATACATTTGTTACAAAAAAGTAAATCTTATGAAAACTAACAAAATAGCTATCATCAGTGTGATGTTCTGCTTCTTTGCCATGGGTTTTGTGGACCTTGTGGGAATTGCCAGTAACTATGTTAAGGAAGACCTGCAACTGACCGACTCTGTTGCCAATATCTTCCCCTCGCTCGTATTCTTCTGGTTCCTCATCTTCAGTGTGCCTACGGGTGTGCTGATGAACAAGATCGGACGCAAGAAGACCGTACTTCTCTCTCTCGTGGTTACCGTGCTGGCTCTGCTGCTGCCCCTCTTCGGCGAGAACTTCGGTATCATGCTCTGCGCCTTCTCGCTGCTGGGTATCGGTAATGCGCTGATGCAGACTTCGCTCAACCCTCTCGTAACCTGTGTGATGGGTGGTGGCAACCTGGCCTCTACGCTGACTTTCGGTCAGTTCATCAAGGCCATTGCCTCCTTCATTGCTCCCTATCTGGCCATGTGGGGTGCAACCGCTGTCATCCCTTCCTTCGGCTATGACTGGCGTATCCTCTTTGCCATCTTCCTGCTGGTGGGTGCTCTCGCTACTACCGTGTTGGGCAGTGTGCAGATCGATGAGCCTCAGGCAGAGGCTTCCACACAGAGCCTCGGACAGCAGTTCGTGGGTGCCTTCAAGCTGTTGGGCACTCCCGTTGTGCTGCTCTCCTTCCTGGGCATCATGTGCCATGTGGGTATCGACGTGGGTACCAACACCACGGCTCCCAAGATCCTGATGGAGCGTCTGGGCATGACCCTCAACGAGGCTGCCTTTGCCACTTCGCTCTACTTCATCTTCCGTACCATCGGTTGCTTCACCGGCTCGTTCTTCCTGCGTGTGCTGAAGACCCGCACCTTCTTCATCATCTCCACCATCTGCATGGCCCTCTCCATGGCCTGCATGTTCGTGGGTCAGGACCAGTGGATGCTCTATGCCGGCATTGCCCTCGTGGGTTACGGCAACAGCAACATCTTCTCGATGTGCTTCGCCAATGCCCTGCAGGCTATGCCCCAGAAGCAGAACGAGGTGAGCGGCCTGATGATCATGGGTCTCTTTGGTGGCACCATCTTCCCCTTGGCTATGGGTGTTGCCAGCGATGCCATGGGTCAGGCAGGTGCAGTGCTCTGCATGGCTGTCGGTGTAGTATACCTCTTCTGCTATATTCCCAAACTGAAGTAATCAGGAGAACAACCAAATAATCATTACTAAAATTAACACACACATGAAAGACTATATTGTAGGACTGGGTGAGATTCTCTTCGACTGTCTCCCCGACGGTAAGAAACTGGGCGGTGCCCCTGCCAACTTTGCCTATCATGTCAGCCAGCTGGGTCTGAACGGTATTGCCGTGTCGGCCATTGGCGATGACGAGGATGGCAAGCTTGTGCTGGAGAAACTCTCCACCCGCAACCTCCAGACTCACCTTGAGACCGTGGACTTCCCCACAGGTACTGTGCAGGTGACTCTCTCCGGCAACGGCATACCTCAGTACGACATCTGTCTGGGTGTGGCCTACGACAACATTCCCTGGACTCCCGAGATCGAGGAGATCGCCAAGAATGCACGTGCCGTATGCTTCGGTTCGCTGGCTCAGCGCACAGCCGTAAGCCGTGCCACCATCCAGAAGTTCCTGGAGACCATGCCTGCCCTGGGCACCCTGAAGGTGTTCGACATCAACCTCCGCCAGGAATGGTACTCGAAGGAGATCATCGAGGAAAGCCTGAGACGTTGCAATGTCCTGAAAATTAACGACGAGGAGATTGTCAAGGTGGCTAAGATGTTTGACCTCGCTCCCATCCGCGATATCAATGAGGCCAAGAGCGAGGCAGAGGCTTTGCTTCAGCCAGTTGACTTCGAGGACCAGGTGCGTCAGCTCCTTCACCAATACGAACTTCAGATGGTGGTTCTCACCTGTGGTGCATACGGCTCGTATGTCGTTACCGAGGATGACCTTCATTTCGAGGCTACTCCCAAGGTTGATGTGGTTGACACGGTGGGCGCTGGCGACAGCTTTACCGGCAGTTTTTGTGCTGCCATCCTCGCAGGCAAGAGCATTGCCGAGGCACACAAGATCGGTGTCGATGTGTCTGCCTTTGTCTGCACCCAGGCTGGTGCCATGCCTCAGTATCCCCAGGAACTGATTGGCCGGGTGAGAAGCTAACTCTCTTCTTTACGCGAGAATATATAACAAACTACTTTAACTGTAAATACTGAAAGCCACCCTACAGCAGCGAATCATTGAAAAGCGAGCTGTAGGGTGGCATTTTAATCTGCTGATGATAATGTGCTGTCTACACTCTATCATAATAAATGTCGACAATCTCTCCAAAGTTTTTTCTCAGAACTTCCAGCTGTCCTTCCAGGGAATGACGGGTGTTCCGCTTTCGTCAAACTCGATGGGGAGCCAGATGTGGCGAGAGTCACTCAGGCGTCGGGGATTCCACACATCAGCCATGAAGATGAACTGTCCCTTGTGCTGGAAGATGTAAGTGCCCTGTCCGCCAAAAGTCTTCTTGGCATTGGGACCACGGAAGGGAGTGGGATGCTGTTTCCAAGGGCCCCACAGACTCTTGGCAGAGAACATACGCGCCTCGTTGGGATCCCATCCCGTGCATCCGCTGGCAATGAGCCAATAGGTGCCGTTGTGCTTGAGAAGGGTAGGAGCCTCGTTCTGGCCACCCGGTGCGATACGGATGTAGCGACCTGTAAAGTCGAGGAAGTCGGGTGTGAGTTCGTTGAGGTGTAGCGTGAGATTGTCCTCACTGCTTGTGAGATGATAGGCTGTGCCGTCATCATCGATATAGACGGTCATGTCACGGCTCATCTGTCCTCCCTTGAAGTCTCGGCTCGTGAACATACCCTTGCTGATAGCCTTGCGCCATTCGGGAGTCCACCAATCCTTGTAGTCCTTTGGATTTTGTTCTTGAGCCGTCTTGATGTCTTCCTCACTGAAGTCGTTGGGCCACTTGCCTGCATTGGGACGAAGGGCACGGAGGAACTTAAACGGACCCTTGGGTGTGTCGCTCACAGCAAAGCCTACCTGTGCGGCATCGTAGCCACGGCCTTTGAGTTCGAGATGGAAGAGCATGACATACTTCTTTGTCTTCTTGTTGTAAACCACCTTGGGGCGCTCGATGATACATCCGGGTTCGATGGGTGTGCCAACTTCATTGGCAAGGGCAACTCCCTCATCGGTCCAGTTCATCAGGTCGCGACTGGAATACAGGCGTACACCAGCCTCGGTAGTAAAACCGCGGGAAGGACGATTCTCGCCATACCAATACCATACCTTACCCACTTTGAGGAGATTACCTCCATGGGCATTGATGTGCTGGCCATTGTTGTCAGGCCATGTTTGGGCAGGAGTGAATTCGGTGATTTGTGCGCTGATGTTGAGTGTCAGCATCAGTGCAAAGAGGTGGGTGATAATTTTTTTCATTGTGTTAATAGCCCCCCTATCCCCCGAGGGGGAATAAGAGAGGTGTTTATGGTTAATAATTGAGTTTTTGTCATTCTTATCCCCCCTCGGGGGTTAGGGGAGATGTGTTGTTAATAATGGAACTTTTTGCATTCTTATTCCCCCTCGGGGGTTAGGGGGGCTAATATCCAAATTGCTTCTCAAGGCGTTGACGCTCCTGCTTGGTGATGGGTATGACGCTACCGTGACGGGGAGTGAAATTGCCCTTGGTAGGTGTGTCGCACACATGCTGGAAATGTTGGAGGTCTGTGCTCTCGCAGAACTGATAGTGACCATTGACATAGCAGTCGTACATGAGAATCCACTTCTGCTTACCCGTATTCTTGTCGGGCGTGATGAGTGGGAATACACTACTGCCCTCTACGGGGTACTGTCCCTGTTTCTGCAAGTGAGCCCACTCCACCTTCCACGGGCCAGTGGGGTGCTGACTGGTGGCACGCATCACACCTTGGCGAGTGCGCCATCCGCGGTTCATCACACTTCTACCCTCATCCTTGAAGAAGAGCACATACTGCTTGCTCTCATTGTCGTATACCATATCGCCGTCGATGCTACCCTTGCCGAAGTCGAAGAGCAGTTTAGGCTCTGTGATATCGGTGAAATCCTCATTGGCATAACTGTAGAAGAGGCGGAAGTAAGGTTGCATGAAGATACTACCATCGCGATTCTTGTCGTTGGTGGGATATTCCCAATCGTGTCGACCGATACTATAATAAATAAGGTATTTGCCCTCTTCTGGATCCCAGATGGTCTGTGGCGCCCATACCGCATGCAGGTTTTTCCTGTCGAAACCGGGCATATGGGGGAAGCGTGTGGGGAAGTCGATAGCGGTGTGTTGCCAGTGGATGAGGTCGGTACTCTTCATCAGTACCAATCCGTCGTTGCTCTGCCAACCCTCATCGCTACGCATATCAGTGAGAACCATATAAAAGGTCTTGCCGTCTTGTGCACGCAAGATATGCGGGTCGCGGATACTCTTCTTCAAAGCAATGCTGTCACTCAGCACAACGGGTTTGCCGTCATTGAGCGAACGGTAGTTGAATCCATCGTCAGAGATGGCATAGCGTATCTGTTCGCCTTCAGGAGAATTGTTGGAGAAGAACACGAAGAGGTAACTGGAGTACTTGGGTGCCTTGCTGAAAGCCTGTAGGCTAAGGCTGCATCCTGCGATGAGGAGCATGAGGGACAGCAGTCGTTTCATGATGGGAATTGGCCCCCCTATCCCCCGAGGGGGAATAAGAGAGGTGTTTATGGTTAATAATTGAGTTTTTGTCATTCTTATTCCCCCTCAGAGGTTAGGGGAGATGTGTTGTTAATAATGGAACTTTTTGCATTCTTATTCCCCCTCGGGGGTTAGGGGAGATGTGTTGTTAATAATGGAACTTTTTGCATTCTTATTCCCCCTCGGGGGTTAGGGGGGCTGTAAATAATTTCTGATATTCGCTCTCGAAGTTGGGCGTAAAGATACCCTTTCCGAAGTTCTCCTCCAGCTCCTGTGTACTCCAGAAGCGTCCACCGTCGGTCTCTGCAGAAGGCGTGATAGGACCATCGTAGGTGGTGCGGTGAGGGAATACGAGTTCACGCTCACGCTGACTCTCAAAGACATAGGAAGGCAGAGATTCGGGAATGAAATCCGTGATACCCAGTTCCTCGCTTACTTCGCGTCGTAGTGCCTGCTCTACATTCTCTCCCAAATCCACATGGCCACCAACGGCAGTATCCCATTTGCCTGGCTGAATATCCTTCCAGTCTGGTCGTTTCTGAAGATAGATGTCTCCCTTGCTATTGAACACATGGAGGTGGACCACGGGGTGAAGCAGTTTGCTACCATTATGACATTCGCCACGGGTGGCAGCATCGATGATGTTGCCTTGCTCGTCAACGATGGGAAACATTTCTTCGCTATTATCTTGCTTGGTTGCTATCATAATATCTTGTTATGGGATGAGAAGTGACGAGTCACCGTAGGAGAGGAATCGGAAGTCGTGGCTGAGTGCGTAGTCGTAGATACAATGCCAGTTGCCCTTGACAAAGGCCGAGACTAAGAGCAGAAGCGTGCTCTTAGGTTGGTGGAAATTGGTGACCATACGGCGTACGATGTGATAATCATAACCGGGAGCTATGATAATCTGCGTGCTACTTTGCAAAACCTCCATGTGATGGATGTCCATGTAGTCGAGCAAGTTTTGCAAGGCTTCGATAGTGGTCAGTTGTTTCTCCTCCTGCGCATATTCGTAGGGCAACCATTGGGGAACATGAAGTTCCTCGCCATTGCCCTGTATGAGTGTGTCGCAACTTCCTTCCGTTTCTTTATTGTTTGCTTTTAATTCTTCCTTCTTATTCTTTAATTTCTCCCAGAGAACGCCCATGTAGTAGAGGCTCTCAAGAGTGCGTACGCTTGTCGTGCCCACAGCGATGGCTTCGCCACCATGGGCAAGGAGTTTCACCAGGGTTTGGCGACGAACGGCAATATGCTCGGTGTGCATGTCGTGACCGCCAATCTCATCGCTCTTCACAGGTTTGAAGGTGCCAGCACCCACATGCAGGGTCACTTCCTCACGGTCGATGCCTGCCTCGTCAAGGGCAGAGAGCACGCGGTCAGTGAAATGCAGTCCGGCAGTTGGCGCAGCTACGCTTCCCTCAATCTTACTATATACTGTTTGATAAGTCTGCTTGTCGCTCTCCTCCGTGTCGCGATTGAGGTAGGGTGGGATGGGCAGTTCGCCCAAGGCATCGAGCACCTCACTGAAAGCAAAGTCGCCTTCCCAATGGAAGCGTATCTCGTAGGAAGTACCATGAATACCAATGCGCTCCGCTGTAATCTTATACTCCTGATCGTTGATACAAAATGTGGCAGAAAGTAGTCCCTCCTTCCATTTCTTCAGGTTGCCCACAAGGCAGAACCACGAACATTTACCCTTGGTTGCAAAATTCTCCTGATATTCGATAGGAGAGGCTGGTTCAAGGATAAATATCTCTATGCAGGCCCCCGTCTCCTTATGGAAATGGAGGCGAGCCTGAATGACACGAGTGTTGTTGAAAACCATAAGTGCCTCTTGGGGTAGGTATTGAGGCAAATGTAGGAATGTGTCTTCCTGGACCACTCCCCCCTTGTAGATGAGCAACTTGCTACTGTCGCGCTCTTTCAGAGGAAATTTGGCAATGCGATGGTCGGGCAAGGGATAGTCGTAGTCTTCAATTCGTATGTGTTTGGGGTCTGTTTGCATTATTTAGGATTATTTATGGTGCGAAGATACGAAATTCTCGCGAAAAATGCGTTACTTTGCATTGGAATAAATAAACAAACAGATGAAAATAGGAGATAAAGTAAGATTCCTGAATGAAGTGGGAGGTGGAATAGTGAGTGGATTTCAGGGCAAGGATATAGTCCTGGTTGAGGATGAGGACGGCTTCGACATTCCGATGTTGCTGAAGGATGTGGTGCTGGTTGATGCTGACAACTATGATATGTCGAAGGTCAATACCGGTACGCATACAACTTTTGGTGGTGCAAAGACGCCAGCAGAGAAGGGAAGCACAATCAAGAGTGTGAGCAGTCTGATGAATGGCGGGTCGGCCACTTCGGATGTTTCTGCAATGGGCCAGAATGGTTCGGTGACAGCCAAAACTCTCCTCGAGGAGGATTACGACCCCGCAGACCGCCCCATCACCTTTAAGGCAAAGCCTCAGGAACGCAGAGGGGGTGAACTCATCAATTTGTTTCTCGCCTTCTTGCCCGTTGAGGTGAAGACCTTGAGCAGTACAAGCTTTGAGGCTTATCTGGTCAACGATAGCAATTACTTCCTTGATGTGACCCTGCTGAGTGCAGAGGGGGCAAATTGGAAGGCACGCTTTCAGAGTACTTTGGAACCCAATACGAAGTTGTTCGTTGAGGAAATAGACCGTACACAACTGTCGGATGTCGAGCATCTTTGCATCCAGGCTCTTGCCTATAAGCGTGAGAAGTCGTTTGCCTTGAAGCCCGTTTTCAATGTACAGTTGCGCTTGGATACGGTGAAGTTCTACAAACTGCATGTGTTCCAGCCCAATATGTTCTTTAATGAACCCTCGCTTCTGATCGATGTGGTGCGTGATGATAAGTCCGTTAAGCAAGTTTTCGTGGAGGCGGAAGAGATTACTCAAACCATCCTCCAACAGAAGAAACCTTCAAGAACCGAAGCACAGTCAGCTCGTGTAAATGATGCGGGAACAAACGCAGGTAAGCCAGATAGACGCGCAGACCATTCTGTAAGCAAACCCAATCAGAAGCCTGAGGTAATAGAGGTGGATCTGCATATAGAACAACTGCTCGACGACCTGGCAGGTCTGTCCAACGGCGACATGCTTCTGGTGCAGATGAAAGAGTTTCGCAAGGTGATGGATGAGAACTTGTCTCGTAAGGGTACCAAGATTGTTTTCATCCACGGAAAGGGTGAGGGCGTGCTTCGCAAGAGCATCCTTCAGGAACTGAAATATCGCTACAAGGGTTGTACCTGGCAAGATGCTTCATTCCGTGAATACGGATATGGGGCAACGATGGTGAAGATATAAAAGAAACAGGATGGCGCAGTCATAACGACCGCGCCATCATTCATTATGGTAGAGTTAATTGTTAGGACAACTCAATCGCCACGGGGCAGTGATCGCTTCCCATGATGTTGCTGTGGATAGTAGCAGACTCAACACGGTCAATAAGACGGTTGCTCACGAGGAAATAGTCAATACGCCAGCCTACATTCTTCTCACGCGCTTTCATGCGATAGCTCCACCAGCTATAGGCGTTCTCGAGAGTGGGGTAGAAGTGACGGAAGGTATCGGTGAAACCACTGCCTAAAAGTACAGTCATCTTCTCACGCTCTGCGTCTGTGAAGCCTGCATTGAGATGATTGGTCTTGGGATTCTTGAGGTCAATCTCCTCGTGTGCTACATTCATATCACCGCAAACGATGACTGGCTTCTGCGCATCAAGTTTGAGAAGGTACTCACGGAAGGCATCCTCCCACGACATGCGGTAGTCGAGGCGACGGGGGAGCTGACCTTTCTCCTCTGCCTGCTGGCTGTTGGGGGTATAGACACATACGAGAAAGAAGTCCTGCATCTCAAGCGTCACGATACGACCTTCATGGTCGTGCTCCTCAATTCCCATACCGTAGGTCACATTGACGGGTACATGCTTGGTGAAGATGGCTGTGCCAGAGTAGCCCTTCTTCTCTGCATAGTTCCAGTAGCTGTAATAGCCGGGAAAATCGAGGTCAAGCTGGCCTTCTTGCATCTTGGTCTCCTGAAGGCAGAAGAAGTCGGCATCCAGACCTTCAAATACTTCGCGGAAATTCTTTCCCACAACGGCACGCAGACCGTTCACATTCCAACTTATAAATTTCATTTGTGCAATTCTTTTTTTTATTTTCCTGCGCTACATAGGTTGGCTATAGCTTCATCTGGCTACTGGTCTTTTACCTGTGTTTACTTTCCTACAGCTATCTTCTTGCCGTTGATGACATAGATACCAGGAAGCAGGTTGGTATTGTTGATCTCGGTGGGACGCAAGGTAGCCACCTTCTGTCCGTTGAGGTTGTAGACCTCGAGAGGTTTGTTGAGACTGGCCATGTTGATATAGATGCCATCCTCGATGGGCTTCTCTGCATCCAGTTCTCCGTCAGGTTGGCCAGGTGTCTCGTTCTCCCAGTCTTCGATGATATCTTCGCCTAAATCAAATACCTTGAGGTTGCTGTAGATGTAATTGGCTCGTTTGCGAAGCCAACTCTTCGCATTCTCTGTGGTCTTTGCATACGACTTGCCGTCGCCCCACATAGATGCATTGTGATCAAAACTGGGTTTCACATACTCGTAGAGATCATCGCAGTAGTCAATAAGCTCGTCGAGTCGTCCTTCGTTAATGAAGTGAGTCCAGAGGCGATAGTATTCTTTCTTTACGATATCACTACCCTGAATGAGTTGGCGGAAGAAGTTGATACCGTTGTTGTGATAATTGAAGATGTCCGTTTCGGCATCGTATATGAAATATTGACTGTGTCCTTCATAGCCGTACGACCAGTCGAAGTCCCATACCGGACCGAAATGCCAGGTGCTATGTGGGTCACTAGCATCCTTGGTGTACAGATACCAACTCTTGGGATGCTGAAGCTCGGTGTTTCGTGTGAGGTCCGTAACGAGCCATGCGCGTACATATCCCTGTACATCAAGTGGACTGATCGAGGGATCCTTTGACGCATGGTAACCACCCTTAACGCATGATGTGAAACTATTGAATGCGCTTTGTATCTGGTCAAAGGTGATGGAAGTCTCAGTGGTAGGATCGCTGAAGTCGGGTTCCTTGACATTGGTAGGCAAATTGTAAGAGCTGTCGTGGAACTTATACATCTCATCATAATAGCTGTCCAACTCAAGCATACAGGCCTTACTCTTGTCGTCGAGGTCAATACTGTTGTTGGCCAGTCCTACCTTCTCCGTGAAGTTGTATGAACCGCGATAATGGCCGTTGATGTAGAGTTCTACGGGGATGCAATGGTTGCAACCGTCACTCTCCACCATGTCGGCTATCTTCATGGCAAGTGCGTTGGTGGTCATGGAGTTGCTTTGCTTGTTGGCAAGCAATACCCAGCTCTTTCCCTTGGTCATGCCGAAAGGCTTCAACTTCTCATCGAACTTCATACGATAGGGGTTCTTGCTTGATGAACTGCCACTCCATGAAGAATTACCACGACCACGGATCAGCATGTGGGTCTTGGGCATGTCGGGATAGATACCGGCTCCGTCGATCTGAATAGAGGCATCCTCGTAGTAAGTCTTGCCACGGCGTCCGATCCACACAGAGTTGCTCCAACTAACACTGTCGCCGAAGAGGATATCGATGCGTGGCAGATGGTATTCGGATGTACTCATCTCGCTGGGGAAGTCAACATGTACCTTGTAGGAACGGCCATATGCCTCGAAAGCCGTTTCGTACTCGGCTGGTGAGATGAGCTCGGGCTCGAAATCTTCTGGTACTTTTCCGTAATCAGGATTCTTGACATAGTTGCTCATTGCGAACTCGCTGATGACAAGATAGTTCTTGCGGGTGGAATTGGTAAGTTGAAGTCGTATGTATTTGTAGGGCTTGCCCAACTGTATGATGGGGCTTGTATAACTTACGCCGCCTCCAACAGGCATGTTGTCACGATCCTTATCCAATGTGGACAAATCTTTCCAATTGTTTCCGTCGTTGCTACCCATAATAATGAAACCTTGGGGAGCGTAACCGCCATTGCTATCGCCTTTGCGTGTGGTGTAACTGAACTGGAAGTTCTCAAGAGGTTCGGCCATCTCAACCTGCAGGTAGGGCCATGTGGTCTTGCCGTCGCCGTAGTAGGCGCCTTCTTTCCAATCGTTGGAGTCACTCCAGTTAGAATGGAAATAGGTATCGGTGTTGCCATCCAATATGTTGGGAAGCGCCTGGTCCCACGATGTGCTGGGCCAGTTGGTAGAAATCATATTCTCCGTGAGCGCAACGGGCGTGACAAAC
Organism: Bacteroidaceae bacterium; assembly: GCA_045629325.1. Classification (GTDB taxonomy): domain Bacteria; phylum Bacteroidota; class Bacteroidia; order Bacteroidales; family Bacteroidaceae; genus Physcousia. The sequence goes on along the minus strand of JAZQQX010000065.1, from coordinate 19,512 downwards.
CATTCCTGCTCGGTGTTTTCAGGTTGGGTACTCCACACCTCATTCTTGGTCTTGATCACCTTGAACATAAACTGGCGAGGACGGGCCACTGTGTAGACATAGTCCTTGTCAAATCTGCGTCGGGTCTCTTTGCTGATGTTTACTTTGCCATCCACCCAGACTTTGGTGCCCAATGCATCCTCCTCGTCAGGCAGTTTGATACTGGCGATGAGATTCTTGCTGATGCTGGGTACTCTGATAGAAATCGAATCGTGTTCGTTGTCAATGACTCCTTCGGCATCCGTGTAGAGTTGGTCGTTGAACTTGTTGTTGAACTTAAAACTCTCTATGACGGGTAGGTCGCCAGGTGCCTCGGTCGTTTCCTCCAGAAGTGCATACTTGGAGAGCGTGAAGGCTGTGTCGCCCCAGAGTTTAAGGGTAAGGAATTGCTCATCTTCCTCACGGTCAAGGATGAACTGCTCGGGAATAGCCACAACCTGACTATCGCGGAAGCAGAAATAGCGGATGTCGCCCTCAACAGCGACCTCGCCCAGTCCTTCTTGGTTGTTGGGATCGTTGATGTCCTCGTCGTTACCACCAGATGCATTCTTATGATACAGCTTGAGGTCGTCCTCTACGGTAAGGATTTCCCATGTACTTCCAGCATCCTCCGGCTTCCAGTTGGCTATGGCCGTGTTGGAGTGGCTTGCTGCACAGAGGTAAGCCGTGTCGAGGAAGCGGTCGGCTGCTCCTGTAACACGGAACATCCATACACCATCACTGTAGTTCTCAATATATACGGGAATCTTTTCGTCGGTGAAGAACCATATACCGTAGTTACGCTGTTCTCCACCCCAGCCTCCCCAGTAGGAGATACTCTCGTTGCTGATATATGAGCCGTTACCTACATTCTGCAGGTAGTATGCACCGTTGTCATTACGGGTGATATACCATTGGTTATTCTTGTTTTTTACATCCACTGGGTCGTGGTAGATATCTTGTACGCAACCACTGGGATGGTCAACCAAAGCTTCACCAATGGTTGGGTTCTTGTCATCGTAATTAGGATTGTAGATGCAATAGCCGTAACCATTCGTGTTACGAAGTATGTAGGGGGTGTTGGCTTTGATTTCGTTGAGACGCTTGACCTGGGCGTTGGCGCTATGTGACGCCAGGAGCAAACATGTCAGTATTAGTGTCTTGAGAATAGATTTCATATGGCTGTTATATTGCTATTTCTTATTTTTGTTGCGAATCATTCTGTAAACTGCCGTTTCGTGAGCATTAAGAACGGGAGTCATAAAAGTGGTTTGGCTGTTCATGGGGACTGCATTGTCCTTGCCTGTCCAGCAGTCATGCATGGTATATGTTACACCCTCTTTCATAGCATCAAAGTCGGATAGATTCACCTTGATGCTTCTGTCTTCTGATGAAAGATTGGTTGCAGAGATGGCCACATCCCCATTCTCCAGGTCTTTCATGAAGACAATGTATTCGGGAGTGTCGTAAATGGGTCGGGCACACTGCCCCATACGATCTTGATCGAGGGCAATAAGGTCGCGATTGGTGATCATCTCCAAGTCTTGCTTATAATATGGATTGGTTGTTCCGCCAACGCCCTTCTTGCCACCTAAAGTTGTAACATCAAAACTCAATGTGATGGGGCTGGACCACATACACCAGAGTGCAAATTGTGTCTTGTATTCTTCTTGAGTCATGCCACGGCCGTTCGTTCCGGCATTACTGCTCTTGCCTGTTCCGTGGAGTCCACACATCACCATGTCGGCATCGTTGAAACGATTCACGCCATTGTATGCCCAGATTCGCTTAAACACCTCTATGTTGTCGAGTACACCTCCTTTGTAGGTGGGATTCTTCCAGCAGTCGCGCGTATCGGCCGTGCATCGCCAGCAAGTTCCACCCGTTTGGGCACCCCAAAGCCAGGGATCTCGATCACCCCATTCGCAAAGGTAATACACAAAGTTGGCCGAACAATATTTCTTCAGAGCATCACCCATTGCTGTGTAAACGCGTGTGGCAGTCTCTGCATCATTGCCGGGATTGTTACAGTAGTCATATTTCAGAAGGTCGAATCCCCATCTGTGGAAGCTCTCTGCATCCTTTTCCTCATATTGGTAACTGCCAGGTTGTGCACCGCTACAAGTATAACTGCCACCGTCGCTGTACACGCCAAATTTCATACCTCGCTGGTGTATATAGTCTGCCAAGGTGTTCAGTCCGTTGGGAAATTTCTTCTCGTCGTACTGTAACCTTCCTTCGCTGTCACGATCCTTTTTGGCCCATTGATCATCCAGACAGATGTACTGATATCCGGCATCTTTCAGTCCATATTCCACAAAAGCATCCGTGACAGCAATTACCTTGTCGGCAGAGATCTCGTGCTCAAACACATTCCATGTTAGCAGTCCCATCAGTGGGGTGGGCTGGGTGAGTGCTTGGCTCACAGTCAGCGTTACCTCCTCTGTATCAACAAGTCCATTCTCGCGGACGAGTATGCTGTAGTGATAGACACCTTCTTGTTTGATTGCGCCTTCTACAAGTTTGCGCTTCTCATTCCAACGAAGTCCTTTAGGAAGTTTGCCAATAGAAAGCAAAGCTTCCTGGCTTTTTGCCTTAATTTGGTGCATGAAAGGAACTCCAGGCTGTGCATATACAATGGTTGCGCAGTCCAAACTTGATACTTTCTTCTCTTGTGCAATGCTGTTTAGGCAGAAGAGGAAAAGCAAAACAAGCAGAAGTCTCTCTCTCATCTAACTCGTCTTTTTTCTTTAGGCTATTTCTATCTTTACTGTGATTATTTCAGGTATTTGGCAAGTTTGCAGTTGATCTGCTTTAGTCCTTTCGCAATGCTTTGTGCATTGAGCAGGGCACCCTTCTTTGAAGTGTGGGTGTGGTCTTTCTTGAAGTATTCCTTGGCAGGCTCGCGACCGATTTCATCGAATGCATCAGCACTGATGTTGTGAAGGTCAACAAACTCAACTGCAGTCTTGGCCACTACTTCGCGATACCACTTGCCGAAACTATCATTGCGACGCTCTATCTTACCGCCAGGCCATTCGTTGCGGGGAGTAAGGCTGACGAGGATTGGAGTAGCACCCTTCTGGCGGACATCGTCGATCATCTTCATCAAGTACCAGCCAAAGGTGTAAACCACCTCATTGCGTACCTCACTATCTGTACGAACTCGGTAGACATGGCTTGAATCAGCCGTTCCGGTGATGTCGTTTCTTGCCTTGCCGTGTGCAATCTCGTTTCCGGCATCATTGTGACCGAATTGTATCAATACAAAGTCGCCAGGCTGAAGGTCGTTGTACACCTTGTCCCAGCGTCCCTCGCGGAGATAACTACGACAAGAGCGTCCGGCCATTGCTGCATTCATAATGGTGATTTTCTTCGTATCGAAAATACTATTGGCTACGGCTCCCCAGCCCCACATGCCGTCTTCTGCCTTGTCCTCATTCTTCACGGTGGAGTCTCCTGTAATGAAGACAACGGGCTTGCCCGCTTCACGCTTCACACCGGTAGAAGGGAGTGCCATGTTAGTCATCAGTGCCTGCAAACCTTTGATCTCGGGGTGCTTGCACGATGCGATACCGTCGGCAGCACTTCTTGCGTTGAGCTGTGCTCCAAAGGCACTGGTATGGATGTGGTCGATGTAGAAATGGTAGTTGAACTTCCATTCGCTCATCTCGTCATATTTCTGTGCAGAGATTTCGTTGAGGTCCACGAAGGGGCAATCCATCTCCTCTGCCACCTGCTTTGCCCAGAGACCAAAAGTCTGGTTTACACGCGTTACATGACCGGGATTCTTCTCATCGTAGGCGTTACGAGGGGTCAGACTCATCAGGATGGGATGGCCTCCCAGGGCGCGTGTCTCGCGAATGAATTTACGCATATATTCACCGTAGCTGTAAACGGTCTCCTTGACACCTGTCTCCTTGATGGTCACATTCAGCGAGTCGGTAGCAGAGATGCCCTTGATGGTGGCACGCGCACGACCCTCGTCGAAGGGACCATTGTCATTATGTCCAAGTTCAATCACTACATAGTCACCAGGACGGATACCTTTTTTTACAGCAGGCCAGAGCTTGGTGTAGAAGGTACGACTGCTGGTGCCACCGAGAGCCTGGTTTTCTACGGTTATTTTGTTCTCGTCAAAGTACTGCTGTGCAAATCGCCCCCATCCCCATTGGCCATTGTCTCCATTGCCCAGGGTACCGGTACGCATGGTACTGTTGCCTACGAGGAAGAGCACGGGATTACTCCCTTTACGCGAACTTCCTGCTACGGGACGAGCCGTGGATGCCTTCTCCAAAGAGTCGAGGGTGAGGTCAACCACTTTGTTGACATCGGCCATGCTTTCGTACTTCTTTTCGTCGTCTGTTTTTTGTGCGAAAGTATTGCAAGCAAAGAATGCTGATAAGAGTAAAAGGATAATGTTTTGGTTTCTCATTGTTTTTCTGGTGGATTGTTGTTATAATTTTGCTATGCAAAAATAAAGATAAATTTCCGTATCCCCAAAATATTAGTCAAAAAAAGCGTTCCAAAACAGTCCCAATGCCTTTAGTTTGGGCTTAGCTTTGCTAAAATCTTCCAAAGTATTCCCCTCTTTGTGCTTGAAATAATAAAAAGATCAGGTCACGAGGATAATCTCGTGACCTGATATCTTGGACTAATTTTGGGAGTCAATCTTTATGCTGATAAATGTTTTTTATCAGTTACATTACAGTATAGGCTCCTCAAAAAGCAATGTCTTATGCCTTGCGGTAGCTGTCAAGTTGCTCAACGCTCATGCGGTTGATCCAGAGGTTGTGCTTCTCAATTTCAGCCTCAACATAGTTCACATAAACATTGAGTGACTTGCTGAAGAGTTCGGGAGCCTTGCTTGCATTCTGCATCAAGAGGTGGCACATGATGATGTCGGCAGCCATCTCATAGAGATGACGAGCACAGATGTCGTGCATTTCCTCGTCTGCGGCGTTCTTCACAGCTTCTACGCAAGCATTGTACTTCACAGCCATCTCCTTGACGCGAGCCAAGTAGCTTTCGCATTCTGCTGATACAGGCAGAGCCTCATAGTCGCTGATAACCTGGCTGTAGAAGCCATTGGTGACATAGCGGATAGCAGCAACGGTCTGGAGCTGTGTTGTACCCTCGTAAATAGAGGTGATACGAGCGTCACGGTAGATACGCTGACAAGCATACTCCAACATGAATCCAGAACCACCATGAACCTGAATACAGTCGTAGCCATTTTGGTTAGCATACTCAGAGTTCATACCCTTTGCCAGGGGAGTGAAGGCGTCAGCCAAACGGCTGTAAGTCTTCTGCTCAGCACGCTCCTCGGGAGTGAGTTTGCGTTCACGGGCAATATCGTCAAGTGCCTTGTAGATATCTACATAGCGAGCGCACTGATAGAGTAGGGCACGACCTGCGTCAAGCTTAGCCTTCATCAGAGAAATCATGTCGTAGACAGCGGGAAACTCGATAATAGCCTTGCCAAACTGCTTGCGGTCGCGAGCGTAGGCAATTGCTTCATTGTAAGCAGCTTGTGACAAACCTACAGACTGAGCAGCGATACCCAAACGGGCACCGTTCATCAATGCCATTACATACTTGATAAGACCCATCTTGCGACTACCACAGAGTTCTGCCTTTGCATTCTTATAAACGAGTTCGCAAGTTGGAGAACCGTGAATACCAAGCTTGTTCTCGATACGACGAACATCGACGCCACCGTTGCGCTTGTCGTAGATAAACATAGACAGACCACGACCATCGCGGGTACCTGCCTCAGAACGAGCCAGTACGAGGTGGATGTCAGAGTCACCATTGGTAATGAAGCGCTTGCTACCATTTAGGCGCCAGCAGTTGTTCTCCTCATCGAAGGTTGCCTTGAGCATAACTGACTGAAGGTCAGAACCTGCATCGGGCTCGGTAAGGTCCATTGACATGGTCTCGCCAGCACATACACGGGGTACGAAACGCTGACGCTGATCCTCATCGCCAAACTCGTAAAGAGTCTCGATACAATCTTGCAATGACCAGATGTTCTCAAAACCAGCGTCGGCAGTTGAGACAATCTCATTTGCAGCAGTATATACGGTGTTGGGGAGGTTCAGACCGTTGTAGCGACGAGGCATGGTCATACCGTTCATACCGGCACTAATCATGGCGTCCATATTCTCATAGGTCTTGCTTGCATAGCGTACACGACCGTTCTCACAATGAGGACCTTCTGCATCTACAGCCTCAGCATTGGGAGCTACGGTGTTGGCGCAGATATCGCCTACGATATCCAGTACCTTGTCGTAGTTGTCCATAGCATCTGCAAAGTCCTGGGGAGCCTCTGCGTACTGGTCCTTGTCAGCGTAGTCACGCTCTTTCAGATCCACGATGCGCTGCATCAGCGGACTATTTTCCAGCTCAAATTTAATCTCTGGAATATCTGTATAGAAATTTGCCATTTTTACTTGCTGTTTTGCTTGTAGTACTTAATCAACTTGGGAACTACTTCTTCTACAGTTCCGTTAATCACATAGTCTGCGATGGTGTTGATGGGAGCATTCTCGTCATTGTTGATTGAGATGATGATACCGCTTTCCTTCATACCTGCTACATGCTGGATAGCACCGCTGATACCGCAGGCAATATATACCTTAGGACGAACGGTCACACCAGTCTGTCCAATCTGAAGGTCGTGATCACAGAAACCTGCGTCAACAGCAGCACGAGATGCACCTACCTCAGCGTGGATGACCTTGGCCAGTTCGTAGAGCTGATCGAAACCTTCCTTGCTACCTACACCATAACCACCGGCAACGATGATAGGAGCACCCTTCAGGTTGTTCTTAGCAGCCTCAACATGGCGGTCCAATACCTTTGTTACATACTCAGCCTCAGGAACGAACTTGGCAACATCCTCTACAATAACCTCACCAGGGTAGTTGGCATCAAGGATCTCTGCCTTCATTACACCGCTACGAACAGTGGCCATTTGGGGACGGTTCTCAGGGTTGACGATGGTAGCAACGATGTTACCGCCAAATGCGGGACGAATCTGATAGAGCAGATTGTCATAGTGCTTACCGAGCTTCTTGTCGTCGTGGGGACCAATCTCCAAAGCTGTACAGTCGGCAGTAAGACCGCTGTGCAGGGCAGAAGAGACGCGAGGACCGAGGTCACGGCCTACAACATCAGCACCCATCAGACAGATCTGAGGTTGCTCCTGCTTGAAGAGGTTTACGAGGACTGCAGTATGAGGCTTGCTGGTATAGGGGGCAAGACCCTCTGCGTCAAAGATGTGCAATTTGTCTACACCGTAAGGCAGAATCTGAGATTCTACATTACCTATGATACCTGAACCAGCTGCGATAGCCTCCAACTGTACGCCCAGCGTGTTGGCAAGCTTGCGACCTTTGGTCAGCAATTCCTGGCTTACTTCGGCTACCTTGGTGCCTTCAAGCTCACAATATACGAATACGTTGTTCATCGTTACTTATCCAATTGTGTGTGAAGCCAAAAGCTCCTGAATTAAACCATTGATATCCTCATCGCTACCGGTGAGTACCTTGCTCTCTTTTGCCTTGAAGACGATGTTCTCCACATTCTTAACCTTGGTGGGAGAACCTGCCAGACCACACTGGTTGAGGTCAGCATTGACATCAGCACAGGTGAGCTGACCGAGCTTCAAGTAAGGTTTCTTCTCATACTGGTCTGCATAAGGCAGGTCAGCGTATGTGGTGCCGGGAGCCAGCTCCATGGGAGCAAGGGCACGCTTGAACTGCATCACGCGCTTTGCATTGCGGGGACGACAAGGAGCTGCACTGCCGTTAACGGTCAGTACACAGGGAAGAGCGCTCTCTACAGTCTCTACACCGCCGTCGATGTGACGCTTTACAACGATCTTGCCATTTTCGCAAGAGATGATTTCCTCGGTATAAGTGATCTGGTTGAGACCCAACTTCTCAGCTACCTGAGGACCTACCTGAGCGGTATCACCATCGATAGCCTGGCGACCACCAATGATGAGGTCTACATCGGGAGCTACATGCTTGATAGCAGTAGAAAGGGCATAGCTGGTAGCGAGGGTGTCGGCACCGGCAAAAGCACGGTCGGTGAGCAGGTAGCCACCATCGGCACCACGATACATAGCTTCGCGGATAACCTCAGCTGCACGGCCGGGACCCATCGTGACGATGGTGACGGTGCTGCCAGGATTCTGATCTTTCAATCTGAGAGCCTGCTCCAAAGCATTCAAATCCTCGGGATTGAAGATGGCAGGCAGAGCGCTACGGTTTACGGTACCCTCGGGCGTCATGGCATCGGGACCAACGTTGCGTGTGTCGGGAACTTGCTTGGCAAGTACAACGATTTTCAAACTCATAATGTTATTATATATAATGTATTTATCTTCGATTTTAGCAAAATCGAGTGCAAAGATACACAAATTTTCTCTAAGTGTGCAATGATTTGACCGAAAAATCACTGTCAAATCCGTAGTCTTTGCATATTTTTCGATAATTTGTGCATCTCTGCAACTTTGTGCCCTTAAAGTTGAGAGGGTTTATGAGAGCAATGCTATCCAGCGATCACCCAATTCCGTTTTCTTGCGGATGTGTTCTTGAACGGCTGTTACGAATGGGTTGCTCTCAAAGTCACCACGCACCTGTTCAAAGTCATCGTGGGTGGTGTTCTCATTGCCGTCGCATCCAAAACCAGTCTTGGCCGTTAACGAGAACTCCTTGTGTGCATCGTTGTAAAGCATCTTGTCGAGTGAAACCACAGCTTCTTTCCAGCGTGCAATGATTTCTTTCAACTGCTGAGCGGTGATGTTCTGCTCATCAAGGTGGTAGAAGCGCAACATCAGTTTGTAAGCCCATTCCCACTCCAAGTCGTAGTAGCGCTGATGAATGTCGATGAGGCATGCGTTCATCTCCTCCAGTGAGGCAATCTTGCCGGTTTCGATGTCATTCATCATATTTGAGATGAGAGAATGTGGAGCAATGAGTCCTGCCAAGTCTACCCAGTCGCCATCGCTTACGCCCGGTGTGTAACTCTCAGGAGCCAACTGTTGTAGCCAGTCTTTTACCTGTGCTGATGTCTGAGCGGCCATCTCTGCGGCCGGGCGTTCCTCTGCACGGTTGGCTATAGTATCGGCCTGTGCGATCTTCTCCAAACGGCTGATAAGCGAATTGCCGAGGAATTTCTGAATGGCCAGACTGTACAATTCAATACCACGGTGCAGGGAAGTGTTGCTGATCTTTGCGCTCTGATATGCGTATGTTTCGCTGGTTTCACCGATGAGCCCCTTCAATTGTTCCAATATCTCCATGCCATGCACCATCTTGTCGATGGTATAAGGCGAGAGCAGGTTGAAGTTGATCTGGTCCAGTTTACCTTCTTTATAGCGCTTGTCTCGTTTGGGCCACTTCTGTGCATCGCGGATGGTACCTACGGAACGCAGATTGACGGCAGGGGCGAGATAGGTTTCACCCTTTTTCTCAATAAGATAAGAGAAAGGCATCTGTGATGTGTCTGGATTGGTGCTGTGACGACCCATCACCAATGAGAATGCGCCTATGCGGGCTGGCCAAAGGATGTAAGAATCGCTGGCCGTCTTGGCACCACGCTCCAAGGCTCCTTGGTGGATAGGACCGAGCTTGTACATGTGGTTGCTTTGGTTAGAACCAGAACCTGCATTCATGAACGAGAATATACCCGCAATGAGCAATGTGCTCTTGTGGTGGGTGACGGTGAACGGACCGGCAAAGATGGCACAAGCCTCTCCGTTTTCCTCCTGGCAGTTGCAGAAGAAGAGTGAATCGCTGGCCGAGTATCCATGGCCCATACTGCAGGCCTGTCCTACATAGCAACGGGTCAGGGTGGTGCCGTCTTCAATACTACTTCCATCCTGTATGATGAAGTCATCAATAATCACTCCATATCCGATATGAATGGGAGCCTCTTCACGACTCATCAGAGAACCGTTCTTCAGTCGGCCTGCACCTTCAATCTTACTATGAGGACCTACAAATACATTCTTGATGTAACCTGTGTCCACAATAGTACAGTGATGACATATCGTGCCTCTGTTACTCTTGCGCTCCTCTGTATGCTTGACCGCCAGTTCCTTCAGTCGGTTGATGAGTTGTGGGCGGTGGCGATACATAGCCTCCAGATATGCCTCGTGAGCAGTCAGTTTGTCGTGGATGGTCACCTCGCGTCCACCAGTCTCGTTGAGTACGGCCACTTCCACACCGTTGCCAAAGGTTGTCTCACCGTCAACGAGGATGATGTCACAATTCTCAATGAAGCAGTCGTCCTCGATATCATAATTGGCAATGTAGTTCTTTACATTTTCGATGTAGCAGTCATTGCCTATGTTCACATTGTGCAATGTAGCATGAAAGATACCCGAGTGCTTGGGTATGCCACCAGGCATTTCGCGCCATTTCTCACACTTGCCAATGCTACACTCTCCTGAAAAGTGCGCGTCTCTTATATATTTGATGCTCAGTTCGGGATGTATGCTCACCATGTCCCATTCGATGGCAGAGCAACCTTGCGTTTCAAGCTGTGAAATCTCCTCTTGGGTCAGTTTTCTGTAGTTCTCCATTTTTATCCGTGTGTTATCTGACTGTTTTTATGTGCATCCTGTGTACCTCAGTGTGGCTATGCCACGCTGGAGTGGGCCAGTAATCATGTGTGTATGATAATGCAAAGATATGATATTTTCGTCAAACCATCTTCATTGAATGCACAAAGAATGCATTAATATGCTCATTTTTCTTTTTTTCTTTGGTCGGGACAGCGCTTTTGTGTACCTTTGCGTTCAGTTTTTTAAGAAAAATGTCGGAAATGAAAAACAGACTTCAGTGGCTCGATGCGATGAGAGGCTTCACTATGATACTCGTTGTGGCCTATCATGTGGCGTTGGAATGTTTCAATCAGAATATCAAACTTTCGGCTTCTCTTCCGTTTCTTGTGATGCTCCGTATGCCTCTGTTTTTCTTTGTCAGCGGTTTTTTGGCATACAAGGCAGATTTCCTGTGGAACCTTCCCACTCTCGGTCGTATGCTGTGGAAAAAGACCAAGATACAGGTGATTCCGGCAGTCGTGTTCTTATTGGTGTTCGTCTTCCTGCGCTGTCCGAGAGGTCATGCCTGGGATACCTTACTCCATCATCTTTCCGTTCCGACAAAGGGTGGATACTGGTTCACTTGGTCTTTGCTTCACATGTTCATTCTCTACTATTTCGCATCGTGGAGCTTGGCCGTTTTTGACCGTTGGCGTGCAAGAAAGGCGGAGGTGGCCATGGTTTCTGGCGAGCAACCCAAACACCTCTGGTTCTGGATAGTCTTTTGGCTCATTTGGGTCGTAATCTATGCTACCATTTACATGCCAAAGTGGTTCCATTATCACGAAGCCCCCTTCTATCATTATAGCAGTCTCATCCAGACAATGCGCTACATGCAGTTCTTCTTGCTTGGCAATATGGTACATCGTTATTGGGGCAATGTTCAGCGCATGATGGACAGCAAATGGTTCTTCCCCAGTCTTATGGTACTGGTGTTTATCACATGTACGGAGTATCTGCGTTGGCACAACCTGAGATTACAATGGACCAATCTGCCTCGTACCATCACAATGTACGGACTCGTGATGCTGACCGTCACTACCTTCCGATATTATTCAGATCAGTTGTCCGATACTCATCGTATAGGTCGATGGCTTCAGTTTATCGGTAAGCGTACGCTTGACATCTACCTGCTTCATTTCATCCTCATGCCCAAGTTGCCAGAGATGGGCCAGTGGCTCAACCATCATCAGCCCAACTTCATTTTCGATATTGTCTTGAGTTGCGGATTGGCCATTGTCATCATTTTGTTCTGCTTACTTGTCAGCAACATCCTTCGTGTCAGTCCATTCTTCAAACTCTATTTCTTTGGTAGAAAACAATAGGAAAGTCCATGATTCGTAATATTTTCTTCGACCTCGGCGGTGTCCTTTTCAATCTCAACACACGCCTTGCTCTGCGCAAGTTTGCAGAACTCGGAATGCCTGTTCCCGATGAGATACTTTCAAGCAATTCGCCTTTTAATGCAGGACCAGACGGACATCCTATATTCCAACTCATACACCGTGTTGATTTGGGCGAAATATACGGCCCTGAATTCTTGCGACTCGTAAGGACGCAGTGCAGACCAGAAGTGACTGATGCACAGGTGCTTGAGGCGTACAATGGACTGATTGATGTCCCTTTGTCTCGCTTGCAACTTCTGGCCAAACTCCGCGAGCGTTATCAACTCTTTCTGGTAAGCAACATTGGCGACCTGCATTGGCAGGCGGCGTCGGAAATGGCAGAAGCAAAAGGCTATGTGCTTAGCGAACTTTTTGAGAAATGCTTCCTCTCGTACGAGATGCATATTGCCAAGCCCGATCCTGCATATTTCGAATATGCAATTCGGGAATCAGGTGTTAATCCTTCAGAAACGCTTTATATTGATGACTCGGCTGTCAATATTTCCGTTGGTGCTCAAGCTGGCTTGCAAGCATATCACATAGAACCCAATAATCTCGAGCAACACATCTCCACACTTTTCCCCGAGATGGTGTAGTCTTTCTTTTTGTTTTTCTCTTATTATAACTGACCAATGATGTCTGTCATGGGGTGGTATTTTTTGCCCTTTAATGTGGCAATGTTTCGTCATGCTTGTGGCTAAGCCTCGTCATGCTTGTGGCTAAGCCTCGTCACGCTTATGACCAAGCCTCGTCACCACTATGATGAAATCCACCTCCTTTTATCTTATCCTATAAAGTCTTTCTGCAAATGGTTTGTTTTTCGACCACGAGGCAAAATTGTTTGCGAAAAAGTTTGGGGTTAAAGCGGAAATGATGTACCTTTGCCTTAAAAGTGTTAGCATGGCTTTACCACTATATTTTGCTCCCTTGCAGGGATTTACGGAAGATGTCTACCGTAGGACACACCTTGAGGTCTGCGGAGGTGTGGATGAGTATTATACGCCTTTTCTCAGGGTTGAACATGGAGAGGTAAGGAAAAAGGACAGTCTCGATATCCGTCCGGAATACAATATCGATGTACCTTTAGTCTTGCAGTTGATAGCGCGTGATAAGTCCGAAATGGAATACTTGTCAGGTGCAATCCTGCGCCAACGAGATGAATGGATGTCTGGCGATTCTTCTGGTAAATTCACTTGCTGGGCCAACAAGGAACGGATTCGCATTGATGTCAACATGGGATGTCCTTTTCCAATGCAGGTGAAACATGGTAGGGGAGCAGGCATACTTATGCATCCAGAGAAGGTGAGAGAGGTATGCGATTTCGTTCGTGAACATACAGCATGGGATTTCTCTGTAAAGATGAGGCTGGGCGTTGAGAGTTCGGAGGATTGGCGTGAGATATTGCCCATACTCAATGATACGCCTTTAAAACATATCACACTTCATCCTCGCATAGCCAAACAGCAGTATGGCGGTGTGCCCAACAGGGAGGCTTTTGAGGCTTTCATGCAGGAATGTCATCATCCTGTGGTGTTCAATGGTGATGTGACTACAGTGGAGCAAATCGTTGAATTAGAGCGCAATTATCCCAATTTGGCCGGTGTGATGATAGGAAGAGGGCTTTTGGCACGCCCCACACTGGCTCGTGAGTATAAGTTGGGTGTGATGATTGATGAGAATGAGGTGAAGAGGACACTTTTGCAGTTGCACGATACGCTTCACAGGCATTATGCAGACATCATTCCGGGTGAGGCTCAATTGTTAAGTAAGTTGCGTTCGTTTTGGGAATACACGGAGCCGACCATCGGGCACAAGGCTTGGAAGAAAATACACAAGGCAGGCAATATGCGCAATTACCTTTCTGCTGTTAGTGAGGTAGGATAAAACGAGATGACGGGCGATACACCTTGAAATGTATCGCCCGTCATTATTATTTCGGGATGTCCTTGTTCTAATTTTTAGAAATCCTCTTTCTTAGATGTAGCGTGTGTGAGGGCCTATTTTTTGTTGCTAGCCAAGAATTCACGGGCACGCTCCAGGGCAATGTCGATGTGAGGGCAGATGTGATTGCTGTCCATGATGTTGTAGAAACCGCTCTTCTCCAACTGCTGATGAACGCGCTCATTTACTCCAGAGAGGATGACATGGATGCCGTCTGCATGATTCATCTCAATGAGGTTGGAGAGGTTGTGGATACCCGTTGAGTCAATGAAAGGTACTCGGCGCATACGGATGATGCGGACATGGGGACGGGTGCGACCGATATTCGACTGCAATTCGTCAAACTTGTTGGCAATTCCGAAGAAATATGGGCCATTGATCTCGTATACGGTACAACCTTCGGGAATGATGAGGTGCTCATCACTCACATGCATGTCGGCTTCCTGGTCGGGGTCGATCTCGTTCTGGATCACACTGATTTGTGTGGTCTCCATGATACGCTTCATGAAGAGGGCACAAGCCAGGATGAGGCCCACCTCGATGGCTACAGTAAGGTCGAAGACAACGGTCAGGAAGAAGGTGACGAGAAGTACTGCAACATCACTCTTGGGATTTTTCATCAATCCCTTGAATGTGCGCCATCCACTCATATTGTAACTTACGATTACCAGTACGGCTGCGAGGCAAGCCATGGGGATATATTCTGCCAAAGGCATGAGTACCAGTAGGATTAGCAAGAGTACTATAGCGTGTATGATACCTGCAACGGGGGTACGGCCACCGTTATTGATATTGGTCATCGTACGGGCAATGGCTCCTGTAGCGGGAATACCACCAAAGAGGGGTGTCACGATGTTGGCTACACCCTGAGCGATAAGTTCGGTGTTGGAGTCGTGACGGTCGCTGATAACACCATCTGCAACTGCTGCGGAGAGCAAGCTCTCGATAGCACCCAGAATGGCAATGGTGAAAGCGATAGGCATGAGGTTGGTGACGGTCTCCATAGTAAACTCGGGCACTACCATTGCAGGGAGCTGTGCCTGGATGTGGAATCGGTCTCCAATGGTGTCAATCTGAATTTCGGGCATCAGGTTCTTGAGTAGCAGCACTACTCCTGTGCCGACAAGGATGCCGTAGAGCGAACCGGGGATTTTGTTTAGTACGGGAACCTTTGCCAAGGCCTTGGGCGAGAAGATGATAACCAGCAAACTGCCAATGGCTACAAGGAAATTGTAGAGATTGAAAGTGTTGATATTCTTGCCGTATGCTATCCATTTTCCAACGAAATCACCGGGCGTTTTGAGAGGCACACGAACGATTTCTCCAGCCTGTGTGGTGGCTTCCTGTGTAAGGCCGAGCACATCGCCCATCTGTGTGGTGAAGATGGTGAGTGCAATACCTGCCGTAAAACCGATGATGATGGGGTAGGGGATGAACTTGATGACTGCTCCCATCTTGAACACACCTAATGCCACAAGCATCAATCCTGCAAGGATGGTGGCGATGATGAGGCCCTGTACACCGTATTCTGGATTATTTACAATGCCATAGATGATAACGATGAAGGCTCCTGTGGGGCCACCTATCTGTACTTTCGTTCCACCGAGCAAAGAAATGATAAAACCGGCAACGATGGCTGTAATGATACCCTTCTCGGGTGAAACGCCTGAGGCTATACCGAACGCGATGGCAAGAGGCAAAGCTACGATACCCACAATGATACCTGCCATGAGGTCTTTCATGAAGGTATCCTTGTCGTAATTCTTCACGCATTCAAACAGTCTGGGCTTGAAAACTAAGTTTTTAAGCATATCTTTTTACCTTATTGTTTATACTTTTTAATAAAAATACCTATTTTTACGATGCAAATTTACAAAAATTGTGATTTATCAATTAGTATTGTGAATTAATTCGTATCTTTGCGACATAATTATTAACTTAAATCAATTAATTATGTTTGAAGGACAACCTAAAGGCCTTTGGGCTTTGGCATTTGCCAACACGGGCGAGCGTTTTGGTTATTACACCATGCTTGCTGTCTTTATTCTTTTCTTGCAGGACAACTTTGGTTGGTCGTCTGGTACGGCTGGCACTGTTTACTCATCATTCTTGGCTTGCGTTTATTTCCTCCCCATCATCGGTGGCGCGGCTGCTGACAAGTGGGGCTACAGCAAGATGGTGACTATTGGTATCTTCATCATGTTCCTGGGTTATGCATTGCTTTCTATCCCTATGGGTGCAAGTCTTGTTGCTATCGTTGCAATGGCTGCCGCTCTCTTGCTTGTCAGCTTGGGTACGGGTCTTTTCAAGGGTAACCTTCAGGTTATGGTTGGTGACCTCTACAACGATGCTCAATATGCCAGCAAGCGTGATGCAGGCTTCTCGCTCTTTTACATGTTGATCAATGTGGGTGCAATGTTTGCTCCTACAGCAGCTATCTCTATTATGAACTGGGCACAGAACTCACTGGGTATCAGTCCTGCTGACAGCTATCACTTTGCTTTTGCTGTGGCTTGTGTTTCACTTATCGTGTCTATCGCTATCTACTACACTTTCAAGTCAACCTTCGCTCATGTACTTACTGTTGAGAAGAAGGCTGGTGATAAGCAGCAGATGGTAGATGATATGAGTCCTGCTGAGACCAAGGAGCGCATCGTTTGCCTTTGCCTTGTATTTGCAGTGGTTATCTTCTTCTGGATGGCATTCCACCAGAACGGTGCTACTCTGACTTATTTTGCTCGTGATTTCGTGGCAACCAGTGCAACTGGCGTAACCGCTATGGAAATGGATGTGACCAATCTCGTGGCTTGCATCTTCATCGTTTACGGTCTTTTTGGTATCTTCCAGAATGGTCCTAAGGGTAAGGTGATTTCTTCTATCCTCATTGCATGTGCTTGTGGTTATCTCTGCTACAACTATAGTAAGGTAGGTGAGGTTGCTGTCAATGCTCCTATCTTCCAGCAGTTCAATCCTTGCTTCGTGATTGCTCTTACTCCCGTAAGTATCGGTATATTCGGTTGGCTGAACAAGAAGGGTAAGGAGCCCAAGGCTCCCGTGAAGATTGGCTTGGGTATGATCGTGGCTGCTGTGGCATACATGCTGATGACTGTTTCAACTCTTGGTTTGCCTGCTCCCAATGCCCAGAACCCCGAGCATCTGGCTTCACTCGATCCCAACTTGCTCGTAAGCACTTACCTCATCCTTACCTTTGCTGAGTTGTTGCTTTCTCCCATTGGTATCAGCTTCGTTACTAAGGTCGCTCCTACCAAGTACAAGGGTACCATGATGGGTCTTTGGTTTGGTGCTACTGCTGTGGGTAACTTCCTTGTAAGTATTCCTACTATGCTTTGGGGCAACAATCACTATGTTGTTTGGGGTACCCTTACCGGCATCTGCCTCGTTGCAGCTCTCTTCATCTTCTCTATCATCAAGAAGTTGAACAGAGTAGCATAAGGTTTGTCCATTGTTTCTCTTAATATATTTGCAAAATTGAATTTTGTTTAACCCCTTGAAACGGATTCCCTCTATATACATAGCATGTGTGCCACTGGTTATTCTGGTGGCACTCATTGCTTGTGTAGTTGCTATTTTCCGTGATGATGCATTGTCTGGTGCAAGTCAGATAGCATTGCTTATAGCTACAGCCACTTGTGTGTGCATTGGTATAGGGCTGAAATATATTAAGTGGAATGATTTTGAAAATGCTATCTGCGAGAAGGTTTCCGGGATAGCTCCAGCTATCGTGATTCTTTTGCTCATAGGTGCATTGGGAGGGTCTTGGATGGTAAGTGGCGTTGTGCCTTTGCTTATTTATCATGGCATGAATATCCTTCATCCTACTTGGTTTCTGTTGAGTGCCTGTGTCATTTGTGCTGTTGTGAGTGTTGTTACAGGTTCTTCATGGACAACAATTGCCACCATTGGCATTGCTTTGATTGGTATCGGCAAGGCACAAGGATTTGATGAAGGATGGATAGCTGGTGCCATTATTAGTGGTGCGTATTTTGGTGACAAAATTTCTCCGTTGAGCGACACTACTGTTTTGGCGAGTTCTACGGTTGGCACTCCTCTCTTTACGCATATTCGTTACATGCTGTACACGACTGTTCCCACCTTTATCATTACCCTTATAGTCTTTGCATTGGTTGGATTTCTCCATGATCCTCAAGGTGATAGTGATGTGGTGGAGGTTCAGCAGGCTTTGAGTCGTACTTTCAATCTTTCGCCTTGGCTTTTGCTCGTGCCTGTCATTACGGCTTTGATGATTGCTCGTCGCATGCTCTCTATTCCTGTGCTTTTTCTTGCTACTGTTGTAGCGTGTTTTGCGGCGGTTATTTTCCAAGGCAACTTGCTGGATATGATTGCAGGAGATGACTATAGCGGTATTGCTCGTCGCTTCAAGGGGGTGATGATTATTGTATATGGTAGCACATCTCTTGATACTGGTGTAGAGTCTTTGAATGATCTTGTTGCAACGCGTGGTATGGGTGGTATGATGGGTACCATCTGGCTTATTCTATGTGCCACTGTGTTTGGAGCTGCAATGACGGTTACTCGTATGATTGATAGTATCATGCAAGGTGTTCTGCGATTGGTTCGGGGTACTGTTTCTTTGGTTGCAAGTACAGCATTTGTAGGCTTCTTCTTTAATATTGTTACTGCCGACCAGTACTTGAGCATTATCCTTACGGGTAATATGTTCCACGGCACTTATAAGAAGTTGGGTCTGCAATCCAAGGTTTTAAGTCGTGCTACGGAAGATAGTGTTACTGTAACTTCCGTACTTGTTCCTTGGAATACATGTGGCATGACACAGAGTTCGGTTCTTGGGGTGAGTACTCTTGTTTACCTTCCTTATTGTTTCTTCAATTACTTGAGTCCTTTGATGACTGTGCTTGTTGCGGCACTTGATCGCAATATCCGAGTTCAAAAGTCTATTTCTCCAGATTCGGATACATTGTCGGGGAACTGACCTGCTCCCTTCTCCTTCTTTCTTTTTCCTTCCTCCTTCTTCCTTCCTTCCTTCCTTCTTCCTTCCTTCCTCCTTCCTTCCTTCCTTATTTCTCTTCGCGCCCACGCGTATATATAATAAGGTGTCCTTCCTTCCTGTTCCCTCCGAACTCCCCCTTTTCATGCCTGTGAGCATGAAATCTTCACTTTTTTGGCAAAAAAGTCATGATATTGTTTGGCCGGTTGGGAAAAAGGTTGTACCTTTGCACCCGCAAACGAGAAAGGAACTCCTCCACTGAGGTGAATACGACATCCCGCGAGCGATAAAACGTTCTTTGAGAGATTTACATAGACAAGGAAATTTGTAGTACAGGAAATACAAGCGAACCGTCATTCCTTTCCTCCAAGTGAGGCAAAGAGATGAGAGTAGAAACGGAGCTCGGTGATTCTCTTCCCTGGTACCTTATTTATTCAGACAGAGAATATACCCTTATGTGGGTATTCAAAGATATTGTACAATGAAGAGTTTGATCCTGGCTCAGGATGAACGCTAGCTACAGGCTTAACACATGCAAGTCGAGGGGCAGCATGAGATTA
>JAZQQX010000064.1:0-58403 GCA_045629325.1 Bacteroidaceae bacterium | reverse complement strand
AAGGCTCGACAGTGATAGTCTCGCCATTCTTGAAGCGGCGCATGTAGAGCTGGCAAGTAGTTGCGCAAGTAGCAGGGCCGTGTGGGTGTCCGTTAACGTAGAGCGAGCACATACCGCAGATACCCTCGCGGCAGTCGTGGTCAAACACGATAGGCTCTTCGCCCTTCACGATGAGGCTTTCGTTGAGAATATCAAGAGTCTCGAGGAATGAAGTATCAGGAGTAGTCTCGACATCCTTATATAGCTTGAACTCACCCTTAGACTTAGCGTCCTTCTGGCGCCAAACCTTAAAGTTGACTTTCATTGTATTTTCCATTGTCTTAATCTTAATTAGTTCTTGTAATTACGAGTCTGAACCTTGATAGCCTCATATTCGAGCTTCTCCTTCAAGAGTGATGGAGCGGCCTCGTCAGAGCCTTCGTACTTCCAGCAGCCAACGTAGAAGAAGTTCTCGTCATCACGCTTAGCTTCGCCTTCTTCAGTCTGGAACTCTTCACGGAAGTGGCCACCGCAGCTTTCGTTTCTGTGGAGGGCATCGTATGCGATAAGTTCGCCCATTGTGAGGAAGTCCTTGAGGTGGAATGCCTTGTCGAGCTCGATGTTCATGCCATCGTTAGCGACGCCAGGGATGAAGAGGTTCTTGTTGAATTCCTCGCGGAGTGCCTTGATCTTCTCAAGTGCTGTCTCGAGGCTCTGCTTTGTACGACCCATACCAACATACTCCCACATGATGTTACCGAGTTCCTTGTGGATTGAGTCAACCGAACGCTTACCCTTGATTGACATGAGTGCCTGTTCTGCTGCCTCGCACTCTTTCTGAGCTGCTTCGAACTCTGGAGTCTCGGTTGAGAAGTGAGGTACTGTAATCTGGCCAGAGAGGTAGTTCTGGATTGTGTATGGGAGAACGAAGTAGCCATCGGCGAGACCCTGCATGAGGGCAGATGCGCCGAGACGGTTAGCGCCGTGGTCAGAGAAGTTACACTCACCGATAGCGAAGAGGCCCTTGACTGAAGTCTGGAGCTCGTAGTCAACCCAGATACCACCCATAGTATAGTGGATAGCAGGGAAGATCATCATTGGGTTGTAGTACTTAACGCCGTTGATTTCCTTAGCGAACTGACCTGGGTTAACGTCTGTGATTTCCTCGTACATATCGAAGAGGTTGCCATAACGCTGACGAACTACGTCGATACCGAGACGGTTGATTGCCTCAGAGAAGTCAAGGAATACAGCCAGACCGGTGTTGTTGACACCGAAGCCCTTGTCGCAACGCTCCTTAGCAGCACGCGATGCTACATCACGGGGAACGAGGTTACCGAATGCGGGATAGCGACGCTCCAGATAGTAGTCACGGTCAGCCTCGGGAATCTCATAGCCCTGCTTGGTGCCGTCCTGCAATGCCTTTGCATCCTCGATCTTCTTGGGAACCCAGATACGACCATCGTTACGCAGAGACTCTGACATCAGGGTCAGCTTAGACTGCTTGTCACCGTGAACGGGGATACAGGTGGGGTGAATCTGTACATAAGAGGGGTTGGCCATGTAGGCACCCTTACGGTAGCACAGGATGGCTGCGGTACAGTTACAACCCATAGCGTTGGTAGAAAGGAAGTATGCGTTACCATAACCACCGGTAGCGATAACGACTGCATTGGCAGAGAAGCGCTCGAGCTCACCTGTGCAGAGGTTCTTGGCAATGATACCACGGGCACGGCCGTCGATGATAACTACATCCTCCATCTCATAACGGGTGTAGAGCTTTACCTTGCCGCTGTTGACCTCCTTAGAGAGTGAAGAGTAAGCACCGAGCAGAAGCTGCTGACCGGTCTGACCCTTAGCGTAGAAGGTACGGCTTACCTGTGCACCACCGAATGAACGGTTGGCGAGCATACCACCGTACTCACGAGCGAAGGGAACACCCTGTGCCACACACTGGTCGATGATGTTGTTGCTGACCTCAGCCAGACGATATACATTGGCCTCACGAGCACGGTAGTCACCACCCTTTACGGTATCGTAGAACAGACGGTAAACAGAGTCACCATCGTTCTGATAGTTCTTTGCAGCGTTGATACCACCCTGTGCAGCGATAGAGTGAGCACGACGGGGTGAATCCTGGATGCAGAAGTTATATACATTGAAACCCATCTCACCCAGAGAAGCAGCTGCACTGGCACCAGCCAAACCGGTACCAACAACGATAACATCGAGCTTCAGCTTGTTCTTGGGGTTAACCAGACGCTGGTGAGCCTTATAGTTGGTCCACTTCTCTGCTACTGGTCCTTCAGGAATTCTTGAATCTATTGTCTTTGCCATAATATTCAATTATTCGTTTGCGTTATTAGACTTTTAATGAATGAGGGTCGCGAATTACATGATGGCTCCGTGGATGTCACCGAAGAGGCAGAATACCACTACAACGGCTACAAACAGCAAGATTACGAAGGTGCTGTAGATGTAGCTGATGCAACGCCAACGGTTGAACCAAACCTTACCGCTGAAGCCCATGGTCTGCATAGCACTCCACATACCGTGAGTGAGGTGGAACCAGAGAGCTGCCAACCATACGAGGTAGATAGCAGAGTAGATGTAGCTGCAGGTACCAGCGCTGTGGAAGGTGTAAACGATCCAAGCGTAACCATCGGTTGGAGAGATGTTGTTCTCGATCTCAGCCAACTCAGCAAACATCATGTGGAACCAGAAGTTGAACAGGTGGACACCCATACCCAATACAACGATGATACCCAGAACAAGCATGTTCTGGCTTGCCCACTCTACCTTCTCAGGCTTGTCGGTAACGGCATAGGCGTTGTTACCACGAGCCTTCTTGTTCTGGAAGTTCAGAATGAAGGCATAAATGAAGTGGATAAGAACAAGTGCACCAAGGCCAGCAGTACCGACCAAAGCATACCAGTTGGTTCCCAGCATTTCACAAACCCAGTTGTAACCCTCAGCTGATACGAGAGCTACAGCATTCATCAGGCCGTGGAATGTCAAAAACAGGATAAGGGCAGTACCAGTAACGGACATCACCACTTTCCTTCCGATTGATGAATCACATAACCACATAAAATTGAATGTTTTTAAGTTATTAATTAAGTTATTTTGAATATTCAGTCCTGCTTGTGTATCGTTCGCATCTGGAGGCTCATCATGCTGTTTGGGTAGTATGCCGTACCGGAATGCGACTACTCACTTTTAGGTATTTTCTTTGTTAAAATAGGTATAACAGCGCAAAATTATAACAAAAATACGATTTACACAAACAAACAAAGCAATTGTTTCACTAAAAAACATTACTTTTGTGGTCGAGAAACATAAATTTGCGGAAAATGGAGTTGAAATTTGATGTCATCGTGGTTGGAGCCGGTCATGCCGGATGTGAAGCAGCATCGGCCAGTGCCCGCATGGGAGCTCGTACCTGCCTCGTCACGATGGACATGAACAAGATTGCCCAGATGAGTTGCAATCCTGCCGTTGGAGGTATTGCCAAAGGACAGATTGTAAGGGAAATTGACGCCCTGGGAGGACAGATGGGTATCGTCACGGACAAGACCTCCATTCAGTTTCGCATGCTCAACCGTTCCAAGGGTCCAGCGATGTGGAGTCCCCGTGCACAGTGTGACAGGGGAAAGTTCATCTGGACCTGGCGTGAGATACTGGAGAACACACCCAACCTCAGCATCTGGCAAGACCAAGTGAAGGAACTGCTCGTGAAGGACGGTCAGGTGGTGGGTGTACTCACTTACATGGATGTGACCATCAAGGCCCGGTGTATAGTCATCACGGCTGGCACCTTCCTCAACGGACTGATGCATATCGGTCGTACGAAGTTGCCTGGTGGCCGTGTGGCCGAACCGGCATCGCTCCATCTCACCGACTCTATCACCCAACATGGCATTCGTTCGTATCGCATGAAGACAGGAACTCCTGTTCGCATCGATGGTAGAAGTGTGGACTTCTCCCTGATGACGGAGCAACCCGGCGATACGGATTACCATAAATTCTCATACATCGGGGAGTCGCGTGTTCTCCCACAACTTCCTTGCTGGATCTGTTTCACCAATCCCGATGTACATGCCAGACTTCGCGAGGGACTGCCCGACTCTCCTCTGTTTAACGGACAGATTCAGAGCATCGGTCCTCGTTACTGTCCGAGCATCGAGACCAAGCTTGTCACTTTTGCCGACAAGGACCAGCATCAGTTGTTTCTGGAACCCGAGGGAACCAACACGCAGGAGTATTACCTCAATGGATTCTCCTCTTCGCTCCCTATCGACATCCAATTGTCAGCACTACGACACATCCCTGCATTCCGCAACCTGGAGGTTTACCGCCCCGGTTATGCCATCGAATATGATTACTTCGACCCTACACAACTGAAGCATACGCTTGAGTCGAAGATTATTGACGGTTTGTTCATGGCAGGTCAGGTAAACGGAACCACAGGATACGAGGAGGCTGGTGGACAGGGTATCGTTGCGGGTATGAACGCAGCGCTAAAATGTTCTGGCAATCAAGAGTTTACAATGAGAAGAGATGAGTCTTACATTGGTGTACTCATCGACGACCTTGTCATCAAGGGTGTTGACGAACCGTACAGAATGTTTACATCTCGCGCAGAATACCGCATTCTTCTCAGACAGGACAATGCTGATGTGCGACTGACAGAAAGGAGTTACAATTTAGGACTGGCCTGTTCGGAGCGCCTAAAGGCTTTGCAACACAAGCAGGCATTGACTGCCGAACTGCTCTCGTTCTGCGAGAACTTCTCCGTAAAGACACAGCACATCAATCCCGCCCTGGAGAGTATGGGCGAGACACCTCTTGTAAGGGGATGCAAGTTAATTGACTTGATAGCACGCCCCAACATCACCATCAGCGGACTGATGCCGCATATCGCCAAGCTGAGAGAGAAGGTTGCTTCACTCCACACAGAGGAGGCATTCACTCCATTGGAAGAAATCATCGAGAACGCAGAGATAGAGGTGAAATACAAAGGATATGTGGAGAGAGAAAAAAGGGAAGCCGAAAAGATGCAACGCCTCGAGGGTATCCACATCAAAGGGCACTTCGACTACGCCAACATCAACTCGCTGTCCACAGAGGCCCGCCAGAAACTGGCACGCATCAATCCCGACACACTCGGACAGGCAAGCCGAATCCCTGGCGTGTCGCCAAGTGATGTGAATGTACTCCTCGTCCTTATGAACCGATAGGAGGATATCACAACAGAGATATAGCACTACTGTTTCACGTGAAACATGCAAGTGTAGAGGACAAAAAAACAAGGAACGAAAAAGTTAAACTTAAACTAATATAAACATCATGAACAATCCAAAATTATTAGAGAACATAAGAGTGATTCCCGACTTCCCCAAGAAGGGCATTATGTTCCAGGATGTGAGTACGCTCTTCAACAACTACGAGTGCTTGGAGATAATGGTCAACGAAACAGCAGACCTTTACAAGGACAAAGGCATTACTAAGATCGTGGGCATTGAAAGTCGTGGTTTCTTGCTCTCAAGTGCCGTTGCTATGAAACTGGGTGCAGGAGTGGTGATGTGCAGAAAACCGGGCAAACTCCCTGGAAAGACCATACAGCAGTCTTATCAGAAAGAATATGGCGAGGATACCATCTGTATGATTGAGGATTCGATCAACGAAAACGATGTGGTTCTGATCCACGATGACCTTTTGGCAACAGGAGGTTCGATGAAAGCGGCTTTAGACCTTGTAAAGAAGTTCAACCCCAAGAAGATTTATATCAACTTTATCATCGAACTAACCATTGAAGGTTTGCACGGTAGAGATGTCTTCGGCAATGAGGTCGAAATCACTACCCTACTCAAAGTATAAATGGCTAAAGTCAGCGAGGAAGTTAAGGACCATCTCCGAGGCATCGTACTCAATCTGCCTGAATGCCCTGGATGCTACCAATATCTGGACGATACTGGTACGATCATCTATGTAGGCAAGGCAAAAAATCTCAAACGCAGGGTTTCTTCGTATTTCAACAAAGATAACCATAATCTGAAAACACAGATCCTTGTATCAAAAATCAGGGATATCAAATATATTGTTGTTAATACCGAGGAGGATGCATTGCTGTTGGAGAATAACCTTATCAAACAATGGAATCCTCGTTACAACATATTGCTAAAGGACGGAAAAACCTATCCAAGCATCGTTGTAACCAACGAACCATTTCCTCGCATATTCATGACGAGAAAGATCAACAAGAAGTTCGGCACCTATTTCGGCCCATATAGTCATATACCCACACTATATGCGATGCTTGACCTGATCAAAAACCTCTACCCTCTCCGACGATGTCACGACATCATCACACTCGAAAGTATCGCTAAAGGCAAGCACAAAGAGTGTCTTGAATATCACATCAAAAACTGCGAAGCTCCCTGTACAGCAAAAGTAAGCCAGGAAGAATATCTTAAATATGTCGATGAAGCCAAAGAAATCTTAAAAGGTAACACCCGAAGAATTCAGGCCGACATGATGAAAGAGATGATGAAACTGGCAGAAGAACTCAAATTTGAAGAGGCAGAAAGAATCAAAAGAAAATACACTCTGCTGGATAACTACAGAAGTAAGAGCGAAGTTGTAAGTAACACACTCCATAACATCGATGTTTTTAACATTGAGGATGACGAAAAAGTGGCGTATGTCAACTTCCTGCACATCACAAATGGATGTATAAGCAAGGCATTTACTTTTGAATACGCCAAGAAACTGGGAGACGAGACAAAAGAAGAGATATTACTTCAAGGAATAGTTGAAATGAGAAATCGTTATCAGTCTGATTCTAAAGAAGTTATCGTGCCGTTCCCCGTGGAACAATTTAACGAAAACATTTGTTTCACAGTTCCACAGAAGGGAGACAAAAGAACCCTATTGGAGCTCTCCAGAACAAATGTAATGCAGTATAAAAAGGACAGACTTAACCAGGCGGACAAGTTGAATCCAGAACAAAAGAACACAAGAATCCTAAAAGAACTGCAAGATCTACTTCAATTGGACAAATTGCCTATCCAGATAGAGTGTTTTGACAATTCTAATATTTCGGGATCGGATGCAGTAGCAGCTTGTATCGTATTCCAAAATGCAAAACCAAGCAAACAGGAATACAGAAAATACAATATAAAGACGGTTGAAGGACCTGATGACTATGCGTCAATGAAAGAGGTTGTAAGACGCCGATATACGCGTCTTATAGAGGAAGAAAAACGCCTGCCAGACTTGATAGTGGCCGATGGTGGTAAGGGACAAATGGAGGTGATCAGAGAGGTAATAGAGGACGAATTAAAGCTGAACATACCTATTGCTGGTCTTGCCAAAGACGGGAAGCATAGAACCAATGAACTGCTTTACGGGTTCCCAACCCAAACTGTAGCAATCAAACAAGAATCTCCTCTGTTCAAGATGCTAACGAGAATACAGGATGAAGTACATAGGTTTGCTATTACTTTCCATAGAGACAAGCGTAGCAAGAGCCAGATTAAGTCTGAATTGGACG
This sequence comes from Bacteroidaceae bacterium, assembly GCA_045629325.1. Taxonomy (GTDB): domain Bacteria; phylum Bacteroidota; class Bacteroidia; order Bacteroidales; family Bacteroidaceae; genus Physcousia. The sequence goes on along the minus strand of JAZQQX010000064.1, from coordinate 50,869 downwards.
AAATAAAGGGTATCGGCCCATCTACCAAGACAAAACTCTTAAAGGCATTCAAGAGTGTAAAAAGAATTAAGACGGCTACCGTAGAGGAAATAGCAGAAATCATCGGTGAATCAAAGGCAATAATCATCAAAGAAAACCTAAAATAAAGATGAGAACAGTCATTCAAAGAGTCAAATATGCTTCGGTAACGATAGAAGGTCATCTGAAATCCAAGATTGACCAGGGACTATTGATACTTGTTGGCATAGAAGATACGGACACACAGGAGGATATAGAATGGTTGTGCAAGAAGATCACTTCACTACGCATTTTTGACGATGAAAACGGAGTTATGAATCGTAGTGTAATGGACATTAACGGCGACATATTAGTTGTGAGCCAGTTCACACTAATGGCTTCCTATAAGAAAGGCAACAGACCTTCTTACATACGCGCATCAAAGCCCGATACAGCCATTCCTCTCTACGAATCCTTCTGCAGGAGTATAGAGCAAACGATAGGAAAACCTATTGGAACAGGCGAATTTGGTGCTGATATGAAGGTTGAACTGCTAAACGATGGCCCTGTAACGATATGTATGGACACCAAGAATAAAGAATAACAGCTCTAATTATCCTCTCGAGGGGATAAGAACTATATAATACAATATAATAGGTTAAAAGCGATACAATAATAGATAAAGAAGTAAAAACTAAAGTATATGGCAGAAGAAACAAACAAGTATGAGCAGGTGTTGGCACAGTACAACACAGCCCTGAATGATGATGAAATTAAGGCAAAAGTTGCCCGAATCATCGAAGAAAAAGTACCTGAGAACAACACTCCAGAAGTAAAGGAATTCCTTTTGGGAAGTGTTGAGTTGACCACACTTAAAACCACAGACAGCGAAGAAAGTGTCATGGCCTTTACAGAGAAGGTGAATAAGTTTGCCGAGGCTTACCCCGCCCTTCCTCATGTAGCAACCATCTGTGTATATCCTTGCTACGCACAGATTGTAAGTGATACGCTTGAAGTTGACGGCGTAGAGATTGCCTGTGTTTCAGGCAGTTTCCCTTCATCTCAGGCTGTTATCGAGGTTAAAATTGCAGAGACCGCACTGGCTATCAAGGATGGTGCAACAGAGATTGACATCGTGCAGAGTGTGGGCAAATTCCTCAGTGGTGACTACGAAACCGTATGCGATGAGATCAGCGAACTCAAGGCTGTATGTGGAGAAAAGAAGATGAAAGTGATCCTGGAAACAGGTTTGCTGGGCAGTTGTGAGAACATCAAGAAAGCATCAATATTGGCAATGTACGCAGGTGCGGACTACATCAAGACAAGTACAGGTAAGGAGAAACCTGCTGCTACACCCGAAGCGGCCTATGTGATGTGCCAGGCTATCAAAGAGTACTATAATAAGACGGGCATACAGATTGGCTTCAAACCTGCTGGTGGCCTCAACACGGTCAACGATGCTATCATCTATTATACAATAGTAAAAGAGGTATTGGGCGAACAGTGGTTGACCAACCAGTGGTTGCGTTTGGGAACAAGCAGACTTGCCAACCTCCTGTTGAGCGAGATACAAGGAGAGGAGATCAAGTTCTTCTAACACTCCCCTACCCCACCATTTTTCCTCTTCTACAATGAAAAATATGCGTACCCGTGGAAGAGAAAAAGATTTCAAAAGAATCTCACAGGGGTATTATGATGTATATAATACTGATTTACAGTACATTATAAGCAAATATTCTTGTAGGCTAAAATTCTTGAAATAGAAAAAATAGAGTTAGAAAACGGAATAACTAACCATAAACAAGACAAATTATGAAAAAGATGAAGTATTTTGCCTTCTTGTTCTTTGTGAGCTTACTGATGAGCTCATGTGTCGTTAGCAAGAAGAAGTACGACGAAGCAGAGGCTGGTCGTTGGGCAGCACTTTACAGCAGAGACAGTCTTGCCGATCTGCTCGGCAGTTCGAGAGCACAATGTTTGAAGTTGCTCGACGACACCGCAAGATTGGGAACAAGTCTTCGCAACTACCATGCATTGCTGAACAACAATCTCAACGAGAATCAAAAACTCAATGCGATGCTGGCTACCAAGATGAAGGAACTTGATGAGCGCGAAAAGACAATCAACCAACTTCAGGGCATCATCAATGACCAGAATGCAAAGGTAAAAGAACTGCTCGACAATGTGAAGAATGCCCTAATGGGCTTCAGCACAGACGAACTGACCGTGCGTGAAGAAGGCGGAAAAATTTACGTTGCGATGTCCGACAAGTTGCTATTTGAGTCTGGTAAGGCTGTAGTAAATGAACAAGGACAACAGGCATTAGGCAAACTTGCATCTGTACTCAATCAGCAAACAGATATTGATGTGTACTGCGAAGGACATACCGACAGTGTACCTATCAAGACTGCTGTATTCAAGGACAACTGGGACTTGAGCGTAATCCGTGCAACAAGCGTAGTTCGCATATTGACAGAGACTTACGGAGTACAGCCTCTTCAGATCCAGCCTTGCGGTAGAGGTGAGCACAAGCCACTTGACACCAACACCACACCCGAAGGTCGTGCAAGAAACCGTCGTACAGAGATTATCATTGCACCCAAGCTTGATAAACTTTACGAAATGCTCAAGAGTGCAGAGTAAAGACAACTCACGCACATAAGCATACCGGAAGAGGCAAGAAAATCGAACGGAAAGATTTTACAGTTTACAAATCTCTACGGATCACATAGTCTGCCAACAGACACAACGATTCCTTAGATTCACAATCAGGCAACAGAGCTAATTGCTCTGTTGCTTTTTTTGAATACTCAAGCATCTTACTGTAAGCATACTCCACCCCACCCTGCTCAATGGCAAAAGCAACCAATTGAGCCATATCTTCATCCGTTGCCTCCAGATGACGAACCTTCATAGCAAGACTGCGCATCAGAGATGCCTTTTCCTTACCTGCAGGATCCTTTTCCGCTGAAAGTATAGCGTGGATAACGGGTAAAGTAAGTTTGCCTTCACGCATATCATTACCAAGAGGTTTGCCCACATTGGCCTGCTTGTCGTAGTCGAAAATATCATCACGAATCTGGAAACAAACTCCGAGATTCTCACCATAAGCATGCATAGCCTCAGACTGTTCCATTGTTGCACCAGAAAGCAAAGCACCAATCTGCGCACTTGAACTGAACAGAGAAGCCGTCTTGCGCTTAATAACCTCGAAATAAGGTTCCTCTACGATTTCATCTGACGAAATATTAAACAATTGAAGGAGTTCACCGTCGGCCAACAACTGACCAATCATGGCAATATTGTTGACCACATCAATACTCCTTGTAGAAGCAGAATGTTGCAAGGAACGACTCAACAAATAGTCACCTACAAGCACAGCAGCCTGGGGTGTGAGCAACGCATTGACAGAAGCCTGACCACGACGCATATCGCTCTCGTCCACGATATCGTCATGCACCAAACTGGCCGTATGAAGTTGTTCGATACTTACAGAAGCATGGAGAACACGCTCGTCTGGTTCACCAAAACAACGCGCAACAAGCAACATCAAGATAGGACGCAGACGCTTGCCCTGCCTTTTGCGTATATGCTGAAGGGCAATATTGAGCAAAGGATTGTCGTGCACAAAATCACTTTCAAAAAGTGATTCGTAGCGCAACAAATCATCCTCTACAGGCTTGCGTATCTTTGACAAAACATCCATTATCTACAGAAGCTTTTACTATCCAAAAACACACCGTGAAGTAAGAATAACAGCCTTACAACCCCATGTGTGCGTTGTCCAAATTTGTGATTCTAATACATTAATGGTACAAAATTACATAAAAAATCGTTAGTGTCTCACTTTTTTTAATTAAATTTGACGAGAATTTGATACACCTAATATAAAATACACTCATGCAGAAACTATTTCTACTTGACGCATACGCACTCATATACAGGGCTTTCTACGCCTTCATCAAGAACCCTCGAATCAATTCAAAAGGAGAAAACACATCGGCTATAATGGGTTTTATCAACACACTTGAGGAGGTGCTTGAAAAGGAGAAACCCAGTCATATCGGCGTGGCTTTTGACCCCAGCGGAGGTACATTCAGACACGAGGCATATCCTCCCTATAAGGCTCAGCGAGAAGAGACGCCAGAGGCCATCCGATTTGCCGTGCCCAAGATTAAGGAGATACTCACGGCCTATCATATTCCCATATTAGAGGTCAAAGGATTTGAGGCCGACGATGTCATCGGAACACTCTCCTTTCAAGCTCATCAGCAAGGCATAGAGACCTATATGATGACCCCTGACAAGGACTATGGCCAACTGGTGAACGAACATGTACGGATGTATCGCCCTGCCAAGGGAGGAGATACCGCAGAAATCATGGGCGTGGAGGAAGTCAACGCAAAATGGGGACTCCAAAGTCCGCTCCAAGTCATCGACCTTCTGGGACTGATGGGAGACTCAAGCGACAACATCCCCGGATGCCCTGGTGTGGGCGAAAAAACGGCCGTAAAACTCATCAATGAATATGGCAGTATAGAAGGCCTGCTCGAGCAGAAAGAGACGCTCAAAGGAGCCTTGAAAGACAAGGTGTGCAACAACGAGGAACAGATACGCATGAGCAAGTGGCTTGCTACAATCAAGACCGATGTGCCCATCACGCTCAACATGGATGAATTGGTGGTAGAAGAAGCCGACAAAGAGGCATTAAGGAAGCTCTATGAGGAACTCGAATTTCATGCCCTTCTCAACAAGAAACTGGGCATCAAAACCAGTTCACCAGCCCCCTCTACACACCAGACGACAACAGCAACGCCCAAGAGAAAAAAGGTTAAGGGAGAAGAACTTATGGGTGACCTATTTGCGATGTTTGGCACAGAAAACGACACCCTTGCCAATACTGCAAACCAAACTCCTTCAAGTTCCTTTTCTGCAGATAAGGATTCTGCCCAGTCTCATGCCATTAGCGATACGGCAAATGCAGAAACAGACATTAGCGATCAGGGCGAACAGGCAGAAAGAACCAAGGATACATGGCAAACAACAGGGGCTCAATATCACCTTGTAGAAAGTGAAGCAGACCGCCAAAACCTAATTGCTACCCTACTCCAGGCCCAGACAATTTGCCTCGACACCGAAACTGACAGCACAGAGGCCATCAGGGCCACACTGGTAGGATTGAGTTTTGCCGTCAAGGAAGGCGAAGGCTGGTATGTACCCGTACCTCAGGACGAAGCAGAGCGCCTACAGTTTATGGAGCAATTTCGTCCCGTTTACGAGAATCCTAACAGTCTCAAGATAGGTCAGAACCTGAAGTACGACCTGCTCGTGTTGCAGAACCCCACAAATGGTGGTATCAACCTCTGCGGTAAGATGTTCGACACGATGATAGCGCACTATCTCATCAGTCCAGAACTTCATCACGGTATGGACTACCTGGCTGAAGTTTATCTCAACTACCAGACCATTCATATCGAGGAACTGATCGGACCTAAAGGCAAGAAGCAAAAGTCAATGGCCGACCTCTCACCCGAAGAAATATATGTCTATGCCAGTGAAGACGCAGAGATAACGCTACGCCTGAAAAATGTCCTTGAGCCTATGCTGAAGGAATGTGGTGTAGACGATCTTTTCTGGCAAATCGAGATGCCCCTGATGCCCGTCCTGGCATACATGGAGCGATGCGGTGTATGTATTGATACAGAAGGACTTAAAGAGACCAGTCGACTCTTTACCGAACGAATGAACGGATTGGAGAAGGAGATACACGAACTGGCAGGTATGGAGTTCAACATCGCTTCGCCTCGACAGGTGGGTGAGGTGCTTTTTGAGAAGTTGAAGATCAGCGACAAGGCCAAGAAGACCAAGACTGGTCAGTATGTCACCAGCGAGGAAGTGCTGGAAAGTTTGCGTCACAAGCATCCCGTAGTAGAGAAGATACTTCAGCACAGAGGTTTGAAAAAACTGCTGGGCACCTACATCGATGCACTCCCCGAACTGATCAATCCCGCAACAGGACACATCCATACCTCGTTCAACCAAACCATTGCCAATACAGGACGCCTCTCAAGCAGTAATCCCAACCTGCAGAACATTCCCGTACGAGACTCTGAAGGAAAGGAGGTACGCAAGGCATTCGTACCCGAACAGGGACAGGAATTCTTCTCTGCAGACTACAGTCAGATCGAACTGCGCATCATGGCCCATCTGAGTCAGGATGAGAATCTCATTGAGGCCTTTAATGCAGGACACGACATCCACGCAGCAACAGCAGCAAAGATATTCCACAAGGACATATCAGAGGTGACAAGCGATGAGCGACGCAAGGCCAAAACGGCAAATTTCGGTATCATTTATGGCATCTCGGCCTTTGGTCTGGCAGAGCGTATCGGTTGTAGCAGAAGTGAAGCAAAGGCACTGATTGACGGTTATTTTGAGACCTATCCCGGTATAAAGGCCTATATGGACCAAAGCATTGCGACAGTACGCGAACAAGGCTTCACGGAGACACTCTTCCATCGTCGTCTTGCCCTGCCCGATATCAACAGCCACAACTCCATCGTGCGTGGTTATGCAGAGCGAAACGCTATCAATGCTCCCATCCAGGGCACAGCGGCAGACATCATCAAAATTGCCATGATTCGCGTATACGAGCGTATGAAGAAAGAAGGACTGCAAAGCAAGATGATCCTGCAAGTACACGACGAACTCAACTTCAGCGTAGTTCCCGAAGAGAAGGAGAAACTGCAAAATCTCGTTATCGAAGAGATGCAAGCCTCTGCCCAACTGCGTGTACCACTTTTAGCCGACTGTGGCTGGGGTAAAAACTGGCTTGAAGCCCATTAAACTCCCCCAAAAGGGTAGCAATTGCCGAAGAATTGAGTCTTAAGTCTGAAGAATTAAGTCTTAAATCATAGGAATTCATATTTTTATTGTACCTTTGCACGCGGTTTAGTCTTACATAGTAAGAATTGCCTCACAAAATACAAAGAATCACAAAGAAGAAAATCAAAGAATAATAGATAACACATGGCATTGAAAGCAGGTATAGTAGGACTTCCCAATGTAGGCAAGTCAACACTTTTCAACTGTCTGTCAAGCGCAAAGGCACAGGCAGCCAATTTTCCTTTTTGTACCATCGACGCCCAGTTGGGACAGGTAAGTGTACCCGATGAGCGTCTCACCAAATTGGCCGAACTGGTTCATCCCGGACGCATTGTTCCAGCCGTATGCGATATCGTAGATATTGCCGGTTTGGTGAAAGGTGCCAGCAAGGGTGAAGGTTTGGGTAATCAGTTCCTTGCCAATATCCGTGAGTGTGATGCCATCATCCATGTGCTTCGCTGTTTCGATAATGGTAATATCGTTCATGTAGACGGTAGTGTAGACCCCGTTCGCGATAAGGAGATTATCGATATGGAGTTGCAGTTGAAGGACCTTGAGACACTCGAGAACCGCATGAAGCGCGTTGAGAAGGCAGCCCGCGTAGGTGGTGACAAGCAAGCCAAGATCGAATTGGATGTCATAGAGACCTACCAGAAGGCTCTGCTTGAAGGCAAGAGTGCCCGTTCCATCAGTTTTGAGACAGAAGACGAGATCAATGCAGCCAAGGGACTCTTCCTGCTCACAGCAAAGCCCGTACTCTATGTGTGCAATGTAGACGACACCTCTGCTGCAAGTGGCAATGCATACACCGAGGCTGTGAAGAAAGCCATCGAGGGTGAAGAGGCAGAAATGCTGATTATCAGTGCACAGACCGAAGCCGACATTGCAGAACTGGAGACCTACGAGGAGAAGCAAGAGTTCCTTGAGGATATGGGTCTCACAGAGAGTGGTTGTAACCGACTCATCAAGGCTATCTACAGCCTCCTGACCCTCCAGACCTTCATCACCGCCGGTGAAATGGAGGTAAAGGCATGGACATTCCGCAAGGGTTGGAAAGCACCTCAATGCGCAGGTGTGATCCACACCGACTTCGAGAAAGGTTTCATCCGTGCAGAGGTTATCAAGTACGACGACTACATCAAATACGGTTCAGAGGCTGCTGTGCGCGAAGCCGGTAAGATGGGTGTAGAAGGCAAGGAATATGTGGTGCAGGACGGTGATATCATGCACTTCAGATTTAATGTATAATCGCCAATTACGAATTGCGAATTATGGGTTTTGAATTACTTTTCATAGACTGGAATCCTTCAGAGATTGCACTCCAGGTAGGCAATTTCGGCATACGCTGGTACTCTCTGTGCTGGTGTATCGGTTTGTTCAGCGTCTATTTGCTTGAGCACCATCTCTACCGTCAGCAAAAGGTGGCAGAGGAGAAGTTCGATCCTCTCTTCATCTACTGCTTTTTAGGTATCCTCGTTGGTGCCCGTTTGGGTCACTGCATTTTCTACGAACCAGGTTACTATCTAACGAGTTGGCATGGCTTTGTGGAGATGTTGCTCCCCATCAAGTTTATAGGTGACGACTGGAAATTCATTGGTTATGAAGGACTTGCCAGTCATGGAGGTACCCTCGGATTGATGTTTGCCCTCTGGCTCTATGTCAAGAACACCGGATTGAAGTTCCGCTTTGTGCTGGACAACATCGCCATCGTGACTCCCATCTGTGCCTGTGCCATCCGTATGGGCAACCTTATGAATAGCGAAATCATCGGTAACATCACCGACAAGCCCTGGGGCTTTAAGTTTTGGAAGTCAAGTCAGGCTATGCACAATCTTTTGCCCGATGGAAGTCCTGTGCCCCGCCATCCCGGCCAACTCTACGAGGCCATCTGCTACGCCCTGTTCTTCTTCATTGGGTGGTGGTTCTACAAGATGTCACGCAAGGAAGGTAGCAAAGTACCTGGAGTAGGTACAGGATTCTTCTTTGGTCTCTGTATCTTCCTCATCTTCACGGCACGATTCTTCATTGAGTTTACCAAAGAGGTACAGGGTGGTGTAGACGACGGTTCGATGCTCCTCGACCTGGGTCAATTGCTCAGCATCCCCTTCGTGCTCCTCGGTGCCTGGAGTATGTATAGAGCCAGAAAGGTGAAATAAGCCCAAAGTGAGGCAGTCCAAAGCAGGCAATAAATAAGCCCGAGAAAGAGGCAATAAGCTCGAGAAAGAGGCAATATAAGTAAGGTAAAAGTGGGAGACCCCTCGAGACACCTCACCTCTTCAAGAGCCACATAATAAGCATAAAAAAAGAGTGAAAGATGCGATGCGTCCTTCACTCTTTTTCTGTTTATCCCTTAACAATTTTCTTTATCTCATTAAGTTTGTTTAGCGCCTCAATAGGCGTGAGGTTGTTGACATCGAGATGTAAGATCTCATCCCTGACCTGTACCAAGATAGGATCGTCCAACTGGAAGAAATTCATCTGCTGTGCCTTCTTGCCCTCACCCGGTTGCTGAAGTACAATCTTACCATCTACCCCACCCTTTCCACGGCGAGCCTCCTCCAACTGTGCCAGCACCTCATCGGCACGATCCACAATGCTTTGAGGCATACCCGAGAGTCGGGCCACATGAATACCAAAACTATGCTCACTACCACCACGCTCCAAGCGACGGAGGAAGATGACCTTACCACCCTCTTCGTGTACGCTTACATTATAGTTCTTGATGCGAGGATAAGAGGTTTCCATCTCGTTAAGTTCGTGATAATGAGTAGCAAAAAGCGTACGAGCCTTGCCACGCTTGTTCTCGTGGATATACTCCACGATAGCCCAGGCTATGGAGATACCATCGTAGGTACTCGTACCACGACCCAACTCATCGAACAACACCAGTGAGCGGTCAGAGATATTGTTCAGGATGTTGCTGGCCTCACTCATCTCCACCATGAAGGTACTCTCGCCCTGTGAGATATTGTCGCTTGCACCGACACGGGTGAAAATCTTGTCCACCATACCGATTCTGGCACTCTCTGCGGGCACGAAACAACCCATCTGTGCCATCAGTACGATGAGAGCCGTTTGGCGCAACAAAGCACTCTTACCAGCCATATTGGGACCCGTGATGATGATAATCTGCTGTTGGTCGGGATCGAGCAGTACATCATTGGGCACATAATACTCACCAGCAGGCATTTGCTGTTCGATAACAGGGTGTCGGCCCTGTCGGATATCGATGACCTTACTGTCATCCACCACAGGACGGATATAACGATACTGGCGAGCTGTCTCTGCAAAGGACAGCAAGCAGTCCAGACGACCCACGAGGTCGGCATCCTTCTGTACAGCAGGCGTATGTTCAGCCAAAGCCAGCACGAGGTCGTTGAACAGTTTGGCTTCGAGTTGCTGGATGCGATCCTCGGCACTTACTATCTTCTCCTCGTATTCCTTCAGTTCCTGTGTGATGTAACGCTCTGCATTGGCCAAGGTCTGCTTGCGAACCCACTCGGGAGGCACCTGTTCCTTGAATGTGTTTCTCACCTCAAGATAGTAGCCAAAGACATTGTTGAAACCTATCTTCAGACTATTGATACCCGTTCGCTCTGCCTCCCTGCGCTGTATCTGCAAAAGGTAGTCCTTGCCATTTTGCGAGAGATTGCGGAGATCGTCCAACTCTGCGCTCACACCCGAGGCTATCACGCCACCCTTGGCCAGCATCAATGGCGGATCGGGCTGAAGTTCGCGAGCGATACGGTCACGAATCTCTACACAAAGATCCAGACTGGTACCAATCTGATGTATGGTAGTATCGTCAGCCTCAAGACAAGCGCCCTTGATAGGCAAGATAGCCTGCAAAGCCACACGGAGTTGCTGTACATCACGAGGAGTGACACGCCCCGTACTGACCTTTCCCGCTATTCGTTCCAAGTCGCCGATATGTTGCAAATGTTCGCCCACCACATCACGGAAGTCGGGATGACGGAAGAAGTAATCCACCACATCCTGTCGTGCCTGGATAGCCTGTACATTCTTCAAGGGGAAGAGTATCCACCTCACCATCTTGCGAGCACCCATAGGTGTGACGGTATGGTCCACGATATTGCGGAAGGGCACACCGTCAGGAGCATTGGGGTCAAGAAGTTCGAGGCTACGCACCGTGAACTTATCCAGTCTGACGAAACGCTCTTCCTCAATGCGACGAATACTCGTGATGTGTCCTCGTTGCTGGTGCATCGTGTCCTCCAACTGTTGCAAGATAGCACCAGCCGAGACAAGGGCGTTCTTCAGGTGATCCACACCAAAGCCCTTCATATTCTTCACCTTGAATTGCTTGCGAAGCATCTCGTTGGCATGCATCTCCGTGAATACCCATTCTGCAACGGGGGTAAGTACCCAGCGATTGCCGAAGCATCCCTCAAACTGCACTTGTCGTCCCTTTTCGTAGCACACCTCCTTGGGAGAAAAACTGTTGAGCAGTTTGTCAACATATTCAGCAGTACCCTCTGCAACGAGGAACTCACCCGTGCTGACATCCAGAAGAGCCAAACCGCAAGCACCCTTACCCATATGAACGCAAGCCAGGAAGTTGTTCTCCCTGTAATTGAGCACATTATCGTTCATCGTCACACCCGGAGTCACCAGTTCAGTGATGCCACGCTTCACCAGTTTTTTGGTTTGCTTCGGGTCCTCCAACTGGTCGCAAATGGCCACTCTCCGGCCTGCGCGTATCAGTTTGGGCAGATAAGTATCAAGCGCATGGTAGGGGAAACCTGCCATCTCTGTATTTGTAAGAAATTCCTTACCGTTGTTTCTTCGTGTGAGCGTGATGCCGAGCAACTGTGAAGCCTCTATGGCATCCTGGCCGTAAGTCTCATAGAAGTCACCGCATCGGAAAAGCAACAATGCCTCCGGATGCTTCTCCTTGAGATCAAAAAACTGTTTCATCATGGGCGTCAAGCCCTCTGTCTTTGCCATTGTATCGGGTGTGAGTTAAAACAGGGTAGGGGAGTGATGCTCCCATCAAATGCAAAGGTACGAAAAAATTCTGCAGTCACAAACATTCTGTAGTGAATAAAAAAATTAGGGGCGACCTTTTTCCCAAAAGGATGCCCCAGCATAATCTCAGCTTGTGCATGTTTCTTACAACACAAAACTTTGATCTTTCTACCTAAAAACTAACTAACTAACCTATCAAATTCTTATGACCTTTTCGGTCTTTTTTTCCTAACCATTTCTAAAACACGATGCAAAGGTAAGGGCATTGCGCCACTCTTGCAAGCGTATGGTATCTTTTTGGCAGAGAATATCCTACTTTATTGATTTTTGTCAATTGCCCCCATTGAAACTGCACCGACAAATAACTTGAAACTGCATCGTCTTATAATCAATAACTGCATCGTCTTATAATTAAGTTTTTAAGGATACAATGCCCGCACTTCGCATATGCTCGCGCGAGATATACGCGTGCATACTTGCACGGAAGCAAAAAAAGTAGTACCTTTGCGCCGTTTTCAAAGACCCATTAGTAGAAAAACAAAAAAATACAAGATATGAAAGACTACAATTTCAGAGAGATTGAGCAGAAGTGGCACCAGCGTTGGGTGGAGAATTGCACCTACCAGGTGAAGGAGGACGAGAGCCGTCCCAAGTATTATGTACTCAACATGTTCCCTTACCCCAGCGGTGCAGGCTTGCATGTGGGTCATCCTTTAGGTTACATTGCCAGCGACATCTATGCTCGCTACAAGCGCCTTCAGGGTTTCAATGTACTCAACCCCATGGGTTATGATGCCTACGGTCTGCCTGCAGAGCAGTATGCCATCCAGACTGGCCAGCATCCTGAGGTGACAACTTTTGCCAACATCGACCGCTATCGTCAGCAGTTGGACAAGATTGGTTTCTCATTCGACTGGGACCGTGAGGTACGCACCTGCGCTCCTGGTTACTATCAGTGGACCCAGTGGGCATTCCAGAAGATGTTCAACAGTTTCTTCTGCAAGAAATACCAGAAGGCCATGCCTATCGAACAACTCGTAGAGCACTTCGAGAAGGAAGGCACAGGCGATTGGGACCTGGCTTGCACCGAGGAGATGACCTTCACCGCCGAGGAGTGGAACAGTTGGGATGAGAAGAAGAAGAGCGATGTACTGATGAACTACCGCATTGCCTTCATGGGCGAGACCATGGTAAACTGGTGCCCCGAACTGGGAACCGTACTGGCCAACGATGAGGTAGTGAATGGTGTGAGCGAGCGTGGTGGCTATCCTGTGGAGCAGAAGAAGATGCGTCAGTGGTGTCTGCGTGTCAGCGCTTACAGCCAGCGTCTGCTCGACGGACTGGAGACCATCCAGTGGAGCGACTCTATCAAGGAGACCCAGAAGAACTGGATCGGTCGTTCTGAAGGTACAGAGATTGAAATCAAGGTGGCAGATCAGGATGTAGAATTCACCATCTTCACCACCCGTGCAGATACGATGTTTGGTGTGACCTTCTTCGTACTGGCTCCCGAGAGCGAACTCGTTGACCAGGTCACCACTCCCGAGCAGAAGGCAGAGGTAGAGGCTTACATCAAGTATGTGAAGAGCCGTACGGAGCGTGAGCGTATGATCGACCACACCGTGACAGGTGTCTTCTCCGGTGCTTATGGTATCAACCCCATCACTGGCGACAAGTGTCCCATCTATATTGCAGAATATGTATTGGCAGGCTACGGTACAGGTGCCATTATGGCCGTTCCCGCTCACGACTCTCGTGACTATGCCTTTGCCAAGCATTTCGACCTCCCCATCGTACCCCTGATTGAAGGTGCTGATGTGAGCGAGGAGAGTTATGATGCCAAGGAGGGTATCGTGACCAACTCACCTGCCAACGAGGCACAGTGCATGAAGTACGACGGTGAGGCTCTTATCCTCAATGGCAAGACCATCAAGGAGGCCATTGCAGAGACCAAGCGCTTCGTGAGCGAGCACAAGTTGGGCCGTGTCAAGGTGAACTACCGTCTGCGCGATGCCATCTTCAGCCGTCAGCGCTACTGGGGCGAGCCCTTCCCCGTGTACTACAAGAATGGCATCCCCACGATGATTCCCGAGGAGTGCCTGCCCATCGAGTTGCCACAGGTTGACAAGTTCCTGCCCACCGAGACAGGCGAGCCTCCATTGGGCAATGCCACCGTATGGGCTTGGGACGAGCAGAACAAGCAGATCGTAGAGAACAGCAAGATCGACGAGAAGACCGTCTTCCCCATCGAACTCTATACGATGCCCGGCTTTGCAGGTTCGAGTGCCTACTATCTCCGCTATATGGATCCCCACAATGGTGAGGCTCTCCTGAGCGAGCAGTGTGCCAACTACTGGCAGAATGTAGACCTCTATGTAGGTGGTTCGGAGCACGCTACAGGTCACCTGATCTACAGCCGTTTCTGGAACAAGTTCCTCTTCGACCTCGGTGTGAGCAAGAAGGAAGAGCCCTTCCAGAAACTCATCAACCAGGGTATGATTCAGGGTTGGTCAAGTTTTGTTTACCGTGTAAAGGGCACCAACAAGTATGTAAGTTTCGACCTCCTCGAAGAGACCGCCTCAGAGGATAAGAACAACAAGCGCTACACCTACGAGGGCGTAGAGGCCGACCCCATCCATGCCGACATCAGTTATGTGAGCGGTACGGTGCTCGATGTAGAAGGATTCCGTCAGTGGCGTCCCGAGTACAACGATGCAGAGTTCGTGCTCAACAGCAATGGTCAGTACATCGTGAGTCAGGCCATCGAGAAGATGTCGAAGTCAAAGTACAATGTGGTGAATCCCGATGACATCTGTGAGAACTACGGTGCCGACACCCTGCGTCTCTATGAGATGTTCCTCGGTCCCATTGAGCAGTCAAAGCCCTGGGATGTGGCAGGTATCGACGGTTGCTTCCGTTTCCTGAAGAAGTTCTGGGCTCTCTATTTTGACCGTGACGGCAACCTGCTGGCAGACGACAGCGAGGCTTCAGCCGACAATATGAAGACCCTCCACAAACTCATCAAGAAGGTAACAGCCGACATCGAGGTGTTCTCTTACAACACCAGCATCCCCGCCTTTATGGTGGCCACCAACGAACTCACCCAGCAGAAGTGTCACAACCGCGAGGTACTGGCTCAGTTGGCCGTACTCATTGCACCCTTCTGTCCTCACATCGCAGAGGAACTCTGGGAGTCACTGGGCAACACCACAAGCGTATGCGACGCACAGTGGCCTACCTTCGATGAGAAGTATCTCGTAGAGAGCACCGTGAAGGTAGGTGTGCAGTTCTGCGGTAAGGTACGCTTCACCATGGAGTTCCCCGCCGATGCTACCAAGGAACAGATGATCGAGATGGTTATGAACGCAGAGGAGAGCCAGCGCTACCTTGCAGGCAAGGAGATCGTGAAGCAGATTGCCGTTCCTGGCCGTATCGTCAACATCGTTGTAAAGTAAACGATTCCACTACATAAAAAACGCCCACCATCCATTAAAATATGACCAACAAGCAACACGCTGTGTGGAATTTTGTCAAGGACTTCTCTGCCATCAACATCGGTATGGCAGTCTATTCCTTGGGGTGGGCAGCCTTCCTGCTTCCCTATCACATCACTACGGGAGGCATGGCAGGTATGGCTGCTATCCTACAGTATGCCACCAACTTTCCTATGCAAGTTACCATCCTCATAGTCAATGCCATATTGCTGGCCTTGGCTTGGTGGCAACTCGGAACGAAGTTCACCCTGAAAACGGGTTATGCCGTACTGGCACTCAGTACATTTCTCCAACTGGGACAGACGATGATGACCGACAGTTCGGGCAATCTCATCCAACTGCTGGGCCCCGACCAGGACTCTATGGCCTGTGTCCTGGGTGCCATCTTCAACGGTGTGGGTATCGGCATCGTATTCCTCTCTGGAGGTAGCACGGGCGGTTGGGATATCGTAGCAGCACTGGTCAATAAGTTCCGCAATGTGTCCTTAGGCCGTGTGTTGCTCTTTCTCGACTTCTTCGTCATCGGTTCGTGCTGGCCTATCTTCCACGACTGGCGCATGGTGGTGTTCGGCTATGTCACCCTGGCCGTGTACACCTATGCCCTTGATATGCTCATCAACAGTAGCCGTCAGGATGTGCAACTCATCATCATGACACGCAACCACACGGCTATCAGCGATCTCATCATCAAGAACACCTGCCACTCCGTCACCGTGCTGGGTGGTGAGGGCTACTACAGCCACCAGGAGGTGAAGGTACTCATCACCATCGTCCACAAGCGCGAAGTCATCAAGGTGCTTCGTATGGTCAAGGAGGCCGACCCCTATGCCTTCATCTCACAGAGTCGCTGTGAGGGTGTGTATGGCAATGGTTTCAACACCATCAAGGGTTAGCATGAAACCATCCTCGGAGAAGAGATAAAGACGATAAAAAGACAACAAAAAGAAACTTCAAAACCAACAAGGAAAGATATGCTTTCAACACAAACAGCACGACTTCAATGGAGCATCTTCAGAGACTATCTCCTGCTCCTCTTCGGCGTAATCCTCTTTGCAGGCGGATATTCCTGGTTCCTGCTTCCCTACAAGATTGTGAGTGGCGGTATGGGCGGTATTTCGGCCTTGATATACTATCAGACAGGATTTCCCGCGCAGTATAGTTACTTCATCATCAACATGGTGCTACTTCTCGCTGCGTGGCGCATTATGGGATTTCGCTATGTGATACGCACGGTCGCCGCTACCGTCCTGATTACATTCTTCATGGGAGTGTTTCAGAACCTCATCACGCAAGATGACGGTACACTGCTACGCATAGCCGGTGAGGACCGCTTCATGGCCATCGTGATAGGTGGATGTATCGAAGGACTGGGTCTGGCCACGGTGTTCCAGGCTGGAGGAAGCACAGGCGGTTCGGATATCATTGCCTCGTGTGTCAACAAGTACAAAGATGTACAGCTGGGACGCTTCATGCTCTACCTCGACCTCGTCATCGTAGCCTGCAGTTACTTCATCCAGCACAACATACAGGATATGGTGGTAGGCTACTGTACGATGTTCATCTCGATGTATATGCTCGACCATGTGATGAACCTTGCCAACCAGAGCGTGCAGTTCACCATCATCAGCAGTGCCTACACAGAGATAGCCAACACCGTCAATACGAAGATAGAGCGTGGTGTCACGATGCTTCACGGCGAAGGTTGGTACAGCAAGGAAGAGCGCCCTGTGCTCATCATTATGGCTAAGAAGCGTGAGAAGAATGCCATCCTGCGCGTGGTGCAGAGCATCGACCCCAAGGCTTTCGTCACGATGAGCAATGTGGAAGGCGTATTCGGAGAAGGTTTCGATAAGATAAAGAAATAAATCCGTGAGATAAAGAAATAATACGGATCGGCAAGATAAAGCAAATCCGATTCGATAAGATAAAGATAAGACTAAAAGAAATAAAACTGCAAACAGCATATACAGCAATGAAGACACTCATCATGGCCACCAACAACGCACACAAGTTACAGGAGGTGCGAGAGATACTGTCTGACCTCTTCGAAGTGAAAGGTCTGGCAGAAATGGGTATCCACGAGGACATACCCGAGAATGCCGACACCTTTGAGGGCAATGCCTTGCAGAAGGCTCGCTATGTGCACGAGCACTACGGCTTCGACTGCTTTGCCGACGATTCGGGTCTGGAGGTTGAGGCACTGGGTGGTGCACCGGGTATCTATACTGCCCGTTTTGGCCAAATGAACGGTTATGGAGAGAGCCACGATGCTGATGCCAACAACAACTGCCTGCTCGACAAACTGAAAGGTGAGACAAACCGCCGTGCACAGTTTCGCACAGTCATTGCGCTGATACAAGACGGTGAGGAGCACATCTTCGAGGGACATGTTGACGGACACATCCTCTTGCAGAAGTGCGGAGATAGAGGTTTCGGCTACGATCCCGTGTTTGCACCCAACGAGTATGGTGGCAAGTCGTTTGCAGAGGTCTCTGCCGAGGAGAAGAATGCCATAAGTCACCGTGGCCGTGCTATGGCCAAACTCACGGCATACCTGAAGAAATAAGATATCGGAAAAAGGCCGGAGAGTACAGCAAACCGAGGAAATCAGCGAGTACAGCAAACCCGGAAATCAGCGAGTACAGCAAGCCGGAGAATCGGAAAGACCGGAATAGCATTAGCAAGAGCCATATACACCCACACATCAAAACAATACAATGAAACGCATCGTCTCATCATTACTTCTCGTCCTGCTTTGGCTGGGCACGCTTACGGCCCAGACCATCGGTCAGTGGAATGTGTATCCCAGTTATATGGATGCCACGAAATGTGTGGCACTCGACGGGGTGGTCTACACGCAGTGTGCAGGCAACCTCTTTGCCTACGATGTAGAGGATGAGTCGGTCCAACTCTTCGACTGCCTCACCCAACTCAACGATGTACGCATCGCACAGATAGGTGCCAGCACGGAGGCCAAGCGCGTCATCGTGGTGTACGACAACTGCAACATCGACCTCATCGATACGAAGGGTGGGGTGCATAACATCAGTGCGCTGAAGGACAAGAACATGTCGGACAAGGCCATCCACAGTCTCACCGTAGTGGCCGACAAGGCTTACATCGGTACGGGCTTTGGATTCCTGGTGGTGGATATGAAAGAGGGCGTGGTGCGCGACACCTACAACCTCAACCGCACCGTCACGGGCATACTCTTCAAGGAAGGCCAGCCTTATCTCGCCACCGGGAATGACAAGGTGTACACCATCAAGGAGGGAGACAACTGGCACATTGCCTCGTCGTGGACCGTCACCACGGAGGTGAAGAAGAAGGAGATAACGGGTCAGGACCCCGAATATGTGCCCGCAAAGGGCCTGTATTGGCGCGCTGAAGGCACGAAGGGCCTTATGGGATACAAGATGAAGGACAACAAGTATGAAGCCAGCAGAGGCCCCATACAGCCCAACAGTCCTGCGCGCGACCTGTGCTACCGTATGCAGTATGTGGGCAACCGTCTGCTCGTGGCTGGCGGAACGGCCAGTTATGGTGGTTACACGCATCCCGTCACGGCTATGATCTACGAGGATGACGAGTGGAAATACTTTGCAGACAACTACGCCGAACTCTTCCCGAAAATCAACCACAGAGACCTCACTCACTTTGTGCAAGACCCACAAAACGAGAATCACTTCTTCGGCGGTTCGTTCCGTACGGGTCTCTACGAATACCTTGACGGGAAGTGTGTACGCCTCTACAACTGCGACAACAGTCCCATCCAGATGATTGAGAACTACGGAGCAAACTACTGCAGTTGTATGGGTCTGCAATACGATGAGGAGGGCAACCTCTGGATGCTCAATGCACAGACCGACACCATCATCCGTGTGCTCCAGCCCAATGGCAAGTGGGTGGCACTCTACTACGACGAGATAGCAGGCACACCTACACCCGACGACTATCTCTTCACACGCTCGGGTGTGCGCTTCGTCATCAGCCGACGCGTGACAGGCCGTGGATTCTTTGCCTTCTACACGGGTCAGACTCTGGCCAACACCCGCGATGACAAGCACCGCCTCTTCACCAACATCGTCAACCAGGACGGCACGGGCTACGACATACAGGAGTTCTACTGCATGGCAGAGGACCTCGACGGCCGTGTGTGGTGTGGCACCAATCTCGGTCTGTTTGTCATCAACCGTCCCACAGAGGTCTTCAACACCACGCATCCCTTTGAGCAGGTGAAGATAGCACGCAACGACGGAAGCGGTCTGGCCGACTATCTGCTCAACGGTGTGTCCATCTCGTGCATTGCCGTAGATGGTGGCAACCGTAAGTGGATAGGCACGCAGGACAACGGTCTGTACCTCGTGAGCGCTGACGGACAGGAGATGATACAGCACTTCCTGGCAGAGGACACACCTCTGTTGAGCAACAACATACAGTGCCTGGCCATACATCCGCAGACGGGTCAGGTGATGATCGGCACCGACAGAGGACTGTGCAGTTATATGAGCGATGCCACAGAGGCCGAGGAGGAACTGGCCTACGACGACATACTGGTCTATCCCAACCCCGTGACACCCGACTATACGGGTCCCATCACGGTGAAGGGTCTCACCATGGATAGCGAGGTGAAGATATGCAGCAGTGGTGGCCAACTCATCTGGAGTGGCGTGTCCAACGGTGGCACCTTCACATGGAACGGCTGTGACAAGCGTGGTCGCCGTGTGTCAAGCGGTGTGTACCATATCATTGCCAACAATGCTGAAGGCAACAAGGCCGTAGTGGCTCGTGTCATCGTGATACATTAGGAGAGAGAGGGGAAACAGCGGGCATGGTGCTATGGAGTGGAGTGAGAAGAAAGACCTGATATCGCGTTTCGCGATGGAAGCCGTCAAGGCGAGAAACAGTTTTGATGTGTTGCGCTACTTCTTTGCCTTCTCGCTCATCCTCGTTCATTTCTGCACGCTGACCGACACACCGCAGTTCTGGTTCATCACGGGAGGCACTCGTGTGAAGGCTTTCTTCATCATCACGGGTTTTCTTGTGCTCTACAGCATCTTGCGAAGCCGTACGCTCAAGGACTATTTCGTGAAACGCATAAGGCGCATCATGCCGGCCTACATCACCTGCATCACGCTGTGCCTCGTCATCGGACTCTGCCTGACCGACCTCTCCTGGAGCGAGTTTCTCACCAATGGCACTACATGGAGATACTACCTGTCCAACATACTGTTTCTCAACTTCCTACAGCCCGAACTGCCCGGTGTGTTCCAAGACCACACGATGAGGGCCATGGACGGGTCGCTGTGGTCGATGAAGGTGGAGGTGTGCTTCTATGTCGTACTGCCTCTCCTGGTGTGGTTGCTCTGCAAGTTCAGGAAAGGCGTGGTCATAGCCTGTATCTTTGCCTTGAGCGTGGCACAGACGCTCTTCTTCAACTATATGTATGAGAAGACCGGTGTGGAACTGTACCACACCATACAGCATCAGTTTGGCGGACAACTGGTGTTCTTCGTAGGCGGTATGAGTCTGCTACTGTGGTTCGACACGCTCAACAGGCACCTCCGTTGGCTTTTCCCCGTGTGCCTGGTGCTCTATCTCGTCAGCGAACAGTGGCAACCTCTCATCTACGCCGAGCCTCTCACCTTTGCCGTTGTGATTATCGGCATTGCCTACCATTGTCCGCGACTCAACTTCCTCTTCGGTGTGGACAACATCTCTTATGGCCTGTATCTCTACCATTTCCCGGTGATACAGGTTCTGATAAGCCTTGGGCTGGCACAGTACAACATCTACCTGTGCTTCATCGTGGCCCTGCTCATCACCTTTGTCGTTGCCTTGCTGAGTTGGAAATTTATTGAGAAGCCAATGCTACGCACACCTTATCCTGGAAAGCCCTCCCGTGTGCCGTCTTCACCACGCCCTGATTGATGATGCTGAAGCAGAGCAGATGACCGTTGGTGGCGGTGACATAGCCCGAAAGCGAACTGATACCCGTCACAGTGCCTGTCTTGGCTCTCACATTGCCTTCGGCCAGGGTGCCGTGCATACGGTTTTGCAAGGTGCCGTCCACGCCTGCTATGGGGAGGGTGGGGTAGAGCGCGCTGAAGATAGCCTCATTGGCCTTTGCAAAGCGCAGGAGCATGGTGAGGGCATAGGGGGAGATATAGTTGTAGAGCGACAGTCCGCTACCATCGGCCACTACATAGTCGGCAGGGTTGAGACCGGCCATACGGAGCACAGAGTCCACCTTGTCCTGACAGTCTTGCAGGCGGACAGACTTCGTGAGAGGCAGTCCGGGCAGTTGCCAAAACATACTCTCTGCCAACAGGTTGTCACTGCTCTTCATCATAGGCATCAGCACATCGGCCAGACTACGCTCCTTCTTCTCGCCATACAGCACATCGGCACTCTGGCGCTTACCCTTGGCACCGAAACCCGTCATGCCGGTCACAGCATCGTCCCAGCACCATCCCCATCCGGGTGAGAGCACTGTGGGCGTGTAGCGGTAGTCGGCACCGAGCAGTGCCAGGGCAGAGACAGCCGTCACCACCTTCTCACAACTGGCTGGTCGCATACGCTGACGGGCATTGCGCTCGTAGAGGAGTTGGTTGTCGGTGAGGTCGTACACGCAGATGCCCATCTGTGTGGTCAGGAGCAGGGTGTCGCTCATCAGGGCATCGAGTTGGGCTCTCATCTTCTCCTGCCAGGTGAGCGGTGCCTTCACCTCTTCCTGCGGTGTGGTGTCAACAACAGCCGTGACAGGGGTGGTGAAGATAGCCTCGGGGCGTACATCGGGCGCTGTGCCCTGTCGTCTGTGCATGAAGAGAGAGGTGTGACAACTGCTCAACATCACTGCCATCACAGCGTAGCAAGTCCATCTCATCGCACGCCCACAGAGGGGCTTTGAGGCAGGTCGGTGGGTGGTCTGCACATCTGCCTCTCCCTTATTCTTTTTTATATATATAAAGGTACTATCTGTCATATTATAGTTCATTTTGCTAACTTTTAGCCACAAAGTTACGCTTTTCTTTGAAGAAAAACAAACGGAATGATACAACCAATCAACTTTTTATGTAGTTTTGCAAGGAAATACCAACAATGATATGATACACAAATTTGATTTCCTGATTATCGGTGGCGGTGTGGCCGGCATGAGTTATGCGCTGAAGGTGGCCAACAGTGGCAAGGGCAAGGTGGCTCTCGTGTGCAAGACATCTCTCGATGAGGCCAATACGGCCAAGGCACAGGGCGGTATAGCCAGTGTCACCAATCTTCTTGTGGACAACTTCGACAAGCACATACAGGACACGATGATTGCTGGCGACTTCATCAGCGACCCCTCTGCAGTGGAGCAGGTGGTGAAGGGCGGTCCTGCGGGCATACGCGACCTCGTGAAGTGGGGTGTCAACTTCGACCGCAATGAGAATGGCGACTTCGACCTTCACCGCGAGGGCGGACACTGTGAGTTTCGCATCTTGCACCACGCCGACGATACGGGCTTCGAGATACAGCGCGGACTGATGGAGGCTGTTCGCAACAACCCCAACATCACCATCCTGGAGCACCATTTTGCCGTGGAGATTATCACACAGCACCATCTCGGCATCCGTGTGACACGACGCACACCCGACATCGAGTGCTTCGGTGCCTACATACTCAATCCCGAAACGGGCAAGATCGACACCTATCTCTCCAAGGTGACCCTGATGGCTACCGGAGGTACGGGTGCCGTATATGCCACCACCACCAACCCCAACATTGCCACTGGCGACGGTATCGCCATGGTCTATCGTGCCAAGGGTAAGGTGCAGGATATGGAGTTCGTGCAGTTCCACCCCACAGCGCTCTACAACCCCGCAGAGCGTCATCCAGCCTACCTCATCACCGAGGCTATGCGTGGCTATGGCGGTATCCTGCGACTGCCCAACGGAGAGGAATTCATGCAGAAGTACGACGAGCGTCTCTCACTCGCACCACGCGACATTGTGGCTCGTGCCATCGACAAGGAGATGAAGATACACGGTCTGGACCATGTGTGCCTCGATGTCACACACAAGGATCCCGAGGAGACCAAGCACCATTTCCCCAACATCTACGCCAAGTGTCTCTCCATCGGTATCGACATCACCAAGGAGTACATCCCCGTAGCACCCTGTGCACACTATATGTGTGGAGGTATCAAGGTGGATCTCGACGGACAGAGCACCATACGCCGTCTCTATGCCGTAGGTGAGTGCTCGTGCACGGGTCTGCACGGAGGCAACCGTCTGGCCAGCAACTCGCTCATCGAGGCTGTGGTGTATGCCGACGCTGCTTCGCGCCACTCGCTGGAGGTCATCGACCAGTACGACTTCAACAACAAGGTGCCAGAATGGAACGATGAGGGTACGATGACCAACGAGGAGAAGGTGCTCATCGCACAGGATGCCAAGGAGGTCAACCAGATCATGTCCACCTATGTGGGTATCGTCCGTAGCGACTTGCGCCTTCACCGTGCATGGGAGCGTCTCGACCTGCTCTATGAGGAGACCGAGCATCTCTTCAAGCGCGTGAAGCCAACCAAGGACATCTGCGAACTGCGCAACATGATCAATGTGGGCTATCTCATCACACGCCAGGCCATAGAGCGCAAGGAGAGCCGTGGTCTGCACTACACCATCGACTATCCCAAGCACGCACTCGACAACAACTGAATATATAATAAGGGAGGGAGAGAGAGAACTTTCCCTTCCCAAGAAAGCATTGACTGATGACGCTTGAAAATCGTTTTGTCAAATGTCAAAAGTCAAAAGTCAAAAATCAATTTGTCGAATGTCGAATGTCGAAAGTGTGCGTGGCTCTTTTTATCATATTGCGTGAGGAGGTTCGGACATAAGCGTGCTGAGGTCCAGTCATAGGCGTGATGAGGCTCAGTCATAGGCATAACAAAGCGCAACTCATGTTACGGCTAATAATTGTAAGCATTTTGTATTTTATTCAATGCATTATAACAAATGTATTGTAAATGTTTTTGCTTATTTCATCGCATCATTTTGCAGGATTTGACATTTGACATTTGACATTTGACAAAACGATTTTGGGCAGGGGAAAGACAATAATGCATTTTATATATGGATACATTTATATTTTATATATAATATATATAGATTGCACCCTCCCCCGTTTTAGCAAAATGTCAAATGTCAAATGTCAAATGACAAAAGCCGAACGCAAAAAGCAAAAGCCAAAAGTTAAACAGCAAAGACCGAATCACGCATAAGGGGATTCAAAAAAACGCACCTAAAATCAGCTCTAGGCATACACAGAATTTGCCACAGCCGGAAACGGAGAGTATACACACGCACGAGCATGCCGAAAAAGGGCACAGAAATGCACGCTGACGGCTTTTCACAATCTGGCACGCACCGTAACCACGAAAAGGATTACAGAGCGTCAGAGAGAGTTTTTTAGAGGGCATCATACAAAGTATGAACTGGCACGGAGCCATCTCACAATTTTCACACCAGCCAATTCGCCATCTTCCCTCAAAAGCAACGCATTAATCCAGAATGGGCCGAATCCACGCACAAACAGTCTTGAAATTTGCTGAAAACAGCCCCAAATCAGGGCGATCACGGGTGTCGTCATCCGAGCATTTTCATCACTGCCGATCTGCGACTCGACAGTTGTGCAAGAGGCCGATTATAGGCAAGAAATCTTGTTTTATCAATGTTTTTCGTTTTGTACTGCAAATATTGGTGTAATGTTTTTTTATTCGTTTATACTCGCTGGACGGACTTATGAGAATAGGGGAGGGTAGAGGGAAATGAGGATACTACGGTGCGTTTCACATTATTTATAATTTAGAATTCCATGTTTTCCAAATAAAATAATTATCTTTGTCGCCAAAATTAAAGCAAGGCGTATGAGCACAGTCATCTATCCATCACCCATCTTCGGTCCTGTGAAGAGTCGCAGGTTGGGTGTGTCGCTGGGAATCAACCTGTTGCCAGCAGACGGGAAGGTTTGCAGTTTCGACTGCATCTACTGCGAATGTGGCTACAATGCATCGCATCGTGCTCATCTGCAAATGCCCACCGAGGAGGAGGTGCTCACGGCACTTGAAGAACGACTGAAGGACATGCAGGCCAACGGACCGAAACCCGATGTGCTGACCTTCGCAGGCAACGGCGAACCAACCGTTCACCCAAAGTTTCCCTCCATCGTGAAGGGCGTGAAGGAGTTGCGCAACAGATATTTCCCCGAAGCCAAGATCAGCATGCTCTCCAATGCCACTCGCATCGACCACAAGGAGGTGAGAGAGGCTCTGCTCGAGGTGGACAACCCCATACTCAAACTCGACACCGTGAGTGCCGACTACATAGCCCTGACCGACAGACCTACCGGGCACTACGATGTGGAGACACAACTGCACTGGCTGGAGGAGATGGGCAAGGACATCATCATACAGACGATGTTCATGAAGGGTACACACGAAGGAATGGATGCCAACAACTGCACCGAGACCTTCATCGCACCCTGGCTGGAGGCCATCAAGCGCATACAGCCCCGACAAGTGATGATATACACCATCGATCGCGAGACACCCTCTCCCTTGCTCGAAAAGGCTACTCACGAGGACCTCGACAGCATCGCCCTGCGTGTAAAGGCGCTCGGCATTGAGGTAAGCGTGAGTTACTGATCTGGTACATGGTTCAAAAGCGACATACGACATACGACATTTGTCATTCGACAATTCGACATTCGACAATTCGACATTCGACATTTGACATTTGACATTTGACAAAATGAAAAGAAGCATATTTGGTACACTGGTCATGATGGAAGGCGCATTTCTGTTGCTTTCCGTGATTGTCAGCCTTCACTACAAGTGGACGGCTGGCGAGAACGACTGGCTACCACTCACGGTCACCGCTCTGCTCTGCCTGGCAGTGGGTGCTACCTCACGCTTCGTTTTCAAACCCAAGAAGGAGACCTCACGACTCACTCGCGCCGACAGTTTCATGGTGGTGTCGCTCTCGTGGGTGGTGTTCAGTTTGCTGGGCATGATACCCTTCCTGTGGATACTCGACATCGACCCTGCAAGCGCTTTCTTTGAGACTATGAGCGGTTTCACCACCACAGGTGCCACCGTGCTGAGCGGACTCGACTCTATGCCTCACGGACTGCTCTTCTGGCGCAGTATGACACACTGGATGGGCGGTCTGGGTATCGTGGTGTTCAGTTTTGCCCTATTGCCTACCTACGATATGAAGAACAGCAATGTGTTCTCTGCCGAGGTGACGGGTATCGGACTCGACAAACTGCGACCCAAGATAGGTAGCACGGCAAGGCGTCTGCTCATCATCTACTTCTTGCTCACCACCGTGTGTATGCTCTTCTACTGGGCCGGTCCGATGAATCTCTTCGACGCTGCGTGCCATGCCATGAGCACCATCGCAACGGGTGGATTTAGCACACACGACCGCAGTATAGCCTACTTCGAATCATCGTATCTCGAGTACACGGGTGTGGTGTTTATGTTGCTGGCCAGCGTCAACTTCTCGCTCTACTACTATGCCAGCATACGAAGAGCCAAGGTGATGTGGCGCAACGAAGAACTGCGTACCTTCCTGGGCATATGGATATTCGCCGTTGCCACCTTCCTGGCACTCTTCATGTGGGCTCCCGTACCCGAGAGTGCCCTTGCCACACTGCCCGAGGTGGGCGAACCGCAACTCCGTACGGCTCTCTTCCACACCACGAGCGTGATGACGAGCACGGGTTTCCAGGGCCAGTATTTCGACTATGTGGCATGGGGTGACTCCTTCTGGATGCCCACCGTGGTGATTATGGGTATAGGTGCCTGTGCAGGTAGCACGGCCGGTGGTATCAAGGTGATACGCATCCTCATCTGCGCCAAGAGCGTGGTGAGGGAGTTTGTGATGCAACTCCATCCCCGTGCCGTGCGTAGCATCAAGATAAGCGGTATGGTCATCCCCGACGACCGTGTGCGCCGTACGCTCGCCTTCATCTTCCTCTACCTACTGATGACGGTAGGCGGTATGGTGGTGTTTAGCATCCTCGGACTGGATGTGGACACGAGCATCGGCAGTTGTGTGTCTATGTTGAGCAATGTGGGTCCTGGTACGGGTCTGGTTGGTCCTGCCAACAACTTCTCCCATGTACATTGGTTCAGCAAACTCCTGATGAGTTTCTACATGCTCGTAGGCCGTCTGGAGATATACACCGTGCTCTTCCTCTTCATGCCCAGTTTCTGGGCCGAGAGAAGCAAGGCTGTGCACAACAAACCTCTCATTTAGCATTAAGGCAAAAGACAAGAGATAGTTTTTAGCATACAAAACGAAATCATTTCAGAATAGAGATATAACGAGATTTTTCACATAAAAGAAAGAAACAGCAACTCACAATCCCCACTATGCGCTCCATCCTGCTCACCATATTACTGCTCACCCTGCCCCTGTACCTCAAGGCACAGGAGAAGGAGGTACAGGCCATTCCCGAGGCTTCGTGGGAGGGTGATGGCATGGTGAGATCGTCGGGTGTACGCCTGCAGTTCTTCCGCTACCGCGAACCCGTGCTCTACGAGGGTGAGTACATCTGGAGTTACCTCATGCCGGAGTTGCCTGTATATCCTCCCATACGCTTCAAGAGTGAGAAGCAGCGCATCAAATACAACAAACTCATACAGAATGTGAAGCGCACCTTGCCCATTGCACAGCGCGTGAGGAGCATCATTGGCGAGACCTACCAGATACTGGAGTCACTGCCCGACGAGAAGAGCAAGTCGGCTCACATCAGCGCCGTGGAGAAGAGCATCAAGGAGCAGTTCACACCGGAGATGAAGAAACTCACCTACTCGCAGGGCAAACTGCTCATCAAACTGGTTGACCGTGAGTGCTCGCAGTCGTCCTACGAGATAGTCAAGGCCTTCTTCGGTCCCACAAAGGCCGCTTTCTACCAGATGTTTGCCTGGACCTTCCGTTCGAGCCTGAAGAAGGAATACCGTCCCGACGACGACGACAAGATGGTAGAGCGTGTGGTACGCCAGATTGAGACGGGACAACTTTGATGAACGGTAGCAATGAATATTTTCCGATACATAAGTCAGTTGGTAGCCAAGGTGCTCATAGCACCCATACGCTTCTATCAGCGCTACATCTCGCCTCTCACGCCTCCTTCGTGCAGATTCACTCCCACCTGTAGCCAGTATGCCATAGAGGCACTGCGCAAGCACGGACCTATCAAGGGCCTGGCATTGGCCATTTGGCGCATACTGCGATGCAATCCCTGGGGTGGCAGTGGTTACGACCCTGTACCGTAGAAATGAAAAAATGAAAAAGTGAAGGAATGAAGGAATGAAAAAGTGAAGGACTTTTTGCTACCTGTCTTTCATTCTACAATTCTATTATTCCTTCACTCTTTAATTCTTTTATTTCGCGCTCTCTTCCGTGATTCTCACGAGCAATTTCTTGATTTTTTCCTCCACCACCTTCGTGTCGAAGTACTCCGATGTGAGCCAGATGAAGGCAATGGCCATACCCTGACCCTCGGGTATGGTGGAGAGCAACTGATGCTTGTTGAGGCGGTATGCCTCGCGTATCTGGCGCTTCACACGATTGCGGTCAACGGCGTGCTTGAAGTGGCGCTTGGATACGGATATCATCACCTGCACGGGAGCCGCAGGGCCTGCCATACCGGCCATCTGCTCCTCGCTCATGGGCATAAAGACGGCCCTAATCGGATAGGCAGAGAACGATTTGTTCCCTCCTGCGAATAGGGCCTCTATTACCTTATGACTGCAGAGGCGCTCCGCCTTGCGAAAGGTGTATCTATCAGTCATCCAGATGCTTGAGATAGTTGTCGAGTGCCATGGTGATACTGGGGCACTGTGGGGTGGGAGCCTCAAGGTCTACACGCAGACCTGCCTCCTTGGCCGACTTGGTAGTGGTGGGACCGAATGTGGCAATAGCCACCTTGTCCTGATTGAAATCGGGGAAATTCTTCTTCAGCGAAGCTATACCGCTGGGACTGAAGAACACGAGCATATCGTAGTCGAATGCCTCATCGGGACCGAAGTCGTTGCTCACCGTGCGATACATATAGCACTCGGTGTGGTTGAGTTTCTTCGACTCGAGCAGGTCGTGTATCTCATTGTTGTGCACATCGCTCAGGGGCACGAGGTACTTCTCCGTCTTGTGCTTCACCATAGAGGGGAGCAGATCGGCTATCTTACCTGTCTGGCCAAAGAAGACCTTACGCTTGCGATACTGCACATACTTCTGTATGTAGAGGGCTACGGTCTCTGTGATGCAAAAGTACTTCATATCCTCGGGTATGGTGAGGCGCATCTCCTTGGCCAACTGGAAATAGTTGTCGATAGCGTGGCGACTTGTAAATACCACTGCGGTATAGTCCAGTATGTTGATACGCTGTGAGCGAAACT
Organism: Bacteroidaceae bacterium; assembly: GCA_045629325.1. Taxonomy (GTDB): domain Bacteria; phylum Bacteroidota; class Bacteroidia; order Bacteroidales; family Bacteroidaceae; genus Physcousia. The sequence goes on along the minus strand of JAZQQX010000064.1, from coordinate 21,055 downwards.
CCTTCGCTGACACACCCTCCACCTTGATAAAGGGGCGGAATACGAACTCTACACCGTACTTTGCAGACATATCTGCATAGGGTGACTTAAGATTAGAAGGTTGTGGTTGTGAAACAAGAATCTTCTTTATCATAATTCAGAAAAACGGTTCAATCTTTTACATCAAATGGGAACCCCAATATATGCAATAGGCATACAAAAAAAGGAGGGGTATGATTTCGAGCGTGCAAAGGTACGCAAATAAATGCAATAAACCATAATAATTAGGGAAAAAGATGCGTTTTGTGTACGGAATGACTCCTAAACGCAACAATCCGTAACATATTGCTACTATCAATCCCATCTGTTCGAGCGGTAAACGCACAAACAGGCCCACGCAGACTACAATGTAGAATATCACCGATTCGTAGATCGTCATCAGCGAATATCCTGCCATCCACAACCGACGGTCACGACGCTCGAAAAACACCCAATTGACAAACCAGTAGAGCAATGCCCGAAGCACATAGTAGCCTCCCAGGGCACCCAGGCACAGGAGCAACACGGACCAGATGTAGAAACGGCTCTGCTCAATATCGTACACCTCGTACACATAACCGAAGAGGAGCAAGCCTGTGGAGACTATCAGCGTCAGCGACACGAAGAAGGGCAGGGCCTTCTCACCGAAGGTCTTCTGTCCGGCTTTCTCCTCGCTGTTGGTGGGCAGGAAGAACTTGCGCGACATCTTGCTCAGATAGCCTCGCTTGTGGCCTATGAGCAACACCTGCAGCAGGAAACAGCCCAGCACCAGGGCCATCACCCACACATCGTCCTGTAGTGTATAGTCTCTCAGTGTACCGTAGTTCATATCGCTGCAAATCTGCGCACGCTGGTGTCCCACTGTGGCGTGGTGTGTATCATCTCGAGTGCTTCCTCGGCCGTAGTGGCCACGCGCCATATATCGGCATGCTGCACGCGCATGAAATTCTCATCGATAGCCTTCTGGAGCAGAGCCAGCAAGGTGTCGAAATAGCCATCCACATTGACCAGCACGATGGGGTTGAGATAGAGGCCTAGTTGCTTCCATGTGATGATCTCAAAGAGTTCGTCGAAGGTGCCACAACCTCCGGGTAGCACGATGGCAGCGTCGGTCATGTCGGCTATGGTCTTCTTGCGCTCGTGCATGCTCTCGGTGACGATGAGGTCGGTGAGCCCCGTATGGTGCCAGTTTTGCTCCACCATGAAGCGGGGTATCACACCCGTCACCTTACCTCCGGCTTCCAGACAGGCATCGCTCGAGGCTTGCATCAGACCCATATTGCCGGCTCCGTTCACCAGTTCGAGTCCCTGCAAGGCCAGTCCACGACCTATCTGGCGTGCCATCTCGAAGTAGCACTCCTTGATCTTCGTGCTTGAGGCACAGTATATGGCTACTCTCTTCATCCTATGGCTTCCTTGATCTTATCCACATAGTCGAGTTTCTCCCATGTGAAGAGTTCCACCTCAATATCCTTGATGGGATCGTCGTTGTAACGGCTCTCGAAGTGCTTGGTCACAATCTTGGGCTCGCGTCCCATATGACCGTAGGCTGCTGTCTCCTCGTAGATGGGGTTGCGCAACTTGAGTCGCTCCTCGATGGCACGGGGTGTGAGAGGGAAGATGGTGGGGATGAGGCGTGCCAGTTCACCGTCGGTCATGTTCACATGACTGCGACCATAGGTGTTGACATACACACTCACTGGTTCGGCTACACCGATGGCGTAACTCAACTCCACGAGCATCTCGTCGGCCACACCTGCTGCTACCATGTTCTTGGCTATGTGGCGTGCTGCATAGGCTGCAGAACGGTCTACCTTGCTGGGGTCCTTACCACTGAAGGCACCACCTCCGTGAGCACCCTTGCCACCATAGGTGTCAACGATGATCTTACGACCTGTGAGACCTGTATCTCCGTGAGGACCGCCAATCACGAACTTACCCGTAGGATTGACATGATAGGTGATACCGGCATTGTCGAAGAGTGCACGCACTGCCTCGCTCTGTATGGTGGCCTTCACACGGGGGATGAGGATGGTCTTCACATCGTGCTCTATCTGCTGCTGCATGGCCTTGTCGGCTTTCTGCTGTGCCTCCTCGGTGTCGTTCTCGGGCAGTACGAACTCGTCGTGCTGTGTGCTGACCACAATGGTGTCGATGCGCACGGGCACGCCTTCGTCGCTATACTCTATGGTCACCTGACTCTTGCTGTCGGGGCGCAGGTAGGTCATCTCCTTGCCTTCCTTGCGAATCTGTGCCAACTCATACACGAGACGATGTGAGAGGTCGAGAGAGAGAGGCATGTAGTTCTCGGTCTCGTTGGTGGCATAGCCAAACATCATACCTTGGTCGCCTGCTCCCTGCTCTGCGGGATTTTCACGCTCCACACCGCGGTTGATGTCACCGCTCTGCTCGTGGATGGCACTGAAGAGACCACAACTGTTGCCGTCAAACATATACTCGGCCTTGGTGTAACCTATACGGTTGATCACCTCACGGGCCACACGCTGGAGGTCGATGTAGGCTTCTGTCTTGATCTCACCTGCCAATACCACCTGACCGGTAGTCACGAGGGTCTCACAAGCCACCTTCGACTGTGGATCGTAGGCCAACAACTTGTCGAGAACGGCATCACTGATCTGGTCGGCCACCTTGTCGGGATGACCTTCACTCACACTTTCTGAAGTAAATAAATAACCCATAATAATTAAGAATTAAAGAATTAATAATTAAAAATTAGTGGGGAAAGAAATCGGGCAGAATGCATGACTTACATTTCAAGGCAGATGTATTTCTACCCCCGTCTTCAACATCTCTAATGGCTATGCTGAAGGCTTCATCGTAAGTCGTTTTAGCATTTTTTACTGTGGTTGCAAGCAGCCCAAATCTATCCACATTGTCTAAATCGGGTGCAAAGGTAGTATTTTTTTTCAAGATACCCAAAACTGAACCTGAAAAAAATATGTTAATGCTACACCTGGTTAGACTTGTATGCCTTGAGATAGCAGGCGATGAAGACCGCTGACTTTTCAATATAGCAACGGATTACATCGGAGAAATGAAGAAACCAGCTTCCTCACGGAAACTGGTTCTCCAAAATAATCCAATATATTCACTAACTTCAAAAAAATGGCCTTAACGGTATTCCTTATTTTTTATGTCCCTCGTTTTAGCGCCTTCATCTTTGATGTAGCGCGCTTTTTTAGTGCAGGATCAAACCTGTCACGATGCTACCAACTACAGCACCCAGTGCAACGGCTGCTCCAACCTTACCTACGCGATGACGGTGGAAGTGGCGAACGGGATGGCTGAAGTAATACTCGGGCTCGTAGTAGCAGTCGTAGTAGTACCAGCGATTGCCTCTCAGATAGCCCCAACGACCGTCTGCCATGTGGCGTACACGACCCTCATAAGGACCTGCCACTACATGACCTCTGCCAGGAGCCACACCGTGGATGTGTACCTCGTGTGCGGGAGGAGGTGCCATGTGTCCGCGAGTATCCATTTCGTAACGGCCACGACCTTCGTTGCGACCACGCATATCCATATCGTTGCGACCATGCATACCCACATCGTTGCGACCACGCATATCCACACTGCGAGTGTCGTTGCGACGATCTACCTGGGCAGGACCCATATTGCCAGCGTGACCTATACCGTGCTCCGTTACCACGATGCCACCACCGCGAACTGCATTGTTACCACCATTGCGCTGAGCCATAACGCTCATGCTCATAACCATCATTGCTACGAAAGCCATACCTTTCATCATGTTCATCTTCTTCATAATCGTATCATTTTAATGGGTTAATAATTGCTTGTTGTTTGTTTTGATATTGCAAAGGTAGACCTTATCCGCTGGTTATCAAACGGAAAAACCCTACTTTGTGAGTAGGAAATCCCTAAACTGATGTGGGACAAATCCCCCTCACACATACACGCACGCGTTGCATATCACGCGCATAATATATTATGGAATAGTTTGCACAATTGAGGAAAATTGTGTTACTTTGCACCCGATTTTAAGGTAAGGTATTGATTTCTACGGTGAAATCAAGATTGAATAGGTATTGAAATGCACTGATTTTTATGGCAAAAGCGAAGGTTTGTACCATTGACTTGCGTAAGAATATACGCACACTGACCACACCCATCTTCATCGAACTCCTGTTGGTGACCACCATGGGAGCCACCGACACATTCATGCTCTCACAGTATGCCGACGAGAGTGTGGCTGCCGTAGGTGTGGCCAATCAGTTGATTACCTTTGCCTTCCTCGTGTTCCAGATTATCAACATCGGTACCACGGTGCTTTGCTCGCAATATCTCGGAGCCGGACAGCGTGACAGAATGGAACAGGTCACGGCTCTGGCCTTGGGACTGAATGTGGTGGTGGGTGCTATCATCTCTCTCATACTCTCGCTTGGGGCTCCTCTCTTGCTGGGATGGATGGGTCTGAAACCTGACCTCATGCAGTATGGTCTGCCGTATATGCGCATTGTGGGTGCCTTTGCTTTCTTTCAGGCACTCCATCTCACCGTGTCTGCCTCTCTGCGTGCCGACAACAAAGCGATCTATCCCATGCTGGTGGTGATGCTGGTCAATGTGGTCAACATCATAGGCAACTACGGTTTGATATTCGGTCATTTCGGTTTGCCTGCCCTGGGTGTACAGGGTGCCGCCATTGCCACCAACATCTCGCGTGGCGTGGCTATGGTGACGCTCTTCATCATCCTGTTCACCTGCCACATCCCTCTCCGTCGTCTCATTGACTCTGTCAGGGTGCCTTTCCGTATGCTCAAGGACGAAATGGTGAAACTGATGAAGATCGGACTACCTTCGGCTGGTGAGAATATGTCGTACAACGCACAGCAGGTGGTGCTGACCTACTTCATCAATATGCTCGGCAACGAGGCTCTCACCACGCGTATGTATGTGGTCAATGGTCTTATCTTCGTCTATATCTTCAGCATCTGCATCGCACAGGGTACGGCCATCGTGATTGGCCATCTCGTAGGCGACAACAAGTATCGTGCCTGCTACAAAGTGGGGTGGTATGCTCTGCGTCTGGCCATTGCATCAACGATGGTGTTGAGTGTCATCTATGCTCTGACGGGACGCCAGATTATGGGTATCCTGACCGACAATCCCAACATCATTGCCTTGGGTGCCACCATCCTCGTCATCGACATTGCCGTTGAGATAGGCAAGGTGAGCAACATTTTCTACACCAATGTGCTCCGAAGCGTGGGCGATGTCAACTTCCCCTTCTATGTGGGCATCGTCGTTCAGTGGCTCGTGGGTGTGCTCTTCGGTTGGGTCTTCGGTCTCGGTCTGGGATGGGGCCTCGTGGGTATGTGGATTGCCATGTTCTTCGACGAGGGTATCCGTGGTGCTATCTTCGTATGGCGCTGGAGAAGCAAGAGGTGGCAACAGCGCAGTTTCGTGAATTAGTATATCCAGGTTTTGAGGTTAACCTAACAAGGAGCGAAACTTGGGTTTTATTATTTTATCTCCACATTTTCTACCTTCGTATTCTCTATGAGTGTAGCGTCGAAGGCGTGCTTCTTGTCTTCTACCTTGCAGTTTTGGAAGGTGAAGTCACGGAGTGCATATTTCTCGGAGAGTCCTACATCGAAGAAGTTGGTACATTGTACCTCGATATCCTGTATGGTGACATTGTTGCCTTGTGAGAGGGGCATGTCTTCACGGTCGCCTGGGTTGTAGAACTGTGTCCAGGGACGCACCACGAGGAAGGAGCCACAGGTGCCCTTGAGTCTCTCCAACTTGATGTACTCATAGTGCTGGGGAGTGTCGGGACGCATCTTCAACCACAATACACGGGTGGCCTTGTTGAAGGTGATGTCGCGCACTATGACATTGTAACTGTGGAGCGACTCCGAACCGATAGTGAGACATCCGTGTACCACACCATAACGGCAGTTCTGCACGATGATATGGCTGTTGGGACCGTTCTCGGGCTTCTGGTCGGCCCATGTACCCTTACCACCCTTGAGCACCACGGCATCGTCGTTGACCGACATATAGCAGTCATCCACAAGCACATCGTGACACACATCCAGGTCGAGTGCGTCGGTGCTGGGACCACCGTGACTCTTATCGCCATAAGCACCTATACCACTCGTGGGTGAGTAGATGTAGCAACCGAGGTAGCGCACATGGTCGCAACGGTAGAGGTGATTGGTCCAGAAGGGTGAGTTGATGAGGCGCACATCCTGCACTGTAACACGCTTGGAATTGGAGATATACACCAGACGGTAGCGCATGGCATCTACATTGGTGCACTGGGGGTTGAATACGCGGCGAACCCAAAACTCTTCCCAGAATCTCAATCCGTTACCGTCTATCGTACCGCCTCCTCCTATGGTGAAGCCATCTACCTTGTCGGCATTGATGAAGGCAGAGAAGTAACGGCGTGTCTCGCCTTCGATGCGGGTCTCCAGTACGGGGTAGTACTTGATTTCATCGATAGCTTTCAGGCGTGCTCCTTCCTCCACCCACAGGTGTGTTCCGGGCTTGAAGAACAATGCCGCAGAGAGGTAAGTACCCTTGGGTATCACCACCACACCTCCTCCGTCGGTGCTGGCCATGTCGATGACGCGCTGTATCTGTTCGGTTTGCAACTTTGTTGAGTCGTCCACCACACCGTAGTCTGTCACTACATACTTCTGTCCCAAATCGGCCAGATCTACCTTGGAGGTATTCTTAAACCAGGCATCGATAGGACTTCCGTCAGGCCACAGATCAACTTTCACTTTGGGTTTGGCGGTCATCTGCATAGCAACGCTACAACCACAAACTATAAGGAGCAGGAGTTTGGATATCTTTTTCATCACATTTAGGAGTTTTTAGAGAATTGAAAAATGAGAATGGAGGGTTCGTCTCTCAATACACCTGATAGAGTTTCACGGTGGAGTTGAGTCCCGAAGGCATTGGTTCCCAATCGCCATAGAGGGTGTTCTTGTAGTTGATATCTACCACATTGATCTCGTTGAACTTACGCCATTTGATGCCTCTACGGTCGTAGGCCGAGATACGGTTGGCGGGTAGGTTGGTGACCTCAATGCGCAGGGTGTTGTCTCCCTCACGAAGCATCCATCCTTCGAAGTCGAGTGTCATAGGCACGCACCAGGCCGTACCCACATAGTGACCATTGACATACACGCGGACTGACTCACGCACATCGCCCAGGTCGAGTCTGAACTGTGCCTTCTGCGAACCAGAGGGGGCAAGGAGATCTGCTGTATTTAGGTTAAACTGCGTCTCATACACACCAGTTCCCATCAACTCATGCAGACTGTCATTGGGCAGGGTCTCCCATGTCTGGAGGTGGGGTAGGGCTATCGTATCGCTCACAGCAGGCTGTGACTCTACAAAGGTGAGCGTCCAGGGGTTGGAGGTCATGTTGCTGACCAGTCTTTCATGGCCCTGGAATCGCTTCACGGGATAGGTTACGAGAGGATGTCCCGAAGGATCAACATCGATGAAGCAACTCTCTCCGCTTCTCAAGTCGAGCATCACCTTGTTGGGGGTCACGCTCAGTTCCACCTCTCTCTGTATGTCATTGGGGGTGAGGTTGGACACAAAGTAGCGGTATGACTTGCCCAATCGTCTGCGTATCATCTTCATACCGTAGGCAGTCTTCATCATCTCAGGGCGTGAAGCCATACTCATGGAAGAGGCATCGATGCTGTAGATGATATGCGCACCTTGCTTCTTCAGTTGCTCGATATGCTTCTTCAGTGCCTTGGTGAGTATGGTGTTCTCACCTGGTATGATAAGGCCCTTGTAGCGTGTACCGGCTTTGGTCTGGAGCATGCCGTTCTCAAATCGGGTGAGGAGAAGGAGTTGCTCGGAGATATAGTCGCAGTCGTAGCCCAACTGGTCGATTTTCAGTATCGAGGCGATAAATTCAGGTGCCTTCTTTCCCATACTGTGTATGTCAAACTGAAGCAGGCGTTTCTGCGTGTTGTCTCTCCACATGTTGCGTACGGGGAGTAGCACGAGGAAGTCGTTGTCGGGCTCTCCCTCCTGCAGGCGTGTCTGGCAGTGTGTGATGTAGTCGGTGAGTTGGTTGGCATCACGCCAGATAGTGTTGTTGGGAGTCATATCCACCGAGGCATAGAAGCGCCATCCTGGCCAGGGATCATCCTGGGGTGTGTAGCAGGCACCGTGGAAGTACATGTGGTTCACACCGGCACACAGCATCAGGTCGAGGTCGGGCTTCATCTGCGAGAGCGATGTGCGGAAATGCTCGGTGAGCCAGGTGAAGGTCTCGCTCGATGCATAGCGCTTACCCATGACATGGGCTGCCGAGGGTGCATACTTGAGCATAGAGAGGTCGGAGTCGTTCTTCTTGGTCTTACCGGGATCTGTACGCAGACCCTTGATACCCAGTTCGGACAGTCCGAATCCTTCTATCTCGGGGATATCTACGGCTGCATACACATCGATAAGGTTGGCTGGCGATCCGTGGGCTTGATTTCTCACCTGCACACCATGCTCGTGTGCCCAGTTGGCCCATTGGTTGGTGAAGTTCTCCAGCAAGAGGTCGGAGAGCGTCTCTCGATAGTCGCTCATCACGCCTGGTTCGCCATCGGTGAACTCCTGCATCTTCGTCAGCAAATCATATCCTCTGCGCTTCTTGAACTCCTCCAGCAATGAGGGTGTCCAGTCTGCATCGTACACCTCATAGGAGTCATTGAAGAAGGTGGCAGGGTAGGGCACACCATTGTCGGCAAAGGCTTTGTCGAAGCGTTCCAAATAGTGCTTCACGGCTGTAGCGTCAAAATGGTCTATCACATAGCCCTCACCTCCTGGAGCTGCTCGCTTCACCTTCTGGCGGGTACGACTCTCATACCAGGCTATCGTGCGTACTTTGTTCTTGCTTACAAAGGTCTTCTGTGCGATGAGTCGGGCATAGGGTGCTTCCTTCTCCGGGGCGGGGAGTATGTCCTTCGTGCCTTTCTGATAGGAGGCACTTGGCACCTCTTTCTCTACCACCACCAACTTGCACGCGGCCTCTTCTATAGGCACAACGGGACCGCCAAAAGGCCATCCCGTTCCACAGTTCATATCCACTTGTATGCCCAGTCGTTTGCCTTCCTGCAGACATACATTGAGCATCTTCATCCAGCGTGGTGAGAGAAACTCGATATTGTTCTTGTCATTGCCTTGCACACCGTAGATAGGAGTGATTTCCACACTACCTATGCCTCTGCTGGCAAACTGTTCCATATTCCACTTTATGCCTTCCTCGCTCACTGCGGAACCCAACCACCACCAGCGTACACCGGGCTTGGCTGCCTGCGAAGTCACGGTGGCGTGCTTGCTGTTCCATTGTCCGCTCTCCATGAGTTTATAAAGTTCGGTTGCACCCAGGAGGAAACAGCCCACTCCGTAGTCGTCGAAGTCGGGGAGTTTGTCAAAAGTAACAGGTTGCGAGTCACTGGGTTGCTTGCCCGTACCTTGTTGCCAGCCCAGCAAACCGTCTTCGTGCACGCACGAGGCCATTGCCTTCCATGCCTTTGCCATCACTGGTATATACTTGTCTGCTGGCAGGTAACCGTGACCCACACACCAAGCCATGCCATAGAGGAAGAGACTCGTACCCGTCACCTCCGGACCTCCAAAATCGTCAGGGTCGGCCAGAGAACAGTTCCAGAAACCATCTTCTCGTTGCAAGGGGAGCAGTCCCTCAAGCAGAGAGGTCAGGTCGTTCAGGTACACATCATAGTGCTTGTCTGTAGGTTTCATCTCGTCGAGCACGCGCACCAAGGCACCTACTACCCATCCATCACCTCTGCTCCAATAGCAGTCCTTGCCTGCAGGGGTCTTATAGGGAGGATTGAAGTCCTTATCTCTCCACCACAATCCGTTCTTTGGATTGCGCAGACCACCATCTTGCTTATCGCGGGTATAACTGTACATCTGCCATGCCTTCTCGGCATATCGGGGATTGGCTGTGGTGACCGAAAGTTTGGCAAATACGGGCATACCCATCTGTATGGCATCTATCCACCACCAATCGGCATCACTCTCCTCACCTCTGGCCAGAGTCTGCTCCAGGTTCTCTATCACATACTGAAGTGTGGCCCCCTTGGCCCCCATACGATACATATCTATATAGGTCTGCGAACAGCAATAGTCATCAGCATCATGTGTCTTCACACCATTGCGAGGTGTCCACTTGTGATGCTCGCACCACTCCAGTGTGTAGTCCATATAGCGCTGTTCGGGTTGTACGGCATGAAGCGCCATCAGTCCCTCATAGTACACAGCACGGGTCCATAGCGAACTAGGGCGTACCTTGTTTCTCACAAATGTATCCTTCTTAGGATCAGGCCATTGACGCATAAACCAGTCATTCACCATCACAGCCTTCTGCATCACCTCATCCTTTGTCTGTGCTGACATCCCAACACAGGCACATAGCAAGAAACTCAACAATATCAGCTTTTTCATATCTTTTTACAGTTGCTTGATAACTATTTATTTATCTTTTTGCAAAGATAATAAATGTTTCACAAATCGCATAGCGTATTCCCATAAATTTGCAAAGCACAAAAAAAGAAGCAGAGTCCTTGGGACCCTGCCTCTTCTATCTTGTTAGAGTATGTCTTATTGCTTATCCATCAGACCTTACCGTTCAAACAAAGTGTTTGCTCTGCTCTTCAAGCAAGGTACTTAGGTTCTTACTCTTCGGGCAACATCACGATGGTGATGTGATTGCCTGACTTCAAAAGTTGCTTTGCAGCACGGGCGATATCCTTGCTCTGGACACCCTGGGTGATGTTGCGGATATTGGTGTATACATCCATACCCTGCTCCATATAGGTGCGGAACCAGCCGAGCCATGCACTGTTGAGGCGCTCTGCCTCGTCGATGTTCTTCAGCTCATGCTCCTTAATCTTGGAAAGGTACTTGTCCTCTACACCATTCTCTGCTACATCGTTGAGGATATCGTCGACCACCTTCAGTGCCTCATCACACATGTCGGGCTTCACAGGGAGTACAACCTGCAGAGAGGCACGATGATCCTTGATATGAGCACGACCTACGCCTGCCTGTGCCTGTACGCTATAGGCTGCACCCATCTCCTCACGGATAACCTCCATGAAACGCATCTCGAGTGCCTGACCGAGGAAGTCAACGATACAATGCTCAGCAGCAGTGTTCTTGGCCTTGGTATAGGTAAATACCACAGCGTAGCACTGAGGTTGCTCCTGCTTCTGTGTAAAGCGGTTGACAATCTTACCCTTCACCATATCCACACCATTCTCAATCTGCTTGTCGTTGCGCTTCACAGTAGGCAGATTTGCCAGATACTGCTTTGAATAGTGGCGGATAGAATCCTCATCGATGTTACCGATGAAATAGAAGGTGAAATCGGAAGCATCAGCGAAACGATCAGCATAAATCTCCAATGCACGGTCGTAAGAACACTTGTCGAGGTCTTCCTCTTCCATAATAGGTGCATTGGGGTGGTGACCATATACGGTGTTCTTGATGCTATCCTGCAAAGCCGTCATAGGATTGGTGTGACGATTGTGCAGAGACTGGCGAAGTGAGTTCATGGCACTGGCCACAGCAGCATCGTCGCGATGGAGAGGCTGGAAGTGAAGATAGGCCAACTCGAAGAGTGTGCGGATATCCTTGGGTACACATGAGCCCGAAAGACCCTCGCTCAACTCTGAGAGGCTGGGACTACAAGAAGCCTGAACACCAGCCAGAGCCTTGCTCAGTTCGGTATTGGTGAAGTTGCCCAGACCCGAAGCACCGATAAAGGTACCCATAACCTGCATGGTGTACTTATCCTCGGGATAGTAGCGACCTGTACCACCCTTGCTGTATGCACTCATGATGATCTCGTTGTCCTTGAAGTCGGTCTTCTTCATATATACGGTCACACCATTGTTCAACTTCATCTCAGTGAAGCCAAACTTAGAAGGCTTCTCCTTGACAATAGAACCAGCAACGGGAACCTCAGCTACAAGAGGCTCGTTCTTTACATTGTCTACATAGGGAGTGAGTTCCATCTCGCGTGCAGCATGTACATTGGCCAGCAACTGAGCCTCAGTGGGCTGTACATAACCTTCCTTGTCAGGATTCATGGCCAAGATAACCAAGTTGCTGTCGGTCATGCTGACAAGTTGCTTGAAGACTTCATTGACCACCTCAACGCTCAACTGAGGCAGGAGAGCAGAATAGAGCTGATATTCCATCTCAAGACCGGGCATGGGCTCGTGGTTGAGGAAGTGCTGTACACACTCATTGATGAAAGTGCCATTCTGACGCTTGTCACGATTCTGATAGGTGCTCTCTACACTGCTCTTGAGGTCGCTGACAATACGCTTGAACTCGGTAGGAGTGAAACCAAACTTAGCAGCACGATAGACCTCAGCCATGACAGCCTTCATGGCAGCATCGGTCTGACCTTCCTTAGGAACGATGTCCGTGCTGAAAGCCCATGCCTTCTTGGCCAGGATGAAATCGCCATCGGAAACACCTGCCTGAAGGAAGGGAGTGGTAGGATCCTGAGTCATCTCACCCAGACGGCGATTGAGCATGCTGTTGCCCATCATGAGTACCAGATTGGTAACCATGCCAGGCACGGTGTTCTTCATCTCGTCGGATACGAGTTCGCCATGCTTCATCATCACAGAGATAGATGTGACACTCTGCTCCTTATCCTTGTCGGTGACAACGATAGGTTCGTCATTGTCGGGCACACCGTAGTACTCGCGAACAGCGGGGTTGGCAGGCATCTGGATAGACTCAAAGAGCTCCTTGATCTTAGCCTCGGTGCGATCTACATCAAGATCACCTACAACGATGATGGCCTGATTGTCGGGGCGATACCACTTTTCGTAGTAAGCACGCAGAGCCTCAGGCTTAAAGTTGTCTACTACTTCCATCAAACCAATAGGAAGACGGTTGCCAGGACGGGCATTGCTCATCAACTTGGGCAACTGACGCTCGTAGATACGCAAGGTAGCAGAACTACGCGAACGCCATTCCTCATGGATGACACCACGCTCCTTATCAATCTCCTTGGGATCGAGGGTGAGGTCGTGACTCCAGTCATGAAGGATGAGCAGTACGGAGTCGATAGCAGCCTCACGGGCAGTAGGCACATTGTTGATATTGTACACCGTCTCATCGATGCTGGTATAAGCATTGAGTTGCTCACCAAACTTCACACCGATGCTCTCCAGGTAGCGGATAACCTGATTGTCGGGGAAGTTCTTGGTGCCATTGAAGCACATGTGCTCCAGGAAGTGTGCCAAACCACGCTGGTCCTCCTCCTCGAGTACCGAACCTACCTTCTGTGCAATGTAGAAGTTGGCCTGACCCTTGGGATATTCGTTGTGACGAATATAATAGGTGAGACCGTTGGGCAACTTGCCGATCTTGGTTCCAGGATCGGTAGGAAGTTGCTGTTGCAACTGCTGAAGAGCTGCCTCATCCTGAGCCTTGGCAGTGAAGGCCATAAAAGCGCAGGCGAGGATTAGAAATAGTTTTTTCATTGAAATTTATTTATGAATGGTTATTTTTTCGATTTATTACGAGTGTTCGAGGATACGAATATTCGGTGTTGCGATGTTTCAACTGAACCGCAAAGAACGGTCAAGCAAACTGGGGTTATATCATATTAGACGCCTGTAGCAAACGAATTACTACAGGCGCTAAGATATTTTTTCAAAATAAGAACTTACTTCTTGAAATTCTTCTTACCGTCCTCAAGCCACTTGATGAATGCAGGGATATCCTCATCATATGAGTATGACTTATTGAGAGGCATACCCTCGTGGTCGAGAAGCACATAGAAAGGCTGTGCATTAGCACCGAACTTCACACGCTGGAGATAACTCCACTTGTCACCGATAGTGCGAAGTTTACGAGTAGAACCATCACTATCCGTCACGGTAATCTGCTCAGGAAGAAGAGTCTTCTCATCTACATAGAGGCTGATGAGTACATAGTCCTCATTCATGATTTGCTGTACCTGCTGATCAGGCCATACTGCTGCCTCCATCTTACGGCAGTTGACACAACCGTAACCGGTGAAGTCGAGCATCACGGGAAGACCCTTCTGCTTGGCATAAGCCATACCCTCCTCATAGTTGTTGAAATGAGCCTCAACGACATCGTCCTTAGCCAGGTTGAAATCCTGTGTGCTCATAGGAGGAGCAAAAGCACTGACAGCCTTACAGGGAGCACCCCAAAGACCAGGCACCATATACATGGCAAACGCAAAGGAGATGAGAGCCAGGAAGAAGCGGGTGACACCAGTACGATGGTTGACGATGACATCGCCCATCTCGTCGTACTCGTCCTCGTCGTGGGGGAAACGAATCCAACCAATAAGGTAGGCACCGAGCAAGGCAAAGAGAACAATCCACAAAGCGAGGAATACCTCACGATCGAGGATGTGCCAACCGTAAGCCAGATCGGCTACGCTCAAGAACTTCAGTGAGAAGGCCAACTCGAGGAAACCGAGGCAAACCTTGATGCAATTCATCCAGTTACCACTCTTGGGAGCACTCTTGAGCCATGTGGGGAACATAGCAAAGAGCGTGAAGGGAAGAGCCAAGGCAATGGCAAAGCCCAGCATACCGATGGTAGGAGCAACAATGTTGCCACTCGTACCCATCTCAACCAACAAGAAACCGATGATAGGACCTGTACAAGAGAAACTTACCAATGAAAGAGTGAATGCCATCAGGAAGATACTCAACACACCGCTGGTCTTATTGGCCTTGTTGTCAACAGCATTGCCCCATGAAGAAGGCAAGGTAATCTCAAATCCACCCAAGAAACTTGCTGCGAAAACGAGCAACATCAGGCAGAAGAAGATATTGAAGATAGCATTGGTGGAAAGGCTATTGAGCGCACTTGCACCAAACACGAGCGTAACGAACAAGCCCAATGCTACATAGATGACAACGATGCTCAGGCCGTAGGTGATAGCATCACGGATGCCCTTCTTCTTGTCATCCTTGCTACGCTTCAAGAAGAAGCTGACCGTCATGGGGATGATAGGCCATACACAGGGGGTGAAGAGGGCTACGATACCACCAAGCAAACCCAACAAGAAAATGCCCAGCAGACCCTTCTGCTCCATGTCGCTATTCTCGCCAAACTGCTGAAGTTCGGTGATGACGGGAGTCCAGAGAGGTGACTCAGCCTGTGCATCCTGCTCGGCTACAACGGCTTCTTCCTCAACGAGTACTGTATCAGCTACCTCAGCCTCAACAGGCTCCTCTACCACCTCTTCCTTTGCCTCAACAGGCTTTTCTTCCTTGGCCTTCTCGTCCTTAGCCTTCTCCTCTGCCTTCACAGCAGGCTTACCTGTACCGGTAAAAGAGAAATCAACATTGGAAGGAGGAATACAGTTCTGGTCGTTGCAAGCACCAAAGGTGAGATAACCAGAAACTTCATAGGTGGGTTCGGTAATGGTCATGATCTGTGAGAAAGTGGCAGTACCTTCCATGTAACTTACCTCCATCTCAAACATCTCATCCATCGCACGATGCACATTGCCCTTAGCCTTCAGACCACCCTTGGGCGTGACACCCTGCTTCTTGTCGAAAGTGATCTCAGCCTTGGTGGGACCACCATCGGCGATATCAGTACCATATACATGCCATCCGGCATCAATCTTACCAGTAAAGACAATCTCAATCTCACTGTCGGAGAGCTGATTCTGCTTTACGGTGAACTTCACAGGAGTCTGGAACTGTGCAGAAACCGCGAAGGAGCACAGCAAACTCAAAATAAAAAATATCTTTCTCATAGCGCGCAAATTTGGTTGCAAAGATACGGCTTATTCCACAAAATGCCAAAAATAAACCAAATTATTTGATTATCACACAAAACATACACAACATATTATATTTTATTAACTAAAATCGGTGCAATTAACAATGAACATTCTGTACATTTGCAACATTAAGATATAAAGCAACAAGACAAAGATCGAATCATACATAACAACAGATGGTAAAAAGAGATAAAATCTTTGGTCTGCTATGGTCATTAGCCTTTCTGACCACAGATGTCGATGCTCAGAATTAATCTGTATGGAGAGAAATTCCTAAGGACTCCTGTTTCGCAAGCCCTGCTGAGCCTCGGTTGTTCCTATGCCCGCGGAATGTTTCCGTGCTGTACGGAATAGTTTTCCGCCTAGCATAAACAATCGTGGCGTAACTTGTGTTTTAAACGGGTGAGGCACAGGCGTTGCTGAAATCTTGTATATACCGATGAGCAGATCCTCCTTTTTTTTTACACATACATAAACCCCTACGCTCGGCTTGACGCTTTACAGCGAAGTCTGCATAAGAACCCTCAACCCTCAACTAAAAAGCTGGGATCCTCAGTAAATACTGAGGTTTTGAGGAGTTGAGGGTTGTGGCAACCCTCAACTAGCACAAAGCATTGTACAGCAAACAGTTACAAGAGAATAGTTGAGGGTGGAGGGTTTTGTACAACAAGTTGCCGAGTGTCAAGCAAAGCGAAACATGAACAATCATTTTTCAAGACATCTAACGCTTTAGGAACTTATCACCACACAGATTATATTATTGCCATTGTTTATTAAGGTTATAGTTCCAAGACAAGTTTTCGATAAGTGCAATAAAAAAGAGCCGTCCCAAAAATGAGACAGCTCTTTTTATATAATGTAATGTAAGAATTACAACTGAGGACCAGCAGCAACGAGAGCCTCACCGGCAGCGTTGGTGGTGTACTTAGCGAAGTTCTTGATGAAGCGAGCAGCGAGGTCCTTAGCCTTCTCCTCCCACTGGCAAGCGCACTCGTAAGTGTCGCGAGGATCGAGGATAGCGGGATTTACATTGGGCAGAGCGGTGGGAACCTCGAAGTTGAACATAGGAATCATCTTGGTCTCAGCCTTCAAGATAGAACCATCGAGGATAGCGTCGATGATACCACGGGTATCGGGGATAGAGATACGCTTGCCGGTACCGTTCCAACCAGTGTTAACGAGGTAAGCCTTAGCGCCGTTAGCGTTCATCTTCTTAACGAGCTCCTGAGCGTACTTTGTGGGGTGCAGCTCGAGGAATGCCTGACCGAAGCAAGCTGAGAAGGTAGGAGTGGGCTCAGTGATACCACGCTCTGTACCAGCCAACTTAGCGGTGAAACCTGAAAGGAAGTAGTACTGAGTCTGCTCGGGAGTCAGGATAGATACGGGAGGCAATACACCGAATGCATCAACAGAAAGGAAGATGACATTCTTAGCAGCGGGAGCTGAAGAACCGGGCTGGATGTTGTTGATGTGGTTGATAGGATAAGATACACGAGTGTTCTCTGTAACGCTCTTATCGTCGAAGTCAATCTTGCCATCAGCAGCTACGGTTACGTTCTCGAGAAGAGCGTTGCGCTTGATAGCACCGTAGATGTCGGGCTCGTTCTCCTTGCTCAGGCCGATAACCTTAGCATAGCAACCACCCTCGAAGTTGAAGACACCGTTGTCATCCCATCCGTGCTCGTCATCACCGATAAGGCGACGCTTGGGATCGGTTGACAGAGTGGTCTTACCGGTACCAGAAAGACCGAAGAAGATAGCGGTCTCCTCACCGTCCATGTTACAGTTGGCAGAGCAGTGCATTGAAGCGATGCCCTGGAGGGGAAGATAGTAGTTCATCATAGAGAACATACCCTTCTTCATCTCACCACCGTACCATGTATTGATGATAACCTGCTCACGGCTGGTAACATTGAAAGCAACGCAAGTCTCAGAGTTCAAACCGAGCTCAGCATAGTTCTCAACCTTAGCCTTAGAAGCGTTGTAGATAACGAAGTTGGGCTCAAAGTTCTCCAACTCCTCAGCGGTGGGCTGGATGAACATGTTGGTTACGAAGTGAGCCTGCCATGCTACCTCAACGATGAAGCGAACAGCCATACGGGTATCCTTGTTAGCACCGCAGAATGCATCAACTACATAGAGGTTCTTGTTGCAAAGCTCCTTAACAGCCAAGTCCTTAACGGTAGCCCAAACCTCCTCGGTCATGGGGTGGTTGTCGTTCTTGTAGCCCTCAGTGGTCCACCATACAGTGTCCTTTGAGTTCTCGTCCATTACGATGTACTTGTCCTTAGGTGAACGACCAGTGTAGATACCAGTCATTACATTAACAGCGTCGAGCTCGGTGTTCTGACCTACCTCGTAACCCTCGAGACCAGCCTTGGTCTCCTCAGCGAACAATACCTCGTAAGAAGGATTGTGGGCAATCACGGTTGAACCTGTGATGCCATACTTAGTCAAATCTAATGTTGCCATTGGTTTAAAAATATTAAATGTTGATTAATTATTTTGTCTATCTCGTATATGTACCTATTATTAGACGATACAAAATTACATCTTTATTTTGAACTGCGAAAGTGATTAATCGCTTTTTTTTCCGATTATTATAAAAGTTTGCCTTATTTTCTCACTTTTGTAACATCTGCTTTGCAATTCATAACATAAAGTGTCCCATTACCAAGGAGATGGTAAGGAATTTATTCGAAAACCTTAAAAGCATATCCCTGCTCCTTGAGCCACTGAAGTGACTCGGGCAAAGCACTTTTCAGTTTGTCGATGCTTTTGAGGGAATCGTGGAATGTGATGATACTGCCATTGCGCACATAGCGCTTGACATTGTTCACTACATCATCGGCCGTCAGCCACTTGCTATAGTCACGCGTGACAAGATCCCACATCACGATACGATAATGACGGCGCAAACGCTCATACTGCATGGGTTTCATCCAACCGTGAGGAGGGCGGAAAAGGTCGGTATGAAGTAGTTCATTGGCCTTCTCCGTATTCTCAAGGTACTTCCCGCTCAGCCATTTCAGACCTCCTATATGATTGAAGGTATGATTGCCTATGCGATGGCCACGCCTCCTCACCTCCTCCAACAGATGGGGGTACTTCCGGGCATTGTCGCCCACCATGAAGAATGTGGCTTTGACACCAAAACGGTCCAGTTGGTCGAGAATAAAAGGAGTGGCCTCCGGGATTGGACCGTCATCGAAGGTCAGATAGACTGCCTTCTCATGACGATCCATTCTCCAGAGAGCGCGTGGATAAATCCAACGCAGATATAGGGCTGGTTGCTCTATGATCATCGTTAGTCTACATTACCCTTGTTGCCTCGCTGCTGAACTTCCATATAACGGGCATTCAAGCTGTTGAGGTGATTAGAAGCCAGATCCTTGTGAGCAGGATCCATAGCAATACCTGCGCTTGACATAGTATCTTCAATGGTCTCCAAGAGTTGAGCAACACGCATGTATTCACTCAAGAAGATGTTGGCGTACTGACCATCAACCTGTCCGCTTGCCAATGCAGCATTGAACCACATACCGCAAGTGTCAGCCTCGCTGATGATACGGTCGAAGATAGCTTTTGCCTCAGCCTTCTGTCCCTTCTTAATCTTCTCAGATGCAGCATCAAAATAGATGTTGAATGTGCTTGTAAGAGGACGAATACCATCACGATAGCTCAAAGTGTAGTTGAGGGGACGCTTGCCAGTCTGAGTGGCATAAGCATACCAGTTGAGGTATTGCATACCTGACTTCTTCAACTCGTCGGTGATCTGGATGGCCTTATCATACTGACCTAAAACAGCCCAACCTTCAGCCAACTCATTGCTACCGCTTGAGATGCTATGAGGAACAGAAGCTGCAGGTACCATCTTCTCAGCATACTTGAGCACTTCGAGAGCACGCTTCATCTTGCCTTCTTCAATCAGTTCGTTGACCAAGAGAGAGAACATACGGCGATGTGTCCAGCACATGCGCATCACAGTCTCGTCCAGATAAAGTCCGGGCTTCTCTATACCACCAAACTTGAACTTGTGCATAATGTTGTCGTACATCTTGTCTGTGTCGCACACATTGCCCTTGGTGGGGAATGGAGTGATACGATATACAAGACCTTCCTGGATAAAGTTGTCGCCCAACGAACCATAGGCACTCTCACCTACAGTGACTGCTACATACATAGGACGAACCCAATTGGCATTGGCAAGCATCTCGAGCATCATCAACTCAGACTTATACACAGCATTGTGCTTAGCCAGGGAGATGTTCATCACATCGGGAATGTTTCCAATACCGCCACCAGGAATCTTCATGCCACTCTTCACAACAGCCTTTTTATCAACGGTAATCTGAAGATTTTCAGTGGGGAAGATAGGACCGTCAATATACTTTGAGCGGAAACGATAGAGCTCAAACATCTGCTGGTAGTACTTGGCATACTCCTCATTGCCCTTCTGAATGGCATCCTGCATCTGACGCTCGCAGTTGGCCATCTGTGCCTCTGCATCTTGCTGAAGGGTGCGCTTAAGGTTGGCCACCTCAGGATCCTTGTTGAGAATCCACTTGTCGATGATATTACGCAGTTCGTAAGGATTGCCACCAAAGAGTTTGTGGATGTCTGCCTCACTATATCCCTTGTTGGTGAGATCCTTAATCAAATCCTCAAGGATACCAGGAAGAACCATGATAGCCTCATTGGTTCCTGATACATACTGCAGACGAGGCCAACTGATAGGCAAAGAGGGAGAATCGTAGGCAGGACGCTTCATCTGGTCGATATACCAGTCGGTCTGCAAGTATGAAAGATTGCAGACACGAGCATCAGTACGGAATCCTTCTGTCTCCTGAGCATACCACAAGGGGAATGTATCATTATCACCATTGGTAAAAATAATAGGATTACCCTCGTCGGAAAGACAAGAGAGGTAGTTCATACCAAAGTCACGACAGGTGTAACGGCCTGAACGGTCGTGATCATCCCAGTTCTGACCGGCCATCTGCAGAGGTACAGCTACGCAGATACAAGGAGCCAGAGCCGTAACAAGTTCCAGTTTCTTGTTCTTGAGCAGACGGTTGAGGATGTCGGTGATAGCCGCAACAGCCATACCAATCCAGATAGCAAAGGCATAGAAACTGCCGGCGTATGCATAGTCACGCTCACGAGGCTGACCGGGCGTCTGGTTCAGGTAGA
>JAZQQX010000063.1:0-92411 GCA_045629325.1 Bacteroidaceae bacterium | reverse complement strand
ACCAATGGAAAAACAAGAAAGGATTATTTCGTAGAGTTTAAGCCCGATTTGACCATCAAAGAAGCACAAGGCAAGATTGTATTGCTCAACATGGATGAATTTGATGGATATCCCGGTGCATTGGTTAATGGCGCAGAGAGTACAGATAGCGAGGGTGGTGCTAATGTATCATCAAATGGACACGATTATATCAGTACTGGAGGTTGGCATACCCTAACCTACCCCAGTGGAACCATGCAAAATGGCCTCTATCTCCAGAATGCATTTGACAGAGAATACGGAAATGAGGAAACTCATGCTGACAAGCAAAAAGCTATAATGGATGCTGACAAGGAAGCAGTAAATATCCTCAACAAGCCCGGAAATCCTTGGGTAATCAACTTTGTGGGTGGTGCTGGCGAATCAGGTGCCTCTGCAACGGGTAACATTCGTGCTGCTGCCGCCGCCAACAACAAGTTCTACAACGACTGGCTGGCTGGCGAGTTGGCAATTGATGGCAAGACACGAGCAGAAGGTCCCACCGGTATCGTCATGGTATCACACCAAGGCGTGGAATATGTTGATGTAACGACAACATTCCTTTGGTGGAGCTCTACCCGTCAGGTGAAGGTTTATGGCGAGAACCTCCCCCAGACCATCATCAACAACAACTTCAAGTTCCCCTTGAAGCGCAAAGCAAACTAATCCCCTCTCACACACTATATCAAGTGGCCACATCATCAAGGTGTGGCCACTTTTTTGTATCAGCTCAAAAAAATCATTCAAAGTGTTATTTTTACCTACATCTACATTATTACAGCTTATCTTATTGATACTTAAGGATTTATATGCATGTAGGTGAAATTTCACCTACATGCATATGTATATCTAACAGCCACTCAAGCATCTCTTCAAGGGCCATTTGCCTTTTTCTCACCAGTCCTACGACTTGCTTTGCCTCAGCTGGCGGTAAAGCCATACATAAGCATCTACGGGCTTTGTCATGCTTATGGCATCCCCTACCACCATTTCGTTGGTAGGTGGAGTCACCACTATCCCTCGACTTCAACCTGTATGGTGATAAATTATTCCTAAGGGCTCCTGCTTCGCAAGCCCTGCTGAGCCTTGGTTGTTCCTTTGCCCGCGGAATGTTTCCAAGCTGTACGGAATTGTTTACCGCTCAGCATGAACAAGCGTGGCGTAACTTGTGTTTAAACGGGCGAGGCACAGCCGTTGCTGAAATCTTGCATATACCGATGAGCAGATCCTCCCTTTTTTCCTTACATTTATAAAAACCTAGCTCGGCTTGACGCTTTGCAGCGAAGTTTGCATAAGAACCCTCAACCCTCAACTAAAACGCTGGGACTCCCAGTAAATACTGAGGTTTTGAGGAGTTGAGGGTTGTGACAACCCTCAACTAACACAAAGCATTGTACAGCAAACAGTTACACGAGAATAGTTGAGGGTGGAGGGTTTTGTACAACAAGTTGTCGAGTGTCAGGCAAAGCGAAACATGAACAATCACTTTTCAAGACATATAACGCTTCAGGAAATTATCACCACACAGATCGACTTTATAACGAAGGGAAGCCTCATCTATCACCCCACTGTTTTCAACCAAATTAAAGAAGAGCCATTTATTTGAGGCATCTGATACTCGAGAACGGCTTCCCACCCATGTACAAACCTCCAGGCCAGTACTTTGAGGCTTGTGCAAAAGGGACACTCCTGATGCTTGCCCCATGGCCCTACCACATGGAGAAGCGCACCATCACACGCAGCCAGTGCCTTGCACTCAACGACATGGCACTCGCCCTCTGCACCGAACCATGGACAGAGGAGAAGGAACGAATGTTAAATTATGACTAAGGGAAAAGACTGAAACACATGGCAAAAAGGTACCTTCCAAAAATCCTCAAAAACACAAGCCAAATCCTTCGGAAGTTATTATTTCACAATTACTAACCTGCCAAATCAATGAAAAACAAGGTGTTTTCTTGCGGGTGTCGTGATTTTTGCTTAATTTTGCAACGATTTTGAGACTCTTGGCTATTAAAACTGCTCCAAAGGAGCATTAAAGAAGCAAACTCAAGGAGAATAAGCGAAGAAAGGTCTCAATAAAAGAGAGAAAAGAAACAACCAAAACTACTAACTAACATACCAACCAAATGAAGAAGTTTTTACTTGCACTGCTGGCCATAGTGACTTGCATAGGTGCAAAGGGAGCTGATGTGACGGGAGCACTCACCAATGTTGCAGATGAGGTCATCACCTATAAAAGCGTGGATGCAAATAATAATTCCATTACACTCTCAGCAAGGCTTTTCTATAAAACAGACAAGCCTTTAGAGTTTGTAATGATTAATTGCCACCCTACAATTACACATGACGATGGTCGTCCTACTAGTGACAATGCACAATTAGGAGTTGTAAAATATATGGCAAGTGAATATGCGTTAGTTGTATGCCCCGATTATATCGGTTTTGGCGAAACAAGCGGAACGATACATCCGTATATGTGTTCTACTTTAACGGCGCGTAATGTACTAGACTGCTATAAAGCAGCTATTGAATATGTAAAAACTAATAATAGATCCATCAGTAAAGACTACTATACCATCAATGTGGGTTACTCGCAAGGTGGTGCAACAGCCCTTGCCTTTCAGCGCTACTTGGAAACAGAGGCCACAGATGAAGACCGCAAGTTGGTAAACCTTCGTGGATCGGTATGTGGCGCAGGACCTTATAGCCAGAATAAAGTTTTTGACACCTATGAAGATTGGTGTGAAAAAGGAAAGACTCTCGACTACCCCATCTATTTATACTATGTGCTCAATGGTCACAAAGCCGCATTCGGCAAAACGGTGATGCGCAATTTAGAGTTGGAAGAGTGCTTCACACCCAAATTTTGGGAATATTTACAAAGTGGATTCAAGGCAAAATTTGAGGCCAAGGGCACGAATGTAGATGAACTCAACAATGAGCTAAAAAGTAAAGGGTTTAATACCTTCTACAGCATTATCAATTCCGACTATGCCGATCACAACTCCAAGGTTTATCGTATCATTCAGAAGACACTTGAGCAAAGCAATCTATTGAAAGAAGGATGGACACCCAAAGTGCCTATCATCTTTTATCATGAAAAGACGGGTAAGGACATCGTGGTGCCTTATGCCTGTACTACAGCTGCTATGGAACGCTTCAAGGACCACTGTACCTATGTGGATGCTATTGAAGACTATAACTATGACAGAAATGCCGGTGACAACTACCTGTGGCATCCTGCAGCATTTAGAGAATACTGGGAAAACATGTGGACATGGCCGGGGCAAAACACAATCATACTCGGTGCCGCAATCACCGGCAATGAGAAATACACATTCTCGCAATTGGACCATCGCACATTTGGTGCTCGATTCTATGTGCAGTTCCTTGCAGGGCGTGCTTGCATGCGCCCCAAAGCTCCAGAGACTCCAACCCAAGGAACAGCACACAATACTAACATTGACCCTGCAACACCCTTACATCAAGAATTCTCCGCCACAGCCCCCTCAACCGCAGACACCTACGACCGTGTGACAACGGCAATGCCTTATGCCATCCCTGCGGGCAAGCCCGTATTCGTGCAATTCGCAGCTCCTGTAGATGGCTACTACTTTGGTGCTGATGCTCCTCGCTGCGAGGTGACACTCAATAGCGACGGTGAGGCAGAAACTTATAGAGAGCTGGCCGACGAAGAAGACTTCGAAGCAGGCAAGGTATATCTGATCACTAGTGAGAAAGAGGAAACTGAACCTGTAGTGAGCATGGTGGCCGGACTGAAGGTTGAAACTGCCAAGAGCGACCTTGCATGGCGAACTCTAAACATACGCAAGTTGAATGTACTAAACGGAACTTCGTATGCTTCTGCTTACATGCCCTTTGCATATACCACAATAGGCACCACCCTTGCCTATGGTGTAACGAATAGTGAAGACGAGACAAAAGTAAAAGCAACATCTGTAAAGGAGGTTCCGTATGGTACCGGTGTACTGTTGGTTGATGACAATGCTGCTACAAGTGCACTGCTTCAGCCCATAACTGATCATGAGGCTGCCCAGATAGAGACTATCCTCACAGGTACTTATAGTAAAACTCCGAACTTGGATACCTACCGTTTGTTTGGAAAGAGCAACAAGGACAATGTTGGATTCTACTTATTTAGTTCATCACCTTATGTCAATCCCTACAGCGCATACATTGATCTTGGAAGTTCAGATGTCAAAGGATATGACTTAACACTTGAAGATAGCGAAGATGCCATGGAGCAAATAAAGCAAAACAAAGTTGCTCAAAGCATTTACAGCATAGACGGCACTTCGCACTCATCCCTACAGCACGGCCTTAACATCATTCGCATGAGCGACGGCAGCGTTAAGAAGCTGATTAAGAAATAAGGGAAGTGAATACTATTATAACATACTCGCAAAGAAGACACAATATGAAGAAGACATATATTAACCCAAAAACAAAATCTATCGAACTGACAGAGAACATATCATTGCTGGAAGGAAGTGATGAAAAACTTTTCTCTATTGAACCAAATGACAACATAGAAGAATATGGAGTTGAGCAATGGGTGAAGCGCTACAAGGGTGTTTTTGGTGACGAGGAATGGTAAACCGTCCTACCCTACAAACCGAAGATACAACACTATAATAATAAGGTACCGCCTATGCATGGACTATACATGTATGGGCGGTATTCTTTTATCAGCACAAAACACGGAAAAGTGTGCGGATTTGTAAAGAAGAGTTTACAAAACGCAAAATATTTGCATATTTTTATAAGAAACTGCTATAGGCTATAAGGTAAATCTTATAAATTTGCAAAAACGCTATCAGCGGATAGTATCCCTATACACAGACACACACAGCACAATTAGGTTCACAAACCAAAACACGATTTTATTATACCATGAGAATTTATTCATTACTCATTGCCCTTGCTGTATGGGCAAACATGTGGGCTATCCCCGCCTACAAGAACACAATCAAACACACACAGAAAAGCGGAAAGGAACTCACCCTCGTACTGATGGGTGACGAGTACTTGCACTATTACCTGAACCTGGAGGACCAAAAGAAGATGGAACTCAAGGAGGATGGCGACTATCATGTGATAGACGAGAGGGACATGCAAGACAGAGTGATGGCTGCTGAACGCAGACGCGCAGCTTCGGCTATGCGCCGAAATGAAAGATTGGATGCCGGTGTACAGACATTGGCTGCAGAAGAGTCGAACTTCATCGGAAAGAAGAAGGGTATCGTACTGCTGGTGGACTTTCAGGACATCAAAATGCAGGGCACGCACGAGCAGGCGCATACCTCTTTTAATAAGATGTTCAACGAAGTGGGATACAGCGAGTACAACCACATAGGTAGTGTGCACGACTATTTTCTGGATCAGTCGTATGGTAGATTTGACCTGGAATTTGATGTAGTTGGACCTCTGACCGTGGCAAACAATTGCGAATACTATGGCGGAAATGACAACAGTGGAAGCGACCTGCGACCTGCCACTATGGTGATAGAGGCTTGCAAACTGGCTCATGAGCAAGGTATCAACTTTGCGGACTATGACTGGGACGGCGATGGTAAGGTGGAACAGGTATTCGTGATCTATGCGGGTTACGGTGAGAACTATGGTGCGGCTTCGACCACCATCTGGCCTCACGAATGGACCTTATCTTCTGCTTACTTCTACGGCGACGGTACTGGCCGCCTCAAACTGGATGGCGTAACAATCAATACATACGCATGCTCTTGTGAGCTGGCTGGTGCAAGTGGAACATACCGAAGCGGAATCGGTACGGCTTGTCATGAGTTCAGTCATTGTTTAGGCTATCCCGACCTATACGACACGGACTACAGTGGCGGACAGGGCATGGGTGCTTACGATGTAATGTGTAGCGGCAGCTACTGTGGATATAGCAACTGTGGCGAGGTGCCTTGTGGATATACAGCCTATGAGCGTATGGTGGCAGGATGGCTTACTCCTACCATTTTACAGGAAACAACGACCGTGACAAACATGCCTGACTTGGGAACATCGCCCACTGCCTATATCATTCCTAATGAGAACTTTGCGGACGAGTGTTTCCTGCTTGAGAATCGCCAGACTGACCGCTGGTTTAGCTACTACCGCAGCCATGTGGCTCCTCACGGACTCTTCATCTACCATCTGGACTACAACAAGAGTGTATGGACAAGCAATCGCCCTAATGACGACCCAAGCCATCAGCGCATGACATGGGTGCCTGCCGATAAGAGTTATGGAGATGGCACTTCTGATACCAATGGTGACTGCTTCCCCGGTACCGGAAAGGTAGCATACTTCAATGCGAAGGAGTGGTCGAGATATGGTGGCCAATGGTTTAACACCGAGGCTGACGACAGCTACTTCACCAAGCATAGTCTCTCCAACATCACGGAGAATACAAGCAACGGAACGGTATCGTTCCAATTTAACTATGTGAGCGACAAGGATCGCTATACGGTGACCTTCAATGCGGGTACAGGCTACTGTCCCATCACGACATGGACTCAGACCTCTTCTTATCTTGAGGCAATAACTTTGCCCGAGGCCGTTATCATGAACGACGAATGGACTTTCGCCGGATGGAGTGAGAAAATGATAATCGAAACCGTCAACGAGCCTGAGTTGCTTGAAGCTGGTACAAGTTTCACCCCCACTGCTGACTGTATGCTTTATGCGGTATACTACAAGAACAATACGGCAAACGAAAACGGGGGTAGCTATGTACTGGATTACAGCAAGGAAAGCAATCTCCAACGCACGGGTTTGTTGAGCCTTGTCACCATAAAGACACTCACTTACAAGGCCCAGGACGGAAGTTCATGGGTAATCAAATCTACTCGTAACAAGGGCTTACAACTGGCAAAAAACAAAGCGGAAAGTATCAAGCTACCCACATGTCCAGCTCCAATCACAACGATAGAGGTTACCAACGACAAGGGGGTTGTGATAAGTTTCTCTGCAGCAGATTATACGGGATATAATAACCCCGTGGTGCTTGCCCAGTCGGAAGCATCAAAGAATGCCATACTCGACTTGACGGGCAAAGATGAATATACCGGTTATCTCTTCAGTAACAGCGGAACAACCATCGTTACCAAAATCGTCGTAAACTACGGTAATATAGAACCAAGCAAATGGGCCTCGAACCCTGCCGTGCAGATGGGAGAGATTGTTATCAGCAAGTACGGCATCTCTACTTTCACCTTCCCTTATGCGTATATCATGCCCAAGGGATTGAGAGGAGGTATGGTGAAGGCTGAAGAGACATTCCTGGGAACCTATACGCTGAGGGCATACTATCGCTATCATGCTGGTGATGTGGTGCCTGCAGGAGAAGTTTTAGTTATCAGTGGATGGGAGGGTACTTATCCTATTATGGCCATTAGAAGTGACGAACTACGCTCCACCCCTGATGAGAACGACCTTTATGCCGACTATATAGAAGAGGACGGAAAGTATAAAACAGCATGGAATGGCGACAATGAGTCCGACGACTACATCAAATACTATAAACTCTCTACCAAGAACGGAGGAAACATTGGATGGTACTGGGGTGCTGACGATGGTGCCGCCTTCAATATGAGCAGCCCGGACCGTGCATACCTTGTACTTCCACGACTGATAGCGACTCAAGTGAAGAGCATGACCATGTTTGATGACGAAGAGGATGAGATGATGAACAACGAGGCTAATGCTATCACTACAATCCAAGTAGAATCGTCTCTTGCAGATGATGCGACATACGATCTCTCCGGTCGCAAGATTACATCTCTACCCCAGAAAGGTCTCTACATCAAGAATGGAAAGAAATATCTATCCAAGTAAAAATACAAATAAAACAAAAATAAAACAAAATGAAAAAGAATTATATTGCACCAAAAACGGTAAGTGTAGAGGTAGACTGTATGGAGCTGATAGCACAGTCTGAAGGTGGGACTCCAATACCTGACGGATTACCTACAAATGTAGTTACACAAGACGATGGACTTGTGAAAGGGCAGAGCCTAAACTACAGTGTATGGGATGAGGAATGGTAGGATGAATAGGTGATAGAATCACCTATATATAAACGGGAACTAAACCCCACATATAAATAAGAAAGAGCACACATATTTACAAGAACAAGAAATCCCCCTTGAGAACATTCAAGGGGGATTTCTTGTTGTATTAATGATACCCTAATATTAGTAGGTGATGACAGCCTCAAGCTCCTTGGCCTGCTCAATCATACGCTCAACCTCAGAAACAGCAGGTACACGATTACAAAGGTTCTTTACCTCATTAACCTCAACGAGCTTTGCCTGGAGGTTGGCAGGTACGCGATGCTTGAGCTCCTTCACGGTGTCTACGCCAGCTGCCTCGAGCAACTCTGCGAACTGACCTGCGATACCATTGATACGCATGAGGTCTGCATGGTTGGTCCACTTCAGGATGAGCTTGCCACTGATCTCTGTAGCCTCCTCAAGCTCCTTGCGACCCTTGGGAGTGGCACACTTTGCGAGGAGATCCTCTGTGGTGTTGATACCTACTTCATTGAGCTTCTGGCCGTAAACTTCGCCAATGCCCTCAATCTGTTCTACTTTGTAAGCCATAGTTTCTTTTGATTTAAGATTGTTATTAGTTTAACTTTAGGATTATTCTATTACTTCTTGATAACCTTCTTACCACCGATAACATATACACCTGCGGGAAGGTGCTGGAGGCTGGTTGAGGTCTGGAGTACACCTGAGGTGTTGTAAATACGCTGTGAAGCATCTCCTTTGACCTCGCTCATACCATCGGTATAGTCGGCATGGTAAACGACATCGTGCGCAGGCATGGTGTCGAACTTATCGCCTTGCCAACCATTGAAGATGATGTAAGATTCTGAAGGCACCCAAGTGTAGTCGGGCATAGCACTTCCGTAGGGGATTTCTTCCTCATAGAGCAATTCCTCACCGAAATAATAGCTCACCTTGTAAGTGTTGACGGTGTAGAGCGCAGTATAAATGAGGTCCTCTGCGGGCATGGTAGCCTGAAGGGTGGGAGTCCAACCGGTGAAGGTGTAACCTTCCTTAACGGGAGCCTCAGGAGCAGTGATGGTTGCACCGAAGGAAAGTTTCTCTTCCTTCAGAACTGTATCATCTGCCTTGAAGGTAAGCGTATATTGAGCAATCTCCCACTGGGCAGTAAGTACGAGGTCCTCTGCAGGCATGGTAGCAGGCAGTTCCTTGTCCCAACCGAGGAAGCGGTAGCCTTCCTTCTCGGGGTTAACCTTTGAGTTAATCTCCTCGCCGTATACATAACCTTCCTTGGCATACTCCTCGCCATCAACTATATAGGTAATGAAATAGGGATTGACCTTATAGATGGCACGATAGATAGCACCACCAACGGGCACGGTGACACCTGCCACAAAGGTGGGATCCCAACCGGTGAACTCATAGCCCTCACGAACGGGGTCCTCGGGAGCCTCAATGGCTGAACCAAAATCGAGAAGTTGGTCGGAGATGACCTCATCGTGAGCAATGAAGGTAACAGAATACTGAAGAGCCTTCCACTGTGCATTGAAGGTGAGATTCTCAGCAGGCATAGTGGTGGGAATACGATTGTCCCAACCTGCAAAAATATAACCTTCCTTGGTCATTGCTTCTGGCTCGGGAACCTTTGCACCACAGGCTACATCGTAGATAGTCTGCTCGTTACCGTTGTTGTAGGTAACCTTGTAGCTGTTGGCATTCCACAGTGCGGTAAGGGTAAGGTCACCTGCGGGCATAGTAGCGGGTGCCTCTGCATCCCAACCTGCAAAGGTATAACCGGTACGGGTGACAGATGCAGGCAGAGCCACAACAGAACCACAGGGCACACGGTAAGTAAGAGTAGCATCGCTTACATTGAGGATGAGACGATAGATCTTAGCCTTCCATACCACATTGAAGGTGAGGTCGCGAGCGGGCATAGTCTCAGGAATAGCTGCATCCCAACCGTCGAAGGTATAGCCATCTTTCTCTGGGGCTGTAGGAGCAGATATGGCAGCGCCAAAGTCAACATCGGTTGTGATGGTCTTGTCATCAACAACAAAGTTGAGCTTATACTGATTGATCTTCCAAATGGCGGTGATAGTGAGAGGCTCTGCAGGCATGGTAGCAGGAACCTTCTTGTCCCAACCTACGAAAGTATAACCTTCACGCTTGAACGAAGTGGGAGCACTGATAGCCTCACCATAGGGAACCTCAGTAACCTTCTTCTCTGTACCGAGATCAAAAGTAAGAGTGTATCCATTGACCTTCCACAAAGCGGTAATGGTAAGATTCTCTGCAGGCATAGTAGCAGGAATCTCCTTGTCCCAACCTGCAAAGGTATATCCGTCGCGAGTAGGAGCAGCAGGGGCTGTAATAACAGCACCATACTCCAATGTGGTACTCTGGCTCTTACCATTCACTACATAGGTAAGGGTATAGGAATTGATTTTCCACTGCGCAGTAAAGGTGAGAGGACGAGCGGGCATGGTTGTAGGAATAACCTGATCCCAACCGCTGAATGTATAGCCAGCCTTAGTGGGAGTGGGAGCCTTAATGGCTGCACCATAGTTCACATCTTGAGTGGTGACCTTGCCATCAACGATGAAATTTACCTTATAGCTCAAAACAGAGAACTTGGCCGTATAGGTGGCTGCCTTACTAACTGTGATGGTGAGAGGATTGTCTGTAGAACCATCTGACCAAGAAGTAAACTCATAGCCTTCGTCAGGGTTGGCAGCCATAGTGAGAACTGTACCTTCAACATACTTGTTGTCAGCTGCAGTTGGACTCACAGCAACTTTACCATGCGAGCCTGCTGTAACCTTCACAACATACGATGGTTTAACAACAGAAAGGATGGCATCCTGACTGGTGATGTAGTCTGAAAGGTCATCGTTTTCATTGGTTGCCTCCAAACTGCTAATCTTGATGGGATAGCTGCCAAGTGCAAAACCTGCAGGGATCGAAGCTTTGAAAGTGACTAAAGTTCCACTATTCTTCTGAATGGGTTGGCTCGTTGAAACAAGACCGAAACTTACCTGATTGTCTGCCTGCAGCACATCCATCTGCATGCTTCCCTGTGAGGGTTTACGGGTAGAAGAAACCGTACCATAGTCTCCATTGCTGTTTTTTACAAAGGACATACCCGTAGGCAGGGTGATAAGGAACTTTGTAGAATAGACTGTTACGCTATTCTCAAGTACGACATTAATGTCAATGGTATTGCCAGGTGACGCTTCAACATTCTGTACCTTAAAAGCAACATTCTGGGCGAACATACCAGAGCTGGCGAACAAACTGAAAAATGTGGCCAGTAAAAAGGTGTAGACGGAATTTCTCTTCATAATAATCAATGAGAATTGAATCTATGTGTCTATTATAGTGTAGATAAATCTTTATGTTCGAACAATATATCAACAATTCCTTCTGTTACAAAAATACTACTTACTCAGTACATCGGTAAAGAGTTTTTGCACATCAAGGATGTTTATCTTGCCATCGTCGTTGTAGTCAGCTGCGTCCATGTCGAGCTTTCCTGTAGTAGAATTGAGGACACTGGTAAACAGAATCTGAACATCAAGGATGTTGACCTTGCCATCTGCATTGACATCACCACGAAGCACATGGTGAGCATTGTACTCCTCCTCTGGGATAAGAGTTAACTCGTCGGGAGTACCTGCAGGAATAGAAAGATAAGCCTGATTGGCATTCAAGTAATAAAGACCCTTGTATGTATTGTCATCATCCCAACCGGCTGTAACATAGTCGTTGACATGAAGAAGTTTTGTATCGTTGACAAAACCCATTTTACCCTCCTTTGTAGTACCAAAGACACGCATAGTCTTTGAGTCATAGAGTGTGTGTGCTGCTTTTGATTTACCTTCACGGAAGTCATTACAGAAATAAACACCTCTCAAAAGATTAACGGTCGGTTTTGCATACGAGCCAGGGACCTTAAGCGTAATCTTATTTTGACTGACATCTGTAGATGTACACTCAATGATAACAGGAGTTGATGCAGGAATCACCTTGTCTGCTGGCAATTCTTTGTAGACTGCCACCTTACTTCTTGAGTCTATCTTTGTTACTATATAGGCCTTCATTCCCTGAGAAAGGGTAAAAGGATAAGCTGCATAATAAGGTGCATAATGTTTGCCTGCAATTGTCATGGTCGGTTTAATAGCCACATAATTCTCAGTCTCATTAGAGATAGGAATTACATCCCAATGTCGCAGAACCTGAGCCTTGCCATCACCAGATGTCGTCATGTTGTGGTAATAACCCAGATAGGAAGGAATGGTTGCATTGGTCTTATCATCCCAAAGATATTTGACAAGACCACTGGCCTGGGCATAAACCTGATAGTGACCACCATCAACTGGATATACATGGACGAGATAACCGATCAAACCATAGACATCTACTCCCTGAGCTTCAAAATTACAGGTCAATACAGAACCTTCGTTTTTGACAGACTTGAAGTAAATGACTGAAGCAGGGTTCGTAATGGCTTTGTCAAGGCCTGGGTACAGCTGAAGCGCTCCCATCTCTGCATCAGTCTGAGTATAGAGCAACTTTCCGGTATTGTCTGTTACATATATATAGTTTTTCGAACCTACATTACGGATACGGTAATAGCCTGTACCTGTAATTTGAGCAGAAGCAAATGTACTGAAAAGAATAACAGAAAGTATAAAGATAAGTCTTTTCATTGTGTTATCAGTTTTATGTAGTGTAGAACTATCACATTACATAAATTATAGACTATGGTGGGACTCTAAAGAGTATTTTCTAAAGATAAGAGGGGAAGGCCTGTCTACGCTTGTACGCAGATAGGTCTTCCTCTCAATAATTTATAGATAATCGTATTATACGAAAGGCATTACTGAGCAATGCAAATCGTCACACGATTCTTATCATTTTCAGAGTAGGGCTGCTCGGTATCACCCAAAGCAGACACAATGATACGATTGGCAGGTACACCAGCCTTCTTAAGAGCCTCAGCAACTACATTAGCACGCTTCTGAGAATAACCCTGGTTGATGGTAGGATTACCAGTACCTTTGTCTGCATAACCAGAAACGGTAACTGTTGCACGAGGATACTTCTTCATGTAGGCAACAATCTCGTCTACCTTAGGCATCTCCTCTGCAGCGATTACACTACCGCGGATAAGGAAGAATACATCGCGACGAATCTCCTCACGCTCTACAGGACGATCAACAAAGACGGTGTCGTGAACATTCTTAGTAACAACCTTCTCAACAATCTTATCCTTATAAACAACAGGAACCTCAACAGTCTTGGTCTTGGTGAGCTTGCCAAGATCTACACGAATACCAGCAAGTGCATTGTAGTAATGATCGCACTTACCAGGAGCATTCTTGCTATTGTAGTGATCGGTAGTAGCATTGTAAGATACCTCAAGACCTAACTTGACACGCTTGCTTACACGGAAATCGAGGTTGACACCGACATTACCAAGCAAACGGGGCTTAGTGCCATCCCAAAGATACTCCATGCTCTCAGCACCCTTATAAGATGCGGGGAAATGCTTAGTCATAATCTTATTACGAACCTCGGCTGCCTCATCGTTGCCAAAGGCAATATTAGCACCCAAACCTGCAAAAATGCCGAAACTTACAATTCGCTTGGGCTTAAAGCCACCAATAGCATTGGTCAAATCAAAAGTAACATCGAGCTTGGGAGCAGCATAGTTCCACTTCCACTTATAAGTTCTGCCAAGAATCTCTGAACCACCACGGCTCTGCCAACCATTAGCGGCAAGGCGAAGGCCCCAGAGAGAATTGAACTGATAACCAATAGCAAGCTGAGCATTGGGAGAAAGAAGTTTACTGAATTCGGTCTCACCTGTGGTGTACTGACCACCGCCCTGACCCTGAATGTACCAATGGGGGTTGGAAACCTCCACGGTCTTAGTCTCTTGGGCAGTAGCAGCCAGTCCTCCTGTTGAGAGGAGGGCTGCTAGCATAATATTTTTAATACTCATAGTTTTACTGAATTTAGAGTTCCTTCACTTACTTAACGGTAATGTAGCTACGCTTGGTTACGATGCAACCAGTATAGTCCATTGCGGTGTAAGCGAACTGATAGGTGTAACCACTCTTAAGGTTGCTGATCTCAATCTCGGTAATGCTACCAGCAATAGCCTTGTTCATGTTCTCCTGGCTGTTAACTGCATTCAAAGCATCGATACAATCTGCATCACCATCCTGAGCAGAAGCACTACCCTTCTTTACATTGACAACAGCGACATGCTTCAAATAAGCGGGATTAAGAATCTCTGCATTGTAAGAATAGGGATGAAGCTTGATGCTTGACTCAACCTTAGTAGGATAGTTTGCTCTGCGGCTCATAGGCAATACACGACCGTTAGCAGTCATCAACATCACAGGCTGCAGACGAGCAATTGCCAAATTGAGTGCACCAACAATCTTCTGCTCAATGCTGTTGAGGAACTCATTAAGAACAGTGGTAACGCTACCTACTACATTGTCAACTGATGACTCAAGACCAGCGAGAGACTCTGCCAACTTGGTAGCGTCCTTACAGTACTTGTCGAGAGCCTCAACGAGGTCGTTGACATTGCTACAGATGTCGGTGTACATAGTACCCAAAACATCTCTAACATCCATAGTAACATGAACTGTCATGGTGCCATCCTTAACCTCAACTTCAGATCCCTTAGGCAAAGTACCAACGATACCACCATTTGCATCAACAATATTCAGCTTTTCGTCAATAGTGTACTTAGCACCATCTATAGTGATAACAGCATCAGCATCAATCTTGAACTTAGCCAACTCCTTCTCATAGTCAGCACCCTCAAGTGCAAACTCCTTAAGAGCAGGTGCCTCGGGCAAAGTGAGGTTGAAGATCTTCGAAAGCTCCTTCTTCAAGGTCTTGGTGACATTTGTTGCAGCATTGTCAATGAACTTCTCAACCTGATCGAATGCACTGATTGAAGTGAAGTGCTGATCTGCCAAGAACTTATAAGAGAGAGGCTTAACTGCAGTTGCAGCGATAGAATAGTCTGAAAGTACACTGTGAACCTCACCATCACCATCTACCCACTTAGCCTTCAAAGCATTTGCAGGAAGCATGCTGTGGAACTGATCATAGAGGGTGGTAGTCAGACGGGTAAGGTCGAAGTTAACGAAGATGTTCTTCAAGTCAGCCATAATCTCCTGGAAACGCTCGGTCTGGAGGCTTACCTTGTCAACAGACTCAGGATCCTCAATCTTAACAGCCATCTCATAGAAACCATTGTTTGCAGCACGAGTATAACCGAAGTCAAGAACCTTATCAGACTTAGCCAAAGGAGAAAGAATCATACCGGGAGTAGATTCATCCTGGCTATTTACCATATCGAGAGTGATACCGGTAAAGTCAACAGTGTTGGGGTTAACAGTCAAATAAACAGTACCTGCATTATCGTCACGATTCTCGAGGAACTTCTGACCAGACTTAACATTCTGAGATACAACAGAACCGCAGATCAACTCCCACTCAGCATCGGTAAATACCTCTGAGTCGAAGAGGTAGTTGGTAGCAGAGTTGCTGGGGAACTTAACATTGTCACCCTCATTCTCACCATAGAAAGCAACCAATACCTGTGACTTCTTACCGCTGGGGAAGTTAAAGCTACCAAATACGGGGTTGTAAACCTGGTTGATATTGATACCAGTAACCAAATGCTTCAAAGTGTTCTCTACAGAAGAGAGGCGATCCTCAATATCCTGAAGCTGAGTATCCATTGCAGAAACACGGCACATCAGATAAGCAACTGCATTCTTCAAGCAAAGAATCTCACAGTTAACCCAATCCTGCCACTGAACGAACTCATAAACCTTCCAAGTCTCAAGCAATTCGATACGATGATCGAGGTCATTGTACTTCTCGTGGATGGTCTTCTCCAAGCTTGCAATGTCAGTGTTAACCTGCTCAAACTTAGCAGCCTCGTCACCATAGTGCTCGCTCAAAA
The DNA here is from genome assembly GCA_045629325.1 of Bacteroidaceae bacterium. GTDB lineage: Bacteria > Bacteroidota > Bacteroidia > Bacteroidales > Bacteroidaceae > Physcousia. The sequence goes on along the minus strand of JAZQQX010000063.1, from coordinate 76,346 downwards.
CGCCATTAAGAGAATCAATGCGTGCATTGGTCTTGTCGTCTGCTTCCTTTACTTTCTCCTCCAAAGCCTTCAGATCACCAGTGATCTTTGTCTCAAGAGAGGTGATGGCAATAGTGATCTGCTGATCTGTATAAGCCTTAGCTGCCTCAAGGTTAGCCTGGCACATATCCTTCAAGATAGCAATGCTATCACGATTTACATATACCTGAACTGCCAAATCACCGACATACTCCTTCAATTCGTTGTAGTTGTTCTCGATGATGGTAGCACGCTTGTCAAGAGCATCGGCCTTGTCATTTGCCTCAATAGCCTTCTCAAGTGCCTCTGTTGCAGTCTTCTCAACACTCTTAATCTGATCCTTCAAACCTTCAACGGTTGACTTCAGATCCTCGATAGCCTCGTTCATCTTGGGAAGCTCAGACTTCCACTTCTCCAAAGTACCTTCCCAGGTCTTCTTAAACTTCTCGAGAATCTCTACGCGACCCTCAAGAGAAGCGATAGAACTCAAAGCCTCCTGACCCTTCTTCAATGCCTCTTCTGCCTTATCCTTAGCAACCTGAGCCAACTCATAAGCGTTGTCAGCCTTGCTTGATACAGCAATCAAAGTGACATTCAGGTCGTTGTAAAGCTTATAAAGCTCTGCTATATCACCATCGTGTCTCTCCAACTTCTGCTGAGCAACAGCCAAATCAATCTTCAACTGTGCAACAGCCTCTGCCAAGTTGCCACAAGCGCAAGCATTGGCTGCGATAGCGTCAATCTGCTTCTGAAGACTTTCAATAGCAGCCTTGTCGTCGAATTCCTTACCGATGAGGTTAACGATGTATTCCTTAGTTACGGTTGAAGTAATAGCGTTCTGAATCATGCCAGCAATCTCGCTCTTCAGCTTATCGTTGTCACAATCACAAGACTTAATGTTAGAAACCATAACATCAACCTCAACCTTGGTATAATAACCATTCAATTCCTTGTTGAGAATTTCAGATACGATCTGACGAACCTCTGCAGCGTCGGTCTTACCTGCCAATTTCTCATCTACAGATGCAAGTGCATTCTCAATAGCGGTTGCGAGATCAGCGGTCCAAGGCTTCTCTACACCACAATTACACTGCTTAATGGCATCCAAACGAGCCTCAAGCTCTTTCAGTTTGTCGTTAAGGTTACCAATCTGCTGATCGATCTTGTCATTCAGCTTCACATCAAGATTTGCGATCTGTGAGTTGAACTCAGTGCGCAAATCGTCATTGTAGTCCTTACAAGAACTAACCATGCCTACTCCACTCATCACGAGGGCAAAAGTAAGCATACGAACAATGCTCTTTTTCATTTTCATAACATTTAGTTTATAAATAGATAATTTAATAATCACTTAATTTATTTCATCAACAGAATTTGATACGAGAGGAATCGTCCTTATCTATATACCTTATTAATATTATAAAGGAACTGTGCTTCTTGGGGAAACCTTCCATGCCGGAACTCCAGTGCCTGCACGATAAACTCCGATCATATTGATACGGAAGAGCAAGGTGCTATATGCGGGTATCTCACTCTCTGCCTTCTTGCCGTAAGCAAGTTCCTGAGGAAGGTAAACAAACCATTCATCTCCTTCCACCATGTATTGAAGAGCGGTTTGGAACCCACTGATCATGGCACTTACCGAAGAAGTAGAAGGCGATGCTGTTGCTGGATCGTAATCCCCGTAGTAGGTCTGAGTAAAGATGCGCATCTCATCATAAAGCTTACCGGCGCCATCATCAAACTGAGTATTCATCAGCCATCCACGGAAGCTAAGACGAACGGTGTCGCTAAAATGAGGAGTAATAGAGCCCTCTCCACGCTTTGCAATCTTCACGCAAATGCTATCGGTCAGCTTACCAGAGTTGTAATCCTGTGATTTAGTCAGCGTCTTGTACATACGCCAATCACAGTGATCCTCCCATGCTGCACCGTAGCGAGCCTTGGCCTGAGCTATGGCCTGACGAGCTGTGTCAGCCACTTGCTCATACCACTGGGCATTGCGCTCCTTCCAGTTGTGGTAGGGGTTCCATTCGCCACCAGTCTCATCACATGCTACGAAAGCGCACGCTATGATAAGGCCGCAGATTATTCCTATGATCTTTCTCAAATTCATATAATCAAATTACAAAAGCTTCTTCAGCAATGAGGTGATGCTAACCTGATCCTCAATAATGCCACGAAGTTCGCTGATATTGACACGGCGCTGCTCCATAGTGTCGCGATCACGCAGAGTGACGGTGTTGTCTTCAAGAGTCTGCTGGTCAACGGTCACACAGTAAGGGCAACCGATTGCATCCATACGACGATAACGCTTACCAATCTGATCCTTTTCCTCATACTTGCAGTTGAAGTGGAAACGGAGGTCATTGATGATCTCCTGTGCCTTCTCGGGCATACCATCCTTCTTGGTCAGGGGGAATACGGCCAACTTCACAGGAGCAAGGGCTGCGGGCAAGTGCAGTACGGTACGAGTCTGACCATCGGGCAACTGCTGCTCTTCGTAACTGTGACACATAATAGAGAGGAACATACGGTCTACACCGATAGAGGTCTCGATAACATAGGGAGTATAGCTCTTGTTCTCTTCAGGATCGAAGTACTCAATCTTCTTACCGCTATACTTTGCATGCTGGCTCAAGTCGAAGTTGGTACGAGAATGAATACCCTCAACCTCCTTGAAACCGAAAGGCATGTGGAACTCAATGTCAGTAGCGGCATTGGCATAGTGAGCCAACTTATCATGATCGTGGAAACGATAGTTTTCCGCGCCGAAACCGAGGTTCTGATGCCACTTCATACGAGTCTCCTTCCATTTAGCGAACCAATCGAGCTCTGTACCGGGCTTAATAAAGAACTGCATCTCCATCTGCTCAAACTCACGCATACGGAAGATGAACTGGCGAGCAACAATCTCGTTACGGAAAGCCTTACCGATCTGAGCGATACCGAAAGGTAGTTTCATGCGACCGGTCTTCTGAACATTGAGATAGTTAACGAATATACCCTGTGCAGTCTCAGGACGCAAGTAGATGGTGCTTGCACCTTCTGCAGCTGCACCCATCTCTGTCTTAAACATGAGGTTGAACTGACGAACATCTGTCCAGTTGCGAGTACCACTGATAGGACATACGATTTCCTCATCAAGGATAATCTGCTTCATACCGTCCAGATCAATACCACCCTCTGCATTCATCACCTCCTGGAAACGCTTGTGCAACGCATCATACTTCTCTTGGTTTTCCAAAACGCGAGCATTGGTAGCACGGAACTGAGCCTCGTCAAAGCTATCGCCAAACTTCTTCTTGGCCTTGTCAATCTCCTTTTGAATTTTGTCCTCATACTTAGCCATCTGCTCCTCGATGAGCACATCAGCACGATAGCGCTTCTTAGAATCACGGTTATCGATAAGGGGATCGTTGAATGCGTCAACATGGCCAGATGCCTTCCAAGTGGTGGGGTGCATAAAGATAGCAGCATCGATACCAACGATATTCTCATGCAAAAGTACCATGCTCTGCCACCAATACTGCTTGATGTTGTTCTTCAGTTCAACACCATTCTGTCCGTAATCATAAACGGCACCCAGTCCGTCATAAATATCACTTGAGGGAAAAACAAAACCATACTCTTTGCAGTGAGATACGATTTTCTTAAAAACATCTTCTTGAGCCATAATCTTATATGTATATTTTAAATATTCGCGCAAATTTACGCATTTTTCACGAAATAATTGTTATCTTTGTGCGAAAAATTAACTTTATGGGCGAAAATACAACTAATTTAGAAGGAATTACGCATCATTTGAACCAAATGTATCAGAATTGGTTCCTTGATTATGCATCGTATGTTATCCTCGAAAGAGCCGTTCCACACATAGGCGACGGATTCAAACCTGTGCAGCGAAGAATACTGCACAGCATGAAGCGTATGGATGACGGTCGCTACATCAAAGTGGCCAACATCGTGGGCCACACGATGCAATTTCACCCTCATGGTGATGCGAGCATCAAGGATGCTTTGGTTCAGTTGGGACAAAAAGACCTACTTGTTGACTGCCAAGGTAACTGGGGTAACATCCTGACCGGTGACGATGCGGCTGCAGCTCGTTATATTGAGGCGCGCCTTTCCAAATTTGCCCTTGATGTGGTTTTCAATCCCAAAACCACCGAATGGAAATTGTCTTATGACGGCCGCAACAAAGAACCTATTACCTTGCCCGTAAAGTTCCCCCTTCTCTTAGCACAAGGAACCGAAGGTATCGCCGTTGGTCTGAGTAGTAAGATTCTGCCACATAATCTCAACGAACTATGCGATGCCGCCATCAGTTATCTCCACGGAGAAGAATTTCATCTATATCCTGATTTCCCCACAGGTGGTAGCATCGATGTGTCCCGCTACAACGACGGCCAGCGTGGTGGTAGTGTGAGAGTGCGAGCCAAAATCGAAAAGCGCGACAACAAGACTTTAGCAATCACAGAGGTCCCCTTTGGCAAGACAACAGGTAGCCCCAAGGCACCAAGTTCGTTCATCGAGAGCATTTTGAAGGCTGCCGAAAAGGGAAAGATTAAGGTTAGGAAAGTAGAAGATTTGACAGCTTCATCGGTAGAAATCCTCATTCATCTTACCCCTGGTGCCTCATCCGATAAGACGATTGATGCACTATACGCATGCACCGATTGCGAAGTGAGCATTTCACCCAACTGCTGTGTCATCGACGAGCGCAAACCACACTTTCTTACGGTAAGCGAAGTACTCCGCCGATCAACCGACAATACGCTCAACTTACTCAAGCAAGAACGACTCATTCGCAAAGGCGAATTACTGGAGCAACTGCACTTTGCATCTTTGGAGCAAATCTTCATCGAGGAGCGTATCTATAAGGATAAAAAATTCGAACAAGCACCCACAATGGATGCCGCTTGTGAGCACATTGACGAACGACTCACACCTTGGTATCCAAAGATGATTCGCGAGGTTACAAAGGACGATATCCTCCGACTCATGGAAATCAAGATGGCCCGTATCCTGAAATTCAATCATGAGAAGGCCGAAGAGAACATCGCTCGTATCAAGGAAGAGATTGCTGCTATCGATAAAGAGTTAGCCAATATGGTTGAGGTTACTTGCGATTGGTTCCGCTTTATCAAAGAGAAATACGGCAAAGACCATCCGCGCCTTACGGAAGTTAAGAATTTTGACACAATTACTGCCGCAAAGGTTGTTGAAGCCAATCAAAAACTGTACATCAACCGCGAGGAAGGATTCATCGGTACATCGCTCAAGAAAGACGAATATGTATGCAACTGTTCGGATATCGATGACATAATCCTATTCTACAAGGACGGTACATACAAAGTGGTACGCGTATCCGAGAAACTCTTCGTAGGAGAGACGGAGCGCTCAAAGGCAGAGAAGAAGAAAGCGGAGATTATCCATGTTGCCATCTTTAAGAAAAACGACCAGCGTACCATATACAATGTTGTGTATCGTGACGGGAAGGGTGGCACATCTTACATCAAGCGTTTCAATGTAACAAGTATCACACGCGACCGCGAATATGATGTTACTCAAGGCAAGCCAGGAAGTCGCATCACATATTTCACTGCCAACCCCAACGGTGAGGCGGAAATCATTAAGGTTACCCTGAAACCTAATCCCAAACTGAAACGCGTATTCTTTGACAAAGACTTTAGCGAAATTGCCATTAAAGGGCGTGCCAGCATGGGTAATATCTTGACAAAACTGGATATCTTGAGACTCGGCCTGAAGAGTCATGGAGGTAGCACGCTGGGTGGAAGAAAGGTTTGGTTTGATCCTGATGTCAAGCGACTAAACTACGACGAACATGGTGATTTCTTGGGAGAATTTACCGACGACGAGAAAATTTTGGTTATCTTGCGCAATGGAGAATACTATCTTACCAACTTTGATGTAAGCAATCACTACGAAGACAACATCTGGCGTATTGAGAAGTATGACGAAGCAAAAATTTGGACAGCTTGTCTGTTCGATCAGGACCAGAACGGGTACGCTTACATCAAACGCTTCCCACTTGAAGCTTCTGCTCGTCAGCACCAATCGTTCCTTGGAGAGAATGAAAACAACCAACTTATTCTTCTAACAGACACCTCTCATCCTCACCTGTTGGTTACCATGGGGGGCAATGACGACTTCCGCGAACCTATGGACATTGAGGCTGAGGATTTTATCGGCGTCAAGAGCTACAAAGCAAAGGGTAAGCGACTGACGACCTACACCGTTGCATCCGTCACCGAACTTGAACCTACAAGATTTGATGAACCCGCACCCTCTCCTGAGGAGAATGAAGGAAAAGAAGATGCTGGTGATGATACAGATATCGCAGACCCCGATGAGGGAAAGAGTCAAAGCGAGGTTGCCGACGAGATCAACGGTCAGCTACACTTGTTCTGACATGAGAAAACTACTGCTTATAACATTAATGTGTGCATGTAGCATGTCACTACAGGCTCACCAGTCGCGCATGAAGCTAAGGGCTTCCCGTGCGTTCGTAATGGGTATAGGCAGAACACACCAGCTCGACACCTATCTCTCACCAATGAAATTCAAGGGGCCTGGTTTCACATTCATGGAAGAATATCGCAGGGTCATCAATTGGGATGACAATCGTGCCACTTTCCGCTCCACCATACAAGCAAGTTTCTCTCCCGGACATGCATGGAAAGGTGGTATAGATGCTATGGGGGGCGACATACGCTATGATGCCACCTGGCAATATCACTTCTGGATTCCTGGTCTGCCAATCACCTTTAAGGGCGGTGGTGGCTTCAATACTACATTCGGAGGCCTGTACACCACACATGGAGGCAACAATCCAGCCCAGGCACATGCCCAAGTCCAACTGCTTGGCGCACTGACCGCAGAGTATTTGCTTCCGCTGAAAAGATCATGCTTGGCACGCTATTATGCCGAACTTCCCTTGCTTGGCGGAATGTTCTCACCTTCCTACGGCCAGTCCTATTATGAGATATTCTCACGCGACAACTACGACCACAACATTGTCTTCACTCATCCCTTCCGCGATTTCTCTTTGCGTCAACAACTATGGGTGGACATCAGTCTGGATCGAAAGACAAGGAAAAACCCACCTTTCTTCTACCTGCGCATTGGCTACCAGAACGAGATTCGCCAACTACAACCCAATCACCTCAAGCAAAAGGTTGTCAACAATGCCCTACTACTAGGAATAGTCAAGCACCTATAAGGCCCCTAAGAGATGAGAATACTACACCACTTACTATGCTTATTCATCGTGCCCTTACTACTTACAGGTTGTCTTGAGGGCGAAGAGGCTACGCAAGCCCCTATGCAGAATTTTGGAACGCTGTGGAAAACCATCGACCAGCGATATTGCTTTCTGGACTACAAACAGCAGGAAATCGGAGTGGACTGGAATGAGATATACAGTCGCTACAAAAGCAGAATCAGCGATGAAATGGAGAAAATTCAGTTGTTTGAAGTCCTCTGCGAAATGCTGGCAGAACTGCAAGACGGGCATGTAAACCTCTATTGTAGCGCAGACATTGGACGCAACTGGTCCTGGAGAGAGGATTACCCCAAAAACATGGATGAGGAACTACGAGAAGCCTATCTTGGCAAAGGTACGGACTATCGCATCACCAACGGCATGAAGTACCGTATACTCCCAGAGAACATTGGCTATATCGTATGTGAAAGTTTCAACTACACTTTCAGCGAAGGCGGACTGAATGAGATATTATATCATTTACGGTCGTGCAATGGCCTTATACTTGATGTAAGAGGCAACAGCGGTGGCATGCTCACATCTGCAGACATGCTATCATCACGCTTTACCAACGAGCGATGCCATGTTGGCTACTTTTGCCACAAGACAGGTCCTGGTCACGATGATTTCTCTCCCTTAGAACCAGAATACATCAAACCATCTGACGGCATACGATGGCAGAAACCATGCATTGTACTAACCAACCGTTCGTGCTACAGTGCAACCAACACCTTTGTACGCAACATGAAAGCTTTCCCGCTTGTCACGGTGTTGGGCGATCAGACGGGTGGAGGAAGCGGAATGCCCTTTGTATCGCATCTCCCTAACGGATGGACACTACGCATGAGTGCATGCCCTATGTTTGATGCAGAAAAGAAGCATATTGAATTTGGCATACAGCCCGACATCTACTGTATGCTTGACTCTACGGACATCCTAAAGGGGAAAGACAGTCTAATAGAGGAAGCCAAAAGGATTATCAATCAACACCAACAATAAGGCTATCCACATCACAAAATAACATACAGAAATAGACCGTATAAAATATAAACTGGAATTGATATATACAAAAAAAGAAGTGGCCCACACTCGTGGACCACTTCTTTCATTATATTATACTTGATTTGGTCGCTTTTAGCTTTAGAAACGGCCACCGCCGCCACCAAAACCACCCATGCCGCCGCCTCCGCCGAAGCCGCCCATGCCACCGCCACCGAAGCCACCGCCGCCGAAGCCACCACGACCACCGCCGAAGCCACCACGACCGCCCATGCCGCGCATCATGTTACGAGCTTCCTTGTCACCCAGCAGGTTCAGACGGTAGATGAAGTGAACCATGAAGTAGCTATTGATGTTGTTAGAGAAGCTATCGCTACGCTGGATTTCAGAGAGCATACGGCTTACATTGCTGCGCTGGTGCAGAATATCGTTCCACTCTACGCTGATGGTTGCAGCATTACCACGGAGGAAGCTCTTCTGGAGAGTCATGTTCAACAGGGCCTCGTTGGTATTCATGGCCTTGTCTGAGTAGCCACGACGGCTCTGCTCAGTGAAGTTGGCCATCCAGGCAATCTGCCAAGGCATACGGATGGTGAAGTTGCCACCATAGTTGATCATCCAAGAGTCAATAGAACCTGTCAGAGAGTTCTCTGCTACGGTATGGCTGTAGTTGAAGCCACCGTTTGCGGTGAAGTCAACAGACCAACGGTCATCGTAGAAGGTATAACGGTAGTTCAAGCGTATGTTATCGTTGATGCTAGTTGTACGGCTTGCCTGAGTTACCTTAGCGCCGGGATTCTGGAACAGAGCATCCATATCCATACGACCATCAGCTCGTCTGTAGCCCTCGATGACATCATGACCCATGCTTGAGTTGTTTGTGTAGCCGAGACGATAGTTGTAGTTTACATTCAGGTTGTTAGAGAAGTTCCAGAGCTTCTTGTAACCCAGTGCAGTGCTGAAGTAACCACCTGCGCTTGCGCCCCAGTTACCATTGATATTCTCGGGACGGCTGTAACGGGCACCTGTAGTAGGATCGTAAACACTTGCAGAAGCGATATTGTTGCGAGTATTGTTGTAGCTACCACGGAAGGTCCAACTCATCTGGCGCTCCTGCTGATAACCATTGTAGTCCAAGCTAACATTGTTGGCCCAACTGCTACGCAAACCTGCGTTACCAGTGTTGACAGAAAGTGGATTACTATCATCACTTACCTCCATCAACTGAGTCATGCTGGGCTGGCTCATACGACCATTGTAGCTCATGCGAAGCTGGCTGACATTGTTAATTTTCCAACGAGCATCGATACGAGGTGACCAGTTGTAGGTGGTACGAGTAACGGTGGTATCCAGGTTGTTCTTGGCATAATCCATATGGGTATTCTGAGGTTGGAAGGTAGCACCTGCACTTGCACGCAACTCCTGACCATTCTCAAAGATATTGGTATAGCGAAGCAACAGGTTGGCATTGTGGTTGTTCTCCTTGTAGGTAGCATACTGGCTGTTGTAGCTATCGCGGGTCAAGGTCTCCCAATCCGTTGTATAACCATATCTCTGCAGAATGTCATTCAGAGTACCATTTGAGACACTACTCTCATCGTAAGCCTTCTGCAACAATGCGATAGCATCTGCCAAATCATCACCAATCAAAGTCTGATCGATGAGCTTCTCCAGACTATACATCGTACGGTCGTTGTCGGTGAAGCGACGCTGGTACTGATAGCTCATCTGCAAGTTCAGGTAGTCGTTCAGAGGTTCGGTGTAGCTCAAACGACCATTTGCGTTCCAACTCTTTGAAGGGCTGGTGGTGTAGCGATCCTGAGGCAAGTTGTTTGCAGCCATCTTATAGTACTTGATGTTGTTCCAACTATAGCTATCGTTGTCCGAGTTGCTGAAGTTACCACCCAAATCAGCAGTCAGGTTGCGACCAGGCTTGGCCAGACGACGGTTTATCTGCAATGTTGCATTACCACTGTTGGTAGTTCCATAGTTGCGTGACTGGCTTTGGTTGCTGTTTACACGAATCTCCTCGTTAAAGAGGTCATCATCCTCAAAAGCATAGATTATTTCCTTGTTAGCCTTCGTCTTGATTTCCAAAGGATTGTCCATTACATCGTAAGGGTTGCTGTCGAAGGTAACAGATACATTGCGACTCTGGCCGTCGTTTTTTGAGTGAGTGAAACTGGGACGGATGGTGATAGTGGTGAAGCTATCGGGCATCCACTGCATACGCAGGTCAGCATTCAGGTTGTAGTTATTGTTCTTCGACCAGTTACGATTGTTGGTAAAGCTGGGGAACTTATTGATCTGGGTTACGAACTTCTCGCTGTTACCCACGCTCATATTCTCTGACTCACGAGAGTTGAAACGCACATTACCACCAGCCTCAAAATAACCGGGTGTATACTGTTCCTTACCATTGAACCAAGTCAGGTTTGCACCTACCATCATGGTAGTGGTCACACCGCTACCACCACTGAAGCCACCCCAACGGCCACTACCACCATTGGTATTGTTACGGCTGGCAATGACGCTGAACTGCAGGTTATCGGTGAAACGGTTTACATTCAAGTTACCCGTATACAGAGGACTGGGGAACTTGATAGGATTGCTCTCACCAGGAATCTCATCCTGACGAGCCTTACCAGCACCCAGGTCGATATTCATTACCCATCCGTCGCTCATGCTACGCTTGAAACTGAGGTCGAGCACAGTCTCCTCGTTGCCGTCGTCGATACCGGTGATGCGGGTATAGTCGCTCTTACGGTCATAGGCCTTGATCTTATCCACCATCTTGGCAGGGAGGTTTTTCATAGACATCTCCTTGTCGTTGCCAAAGAATTCCTTACCCTTTACCAACACACGGCTTACGGTCTTACCATTGATGGTGATATTACCATTCTCGTCCACCTCGGCACCGGGAATCAGACGCACGAGCTCCTCAATACTGCTACCCTCTGTTGTCTTGTAGGCATCAGCATTATACTGGAAAGTATCGCCCTTTACTTCCACCTGGGCAAGAGCTGCAGTAACCACTGCATCTTTCAACACCTTAGCATCGTCAAGCAAGGCGAAGGTACCCAGATCCAAACCTTTGTTGCTCTTGGTCAGCGACATATTCTTCATGATGGGACTATAACCCACGAAGGAAATCTTTAGGATATAGTCACCTGTCTTCTGACTGGGCAAGGTAAACTTACCGTTAAGGTCTGTCACAGTAGCTGCCACCTTGGCACTATCACTTGCATTGAGCAACATGACGGTAGTACCGGGCATAGCCTCACGCATCTCATCGTCAATGACACGACCAGAAAGCTTCTGAGCCATGGCGGTCATACCGCACATACACATCAGCAATAGGCAAAAAACTCTTGTTTTCATATATTTTTAGTATTTTTTATATTCGTTTTACTTTAATATGACGCAAAGTTGACTGTTTGGTTTAATCTTCAAAGTGCAAAGTTAAGACAAATTTTCTAACTATCTTTGGATTATTGCCTTAAAGATTGTATCTTTGTGCATTATTCAGGCATCAAAATGAAGCAAGAGGTAATTTTAAGCAAAAATTTAGAAGCAGAATTGGAGTCAGCCATTGCACGCTGCCCTCATGACAAGCTGTTCTTATTAGTAGATGTCACCACTGAGCGACTCTGCTTACCCGTAGTCAAAGATTTTCCATGTCTTTCGGGCGCGCGCGTAATAATAATAGGTGATACGGACGAAAACAAAACATTGGAGAGCCTCTCTCATGTATGGCAAGAATTGCAACTCGGAGGTGGCACACGCCATTCGCTGATGATCAACCTCGGCGGTGGTATGGTGACCGACCTTGGCGGTTTTGCAGCCAGCACTTTCAAGCGAGGCATACAATACATCAACATACCAACCACCCTACTTTCGATGGTTGATGCTTCCGTTGGCGGAAAGACCGGCATCAACTTCGGCGGTTTGAAGAATGAGATTGGCGTATTCAACTGCTCCGAGAGTGTTATCCTTGACACAACCTTCCTCCGTACGCTCGATTACCAGAATCTGGCAAGCGGATATGCAGAGATGCTCAAGCACGGACTTATCAGCAATGAGCAGAACTGGGCAGAACTTCTTCGCTTCAACTTGGGCAGTTCCAGCGACATCAGTCAGGTGGACTTCCTGAAGTTGGGGGAGATGGTGGCTACGAGCGTTGCCATCAAGGAACGCATTGTCGAAGAAGACCCCACAGAGAAAGGCATCCGTAAGGCTTTGAACCTTGGACATACCATAGGTCATGCCTTTGAGAGTCTGGCTCTACAGGAGAAACGAACCGTTCTTCACGGCTATGCCGTAGCCTGGGGACTTGTTTGCGAGCTCTACCTTAGCGCCATAAAGACGGGCTTCCCCACAGACAAATTGCGCCAAACCGTACAGTTCATCAAGCAGACCTATGGTGAGTTTATGTTTACCTGCAAAGAGTATCCCTCGTTGCTTGAATACATGACGCACGACAAGAAAAACACTGCAGGAACCATCAACTTTACTCTCTTAGGTGGCATCGGAGATATCCGAATCAACCAGACCGCCTCAAAAGAGGAGATCGAAGAAGCACTTGATTTCCTAAGAGAAGGCTGATTTATAATGCATAATTCATAATGCACAATTAAGAACTTATAATTGAAAACTAATAACGCATAAATCACGACCCCATGAAGAAACTTCTTCTTGCAACTCTTGCACTGTTCGCAATTAATGTGCAAGCAAAGGACGACCGTACAAGTGGCAATCCTATCCTACCTGAATTTCACGCTGATCCTGAGGTAATGTACTCACACCAGACGGGAAAGTTCTACATCTACTCAACCACCGACGGTGCTGCAGGTTGGGGAGGATACTATTTCACCGTATTCTCAAGCAAAGACCTTACCAACTGGCAACACGAAGGCATCATGCTCAACCTCAACACTGATGTTTCCTGGGCTAGCGGTAACGCTTGGGCTCCCTGCATCGAGGAAGTAAAGCAGGCTGACGGCAGTTACAAATACTACTTTTATTTCAGTGGTCACGACACACAGCGCAACCGCAAGTCTATCGGTGTTGCTATTAGTGACAGCCCTACCGGCCCATTCGTTGACTTCGGGAAACCTATCGTTTACGAACTGCCCAATGGAGTAGGTGGCGGTCAGCAGATTGATGTTGATGTTTTCACCGATCCCCAAACGGGTAAGCACTATCTTTATTGGGGCAATGGCTATATGGCTGGTGCAGAACTAAATGATGACATGACAAGTATAAAGCAAGAAACGGTAACCGTCATGACTCCCAAGGGCGGAAGTCTTAAGGACTATGCCTTCCGTGAGGGTGCATATGTATTCTACCGCAACGGCAAGTATTACTTCCACTGGAGTGTGGACGATACCGGTTCACCCAACTATCATGTAGCATACGGTACATCCGACTCTCCCCTGGGCCCCATCCAGGTAGCCAAGGAACCTATTGTTCTTATCCAGAACCCTGACAAGGACATCTATGGTCCTGCACACAACAGTGTGCTTCAGATTCCCGGTCGTGATGAATGGTACATCGTTTATCATCGCATCAACAAAGGTTATCTCTATCCTCAGCGCAAGGATCCCGGTTTCCACCGTCAGGTTTGTATCGACCGCATGTACTTCAACGAGGATGGCACCATCAAACCTGTCGTTCCTACCCAGGAAGGCGTAAAGCCTATCAAGAAGGTCAAGAAGTAAATTAGAATTAGAGCAGAAAAGATCCTAAGAACTTCGTTTCAAAAACTTCACAATATCACTTTTAAGGCACGGTTTCACACCGTGCCTTTTTGTACCCCCCCCCAAAAAAACAGCCAATCCGGATAGGTATGACTTGCTCGAGTCATAGGCAAGACGAAGCACAATCATAAGCAAGACGAGGCTTCGTCATGCTTATGACTAAGCCTCGTCACTATATATAAGACAACGGAGGGATACCACACATGCAAAACATAAAAAACAGTTATTCTCAAACGATACATTAATAGACTTTTCAGGCAATCAGCCAACCACGGAGAACTACAATGTCGGCAATTTCGGTATAATAGGATTACATTTCGGTATACTTCACTATTTTTCAAAATAAAACAGAAATTATCAAATTTGTAACATTTTAGGTCTTTTTTACTGAAAACCACCCTGTTTTATATTATTTTTTTTGGTCAGTACCGACTTTTTACATAATTTTGCACCGCGTTTTTCGGTATTTCCGGAATTTCAATGGCAATATTCAGGTAAAAAGAAGAACCTTACGAGAGTCTAAGATTCATAAAGATCAAAGTCGACAAAATGATCAAAAAAGGAACAAAAAAACTATTCCTTGCACTGGCCCTTTTCTCCGGGTGTGTAATTAATAGTAATGTACAAGCACAGGTTGCAGTGAAGACCAACCTGCTCTACGACGCCACCACCACTCCAAATATTGGAATGGAGTTTGGCTTGGGTCGTCGTTCTACCGCTCAGTTGTTCTATGGTATCAATCCGTGGGAGTTCAACTCCACCACGCATGGTACACGCATGGCAAAGCACTGGTTGCTTATGCCAGAGTATCGTTGGTGGCCTTGTAGCAAATTCAACGGCCATTTCATTGGTGTTCATGCCATGGGTGGTCAGTTCAACGCTTCTAATGTATCTCTCCCCATGCCTGGCAAATTCTTTGGCGGTGACAATCTCACAAAGGAAGTACGCAACCACAGCTATGAGGGTGCATTCCTCGGAGCAGGTTTCACATATGGCTACCAATGGATCCTAAACCGTCATTTCAACCTTGAGGCTGAAGCCGGAATTGGATACAATCGCGTATGGTACGACAAGTACATGTGTGGAGAATGTGGTGCTAAGATTGGTGACGGCAATACCAACTATGTAGGCCTTACAAAGTTGGGCATTTCATTGATTTATTTGTTCTAAATGTTAGGAGGCACAGGAAACATGAAAAAGATTCTATCCATAATGATTCTCCTTGCAGTATCGATGTTCAGCATGAACGCTGCTAACGACAAGGGGCAGATTATCACACGAAATGTCAATGTACAGGAGGTCGGCAACAAGTTGGTGGCTTCATTTGACATCGTACTTGACCAAGTTCAACTGTCAAGCAACCATCAGTTGTTTGTTACGCCCTATGTAGAGGGACAAGCCAACCAACGCGCATTCTTTCCCACCGTTCTCATCAACGGTCGCAACATGCAATATGTATATGAGCGTAGCGGTCTGAATCGTGAGAAAGAAGAAAACTACAGCAAAATCAATCAGGTTGTTCGTCGTAAGAATGGCAAAGAACAGACTATCAGCTACACCGAATCGATAGACATGGGCGACTGGATGAAGCAGGGCGACATCAATTTCCGTCTCGCAATTGATTCATGCGGTTGTGGCAATCTTATGGCCAGCGGAAAGACAGAACCCATGGTATTCAACCTCGTTCCTCGCGTACCTGTATTCTATACGGCATTTATCACGCCTCCTGTATCCGAGCAGCGTGTAGCAATCCACGAGGGTAGAGCACGAGTACAGTTTGAAGTGGACCGTACAGAGCTCCACACCGAACCTTATATATGTAAGAGCGGACAGCGTATTGACAACCGCGCTCAGTTGAAGGTGATCTGCGACTCTATCGACTATGCACTTAGCGACCCCAATGTAGAGATTGCCAACATCAACATTTGCGGTTACGCATCTCCCGAGTCTCCTTACACACACAACGACTTCCTGTCAACCAACCGTTCACGCGCCTTGGCAGAATATCTTGGTGAGCGATACAAGCTACCCAAAGAAAGCTGTACTTTCAGCGCTGTACCTGAAAACTGGGATGAGTTCCGCGAACTTGTTGTCGATGCAAAGGATATCACGGAGAAGCAACGCCAAGACCTTCTTGAGTTGATTGACAAGCCCGCCTATGGTCCTTCTGACTATGACGCAAAGGAGACTACGCTGAAGACAGATGCGCGCTTTGCCAAACTTTATCGCACGAAAATCCTTCCTGTATGGTTCCCACAGTTGCGTTGTACAAAGTTTGCCATCAGCACACGCTTGAAGCCTGCTTCCGACCAACAGTTGGCAGAGATCATCAAGAAAACACCTGAATTGCTCAACCTCAACCAGATATTCCGCGTGGCACGCCTCTACGAGGAAGGTTCTGAGCAATACTGCAAGACCTTCGACATTGCTCTTCGCTTCTATGGAGACAATCCTACAGCCAACCTCAACGCCGCTGTTGCAGCTATCAAGGCCAGCGACTACGACAAGGCAGAGCGTCTCTTGCAGAAGGCAGGCAAAACTCCTGAGGCAGAAAATGCCCGTGGTATCGTAGCGGCCCAGAAGGGTGACAAGACTGCTGCCATCCGTCACTTCGAGGCTGCAGGAAACTTACCTGAGGCAAAGAACAATTTGAACCAATTGAAATAAGAGAAAACATAAATAATTAATTATTCACCTTTTTTTAACAATTTTCATTATGAAAAAGCAATTTTTCTTTTCTATGCTTGTAGCAGCAGCTTTGATGGTTAGCTGTTCAAGTGAGAATGTTGTGGCTCCTGAGAATGGTGGCAATGAGTACGGGTTGATTGAGGGTCAGCCTGCCTTCATCAATGTCGGTCTTGCTATGCCCGGTGACAACGCACAAAGCCGTGCAAACGACGACCTCAACGATGGTGATGCAGACGAATATGCAGTTAAGAGCGGTCGTCTGGTTCTGTTTAAGGGTTCTTCTGAGGCAAGCGCTACCTTGGTTAAGGACTACAACATCACCGATTACATTACAGAGTGGACTTTGGAAGAAGGTAATGCTCAGATTACCACTACCAGTAAAAGATTCGTTCAGGAAATTGAATCGCCCAACCTTTCAAGTTCAGAGAAGCTGTATGCTTATGTTATCTTGAACGATGCGGGCAATGCGACCAATATCAACTATGGCGTAGGTACCACATTTGCAGATTTCAGCAAGAATGTAATGAAGGCTATCGGTATTGCAGATGAGGCTGCAGGTTACGGTGCCATGAACAAGACCAACGGTTTTGTAATGACCAGCGTACCCGTTGCTACCGCTCCTGGTAACAGCAGCAATCCTGCATCTGGTATTGTAAAGACCTTGACTGCTATTGAAGCTAGCGCTGTATATCCTACCAAGGCTCAGGCCGAGGCTGCTGATGCACAGGTTGCTTGCTGCTATGTAGAGCGTGCTGCAGTTAAGGTTGAGGTAAAGTTCGAGGCTAATATTACAGATCCCACAGGTAATGGTACTATTGCTCCTGCGAGCGTTACATGGGGTCTTGGTAATGTTAACAACAATGCTTCTGGTTACTACAACACCCGTCAGGTTGATGAGGCTTGGTTGCCTTACTTTAATGCTCAGGCTGGCTATAAGTATCGCTTCGTTAGTGGAACACGCCTGTTTGCCAATGGCCACGAGGATGGCTATCGCACCTACTTTGGTTACGATGTTAACTACGATGGTCGCGATGGCTTGATTGGTGGCACCATGGCTGCTTGGCCTCTTGAAAACAACGGTGTAACTTACACTTACGAGAACACCTTCGATGAGAACAGCCAGATCTATGCAAACACCACATATGTAGGTTTGAAGGTCGTTTTGAATGGTGGCAACACTTTCTATACCATCGAGGGTCAGAACAACACTGCTCTTGACGAGGCAAGCTTGAAGAACAAGCTCGCTGGTAAGGTTGACGATCAGCTTGCAACCACAATCAATGCTATCAGAACCGGCATTAAGAATGCTATCAAGGCTGACATGGATGCAACTAGCGGTACTTTGGCTGCTGCTGGTGTTCCCGCAGGTGCAGATGTTTCATTCTCACTTGCTCACAATGTAACTCTTGGTACTAAGGATGCTGCTACCGGTGTTGTTTCGTATACCGACAAACTTTCTCTTAAGGATATCAAAGTTAATGGTACCGCTGCTACCGCTGACCAAGAGGCTGCAATCAAGGCTCTCACCATTGAGGGCACTACCACCATCGCAGCCAAGCTTTCTGAGAACTTGACAGGTTATACTGCAGAGCAGGTTAATATGTACGAGGGTGGTGTAACTTACTATGCAACTCGCATTGCTCACTTCGGCGATGTAGAGACACCTTGGAACACAGAGCCCGCTTCTTACAACCAGTACGACAAGATTTATCCCATGGATGGTCAGGCTCTGGGTGTAACTCCCAACAACTATGGTAGCAGCCGCGCTAACGCTTGGTTGGGCCGTTGGGGTATCGTCCGCAACAACTGGTACAGAATCAACATCACTGCTGTTCAGGGTATTGGTGACGCTGTTCCTGTTGACTACAGTGACTCTTCTACTGGCAAGCCCGGTAGCACCCCCGATGACAACCCCAATCCTAAGTATTACATCGCAGCACACATCCACATCCTGCCTTGGTGTCTGCGTACTCAGAATGTAATCCTTTAATCCGCAATGCTTTAGACTATAATTAGCCTAATGTAATCATACACTGGCGTGGTGCCGAGCACCACTGTTCGGCACCACGCCTTTTATACTTTTTCGATATATAACAAGAGAAAATCCAAACAATGAAACCTTTTCATCAAATCATAACCGCCGCATTACTTCTGTGTACGACTGCGTTTACCACAGCTTGCTCAATGATGGAAGAAGATCGTTCAGACTGTCCCACCGGACTCTATGTGAACTTCGTCTATGATTACAACACGCAGCGCGCCGACATGTTCAAGGCCCATGTAGGCTATGTGACTGTATATGTATTCGATGAGAATGGAAACAAAGTAGCCGAGAAGAGCATCAGCAACGCAGTGGCAACTATGCCTTTGATGACTTATGGCTACACCATGCACTTCAGCACCGACGAACTCCCTGCCGGACATCAATACCGCCTGCAGGCTGTTGCCATGCAGAAGGACTGGAACGAGGCACTTTCTACCAAGGGTGCAAAATACCGTCGCACTCAGGTGACTGATGCCAATTCGCTCATCATCTCACTCGATCACGATGTTGCCCCTCTTGAAGCAGCCTCTGTCAAGGGTATGCATGCCGTAAGCAATGTGGCTCCTCTCGATACCCTCTGGCACACCCTCAAGGTCATTGCAAGCGAACCTCAATACGGTTATACCAAACCCGGTCCTCAGAAGACCACCAAACCCTACTCCGTTTACCCCTTGGAGGAACAGATGGTCAAGGTACAAGAAGGTTATGCCACCTACGCCACCATCTCACTCATCCGTGACACCAAGCATCTCAATGTCACACTTCACCAAATTGACAATCCCGAGGATATCTATGCAGAAGACTATGAAGTTACCATCGTAGACAACAACGCCGTTTTAGCTTCGGACAACAGTCTCCTCGCATCCGATTCCTTACTCTATATACCCTATGCCCAATGGACCACTACCTTTGGCGAAGATGGTCTGGGTGTAGAGAACGAACCAATTCCTGCTCCCCTACCAAAAAATGCACCTGCCCAAGTCATTTCTCGCTCTGCACACTACGACATGATGTTCAACCGACTGATGTATAATCAAGACAGCGAGAAATCTGCCAAACTCCGCATTCGCAATCTCCGTTCTGGCAAGGTCGTGGCCTACATCAACCTACCCTACATGCTTGCTGATGGTCGACTGGCATGGGAACTTACCAACTGGACACCACAAGAATACCTTGATCGTGAATACGATTATCGCCTCGACCTCTTCCTTAAGGGTGATCAGTGGAAATACTGCGACATTCATGTTCACATCCTATCATGGACCATGCGCAAGCAAAACATCTCTCTCTAAGAAATATCACACTAAAGAAAACAAAAAGACGCCTAAGAATATCTAAGATGGCGGCCTAAGAATAACAAACTATAACGATAATAACGCTCTACAAAAGCAGAACAACAAAATGTTGAGACTCAAAACCATATTCCGTTATACTCTACTTCTCATGCTTCTGGCGTGCGTTACTGCATGTCAGAACGAGGATGCGGACTTGAGTTTTGAGCATCATGCAGGAGCATACATGATTCTGAAGATCAGCAGTGGTGCAGATACACGCGCTACTTTTGATAGAGATCTTCCATTAGGATGGGAAGGTGGAGACGGTAGAGAGGTTGGCCATTATCACGAAAACGACATCCAAGATTTTTGCTTCTTTATATACAACGCTGGAGGTAAACTCTTTACCGAAGCAGATCCGGAAACCCAGATCAAATATAAGCGTTATATCAGCAATGTGGGTTTCAAAGGCTCTAAAGAGAACGAGAAGATAATTTCATATGAAAGTGCCCCTGTCCTTCTTACAGACTACAAACCCACTACAGGTGACCGTATCATTGTAGTAGCCAACATGGGGGATGTAACGGGCCGCTACCGAACGATTGGCGATTTGCGTGATGCACAGGTGTCACGAGCAGAAACATGGACAGCAGCATCCAACATAAAAGACTATAGGTCGTTTGCAATGACTTCATGCACGGATGTCAACGACAATCAATACAATTATGGAAAGGTAGACATACGCCCCAAGGGAGACATTTACGATCCCATTGTAGCCTATGCAGAGATAGAGCGCGTTGCTGCTCGTGTAGATTGGATTCTACCCACAAACAACAATGACATCAATGTGTCCAACCTGGGAGCTGAGTACAATGTAGTTGATAATGATAACAATTCCGTCGCTACACTATACATTACCGACATCCGTATGGTCAACGACAATCAGATGCCCACTTACCTCATCCGAAGGACTGCATCAGCTGTGAATCCTCTCAGTAATGATGTGACTTACATGGGTAAGGTTGCTTATCAGAGTGAAGAGAAGCGCGTGCCCAACAGATATGTGGTAGAACCTAATACCACGCAAAAGAACAATGGTCTTCAAGACCTAACCATGTTTGCCACATGGTATGGACAATCACACTATGATATCAATAGCGATCTGGCCACTCTATTCCCCAACGGAGTTGACGAATTTAAGGTGGCAAAGAATGCAACAAGAGAAGATTATTTCAAAGTGAACAACGATTGGTGTTACACCATTGGCTACACCATGGAGAATGTTGCTGAAGCATCTGTAGAGGAATACTTTAGATTCACAACAGGCGTAAGTTTGAAGTGCGTATATCTTCCGAAGGAAATATACACTTATAACTATACAGAAGCTCACAAAAACCACGAACTAGTAAAGTTGACAGGGGAAAATGACTATTCCTATGGGCGTGATTTCTATTCTCTTCAATGCACCAACCCCGAGCACAATTACTTCTTCCACAGCCAAAATGACCGCGCAACCTTCTGTTACGACCATCCATGTGAAAATTGTAAGAAGTATGACTATATCGGTGGTATCTGCTATTATTACATTCCTCTCAAATACGCAGCAGCGATTGGAGCTGAGAGCGGTACATTCCCTATGGAATATGCAATCGTGCGCAACAATATTTACCGTATCCTCATCGAAAAGGTTATGAACATTGGAACTGTGGAGCCTGATCCATCTGTAGTTGACCGCATCAGGGTACACGAATGGAACCGCCGCTTGCAACCTGAGATCAGACTCTAAATCCTACTACAGACTTAGGCCCTAGCTTACTGAAATTTAGATGAAAAAAATCGGACTATATATATGCATATTGCTGGCAGGGTTGTTTTACTCCTGCTCAGATGACAATTGGGGTAGCGAAGGAGGTTACGGCAAACCCGTAACCCTGTCCGCATCTATTACAACCCGTGCTACGGGTGTGCCCGAGGCTCATGAGAGCAATGAGGAGATTATCAACGACTGGTGGGTTGTTTTCGTAAACAGTGAAGGCAATATCGCATTAATTCTTGACCGTGAGACCGCTACAGGCCGTACCAATCCCGTTGTTCAAGAAGAGTTTGAATTTATGCTCCAATCTGGCACATATACAGCTTATTCTTTCGCTAATATCTCACAGGATAAGGTCGAGGCAGTGGCAGGAACACTACAGGAAGGCGAGCAAATGCCAGATTTGGCCAATGTGAATATCAATGTAGCCAGTATCATTGAGAACGGCCGCAATGTTAAGGATAATCAGAAGTTACTCCCCATGTCTGGCAAACAAGAGATCATAGTTCCTATCCAAGGAAAAGTAAACATAGACTTGGAGGTTGTCCGCATGATTGCCAAGATGGAATTCAAGTACTACAACGAATCATCAAGGGCTGTGACCATTAACAGCTTGAAGATGCAACAAGCAGATTCTGATCTGATTCCTCTGCTTCCCAACTACACCTATTTAGATAACGGATTGGAATGGAAGGCTCTTTCTGGTACAGCTCGATACTACAGTCGTTCGTACAACGAGACGCTTCCCACTTACAGAAATAATCCCGCAGACACATTAACTGACAAGTTCTATATGCTTGAGTCGATTGCCAACGACACTCCCATGCGTCGTTACCTACTGACTCTCAACATTACGCGTGCCGGAAAATCAGCAGAGACTATCTACGCGTTGACTACCGAACTGTCCACCATCTATCGTAATGACCATATCATCATCCCCATCATCATTACCGACTACACGGTGGATGTGGATGTGCTATTCTATCCCCCCATTGGAGGATATCCTGCTGTACGAAGAGACAAAGTGGCTGACGATTTCTACTTCGAGTTTGCCACCCAAGGCACTTTCAAGATTCGACCCAAAGTGGTCAACACAGCAGATGTTAATGATGTAATGGTTTACGAAGATACAAATAGAGATCCTTATTTCACCTATGAAATCAAAAATATCTCCGACCCTAACAATATCTTTGAAGAAACACCCAGCGTTGAGGTAGGATCAGGAGAGATGCTCGGTCGATTAAATACGAATCAAGGCGAAGCTTACATTGACATGGAGGTCATCGTACATCGTAATGCTGCAACAGATCAACTATACACTCGACGCATCTACATCACACGCAAGAATTAATCCTACCATACACAAGATAGATATTCAGTAAGCAATGAAACATCTCAACTGCATATATACTCGTCTTATAATCTGTCTCCTCGCCCTCGTTGTATCCAATGTGGCTTGGGGACAGGAGGCATTTTTAAAGATACAAGATGCAACAGCCTCTCCTAATGCGATCAACAACAATCACAGAACTTCTTATTTGTATGACTTAAACACAAATAATACCTGGAGCGCTAGAGATGATAACCCAATTAGTTTATTAGAATACTTGCAAATAAAGAATCCTGACAGAACTCAAGACGGAAAGCGCAGCTGGATAGAAATACCATATATTCCTAATAGAAATACAGAAGTTGAAGTTAGGTTTCAAAACACAAACGCTCAAAACGACATTTGGCATACCCAATATTTATTTGGAGCAGGAATGCCTGAATTTGGAGGAGGTATCTCCTTTGGAATTCTCGACAGCAAATATGCATATAAGACAAGTGTTCATACGCAATTAGCGATCGGAAATGCTGACACAAATGAACACACAGTCGTCTGCAATGCTCAAAAAGCAGTCTTAGATGGCAATACGATTTGTGATTTTGGCTCATACAACTATACCAATGGTAATCGAAGACTTTGCTTCTTTGCAAGTCCAGACGATTCACAAGAATGGGCAAGATGCTTTGAGGGAAAAATCTATCATGTCATCATTCGCGAAAATGGTGTAGTGAAGTACGATCTTCTTCCTGCTAAAAATGTAGAAGGACGATGTGGCTTCTATGACCAGATCAGCGGAAATTTCTATGCATTTTTTGAAATGGTAGACTATGTGGAAAACGAAAATGCCACCAACGACAGAAGTCATTTACACATAAAAGTGCCCTATCAAGCCAAAGATGACACAGAGATTCAAATTCGATATGTTAACACCAATCCCAATGACGATTATACTTCAAGGCGCCATCTTTTCAGTTTAGGAACCTATGAAGAAGGAGTAATGGCGTTAAGTACATTGCGAAAAAAGTATCGCTATAACAGTGGACAAATCTTAAATACAACCAATTACTCTACAACAATTAATAGCAGCACACCTCTAACTGCAACATTCAAACGCTTGCAATGCAATGTTGAAGGCAATACTATTAATACACCCACTGATGAGAAATCACCTGTTTGGGTAAATTCCTCTGATTTCTATCTTTTTGGTACACATTCTTCAAACACCGATGAGGCACGCTCATTCTGGGGTAGAATATATGGTGCAACAATAAGTAGCAATGGAAAAAAGGAAATTGACCTTCAGCCTGCACGAAATGCAGATGGAGTATATGGTTTTTATGATAAAGTCAACAAAGTCTTTTATGCAAAAGAGAATGGCTGTGGAGGAAATGAGAACTTTACTGGACAAGTAACAAATAATGCAGATGGTATACCTACCACCAGCACCTTCAATCCA
The DNA here is from genome assembly GCA_045629325.1 of Bacteroidaceae bacterium. Lineage (GTDB taxonomy): Bacteria > Bacteroidota > Bacteroidia > Bacteroidales > Bacteroidaceae > Physcousia. The sequence continues at coordinate 51,677 of JAZQQX010000063.1, read as the reverse complement.
AGATTTGTAGTTAATGTTAACTTGGAATCACCTCAGATTGCCAAAAATTTCATCATCACGACTGCCAAGGACAAATATGGTGATTATACCAACAACAGCCCCGCAAGTTGGACTCTGTACGGTTCAAATGGTGGTGACCAGTGGACAGAGTTATATAAATACAAACAGATAGAGCCTAAGTTTTCATCTTTCGTTGCAGACGGTAATACTACTTATTTCTTATATAATGTAGAAACCGGAACCTTTTTTATGGGTAAAAACGAATGGAATACAAGAGGTAGTCTGACAAACAACAATGCAAATGAGGAAGGATGGAGAGTAAGAATTAGAAATGACAATGGAACATATAGAATAGAAGACCAAAACAGATCAAAGAATTGGCAATGGCTTCCACTATTTGTTATTGAAGGGTCAGGATCCGTCTATACGGATTATACTGATCAAGGAAATGGTCATCCTGAAGGGTGGACTATCACCTCATTAGGTAACAACTTGTACGAGATATCTAACAACACTATTGCAGGTGGAAAGTTGGGTACTGAAAATGCAGATCTAAGCAATAATCGTATCAATGTCACTACCAACTCAAAGAATACCACTTGGGCTTTTGTAAGCGAAAGTGACTACTATAACTACATCAATCAAAAGAACAATGCCAATTGGGGGCCAATGCTTAATGGACAGGAATATAGATTCCCCATTAATAGCAATAATGTAGAATATCAGCAATATCGTTTGGTTGTTGACAAATTGGTAGCACACAACAACCAAATCAACATAGCAGAGTTAGCTCTAACCCCAAGTTACGACTTTGAACACTATGTAGGTCGTGTGTATGATGAGGCTAACATTCCTAACAGCTTAAAAGTAGGTGGAAGCAGTGGATATACTTCAGAATGGAAGACTAACACTGACGATGTACGCTTGAACCCTGGTGTACAGATCCAGCGCACCCATGAGTATGAGCATGAGGTGTATGTACTTCCTGGTGAGACGGTAGACCTGACACCTTTCTCTGATTTTGCTTCTACAGGATATAATGCAACTAACTATCGAGAAATGTATGTTCGATGGTACGACTATAATACGGACCTTCGTTCTGACCGTCTGACATTTGACAAACGCGACGGACGCGATGTGAACTACCTGGACAAGGGACATTTTGCGTGGAACATCACTGGTACTGACCGTAAATCGCGTACCCGTGAAGGTTCATTGGCACACTATACTGCCGTACAAAACACCACCCCTGACGCCAATGGTGTGATAGATGTAATCGCTATTGAAGCAGCCAATCAGTTTGGTATAAATGAAAATACAACATGGGACGGTAACTCTTATATAATAAAAGAGCCCACCCTCCAGTGGCGTCATCTATTCGTAATCAAGGACGCCAAGGCTCGTGCCGATGAGATGTATAACAACAACACCAATTACATCGAAAGCCACAAGATAACCTTGATGTGCCCTGCCAACACACCTTTCCAGTATCCATTGCCTTACAATGAGTATGCTTCTGCGGATAATAGCCACCATACGGACTATTATTACAGGAATAGCAACAATTACGAACCCGTTCACCATTATCTTATTGAGACATGGCAGAATGGAACAAAACTCGGTGAAACCAAGGTTGGAGATGATGTCGCTAATGGTAACGATCAATTGGCTTACTCATATAAAGCTATTGAGAACTATAATCGTGTGTTCTATGTAAGAAACCCACAGGAAGGTACATACACCATCAAGATCTATGCACTTGATGACAATGCAAAAAATGCAACTGGAAACAAACTGCAGATTATGGAATATGATTTGCAGGTACTGTCTCCAGAAAATGGTGTGATGGTCAATGCTGAAACACTTATGAGCGACAGCTATCAATACGAGTTGCAGCGTCCTGCCAATATGGACTTGACTTTCGGTAAGCCAACCACCAAGATTGACTTCGATGATGTCACTATAAATGACAGAACCGAAACCAACGGGCATCACTACTACAAGTGGCCCTGGCAATGGGAGAACTCTTCCTATGGTTTCGGTTACGAGGATCGTGGCGACTACAACATGTACATGGTTGCCGACCATATGAGTATCACCCCCTACCGCGGTAGGGCAACAGGTGCAGAAGATTTTGACACCTATCTCAATGTGTACGACCGTAAGTATTATGATACAGGTACTCCTGGTTATTTCTTCTATGCAAACGCTGCTTCCGACCCCAGCCGAATGGCAGTGTTGAACATTGGTAAGGATTTCTGTCCAAATACCAAAGTCTATGTATCTGCTTGGATTAACGAGTTCCAAGGACAAAATGCATATGCAGAGACTGCGAATGTCATCTTCTCATTCAGAGGTGTAAAAGCAGACGGTACAGAGGTCGTACTGAACAGTTTTGTTTCGGGTTATGTCAGCGGTGGTTGGAACACACCCAATGGCTATGTTGAATCAAAAAAGGCAGATGACTTTGTAAACGCTACTACCAACCCAGACAATCGAGGTAAGTGGATGCATATTTACTACACTTTCACCACTGGTAATGACGCAGAAGGTTTCGACCACTACATCATCACCATGGAGAACAATTGTACTAGTTCAGAGGGTGCAGACTATGCGATCGACGACATCCGTGCTTATGTGCGTAAACCTCAGGTTAAGGCAGATCAGCTGAAGCCCGTTTGTAATGGCGAGCCTTCTACCGACTTGAAGGTGTTTGGAGACTTTGACCAGTTGAAAGATGCGTTTGTCCTTGATGAAAAAACTGGAGATGAATCCGAAATTGTCACTTTCAACTATTGCTTCCTCGACCGAGATCTTTACGAAAACGAGTTGAAGAAACAATACAACGAGAGTTCAACTATCGACAAGACGAGATTTACCACCTTTGAGGCTTGGCGTGAAGACTTGAAATTACACACCAACAACTACGAGAACGAATACCGTGCTGCCTTCAACAAAGCACTCATCAAAGATTCCTATGGTTCTGGTAGTAAAGAGTATGGTACATTCAGTATGAACACCAATTACAAAAAGAACCAGCTTTATGAATATGCAGAAGGCTTCCACCCTGATTATTATAACATAGCGCAAAGACAGCAGGTTGGTTCTGTAAGAAATATCATCTTCCCATGTAATGCTACGGATGCAGAAATGCTTGTTGGCTCACGCTATATCATATCTATGATTAAAGAGACTCCCGGACGCACACCTAATCCTCTTGATTTTGACCTTGAGGATAAGTGTAAATCTGTAAGTGACTTTAGCGTGCTTTTCTCTGGTGAGATCAAGATTGACGGTACATTGCGTTCAGATGCCAACGATCTTAGGTTCTGTGTCAATCAGGTTCCTGTCATCACCATCGACTTGAACGGTATCTCAGAAGGTGGTCAACCCGTCAAGACTGACGAGGCATATTTCGATTGGTTCTTTGATACACCAGACAATTATGCCAAAGCAACAGCATCAAATGATTTTTCAATATCAGATGCCATTGCGAACTTCAGAGCACACTATTCTAACATGACCCAAGAGGACTTTGCCAGCGATGCCCAACCCAAGGGTGAAGGGCAAGGTGCCTTTACATTGGAAAACAAGGCATGTATCCAATACTTCTTGGATAATGGTATGCTCGTTCTCTACAAGAATAGTGAAACCATGTCAACCTATGACCGCTACATGGAGATGGCAAATGCAAATAACAATATGCAGTTGGATGTCACGGCAATACCCATCAATCCTCATCCCGAGGATCTCAGCATACACTATTGCCTTGACCCCATCGGTATATCACTCAAGCTGTCTGAAAGAACACCTTCTATGCTGAATGGTGATGATAGTGGCAACATCCCCTACCCCACCACGATGAAGAATGTTCCTCTACGAATCGGTTTGAAGCAATTGAATCGAGTACGCATCAGCAATCTGGATGAAAACACCACACCTTCAGGCATCCTCTACATGCCGTTGCGCGAGGTTCATCCTTATACCCAAGGTGTTAAGTCATTGATTCAAATGGCAGAAGACCAGTTGATCTACCTTGTATCTTCTACCGACCCTGATATCGCTGCCAACAAGTCGGGAGCTATCAATGTTGAAAGCTATAAGAAGACCAATGTTAAGGTTATTGGTAAAGTAAGCAATATTACCGCTTCAAGTGAGGATAGCAAGAAAGCAGGCAATGTTTGCCACCTTTCATTTATTGATGCATTCAAGTTCCGTGAGGGCTATGAGTATACCATCAAGTTCCACTTCGAGGAGAACTACACCGAGATACAAGGCAGTCATGAGGATGTATGTCCTGGTGATGTTGTCTGCACTATCAAGGTTGTGCCTGAATATCAGATGTGGACTGGAGCGATAGATGCCAACTGGAACAATGATGGTAACTGGCGCCGTGTAACTAAGGACGAACTTCTTGGCACTGCAGCTGCCACAGCAGACTTTGTTACCGATGGTGGCACCAATGACAATGAAAATAGTTTCGTACCTGCTGATTTTACCAAGGTTATCATTCCTGCCGATGCAAAGAATGTACCCAAGTTGTATGATGTGAGAACCACTGGCAACCAAACAGTGGTCAACTATGCAGGTGCTCCCACTTCAAGCAACTTCATTAAGGATATTGATGCACATGAGGCAAACAACCTGATTGGTGTGGCCACAACAGATATCAAGTACGATATGGCTTCTATTGATCGTGCAGACCAGAATGTTGCCACCCGATCATACTACGACAACACATGTGAGCAGATACATTTCAACAGTGGTGCTCAGATGCTGTCACAGCAGTACCTATACTACCAAAAGGCATGGGCTGACTTTGAAGTTGAACCCAACAAATGGAGCACAGTGGCATCACCTCTGATCAATGTGGTTTCCGGTGATCTCTATCTACCCACTGATGGCGCACGCCAGATGACACCTCTCTTTGAGGACATCACCTTCAATGTAACCGACCACGACCGATTCAATCCTGCAGTATTCCAGCGTCGTTGGAATGCAGAGAGTGCAAAGGTAGTACATTTGGACGGATCGACAACCAGTTCTATCATCTCTCTCGACTGGAGTGAGGTGTACAATGATGTGAATGTGAACTATACCGCCGGTGTAGGATTCTCAATAAAGCCCGATGTATCCATGATGCCTGCAGACAAGCGTCCGGAGAAGGTTAAGTTCCGCTTACCAAAAGCAGATAAGCAATACGACTATTGGAATCCAAACCACGAGAATACGCCACACAACACCGAGGTTGTAAGATGGGAGAACAATCCTTTGATCAATGGTGAGCGTACACACAGATTGGCTGATCTTAGCAATGTTTACACCCAGCAGGTTGTACAAAATGACAATACCACCAACTACTTCCTCGTGGGTAATCCCTTGATGTGCTACTTGGATATGAAACGCTTCTTTGATGAAAATCCCTCTTTGGAGCGTGAGTACTGGATTGTTACCGGTAAGGGACAGCAATACGCTCAGTTCGACGAAAACACAGAAGGATATGTCGGTACTGTTGACGATGCTTATGTTGCACCATTCCAGTCATTCTTTGTGAAACTGACAAATACATCTGCAAGTACCTATGAGCCCAAGTTCAACTCTGACATGATGGTAGCTTTGATAAAGGACCAGCAAGGTGCGCAAAGATATGAGTCGGTGACAGAGCAGAAGCCCGAATCCTCACCTGTGAAGCAGTTTGCATTGAGTCTCTGTGCAAGCGACGAGGAAGGCAATGAGTCTGTAGCTATCCTAACCGATGGTGCAGAACTTCCCACTGCCGGTTTGGAGGCACTCTTCGACAGCAACCTGAAGATGAGCGGTTACCCCATGCTTTATACCAACATCAAGGGTGAGGCTATGTCGCTCGCACAGATTATGCCTGGCGATACGATCCCCGTAGCAATGTCAAATGTGAAGGGCAATGTGACCCTCCGACTCACAGGTGCCGATACCTTCACCACACCACTCTACATCATCGATGCCGAGACTGGTGAGACTTCATTGCTCAATGGTGATATCACCCTCACACAGAGCGAAAATGGTGTACGCTACTATATTGCTACCGATCCTACTGGCATTGAGACGGAGACTGAGACCCTCTTGCCACAGATTGTCACCAAGGACGGCGTGCTGACCATCAAGGCCAACGGCAATGAAATCAGCAGCATCATGATACACAAGGTGGATGGCAGTCTCATAACAAGGGACACTCAGCCTTCAGAGGTATTCACCATTCAGTTGCCTCGCAATGTATATTTGATACACCTCATCTGCAATGGTAAGGAATTGACTTACAAAATTGCGATGTAATTAATTAAATGTTGTACGGAAGTATCTACCTTATACCTAAAGTGAAGAAGATACTCTATAGCCTATTGGCATTGTTGATGTGTGCCTGCTCGATGGATGACGAACACGAAGTCATCGAACGGGTTAAAGTAGGAGACAATCTCCCCATTATGGAGTTTGACCTCAACGACGGAACACACATCAACAATGCCTTTTTTGCAGGCAACACGGTTGTACTGGCATTCTTTAACACAACCTGCGGAGACTGCCAAAAAGAACTACCCGAACTGCAGCAATTCTATGAGAAACTACCTAAAGACGGAACGATAAAACTCATTGCCATCAGTCGAGCAGAGGGCGAACCTACCATAAAAAACTACTGGGCAGACCATTCACTCACAATCCCCTACTCTGCTCAGACGGATCGCAAACTCTACAATCTCTTCGCCACCAGCATTGTTCCTCGTATCTATGTGGCCGACCCTTCAGGCAAGATCATTGCTACCTTTCACGACAACCCTATGCCCACAGCAGAGCAACTTTGCTCTATCGTAGGACTATAAACATCGTACGATTGATCCCTGCAACATGCGAGAATCCTGTGAAATACTTTTCCCAAAAGTGCCTTCACGCCTTCACATCGGCTTATATTCTCATCTCACAAAAAGGAGCTTACATCAGCAACTCCTTGTTCCCTCCATTGACTTTTTGTATTCTCTGATTGTTCGAAAAATATGCTGCTACACTAGTAGCAAACATATACATACTTGGGCAGCAAACATTATACTACTCAAGTAGTTAAGGATCATCTACACGAGTGGCTATACAAAAACTACTCATGTGAACATCTTGGATTTATATGGTAGCACCAGCCAAAATCTTCCTTCCCAACAAAGTGAAAGCATGAGAGTGTGAAGGCGTGAAGGCACTTTTGGCAAAAAGTGTTTCAACCTATACAGGTCAAAACCCTATTATATATAAATAAGGTGTATTCTGAAAGCACTCAATCCTCCACTACATCAAAGCCTAATGAAGCCAATGCCTGACGAGCATCTTCGATTGAGGCATGGCCTTTCACCACGGCTCTACCAGAAGCAAGGTCAACATCTGCAGAGACAACTTCCGGAAGCGACTCCAGCACGCGTTGAGCATTGGCACGGCAATGGTTGCAGTTCATCCCCTTGATGGTGAAGGAAAGTGCCTGAGGATCGTTATGGGATGTGTCTGAAGAAGAACATACTGACTCTGGAGCCTCATCATGGCAATGACAATGTTCGTCGTGACAATGACAAGCATCCCCATGGCAACTGCACTGATCATCCCCATGGCAACTACAATGCTCGTCGTGACAATGACAATGAGAATGACCAAAGAAACGATGCCAAAGTGCATTGAGTAGCAAAAGGAGCAAGAAGATGGTAGAAGCGATGCTCAACCAAGAAGCACCATGCTCATGACAACAAGCTGCATCTGCAGGCATCATAGTGGATACGAACCATGAAGAAGGAAGAATTTGGTCGATACATACACCGAAGAGGATACTACCAGAAATGATAGAGGCCAGATAGGTGAGGAGGGTACGACGCCCCAACACCTTGTTGATGACAAGGATGCTGGCCATGTTGCATGCAGGACCAGCCATGAGAAGTACCAATGCCGAACCCGGAGTGAGTCCCTTCATCATCAAAGCAACAGCAATGGGGATGCTACCAGTGGCACAGATATACATCGGTACGGCTATACAAAGTACTAAGAGCATGCTTAAGAATGTGTTGCCTTGAAAGATGGCAAAGAAACTATCGGGGACAAGAATTGTGATGAGACCTGCAACGACCAAGCCCACTACCAACCACTTACCGATATCTTCCATCATCTCCACAAAAGCATAGGTGAAAGCCTCTTTCAGTTTGGCAAAAAAACCACGATGAATAGGGGCAGAAGAGTGAGAATGCTGTGTGGAAGCAGAATTAGAATCATGCCCTTCATCCTGCTTTGAGATGAGGTTTCCTTGATTTACCACAGCGGAGACATTCGGCTCCGATGCTTGTTCGCTACGAGTAGCCACATTGACCAACTGTCCACCAAAGATAGCCGTGAAAAGGGCCGCAATGGGACGAACAACCGCAAAAGGAAGCCCCATAAGTGAGAAAGTGGCAATAATGCTGTCCACACCCGTTTGCGGTGTTGCTATCAGGAAGGATACGGCAGCCCCCTTACTCGCACCCTCCTTACGCAACGACATAGCAGTAGGGATAACCCCACAAGAACAAAGGGGCAGAGGAATGCCAAAGAGCGCGGCATAGAGCACCGAGCGGAAATCTCCCTTGGCCAGGTACTTGCTATACAGACTGCCTGGTACAAAAGCGTGCATTAGTCCGGCAAGCAGGAAGCCCAACAACAGGTATGGAGACATCTCATTAAGAAGGTCCCATATCTGTTCAATAATATGTAGAAACTGGTTCATGACGAATAATTTTGATATTTCAAAGGCAAAGGTATTGCTGTTTTCTTGCAACCTAATTGCAAAAACACTATCTTTGTGTGAACTTTTATGTACATAGTACAATCACAACACCCCTAATCAACAATCATGACACACGAAAACGAGGAAGAACATCTACTGGAACATGGAGTGAAACCCACAGCCGTGAGAATACTCATCTGGCGCAAACTCCAACACAAGCGAGAGGCCTTTGCCTTGAAAGATGTGGAAGAATGGCTGCCAGAGATGGACCGTAGTAGTATATTTCGTACTCTCCGTCTGTTTGCAGAGCATCAACTCCTTCATGAATTGGACGATGGCATGGGACAATGCAAGTATTGTCTGTGTCGATGTGAGGGTGAGCAACACCACGGGCATGTACACTTCACCTGTGTGAAATGTGGTCATACTTATTGCTTTGAGGACCAACTCATTCCACCCGTCACACTGCCTGCCAACTTTGAGTTACAGGAAGTGGAGTACCTCATCAAGGGAGTCTGCGAAAAGTGCAGGAAATAACGAAGAATGGAGTACTTGTACCATGAGAAGATTCATCTTATTGATTACCTGTCTATTGCTCTCTGCATCCTTTGCGTGGAGTATATCCAGCAACAAGCAGAGACGCCTGGAGGAACAGGCGGCAAAGGCAGTCATCGACCATTTCAGTGAGGGGCAGATCAAAGTCAGGGTGAGACTCTCCCTGTCACCCAACGAAAGAGGTTGTGACAGTTACCATTACTATACAAAAGGCAATGTGCTCATTGTAGAAGCAAGTAGCGGAGTGGCCGCCTGCCGTGGTTTCTACGACTATGTAAAAGAGAAGAAGGCGGGCATTTGTTCGTGGAGTGGCAACCGTTTTGTACGACCGGCAGACCTACAGACTGAAGGCAGATATCTCACTTCCAACTATCGGGATCATCAGTACATGAATGTTGTGACCTATGGTTACACCTGTCCATACTGGGATGAGGCACGATGGGACAAGGAGATAGACTGGATGGCACTGCACGGCATCGACATGCCTCTGGTGCTAGTGGGTGCAGAACAGGTTTACAGAGAGGTGTTTATGGATATGGGACTTACCTCCGAGGAGATAGATGCCTGGGAGGTAGGACCGGCTCACCTACCGTGGTTTCGCATGGGCAATCTTGCGGGCAACTCATTTGACGGACCATTGGGCAAGGAATGGAACATACGCCAGGAAGCACTTTGTAAGCATATCCTGAAACGCATGCGCCAACTGGGTATGAAACCCATCTGTCCAGCCTTTGGTGGATTCGTACCACAGGCTTTCACACAGCACTATCCCGGTACAACAGACCTAACGGGATGGAACTGGGTGCCAAAGACACATCGCAACTACCGTCTTTCACCTCATTCGTCAACCTTTGTAGAAGTAGGAAAGCGCTTCATTCAAAAGTGGGAGGAGAAGTATGGCGAAGGGAAATACTACCTATCCGACTCCTTCAACGAGATGGAGATACCCAATGACTTAGGACTTCTCACCCAATATGGTGACTCCATCTACAAGACCATCAAAGAGGGATCCAGTCATCCTGAAGCTGTGTGGGTGACACAAGGCTGGACCTTCGTGTTCCAGCAGAATGCCTGGGGTGCAGAAAAATTTGACGCGCTCACTCGCAACATCCCCGACCACAATTTTATGGTGCTGTACATGTCGCCCGAATATGGTGGTTATGGCAACAAAACATGGGAGGCATACAATAGTTTCAACCACAAGGACTGGTGCTATACCTTGCTTCCCAACATGGGTGGCAAAAATACGATGACGGGTAGGATAGACGACTATGCCCTGCATTTTCCGGAGGCTCTCAATGCATCAACCAACAAGGCCAGCCTGACGGGTTACGGGATGACACCCGAGGGTGTGGAAAACAACGAGATGCTCTACGAACTCATCACCGATGCAGGCTGGCAAGAAGACGGAGCTATAGATCTTGACTCTTGGTGCTCTCAGTATGCTCTCTGCCGATATGGCATCCACAACAAGGCCTTACAAGACTATCATCATGACTTGCGTCAAAGCGTGTATGGCTACTTCACAGATCATCCCCGATATGGCTGGCAGGTTGGTACCAATCTTACAGGGCAAGGCACAGCACGACAGAGCAAGGAATTCTATCAAGGTGTAGAAAACCTTTTGAGTGCATCCTTTCATACCGATTTATCAGGGAAGCAACAGATATCTCTTCTTCAGGCTGACCTCATAGAGGCTGTGGCACTCTATTGTGCAGGGAAGATAGAACTACTGAACCAGCACATCGGGCAGGCCATAGGAGATGGGCACACGACCTTGGTCGACACGCTCATATCCACTCTCGATCAACTGATGCTCGACTTAGACGCCATCCTCACACTTCATCCGCTCTACAACTTGGCGGTGTGGGAGGAAAAGGCCATGCTGATGGCTGACGATGAGGCTACGAAGAAACGCAATGCCGTCAATGCCCGACGACTCGTTACAATATGGTATGGCGACCATACCTATGATGAACCTGTGCAGGACTATTCTGCACGACTCTGGGCAGGCCTCATCCGCGACTACTACCGACCCCGACTCATACAAACCTGGAAAGCAAAACTGACAGGAGAAAAGTTCAACCGTATCGCATGGGAAAAAGCATGGGTGGAGCGTGCCCCATATCTCACCATTCCCAAGGCTCTTACTACGGATATCACAACCATGCTTCGCAAACTTCTTGCTGATGTACAGAAGGCCGTTGAGATAGGAGACTTTGATACGAATGGGAATGCTGACTCCACGCCCAAACATACGGACGACAGTGAGACGCGTCGTATTGCCGGTGTGGAGGAAGAATGAAAAAAAGGATAGATGTGTCCAAAAAGAATGCAAATATGCCTATAATTGGCCAATTGTACCAAAATTGAAGAATTCTTACCGAAATTTTGCATCACAATCAATAATTATATGTATATTTGCAAGAGATTGAAAGAGAAAACATGACCGACAGTAATATCACTGAAATCGACATTGAAGCCATCGTGAGGCAAAGAGCTGGCAAGAAGGTGCCGGGATTCATCACAAGATGGCTAAAGAATTTTATTCACCAGGACTTTATCAACACCTATCTCCGCAAAGGGTATGTGGGTGTAGATTTCTGCGAACACTGTATTGAATATCTGGGTGTTACAGTTGAGATCAAGGGTAAGGAGAATTTGCCTCAGGATGGTCGCGCTTATACTTTTGTGAGCAATCACCCGCTAGGGGCCATCGATGGTGTGACACTCGGCATGGTGCTGGGCAGAGCCTATGATGGTAAGATCAAATACCTGGTCAATGACTTGCTGATGAACCTCAAGGGACTGGCTCCCCTCTGTGTGCCTATCAACAAGTTGGGCAAGCAGGCACGCAACTTCCCCGCTATCGTAGAGGGTGCTTTCTCGAGCACAGACCATGTCATCATGTTCCCGGCTGGACTGTGTTCGCGTAAGCAAAACGGTGTAATCCGCGATGTGGACTGGAGCAAATCGTTTGTATCGAAAAGCATACAGCACCAACGCGATGTAGTACCTATTCACTTTGAAGGCGAAAACAGCAAGCGCTTCTACCGTATTGCCAATCTCTGCAAGAAACTGCATCTGAAATTCAATCTTGCAATGATGCTCTTGCCTGATGAGATGTACCGTAGTCAGGGCAAGCACTATGTGGTTCACATTGGCAAACCTATCCCCTACCAGACTTTCGATAAGCAGAAGACACCTATCGAATGGGCTCAGTGGGTAAAGGAGCAAGTATACAAAATATAGGAACTTAGAACTACTATTCTAAACAAAAAGAACGAAAATAGCAAAGACCTTTTTATAACATATGGAACAGATTATCGCCCCCATACCAGTGGAAGTGCTGAAAAGCGAACTGACGGAAGACAAGCGCCTTCGATTTACCAACAAGAGTGGTAACGAGATTTATGTGGTGACTTGGCAAGATTCGCCCAATGTGGTGAAAGAGATTGGCCGACTGCGTGAGATTGCCTTCCGCGAAGCTGGTGGTGGAACAGGCATGGCACTCGACCTGGATGAATTTGACACGATGGAAAATCCTTATAAGCAACTCATCGTGTGGAATCCCGAGGAAGAGGAAATCATCGGTGGCTATCGTTATCTGATGGGGTCGGATGTCAAGGTCGACGAAAAGGGACAGCCCATCCTGGCCACTTCACATATGTTCCATTTCAGTGAGGAGTTCATGCGCAACTATATGCCATACACCATTGAGCTCGGCCGTTCGTTTGTCACCCTTGAATACCAAAGCAGCAAGCGTGGTGCAAAGGGTATCTTTGCCCTGGACAACCTTTGGGATGGACTGGGTGCGCTGACGGTGATAATGCCCAATGTGAAGTATTTCTTCGGAAAGTTTACGATGTATCCCAGTTACGATCGTCGTTGCCGTGACATGATCTTGTTCTTCCTGAAGAAGCATTTTGCCGACAAGGACGGACTGATTTTCCCCATGGTACCCTTGGAAATTGAGGCCGATCCTGCCGAATTGGCCTTGCTCTTTACAGAGGAGGATTTCAAGAGCGACTACCGCATACTCAATCGTGAAGTACGCCAACTGGGCTACAACATCCCTCCCTTGGTCAATGCCTATATGGGACTCTCACCCACCATGCGTCTCTTCGGAACCGCCATCAACGATGGATTTGGCGATGTGGAAGAAACAGGTATTCTCATTGCCGTAGATGAGATCCTGGAAGAAAAGCGTGTACGCCACATTGACAAGTTTGCCCAGGAGCATCCCGAACTGGTTCACATCACCAGTGGCGTTGCCAACTTGGTGTATAAGGACAAATTCCCTGAGACGAAATAATTGGTATTATCAGCTTCCTTTTCTTGGAAGCACCGGTAAACAAATATGAGTTCCTCGCGGTTTCCCACGAGGAACTCATATTTTCACACCACCCCTTTTCCATGCTCTCCGTCTATAGGGTCTTTGCAAATTCCAAGCTGATGCTGTTGTATTGGCTTTGGCACACCTCTGTCGCAAACTTACATCCTGACTCTACCAAGCGTTGCCATACTTCTGCAGATAGGTGTTCCAGATCCTCGCGCACAATGCCGTCACGAAGCAAGGCGTAGATAAATCCAGCATTGAAATTGTCGCCGGCTCCCACCGTACTCACCGTCTCTACTGCTGGTACGGGGAAGTCAATACTCTCATTGGGCGTGCAGATGGTTATCAGTCCCGGACCACTGGTACAGATGAAGATGGAGCAATGTTGCCGGATATGACGCTCGTAGATGGTACGCGCATCACGCTCACCATACATTATTTCAAAGTCATCGGCCGACCCACGAACGATAGTACTTCGATGAAAATTATCATGAATAGTAGGAAGGAGTTCTGACAACTCATGCTTGTGAGTCTTGCGGAAATTAAGGTCGTAGTACACAATGGACTGTGCCTCAGATGCAACCACCAACAGCCGTTCCACCTGCTGATGGGTGTAGGGGCAGATAGCATAGTACGACCCATACAACATCACATCGTCCTTCCCAAACTCTGGTATAGGGGCATCAAGCGATACACGAGGGGTCTGTTTGTAAAAGATGTAGTCAGCATCTCCCTGCTCGTTGAGGTAGGCCAGAGAGATGGCGCTTTTCTCTCCCTCACGCATCTCGAAATAGTCGGTGCAGACACCATTATCATGCAAAAAGGCCACAGTCTGCTGTCCAACGATGTCACCTCCTGTATAGCCCACAAAGACACTGGGCACTTTGGCTCTGCCCAGTGATATGATACTGTTGAAACAACTGCCTCCTGGCACTGCTGCTTCTGGTTGTCGGTGACGGAAGAGAATGTCCATAATAGTCTCTCCGATACCTATTACTTTGCGCATATTTTCTTAATTTTTCACAAATCTACAACAATTATTTCACATATACCTTATATTACCTTTATTTTTAGTAATTTTGCAGTCTAATTGAAACACATATATGAAAACATTCCAAGAACTGGGCCTTTCAAGCGAATTGCTGAAAGCCATCGATGAGGCAGGATATGTACATCCCATGCCCGTACAGGAAGCTGTGATACCCTTCCTCTTGAGTGAGCATAAGGATGTGGTGGCTCTGGCCCAGACGGGAACAGGCAAGACCGCGGCTTATGGTCTTCCCGTGCTCCAACTTTTAAGTGAAGGGGGGCTCAATGATGAGGATCATTTGCCCAAAGCTGTCATCCTTGCTCCTACACGCGAACTTTGTCTCCAGATTACCGATGACCTGGAAGGATTTAGCAAATATATGCCTGAGCTACGCCTGCTGGCGGTATATGGTGGCACCAATATCGAACCCCAGATTCGTGCCTTGCATCATGGCGTAGATATCGTTGTGGCCACTCCTGGTCGCTTGATCGACCTAATGAACCGTGGCGCTGCCGACTTGAGCAGTGTGCGTTATGTGGTGCTCGACGAAGCCGACGAGATGCTCTCCATGGGATTCCAGGAGGACTTGGACACCATCCTTGAGGGGGTACCCGCAGAGCATCGTACACTTCTTTTCAGTGCCACGATGAGCAAGGAGATTGAGCGCATAGCTCAAAACTACTTGACTGATGCCGAACAGATACAAGTGGGTAGCCGAAACGAGGGTGCCGAGAATGTCAACCATATCTACTACATGGTGCATGCCAAGGATAAGTATCTGGCACTGAAGCGCGTGGTGGACTACTACCCCAAGATATATGCCATCATCTTCTGTCGTACTCGTATAGAGACGCAGGAAGTGGCCGACAATCTTATTCGCGATGGTTACAACGCCGATGCGCTTCATGGAGAACTTTCTCAACAACAGCGCGACTTGACCATGCAGAAATTCCGCCAGCATCGCACTCAATTGCTTGTGGCTACCGATGTAGCAGCGCGCGGACTGGATGTCGACGACCTCTCGCATGTTATCAACTACGGCATGCCTGACGATACGGAGAATTATACGCATCGCTCCGGTCGTACGGGTCGTGCAGGAAAGAAGGGTACGAGCATCTGTATCGTCCATGTGCGCGAGAAGGGCAAAATACGCCTGGTAGAGAAAACCATTCAGAAGGAGTTTGTCAAGGGCACACTCCCCAGTGGAAAGGACATTTGTGCCAAGCAACTCTATCGTGTCATCGATGACATTGAGCACGAGGAAGTGGATGAAGAGGAGATACAGGATTTCCTCCCCGAAGTCAACCGTCGATGGGAGTGGTTGGATAAGGAAGATCTCATCAAGCGTGTGCTCAGTCGTGAGTTTGGACGATTCCTGCAGTACTATGCCAATGCTCCAGAGATTGAGGATGTGGCAGACAGTCGTTCAACCGACGGAAAGGGAAAGCGCAAGAAAGGTGAACGGGGTGCCGAAGAGGGCTACACTCGCATTTTTGTTACCTTGGGCAAGACGGATGGTTATTTTGCTAAGGAACTCATACGCTTGGTCAATACAAATGTGAAAGGCAAGGTGGACATCGGGCGTATCGATTTGGTAAAGAATTTCTCTTTCATTGAGGTAGCCGAAGAGGATGCTGACCGTGTCATCAAGGGGCTGAAAGGCTTGAAGATTAAGGGGCGTACCATTGATGCTGAGATAGCTTCTGCAGAAGGAGGAAAGGGTGACAAAGGAAAAGGTGAGAACAGCAAGGGAAATAAGCGCAAATTCAACGATGAACGCCCACGCAACCGTGCAGAGCGCCGTGCCTCCGAACAGGCCGACCGAGGTAGCAAGCGTAAGGACCAGCGTGACGCCTTGCGTGGAGAGGCTCGCGAAGAGCGTAGAAAACCCAGTCGTGAGGAGCGTGGCTATACGGCTCCCAGAGGCAAGAAGTTTGCTAAGGAAGACTGGATGAAATTCCTCCATCCCGATGGTCAGGCTAAAACCAAGGAATTCAAAGGCGAGGAACCCGACTTCAGCGAAGAAGGCTGGGCGCGTCGCTATCCCAAAAAGAAAAAATAAATGATGAATCGCAGCGCTTTCAAAACGGGCAGAGTCGCAACGAAACGATGCGTTATAAGAACGAAAAAAATAAAGAACTAACAATAACAGATATGTTTAAGAAACTTTTATTTTGTATTTTCAGTATTGCACTGTTTACCACTTCTGCCTATGCTGACGAAGGTATGTGGATGCTCAACAAAATTGACCCCAAGACGGCCAAAGTGATGCAAGATCTCGGTTTGAAACTGACTCCTCAGCAGTTGTATGACCCCAACCAGGCAGGAAGCCTCAAA
Source organism: Bacteroidaceae bacterium (assembly GCA_045629325.1). Classification (GTDB taxonomy): domain Bacteria; phylum Bacteroidota; class Bacteroidia; order Bacteroidales; family Bacteroidaceae; genus Physcousia. The sequence goes on along the minus strand of JAZQQX010000063.1, from coordinate 34,664 downwards.
GATGCCGTGGTTGACTTCGGTGACTTCTGCTCTGGCGTTGTTGTCAGCAAGGACGGTCTCGTATTCACCAATCACCATTGCGGTTTTGGTAGCATCCAGGCTTTGAGTAGCACCGAACACGATTATTTGAAAGATGGTTTCGTGGCTCGCTCTTTTGCAGAAGAGTTACCGGCTGAAGGCCTGTATGTCAACTTCCTGCAGCGCACCGATGATGTCACCGCTCGCTTTGGTGATGCCATCCGTAAGAACGACAAGAAGGCTATCGACTCCATTGGCAAGGTCATCCGTAAGGAGTATCAGGAGAAGGACCCCTCACTGGAGTATCGCCTTCAGCCCTTCCATGGTGGTAACGCTTACTACATCAGTTCCTATAAGGTGTACAAGGATGTGCGTCTCGTGTTTACTCCCACCCAGACCTTAGGTAAGTTTGGTGGTGACACCGACAACTGGATGTGGCCTCGTCAAACCTGTGACTTCAGCGTCTTCCGTATCTATGCTGACAAGGACGGCAACCCCGCCCCCTACAGCAAGGACAATGTGCCCTACCACCCCAAGCGCTATGCCAAGGTGAGCATCGACGGTTATCAGCAGGGTGATTACTGTATGACCATCGGTTATCCCGGTAGCACTAGCCGTTATCTCTCCAGCATGGGTATCCAGCAACGCATGGAGCAGCAAAATGAGCCTCGCATCGAGGTTCGTGGTTTGAAGCAAGATGTATGGACGAAGTGGATGCGTGCAGAGCGCTCCATCGGTATCAAGTATGCCAGTAAGTTTGCCAGTTCCAGCAACTATTGGAAAAACAGCATCGGTATGAACAAGGCCCTCAAGGACCTTCAGGTCATCCGTGACAAGCGCAAACTGGAGAAGAAGGTGACGAAATGGTATAAGACCGACAGCCATCTCAACGAACGCTTCTCGGCTATGTTCCCCACCTTGAAGAAAAGCTATGCCAATATGAAGGACGCCATTCGCCTCTCGACCTACTTCACCGAGACCTTCAACGGCATTGAACTCACACGCTTTGCCGAGTATGCCATGGATTTGGCTTACATGAACACGGATAAGGAAGAGAATGCCTTACGCGAGTTCCTGAAAAACTACGATGCGCGTGTGGATGAGGAGACTACAGCCGTACTGCTGGCCAACTACGCCAAGCGCGTGGACAAGAAGTTCCACCCTGAGTGCATCAAGACCGTGAAACTTCAGTACAAGGGCGACTACAAGGCCTATGCCCACGATGTTTTCTCCAAGTCGGTTGTCAGCGCTGGTGTTCCCGGAAGTGCCAACTGCACAGATGCCATCGTGGCTGCCGTGAAGAAGTTGGGCAAGGATATTGAGAAGGACCCTGCCTACAGACTCTACACACAGGTGTTTGCAGCCAGAAAGGTACTGAGCGAGAGTATCAACCGTGAGTATCTCAACGACATCTCATGGAATGAGCAGATGCTCAACCAGGCCATCCTGGAGATGGACATGGATCAACCTCATTATAGTGATGCCAACTTCAGCATGCGCTTGAGTTTCGGTAGTATTCTGGACTATACGGCCAACGGTACACACTTCAACTACTACACCAATGCACAAAGCCTCTTGAAGAAGGTTGATGAGGGTAAGGACAATCCTGATTACGAGATGGAGGAGAACATTGTCAGTCTGTTGCGCAAGGGTGACTTCGGCCGTTATGCCGACAAGACTACGGGCGACATGCAACTCTGTTTCCTTTCCAACAACGACATCACGGGTGGAAACTCAGGTTCGCCTATGTTCAATGGCAAGGGCGAGCTCATTGGTTTGGCCTTCGATGGCAACTGGGAGGCTATGTCTGGCGACATCCTCTTCAACAGCCAGCTCCAGCGTTGCATCGGTGTTGACATCCGCTTCGTACTTTACCTCATCGACAAATGGGGCCATGCAGACAATTTGATTAAGGAACTCGGACTGTAGTCCATGTGGGACTATGAACCCATATATACACATTACATAGGAGCAATCATCGCCGGTTGCTCCTATGTCGTTTTTTTAGATTGAATACAAATTGTTTTCTATCAGACACTTATATCATTTTATTCGTAAAAAAGACTGCAAATAGGTTAGATTGGCTATATTAGCAACTAAAAGATTACAATAAATTAAAGGAGTTGTTTTGTAAGGATTATTTGTAAGTTTGATGGCTTTTTTGTAACTTTGCGTGCTTTCAACTATGATCCGTCTGCATGCAGTGATGCTAGTAGCAGATAATAAGAAGCAACAAATGCCCTGAACCGCCAAAACGAGCAAGACCTAATACCTGTGATAATTGAATACCTTATTAATAATATATACATAAAATTAACGATTTACTAACTTATTACCCAAAATGAAAAGACAACTACTTTTGTTGGCAGGATTGCTGTGGACAATGGTGGGCATGGCTCAATGGACTAAGCCTATGCCCGTGCGTGCCACACTGACTGCAGAAGAGACGCTGTACCTCTTCAACGAGGACTATGAGGGTTTCCTTGTGGGAGCCAATGACTGGGGTACACGCGCAAGTCTGAGCAAGACAGCAGGCTATCAAGTAAAGATGGTAAAGTATGAGCACGAAGGAGTCTGGGATGGACAGAGCTATGTGCTGACTGACTTTGCCGAGTCGAAGAACGAATGGAGATTCATGGACCTCCAAGGTATCGATGGCACTTGGATAGACCGTGAAATGGACAACACGACAAACTTCCGCGTGTTGACTCTCCTACCTCAAGGCGACAATGTGTATGAGATCGGCCTGAGCGATGGTAACAAGGATTTCCCCGAAGGTCCCGGTTTCACCCCGGCGCCATGCGAGGAGAACTACCCCGGCGCCCGCTTTGCAGCAAGTCCAAAGATGAAAAATAACAAGCTCTACTGGGTATTCTCCGGTGACGGCATCATGGATGGCAATACTGATCTCTATGGTAGCATGGACGAAGTGTGCAAGCGTTGGTGTTTCGTGACCCCCGCCAACTATGAGGCCTACCTTGTGGCAGCTGAGCAGTACAGAGCAGCCATGAGCCTAGGCAAGTCAATCGACGAAGCCAAGGCACAGTTCCCTGGCGTAGACATTACTGCCGTAACCAAAGTATATGGCAATACCCAGAGCACCGCAGCCGAGCTGAAGGAGGCTGAGGCCAAACTCCGCGAGATACTAGCAGCATCGGCTACACCCACCAATGGTGTGAATATGACCAACTGCATCATCAATCCCAACTACGACGACAATGACAATACCGGTTGGGAAGGTACAGCTCCCAGTTTTCAGAACTTCGGCAATGCCGAATTCTACAACAAGGACTATGACTACTACCAGAAACTCACTGGTCTGCAGAATGGTGTATATAAGGTAAGTGTCACTGGATATTACCGGGCAGGTAGTGCCGACGCAGATGCCGATGCCTTCGAAGATGACATGGTCACCAAGAAACTCGGCAAAATGTATGTGACTACTGGTGCCCACCACACCGTATATGGCTTGCCCTTCGTCACCTCCGGTGCCACCCAGGAACCACTTGAAGGCAGCAACGATATATCGAGCACCAGACTGGGCTATGTACCCAACAATATGGAGACGGGTGCTATCTATATGGAAGCAGGCCAGTATGCCCCTACCTTCATCACCTGCTATGTGAATGACGGCAACCTAACTATCGGACTGAAAAAGGAGAGCACCCTGGGAGGTGACTGGACCCTCTTCGACAACTGGACTCTGACCTACTTGGGCCAGTCGGATGAGAGCTTCCGTTATCTGGCCGACGAATGCATTGCACGCGAAGTCAATTACCAGAACCTTGTAGAGTCGGATGAACTGAAATATTACCAGCACAGCGCATATGCTGATTATCTGGAGGCGTTGAATGTGTTGAAAAGCTCCAACGATCCCGAGGAACTTGCCAAAGCACTGAGTACCTTCAATACTGCTGCACAAACCTTGGCAGCAAGTGCAGAAGCCTATGAAAAGTATGCAGAGCTGTACGAAACAGCCAACGAATGGTGCCAGAACAACACTAGCGAGACAGAGAGTGCCGACTTGCTCTACGACTATCTCTACGATGAGGTAACAACAGGTTACAACGGCAATGGTGGCGCCAAGTACATCCTCACAGAAGGTCCTCTCACCGCAGAGCAGATGAAGGGAGAACAGACATACTTGGAGAAACTCTACAGCGATGCATTGTCCAACAGCATGACAGACGGTACCAACTGCACCGACCTGCTGAAGAATCCCAACTTTGTGGAAACCGGGGGTTGGAACTCAGCTGCAGGTATCAGTTGGCCCTTGGGTGATGTAGCCACATTCCCCGTATTTGAAGCATACGGTCGTGTATGCGATGTATATCAAGAACTCAAGGGCTTGCAGAATGGTCTCTATGAGATGAGCCTTCAGGCCGTATACAATCCCGAAGGCGATGCAGACATCCGTCAAACCTATGCTTATATCAATGCCTACGACACCAAGATAGACATTACCACTCCCGAGCATCCTGTCAACAATCCCGAGACTGCATCAGCAGCCTTCGCCGCAGGTGCATATCCCGTACATGCCTATGGTATCGTGACCGATGGTACTATGCGTCTTGGTATCACCAATCGTCTTCGCACAGGTGAGACAGCAGGTCTCTGGGCAGGAGGTGTGAAACTCATCTTCAGAGCCAAGAATGCAGAAGCTCTCCAGACTATGATTGAGTCGCTCTCTCCCGAGGCTCAGGTCCTCTACGATGATGCTCGCTGTGGCTATCCCGAGAAGGACGAACTTGCTGCCGTTCTCAAGGAGGCAAAAGAGGCAGAGGATGGTCCTACACGCTACGATGCAGTCATTGCACTCAAAGCTGCAATGGATGCTGTGCACGAAGGTATAGATGTGTACAATAACCTTGAGGTGGCTCTCTTCCAGCTCGAGCAAGCCATCCTCAATGCGCCCACCACAGCCGACAAGGTGACTCTCGATGCAGCCCAGAAGTATCTGGACGAGCAGTTGAAAGCCTATGGTGAGTACACACTGGGTAACGAAGAGGCAAAGACTGTCATTGAACAGCTTGGCACCTACACCGTAGCCATCAAGATGGGCAAGACCATAGCAAGCGAGGAGAATCCAGTGGATATGAGTTCAGTCATCGTGAACAACACTTTCGATCCCTCAATGGGTAGTAAGGATGAGAAGCGCATCGACGGTTGGGTGGTATCAGGTGCACTCAATGGATATAAGTCGTACACCTGTTCATTCAACAAGGGCACATTCGACCTCCATCAGGATATCTCTGGGCTGCCCAAGGGTAAGTATAAGGTGACCGTGCATACCTACTATCGCGCTGGTAGCTATGAGGAGGAAGAAGCCAACATCAATGCTGGCAAGGATACTCACCTCATGAAGATCTATGCCAACACCTCTGATGACAACTTCGAAGGCAACATCATGAACCTCTCAGAAGGTTCTAAGGATGTGACACTGCCCGAGGGTATCGGTACACGCGTCATCAACGGCATTACCGTACCCGACGGTACAGGTGCATCTGCCTCATGCTATGCAGCAGGTCTGTTCCTCAACGAACTCCTCTTTAGCGTGGGTGAGGACGGCAAGGCTACTATCGGTCTGCGTCTGCCCGAGACCATCGGTACCAACGACTACACCGTGGTAGGCGAATGGAACCTTTGGTACATGGGCGATCCTTCTGCCAACGAGGAAATTACCGAGAAGGATCTCACCGACCTCATCGTGAACAACACCTTCGACCCTGCTGAGGGTAGCAAGGATGAGAAGCGCATCAACGGATGGGTAGTAGAGGGTGCACTCAATGGATATAAGTCATACTCTTGTTCATTCAACAAGGGCACATTCGATCTTCACCAGGATCTCACCGGTCTGCCCGCTGGTAAGTACAAGGTAACCGTAAACACATTCTACCGTGCAGGTAGCTATGAAGAGGAAGAAGCCAACATCAATGCAGGCAAGGATACCCACTTGATGAAACTCTATGCCAAAGCAACTGACCAAGAGTATGTTGCCGACATCATGAACCTTTCAGAAGGCTCTAAGGATGTTACCTTGCCCGAGGGTATCAGCACGCGCGTCATCAATGGTATCACCGTGCCCGACGGCACAGGTGCATCGGTAGCATGCTTTGCAGAGAATCTGTTCCTCAACGAACTGGAGTTTGTGGTAGCAGAGGACGGTAAGGCCACCATCGGTCTGCGTCTGGCAGAGACCATCGGTACCAACGATTATACCGTGGTAGGACCCTGGCACCTCTACTACTATGGTGCAGTAACTTCAGAAGACGAGATGAAGGAGACCGACATCAGTAGTCTCATCGTGAACAACACCTTCGATCCCTCACGCGGAAGCAAGGATGAGAAGCGCATTGACGGTTGGGTAGTATCGGGTGCACTCAATGGATATAAGTCCAACAGTTGCTCATTCAACAAGGGCACCTTCGATCTCCACCAGGATCTCGTAGGTTTGGAAGAAGGTACCTATAAAGTGACCGTTCACACCTTCTACCGCGCAGGTAGCTACGAGGAGGAAGAAGCCAACATCAATGCTGGCAAGGACACCCACTTGATGAAGCTCTATGCCAAGGCTACAGAGCAAGAATATGTGAAGAGCATCATGAACCTCTCAGAGGGCTCTAAGGATGTGACTTTGCCCGAGGGCATCAGCACACGCGTCATCAACGGTATCACCGTGCCCGACGGAACGGGTGCTTCTGTGGCTTGCTTCGCAGAAGGTTTGTTCCTCAACGAACTGCCCTTCTATGTAGACAACACTGGAAAGGCCACCATCGGTCTGCGTCTGCCAGAGACTATCGGTACCAACGACTATACCGTCATTGGCGAGTGGAACCTCTACTACTATGGTAAGGGCAACCATGTGGACAAGCTTGGTGGCAATGAGCCCAACGAAGATGAGGATGTACCCGGCGAGGATAGCGATGCAATCCAGCAGGTATCCGGACAGCCTATCCCTGTTGAGTTCTACTCATTGGACGGCGTACGCTTGAGTGCTCCTCAGCGTGGCATCAACCTCATCCGCATGCCTAACGGTAGTGTACGCAAGGTAATGGTAAAATAATCCCTTGGGGATACATATATAATAAGGAGCGACCTGGTTGGTCGCTCCTTATTGGTTTATGAAAGTCAATAATGTGAGGAAAGCTTTATCCGATTATGAGTTACAGACTACACTGAAAATACGGATTTTTTCGATTATATTCAACAGGTGTGCTGTGTTTCTATTCCTTCAGCGGATTCCACCCTTGAGCCTTCAGTTCGAACTCAGCACCGTCACGACAAACAAGAATCTTGCCAAGACTGGGCTTAGTGATATGGCCTATCACCTTCACATCCTCTATCTGGCTAACAGCATCGTGCATGGTCAAAGGAACGGTGAAAAGCAATTCGTAGTCCTCACCACCATTCATGGCACATGTTGTGACATTCATATTGAACTCCTCTGCAGCAACGGCCGTCTGATAGTCCAAGGGGATACGCTCTTCGAAAATGCGACAACCTACATTGCTTTGCTCGCAAATGTGCATCAGTTCGCTGGACAAACCGTCGCTAATGTCCATCATAGCTGTAGGACGGATACCTGCTTCACGAAGGCGCTCCACAATGTCACGACGAGCCTCAGGTTTGAGTTGACGCTCGAGAAGGTACTCACGGCCACTGAAATCGGGTTGAGCTGCCTGCAACTCCTCCAAGCCTTTCCTGTCGCCTCGTTGCTGAGCTTCACGATACTGCTGATTGAAAACAGCCTTCTCTCGCTCCAGCATCTGCAATCCCATATAGGCAGCACCCAAATTGCCAGACACACATACGAGATCGTTCTCCTGTGCACCACTGCGCATCACGATATCCTCCTTGCGCGCCTCGCCTATACAAGTGATACTGATAGCCAGTCCCGTAAGACTACTTGTGGTATCACCTCCTACGATGTCAACATGATGCTCTTGACACGCCAGTAGCAGACCGTCGTAGAAGTCTTGCAAGTCCTCAACGGTAAAACGCTTGCTCAACGCCACACTCACCAACATCTGGCGAGGAGTGCCGTTCATCGCATAGATGTCGCTCAGATTGACCATTGCTGACTTATAACCTAAATGCTTCAAAGGTACATACTGCAAATCAAAATGCACACCCTCCATGAGCATATCGGTTGTGACAAGCGTCTGCATACCCTCCTCGTACTGGATGACAGCACAGTCGTCTCCCACTCCCTTCAGACTGCTTGCATTCTCCAGTTTTATCTCGTTGGTAAGATGTTTGATCAAGCCAAACTCACCCAATTCTGCTATTTCCATATATAATAAGTTCCGCACATACTCAACTTATAAAAGTTGAAAGTTGAGCATTGAAAGTAGTTGAATAATTGTATTATAACCTTAGCTTCTCTTTATCATTTCGCGCATGATGTCCGCCATAAGAGGCTGAACGGCATTGGCTGCCTTTTGTACTTCCTCATGACTGACCTCCACGATCTTGCCCTCGACACCCAAGTCGGTGATGATGCTCACACCAAACACACGCATGCCACAATGATTGGCGACAATCACCTCGGGTACTGTACTCATACCCACAGAGTCGGCTCCTAGGCGACCAAACATGCGATACTCAGCAGGAGTCTCGAAGGTGGGCCCTTGTGTGCCAAGATAGACACCATGCTGGACCTTTATACCTTTCTCATCAGCAATCTGGTCAGCCAAACGAATCAGCGCCTTGTCATAAGCCTCACTCATGTCGGGGAAACGGGGACCGGGTTCAATATTCTTTCCACGCAAAGGATGCTCGGGGAAGAAGTTGATATGATCCGTAATGATCATCAGGTCGCCTATCTCAAAATTGGGATTGGTACCACCAGCTGCATTACTTACAAAGAGCGTCTTGATACCCAGTTCGTACATCACTCGCACAGGGAATGTCACTTCCTTCATGCTATAGCCTTCGTAGAAATGAAAACGCCCTTGCATGGCCAGGATATCCTTGCCACCCAACTTACCTACCAGTAGACAACCACTATGTCCCTCCACCGTACTGATGGGGAAATTGGGTATCTCACTGTAAGGGATACGGTCAATAACATCTATCTCATCGGCCAGTTTGCCAAGTCCTGTTCCCAGAACAATAGCCGTTTCGGGCTTACTGCTGATTCTACCTTTGAGCCAATTAGCCGTTTCTTGGATTTTTGCGTACATAGCCTAATATATTTTCATTGAACTTGTCTTTCTCATTGCGCATGAATGACACCTCGATAGGAAGTACATACAAGGCCTGCTTCACCTTCTCACTCAAGCAATCTGCTATACGCAGACGAGCTGCGTCCTTCTCCGTAGTGATGATCAGACGGGGCGTGCTCACTTGCATGAAAGCCTCATCGATACGATGGCAATCTTCCTCTGTGAAATAATGATGATCGGGAAAGGAAAGAGGTACGATGTGACGAGTATAATGATGAAGATCCATCATCATCTGCTGTGGAGAGGCAATACCCGTAAGGAGCAGTACATGCTCCTCAGCTTCCAGCTGACGAAGCTGGCGTTCCTTCCCATTAAAGATACCTACCAAATTCCCATACTCAAAAGTACTGAAGTACAACTGCTGGAAGGGACGGAGCTTCAACGACTCCATTACCACACGAAACTCCATGGGATTGAGCGAGAACGGGCATTTGGTGACCACCACTATATGTGCACGGGAACGGGCAGAAGAGGGTTCTCTCAAGCGCCCTGCCGGCAACAGCTTGTCGCGAGTAATTAGGCGGTGGTAGTCCACCAAGAGGATATTCTGCCCAGGTTTCACATAACGATGCTGATAAGCATCATCCAAGAGGATCACTTGCGTGCCACGAGTAGCCTCATCGGTCAGGAGGCGACGAATACCCTCCCTGCGATTGGCATCGACAGCTACATGGACATTGGGAAACTTCTGCTTTACCTGCCAAGGCTCATCCCCAATCTCTGTCATTGAGGTTTTCTCCGTGGCAAGCAGGTAACCCTTCGACATACGCTTATACCCACGACTCAACACAGCCACTTCATAATGCTGTGAGAGCAAGCGAATGAGGTACTCCACATGAGGAGTCTTACCCGTACCACCAACGGTGATATTGCCCACATTGATGATGGGAATAGGAAACGACTCACCCTTGAGGATGCCCACATTGAACATCCAGTTGCGAACCCCCACGCCTACCTTGAATAGCCAACTCAAAGGAAGCAAGGAGCGGTTGATATGGATAAGGTCGCCTTCCATGTTAAAGACCCTCTACATTCCACTGTTTAGGGAGGGAATTCCTTGAGGGGAGTTTATGAGTTGATGAGAACCCTTTCGATTGTTTACTTTACAATAATGTCATAGGGCAGTCGAGCCTGAACAGGATTCCAGTGATTGAGCTGACGAAGAATGCGGTAAGCACCAGCATAATCGCCCATCATCTGCTGTATCTTGATGTCCATATAGTCCGTCTCGTCCTGCTCACCAAACAGACTGCTCAGCATACTCTTCGTCTCGGGATAGGTTGCTACATTGTACTCCTTGGTCTTGGCCAATTTGGCAGCAACCTTGATGGCATCCTGCAGATTACCCAGTTCGTCAACCAGACCCAGTTTCTTGGCCTGCTCGCCAGTCCACACACGACCCTCAGCAATCACCTTGACACTATCTTGCGAGATACCTCTACCCTCTGCAACACGACGCGTGAAGAGGTCGTAACCATTGTTGATATATGCCTGCAACTTCTTGGCCTCATCTTCATTGATGGGGCGTGACTGATCACCAAAGTCAGCATACTTATTGGTTTTCACTACATCAAAGTGCAAACCGACCTTGCTGGTCAGGAGTTCGCTCATATCAGGGAACATACCGAAGATACCAATGCTACCTGTCAAAGTGGTAGGTTCAGCAATGATCTTGTTTGCACCACAACTGATGTAGTATCCACCACTGGCGGCCATACCACCCATAGAAATCACTACAGGCTTCTGCTCCTTCAGCAACTCTATCTGATGCCAAATCTGCTCACTGGCATACGCACTTCCACCACCCGAGTTGACACGGATTACAACTGCCTTCACATCCTTGTCCTCCATGAGGCGCTGAAGATCACTGTTCACGGGATTGGGAGCAATACTTGCACCACCTCCCTGCAAGGGATTTACACCACCGTTGCTATCTACGATATCGCCATAAGCATAATAAACAGCAATTCGGTCAGAGTGTTTCTTGATGTCCATCACGGCATGAGCCATACTCTTATAAGGGACAAAGTCCAACTGGTCATCGGCCTCAATCTTTACCTTCTTCTTCAGCAGATCTTTCACTTCGTCACGATAGCATATCTTGTCGGCCAGTTTTGCCTCCAACAACTGTATGGGCTGTAAGAAGGTAGTCAGAGAATCTGCCAGTTCGTTGACCTTTTCCTCAGTGAGTTTGCGAGATGTGGCCACATCCTTCACCCACCCATTCCAGATGCTGGTAAGGTAACTTGTCACCTGCTCACGGTTGGGTTCACTCATCTCGGTGTTGATGAAAGGTTCGACAGCACTCTTGAAAGTACCCACCTTGAACACCTGCATCTTTACGCCCAACTTCTCCATAGTCTCTGTGAAGAAGATTGACTGCGAACCCAGTCCGTGCCAATCAATCATACCACTAGGATTGACTAAGATCTCATTGGCAACAGAGCATACATAGTATGCACCTTGACTATAAGTGTCGCCATAAGCCACAATGAACTTACCCGTCTTCTTAAATTCTACCAAAGCCTGACGCAACTCCTGCAACATGGCAGGATTACCCGACAAGGCACCACCTTCCAGGTAAATACCCTTGACATCCTCGGTCTTGCCAGCCTTGTCGATAGCTGTAAGCAACTGATCCAATGCCAACACATCGGCATCGCCTCCCATCAGTGCATTGAGAGGATTCTGCTCGTCACGCTCATTGAGTGCACCATTCAGATTGATGCGTAGAATACTATTCTCAGGTGCGGTATAACTTCCTTCTGTGGCCACCACACCAGCGATGCCTATGATCGAGATGATACTGACAATGATACCGAATACGAGGAGGCCCACAATTGTGGCACCTACCATTTTCATAAAGTCTTTCATAATCGTTATGTTCTAAAGTTCTTTTAGAGTTAGACGCAGGCAGTATTCCATCTACTACACATAGTCCTTTGCAAAATTAATCTTTTCCCTCCAAATCTACAACTTTTTATTCCTTTTCTTTGTTTGTTCACTGAAAATGCGTACCTTTGCATCACGAAACAAGGATTTATCTCCGTGTTTCCGTCTGCGCCCGTGGTGGAATTGGTAGACACGCTAGACTTAGGATCTAGTGCAGTGATGCGTGTAGGTTCGAGTCCTATCAGGCGTACAAAAGAGGCTTTTAAGGCCTCTTTTTTTGTACGCAACTGTGACTCAAACCTGCGGTAGGTTCTTTCTCCGCTTCGCTATGAAAGCATCCCTATGGGCTGAGCGCGAGTCCTATCAGGCGTACAAAAGAGGCTTTTGAGGCCTCTTTTTTTGTGCATAATAATGGGGTGGAAAGTTGTTTGTTTCGCAAATATTCTCTAAATTTGCCAAGCAAATAGACGAGCATGCAATACTGGCCATATCCGTCATAAAGAAATCAGCAGAACCCACTCATACCCTTATCCATATGAATCCGCAAGAAATACTCGATTGCCTTGAGCAGATGCGTCGCTGGGACACAGAGGCTGTACCACCCACAGAAGATACAAAATCTTTCATCAACAATGTGCTTGATACATGGGCTCCAGAAGCAGAGCGTCTGGGCATGGAGGCAGAACAGGGAGAACTCCAGAATCTTGCCATTAAACTTGGATACCCTGAAGATTATCGCTACCTGAAAAAACTGCTTCTCGAGTCAGAGATGACCTGCGAGATGGTGTTCCGCACCTTTGCATTACCCATCCGCGCCATGCTCGACGACCTCGGTATCGAATATGATTTCAAGTACCGCATGAAATCCGTGTACAGTATCTGGCGTAAGATGCGCATCGACAACAAGCAGTTTGACGATGTATATGATCTCTTCGCCACGCGCATCATCTATAAACCCCAGATGCCACATATCTACAAGGAAAACGCAGAGGCTTTCGAGGGCGAACCGGAGATAAAGAGAGTGCTCGATGAAACCATCCCTCTTGTCGATGCAGAGCATTTCACATGCTGGCGTATCTATTCCGTCATCATGATGCTCTACCGTGTGCAGATAGACCGCATCAAGAATTGGATTACGCATCCCAAACCTTCGGGTTACCAAGCCCTCCAGATGACTGTTATGGGACCCGACTGCAACTGGATAGAGATACAGATCCGTTCAGAGCGCATGCATTATGAAGCCGAAGAAGGCGCCGCGGCTCATTGGAAATATAAGCAAGAGAGCAAGTCACATTAGAAGCGCCACAATCTGTTGTGCCGCATGTTGAGGCGCACCGGGTTCGCCTAAGCGTTCGGCCATCTCCTCATAACCTCGAAGCATGGCATCACGGACAGGAGACACACCACCCTTCTTTGCCGGCAAGATAGCCAAAAGATGCATGCGGGCAGACTCAACCGTCATACCATCTGCCACCAATTCGGGTACCACCTCACGACCTGTCACAAGATTGACCAGGGAGATGAAAGGAACTTTGAGGAAATGGCGGCGAAGGAAACTGAACAACTTGCCCATACGCATATAGTAGCAAACCACCTGAGGTACACGGAACAGAGCCGTCTCAAGTGTAGCCGTACCGCTGGTAACCAATGCCGCCGTGCTGTGTTGCAAGATGCGATAAGTCTGTCCATAAAGTACCTTGACAGGCAAACCTCCCGTACACATAGCATAGTATTCTTGATCTATACCTGGAGCAGCAGCCAGCACCAATTGATAGTCTTTGGAAAAAGGACGGGCCGCTTCCGCCATACGAGTCAGATTGTCTCGTATCTCTTGCTTTCGACTTCCCGCCAAAAGAGCGATAACGGGACGCTCATCCAGACCGTTCTCGTCCCGGAAAGAATCCATATCGGCAGGATGCTCGCGCATATACGCATCCACCTCATCTACAGTTGGATTGCCTACATAAGAGATGGGGTAATGATGCTTCTTCTCAAAGAAATCAACCTCAAAGGGAAGGATACTGAACAGTTTGTCTACATCACGCCGAATAGCCTTGATGCGATGCTCCTTCCAGGCCCATATCTTGGGAGAAATATAATAGTATACAGGTATCTTCGTGTGAGCATGGATAAACTTGGCTATCTTGAGATTGAATCCAGGATAGTCCACCAAAATGAGCACATCCGGATTCCAATCCAAAATATCCTGCTTGCACTGTTTCATGCCGTTGAGTATCTTTCGGGCATGCAAGAGCACAGGGATAAATCCCATATAAGCCAGGTCACGATAGTGTTGCACAAGCGTGCCACCTTCAGCCTGCATCTGGTCGCCACCATAGAAGCGGAACTCTGCCCGAGGATCTTGGTCCTTCAAGGCATGCATAAGGTGGGATGCATGCAAATCGCCACTGGCCTCTCCTACTACAAGATAGTACTTCATCCCTCTATTTCAGTTTTGATTTTTTCCAGACAATTATAATCAGTCATATCCATCTGAACAGGTGTGACAGAAGCATATCCATGTTCTAAAGCCCAACAGTCTGTATCAGTAGCATCCGGTTCAAGATTGGTAAAGACACCTGTAAGCCAAAACATCTGTTTACCACTGGGATGATGAGCTGATGCCCATTCCGAACTCCATGAACCGCAAGCCAAACGAGCTACCTTGACACCTTGCAGTTTGTCTACCTCCGGGAAATTGACATTGAGACATGTATAAGCAGGTAGTCCGGTCTTTAATACGCTTTCAGCAATCTTTACAATTGATTCCTCATAAGGAGTAAAGTCCGCATCTGCATTAACCGTACGAAGCGAATAACCGATAGAAGGTATACCTTTCATGCAACCTTCAAAGACAGCACCCATCGTTCCACTGTAATGCAAACTAACAGATGCATTGTCTCCATGGTTTACACCCGATACAATCAAGTCGGGCTGGCGTGGAACCACCTGCTCGCATGCCAGTTTCACACAGTCAACAGGTGTACCCGAACAAGAATAGAAATGCACACCATCCACCACTTCCAGACAGCGAAGTTCTACAGCCTGGACAGGAGTAATACTGCATCCCGCACCACTTCTGGCACCACTGGGGGCAACCACATAAACATCGCCAAGAGGCGCCATCAGACGGGCCAAAACACGGATGCCTTTGGCCTGTACACCGTCGTCGTTGGTAATTAAAATCAGTTTTGACATGTTAACAGGTGTTATTTATCGTAGGCAAAAGTAAGAAAAAACTATGAAAGTGCCATCATTTCGAAAGGAAAATGTTAACTTTGCATTGCCTAAATTACGCGCGCAGATGTTCATAATATATAAAGTTATGAACAAAATGGGTAAGTTATGAACAAAATGGGCATTCTAAAGTCCATTTAGTAGCCAAAGCCACAGGGAATGCTTACCTTTGCATAGAAAGTAAAACCATTATAGGTAACAAAAAAGAAACGAATGGGTAAAATTATTGCTTTAGCAAACCAAAAAGGTGGTGTAGGCAAGACCACCACATCCATGAACCTGGCAGCATCACTGGCTGCCCTGGAGAAAAGCGTACTTCTGATCGATGCCGACCCTCAGGCCAATGCATCAAGCGGTATGGGTGTGGACACCAGCAAGATCGACTGTTCCATCTACAACTGCATTGTTGGCGATGTTGACATCAGAGAAGCCATCTATACCACAGAAATAGAAGGACTGGACATTGTTCCCTCCCATATCGACCTTGTCGGAGCAGAGATCGAGATGCTCAACATGAAGAGTCGCGAGAAGGTGCTCGAGCGTATGTTCGAACCGCTGAAAGACGAATACGACTACATCCTGATCGACTGTTCCCCTTCCTTGGGCCTCATCACGGTCAATGCTTTGACCGCAGCCGACAGCGTCATTATCCCCGTTCAGTGTGAATACTTTGCCTTGGAAGGTATATCCAAGTTGCTGAATACCATACGAATCATCAAATCGAAGCTCAATCCCAAATTGGAGATTGAGGGCTTCCTGCTGACCATGTACGACAGTCGTCTGCGCCTGGCTAATCAGATCTACGACGAGGTGAAGCGTCATTTCCAGGAACTGGTATTCAACACCGTCATCCAGCGCAATGTCAAACTGAGTGAGGCTCCCAGCCATGGTCTTCCCGCCATTCTCTACGATGCAGATGCCACGGGTACGAAGAACCATCTGGCTTTGGCAGAGGAGATCATTGCAAGGGAGAAGAAATAAATCCGGCTCCCACCCCTATCACTCTTTTATCTTATCATTCCAAACATGGCAGTACATAAGAAATTTCCAGCATTGGGCAAAGGTCCAGCCTTAGGTAGAGGACTGGACTCTCTCATATCCACCAGCGAGATCCACACCGAAGGTTCATCGTCCATCAGCGAGGTGAGCATCGATGCCATCAAGCCCAACCCTAACCAGCCCCGTCGCGACTTCGACGAAGAAGCATTGGACGAACTGACCGACAGCATCCGCGAGATAGGTATCATCCAACCTATCACCGTGCGCGATATGGCTGACGGTACCTACATCATCATTGCCGGCGAGCGTCGCTGGCGTGCTTCCCAACTGGCAGGTAAGACCACCATCCCCGCTTACATCCGTACCGTGGACGACGAGAATATGATGGAGATGGCCCTGGTGGAGAACATACAGCGCGAGGACCTCAACTCGCTTGAGATTGCCCTGGCCTACCAGCATCTTATGGAGCAGTATGGACTGACCCAGGAGAAACTCAGTGAGCGAGTGGGCAAGAACCGTGCTACGGTGACCAATTACCTTCGCCTGCTGAAACTTCCTGCCACCATACAGATGGCGTTGAAGGATCGCGAAATCGACATGGGCCATGCTCGCGCCATCCTTCCCTTGGAGGACCCTACCTTGCAGATCAAGGTGTACGAGGAGATCAAGCGTGAGAACCTCAGCGTACGCAAGGTGGAGGGTATGGTGAAGGAGATACTGGAAGGTGGCACCGTCAAGACCAAGGACAAGGAGCAACTGAAAGCCAAAGGTAGCAACAAGTTGCCCGAAGAATATAAGGCACTGAAAGACATGCTCTCAACTCTCTTCAACAGCAAGGTACAGCTCACCTGCACCGAGAAGGGACGAGGCAAGATCAGCATCCCATTCTCCAACCCCGAAGAGTTGGAGCGTATCATCAAACTCATCGATCATACAGAGCGTTGACAACGAAGCGTATCACATACGGACTACTTGCCTGGGTGTGCTGTGTCTCCTTGTGGGGCATGCCATCCTGGAGACCCGACAGCACAGAGGTGCTTCCCGAGAAGACAATCTTGGAAGGAACCCCCGAACTGCAGTCTGAGTTGCAGGCACTGTCCGACTCACTGAATACCAGACTGGACAAGATGGATGAAGAAATGGGTGAGGAATACGATGAGACGGACGAGGTACCCGAAGGGGCAACAGCCATCTCGCAAGGTCTCTCAGGCATACGCATCAACCTGCCCAAGGTGGAACTCTATACTCCCAATCCCCTGCGCTCCTTCTGGCTTGCGATGATACTCCCTGGCGCCGGACAGATCTACAATCACAAGTACTGGAAGTTGCCCATCGTGTATGGAGGATTTCTCGGATGTGTATATGCTCTCTCGTGGAACGGCCAGATGCTTCGCGACTACACGCAGGCCTACCTCGACATCATGGACGACGACCCCAACACTGCGAGCTACATGAAGATGCTCCCCCTGGGTTACAACATCGAAGGCAAGGAAGAGCGCTTCAAGGATATCTTCAAGCGCAAGAAGAATTACTATCGTAAATATCGCGACATGAGTCTCTTTGCCTTTGCTGGCGTTTACCTCATTTCCGTGATAGATGCCTATGTGGATGCAGAGCTCTCCAATTTCGACATCAGTCGCGACCTGTCCTTCAGGTGGGAGCCTACAAAGATGAATGAGGACAATCCTCTTGCACAGCGTTTCGGTCAGCGTACCTACGGTGTGCAGTGCAGTCTGGCTTTTTAAGGCCAACCATATTTTTACATTGCTAACAAAACAAAACGACTATAATGACACACACATGGAAAATAGCACTCTTGAGCCTTTCGGCATGGGTTTTCATGCCTGGTATGTATGCTCAAGTGATAGACGATGAAGAAGGGGATGACGAGGACGACATCGAAGTCACCACGGCGGCTCCTGGCGAGATAGTACTCCCCGAAGGTATGACAGAGAGCGTGACCGACAGTCTACTCACCGAATGGGCCTCACGCAACTACCTGACCTTCGACGAGGCTTGCGACCCCAGTACGGAAAATCCCGTCTTTGAGCGTGAGGTGTACATCAACCGCCTCTCACGCCTACCCAATGTGATGGAGATGCCCTACAACGATGTCGTACGCCAGTACATCGACCAGTATAGCGGTCGTATGCGTCGCACCGTCTCACTGATGCTTGGTGCCAGCAACTTCTACAACCCCATCTTCGAGGAGGCCTTGGAGAGTTATCAGATACCCCTCGAACTGAAGTATCTGCCCATCATCGAGAGTGCGCTCAACCCCAGCGCCACCTCACGCGTGGGTGCAGCCGGACTGTGGCAGTTTATGATCACCACCGGCAAGCAGTACGGACTGGAAGTCACCAGTCTCATCGATGAGCGTCGCGATCCCATCAAGGCAAGCTTTGCAGCTGCTCACTACCTGAAGGACCTCTATGACATCTTCGGCGACTGGACACTTGTGATTGCCAGTTACAACTGCGGTCCGGGTAATGTCAACAAGGCCATCAAGCGTGCAGGAGGTGAGAAGGACTATTGGGCCATCTACAAGTATCTCCCCAAGGAGACGCAGGGCTATGTGCCTGCCTTCATCGCTGCCAACTACATTATGAACTACTATTGCGATCACAACATTTGCCCCGTAAATACACGCCTTCCTTTGGCTACCGACACGATCATGGTCAGCCGTGACCTTCACTTCGATCAGTTGGTTGACCTCTGCAAGGTGGACAAGGAGGAACTGAAGGCACTCAACCCTCAGTACCGCACCGACATCATTCCCGGAGCATCTCACGAGTGCACGCTGAAGTTGCCCACCACGGCAGTCAACGCATTCATCGAGGCTGGCGACAGCATCTACAACCACCGTAGCGACGAACTGTTCCACAACCGCAAGGAAGTGGCCATCAATGCCGAACCCGCAGCAGCAAGTTCGAGCAGCAAGAAGAAAAGTTCGGGTGGCAAGACTGTGACCGTAAGAAATGGTGACAGCCTCGGTGCTATTGCCAGACGCAACGGTACCACCGTAGCCAAGCTCCAGCGCCTCAATGGTCTGCGCGGCACCACCATCCGCGCCGGTCAGAAGTTGAAGGTGAAGTAACAGGCAAAGTTATGGAAAAGACGGAACAGCAGATCAGGGAAGAAGCTGATGAGCGCATGGTCGACGAGGCCTATGCACACCTCATCGAATGCTACTTGAACTCCCACCACCGCAAGCATGTTGACATCATCAACAAGGCTTTCCACTTCGCACGCCAGGCTCACAAGGGTGTGCGCCGACTGAGCGGTGAACCTTACATCATGCATCCCATAGCCGTGGCACAGATAGCCTGCCAGGAGATAGGATTGGGAAGCACGAGTATCTGCTCGGCCCTGCTCCACGATGTGGTGGAGGACACCGACTATACCGTCGAGGACATACAGAACATCTTCGGTCCGAAGATTGCACAGATCGTCGATGGCCTCACCAAGATCTCGGGAGGTATCTTCGGCGACAAGGCTTCCGTTCAGGCTGAGTCGTTCAAGAAACTGCTACTCACGATGAGCGAGGACATCCGCGTCATCCTCATCAAGATCAGCGACCGTCTGCACAACATGCGCACCCTGGGCAGTCAGTTGCCCAACAAGCAATATAAGATTGCCGGCGAGACACTTTACATCTATGCTCCCCTCGCCCATCGTCTGGGACTCAACAAGATCAAGGAGGAACTTGAGGACTTGAGTTTCCGCTATGAGCATCCCGAGGAGTATGTGGCCATACAGACCCGCCTGCAGTCTATCGACACCCATCTGCACAGCATCTTTGATGAGTTTACCGTACCCATCCGTGAGAAGTTGGACAGCCAGGGCATCAAGTACGAACTGAAAGCGCGTATCAAGACCCCCTACTCCATCTGGAATAAGATGCAGAACAAGGGTGTCACCTTTGAGGAGATATACGACATCCTCGCCGTCCGTATCATCTACGAGCCAGAAGATGCCAGTCAGGAGATTCCCGAATGCTTCCAGATCTACGCCACAGTGAGTAGCATCTACAAGCCCCACCCAGAGCGCTTCCGCGATTGGATAAGTCATCCCAAGGCCAATGGTTATCAAGCACTCCAGACCACCCTCATGGGCAAGAAAGGCCAATGGGTAGAGGTGCAGATACGCAGTAAGCGAATGGATGAGATGGCAGAGCACGGCTTTGCCGCGCACTGGAAGTACAAGGAGGGTGACAAGTCAAGCGAGGAGAGTGAGAATGAGCTCGACAAGTGGCTTGGCACCATCAAGGAGATACTCGACGACCCCCAGCCCAATGCCATCGATTTCCTCGATGCCATCAAGCTCAACCTTTACGCATCCGAGATCTTTGTCGTCACCCCCAAGGGTGAGTTCCGCACGATGCCTACTGGCAGTACGGCACTCGATTTCGCCTTCTCCATCCACACCTTCGTGGGCACCCACTGTATGGGTGTGAAGGTCAACCACAAACTGGTACCCTTGAGCCAGGAATTGCAGAGCGGTGACCAGGTGGAGGTACTCACCAGCAAGGAGCAGAAGGTATCGGAGGAGTGGCTCAACTTCGTCACCACAGCCAAGGCACGAAGCAAGGTACAGAACATACTCAAGCGCAGAAGTCGCGAGCAACAGAGCGCAGGAGAGGCCATACTCAAGGAGTTCTTTGAGAAGGCAGAGATAGAGCCCAACAGTATCAATGTGGACAAGCTCTGCATCCTGCACAATGTATATAAGCGCGAGGAACTCTACATCGCCATTGGCAATCAGCGTGTCATCCTCGGCGAGCAGGACATCGCCGCACTGCGTGAGGAGAGTCAGAACAAACACAACTGGGGCAGATACCTCCGTCTGTTTGGCCGTAAGAACAAGGAGGAGAAGGTTCAGGAGCAGAAAGAGAGCGATCTCAAGGATACCGAGACAGACACACAGCAGGTCAGCACAGCACAGATAGACCGCAAGAAACCACTCTTGCTCAACGAGGAGACCATCTCACACTACGAGATGTGCAGTCTCTGCAAACCCATTCCAGGCGACGATGTGCTCGGCTACTTCGACCACACGGGTCACATCACCATCCACAAGCGCCAGTGTGCCAAGGCCAACAAGCTGAAGGCCAGTGACGGCAACCACATCCTGGCTGCCACCTGGGACACGCACAAGAAACTTTTCTTCCCTGCCACCATCCATGTGGAGGGTATCGACCATATTGGTGTGCTCCATCAGATCACGGCCATCCTGTCACAGCAACTCAATGTCAACATCCCCCGACTGCTCATCGAGACACGCGACGGTATCTTCCGTGGTGAGATCCAACTTGAGGTACACGATGTGGAAGATGTGACAACCATCTGTCGCGACCTGAAAAAACTAAAAGATATTGATTCTGTCGTACGAATAAGTTAGTCAGGCGGACTCTGCCATTAGAGTCCCCCGTCCGTACGAATTAAGTTAGCCTATCGAGTCCAGTTCCTTCTTGATAAGCTCCAGTTCGCCACGCACCTTCATCAGGCGGTCCAGCACCTCTGTGGTATCCTTCGCTCCCTCATGATTCTTGCGAATGAGGTCTCTGGCCACAGTCAGTTTCATACCACGCACCTTCACCAGGTTGTGCACAATGCGCACATCCTCAATGTCTTCAGCCGTATACTGGCGAATGTTTCTTGCTGTCTTTCTGGGCTTGATGCTTGGAAACACTTTCTCCCAGTAGCGCAGTAGCGACTCGTTCACATCAAACATCTCTGCCACCTCGCTTATCGAATAAAACATCTTCAGGTTACTGCTTTCGTTCTGTGCCATAATCCTTTTTCAACAAACATTTGGTATAAAACTGTGCAAAAGTAGCAAATTATTGCGAAATAGGAACAACAAATTATGAATTATTTCGTAACTTTGCACGCAATTTGTCTTGCCAGCGCCTCTGAGGTGATTGTCAAAGACAATAAATACTCGACAATTAGTAATTCGTCAAATAGAAAAAATTATGATGACAGCAAACGAAATCCGCGACTCATTCAAGAAGTTCTTTGAGTCAAAGGACCATCTCATCGTACCTTCGGCACCTATGGTGATCAAGGACGACCCAACGCTGATGTTCACCAACGCTGGTATGAACCAGTGGAAGGACATCATCCTCGGTACACGCGACCCCGAACCCCGTCGCCGTGCCGACTCACAGAAGTGTCTTCGCGTAAGCGGTCAGCACAACGACCTCGAAGAGGTAGGTCACGACACCTCCCACCACACCATGTTTGAGATGCTCGGCAACTGGTCGTTTGGCGACTATTTCAAGGAGGGCGCCATCGACATGGCATGGGAATATCTGGTTGATGTACTGAAGCTCGACCCCAAGGACCTCTATGTCACCGTGTTTGAGGGCAACGCAGAGGAGAACCTCGTACGCGACGATGAGGCTGCAGGCTACTGGTCAAAGCATGTACCTGCCGACCATATCATCAATGGTAACAAGCACGACAATTTCTGGGAGATGGGCGATACCGGTCCATGTGGTCCCTGCTCTGAGATCCACCTCGACAGCCGTACCCCCGAGGAGAAGGCCAAGGTACCCGGACGCGAGTTGGTCAACAAGGACGATCCACAGGTCATCGAGATATGGAACATCGTATTCATGCAGTACGAGCGCAAGGCCGACGGCCATCTCGAACCTCTCAGCATGAATGTGATCGATACCGGTATGGGCTTTGAGCGCCTCGTTCGCGCCATCCAGGGCAAGCACTCCAACTACGACACCGATGTCTTCCAGCCCATCATCAAGGTGATTGGTGAGCTCGCTGGTTGCAAGTACGGTGAGAAGGAGGAGACCGACATCGCCATGCGTGTCATCGCCGACCACCTCCGCACCATCGCTTTCTCTATTGCCGACGGTCAGCTCCCCGGCAATGCCAAGGCAGGCTATGTGATCCGCCGCATCTTGCGTCGTGCCGTACGCTATGCCTATACCTTCCTCGGTCAGAAGGAAGCCTTCATCTATCGTCTGCTCCCCGTACTCATCCAGGAGATGGGTGCCACCTATCCCGAGTTGGAAGCTCAGCGTGAGCTCATCAGCAAGGTGATGAAGGAGGAGGAGGACAGCTTCCTGCGCACCCTTGAGACCGGTATCCGCCTGCTCGACGGTGTGATGCAGCAGACCAAGGCCGAAGGCAAGACAGAGATTGCCGGTGAGAAGGCCTTCACCCTCTTCGACACCTACGGTTTCCCTCTCGACCTCACCGAACTCATCTGCCGTGAGAACGGTATGACCGTCGATGAGGCAGGCTTCAATGCCGAGATGGAGAAGCAGAAGGCTCGTGCCCGCAACGCTGCACAGCGTGAGTTGGGCGACTGGGTCAATGTGGCTGAGAGCGATGATGACAATCAGGTTAGCACATCCAACTTCGTAGGCTACGACTACACCGAGTATAGCTGTCACATCACCAAGTATCGTGAGGTGAAGCAGAAGAAGGGCACCGTCTATGAGGCTATCCTCGACCAGACCCCCTTCTACGGTGAGATGGGTGGTGAGGTTGGCGACACCGGTGTGCTCGTCAACGACAGCGAGACCATCCAGGTGCTCGACACCAAGAAGGAGAACGGTGTGAGCGTACATATCCTCGACCGCATCCCCGCCAATCCCGAGGCAGAGTTCATGGCTTGCGTAGATGTAGAGCGTCGCGATGCCATCGAGGCCAACCACACCTGTACCCACCTCCTCGACGAGGCTTTGCGTGAGGTGCTGGGTAGCCATGTTGAGCAGAAGGGTTCGCTTGTCACCCCCGACTATCTCCGCTTCGACTTCTCTCACTTTGAGAAGGTCACCCCCGAACAGCTCCGTCAGGTAGAACATATCGTCAATGAGAAGATCCGTCAGGACATCCCTCTCCAGGAGCATCGCGACACCCCCATCGAGGAGGCCAAGAAACTCGGTGCTATCGCCCTCTTCGGTGAGAAGTATGGCGACAAGGTTCGCGTCGTACAGTTCGGCACCAGCGTTGAGTTCTGTGGTGGTTGCCACGCCTCAAGCACAGGTCGTCTGGGTATGGTGAAGATTGTCAGCGAGAGCAGTGTGGCTGCAGGTGTACGCCGTATCGAGGCAGTCACCGGTGCCAAGGTTGAGGAGATGCTCAACAGTCTGCTCGACAATGCCAGCGAGATTCGCGCCATGCTCAACAATGCTCCCGATGCCAAGGTTGCCATCCAGAAGACACTCAACGAGAGCGCTACCCTGAAGGCACAGCTCGAGGGTCTGATGCGCGAGAAGGCAGCAGATGTCAAGGCTACGATGAAGGCCAACATCCAGGAGATCAAGGGCTTCAATGTGATGAAGGCCGTTGTTCCCATGCCCGCTGATGTAGTGAAGGATATCGCCTTCCAGTTGAAGGGCGAGGTAGAAAACAGCCTCGTGGTCATCGGTAGTGTTGCTGATGGCAAGCCCCTCCTCACCGCCATTGCAGCCGACAGCCTCGTTGCTGCAGGTGTCAACATCGGCAAGAACATTCGCGAGGCCGCCAAGCTCATCCAGGGTGGCGGTGGTGGTCAGCCCCACTTCGCTACTGCCGGTGGTAAGAACCCCGACGGTCTGGCAGAGGCTGTTGATAAGCTCGTAGAGATCCTTATGGCGTAAGACTACGGTGTTGGGTTGTTAGGTTGTTAGGTTGTTAGGTTATTCGAGATATCGATACCTCGAAATCTCGAGAAATCGAAAAACCGAAAAATCGAAATCTCGAGAAATCGAAAAAACAAAAACTTAACAACTGAAAACCAAAGATAAAACATTGGCCGGTTTAGCAAGTTTGCTGAACCGGCCAGTTTATTAGGTACACCTTCTCTGTGGCACGCGTGATGGCCGTGTAGAGCCAACGGAAATAGTCGGGTGAGAGCATGTCCTCGGTCACATAGCCCTGGTCCACAAACACCCTCTGCCACTGTCCGCCCTGTGCCTTGTGGCAAGTCACGGCATAGGCATACTTCACCTGCAAGGCATTGTAGTAGATATCCTCCTTGAGGCGCTTCATACGGTCGCGCTTGTTGGTGATCTCGGCATAGTCCTCCCACACCCCCTGGAAGAGCGCCTCCTGCTGTTCCCGGGTCAGTGCCGGAGCCTCAGCCTGGAGCGTGTCCATCAGCAGGGTAGCCTCCACCTCCTGCCCGTCGTGGTCCACCAGGTTGAGCGTGGCATCCACGAAGCGGAATCCGTAGAACGAACGCGTGTTGCGCAGACGGCGAATCACGGCCATGTCACCGTTGGCGATGAAGGCATAGGTATCATTCGTCCCTGTCTGCCTGTCTCCCCCTTTAGGGGGTTGGGGGGACTGGTTCTTCTCCAACCAATAATAGTTGTTCTTGGCTATGATCACACGGTCGCCACTACACAGTTCCTCCTCGCATCCGAGTATGCGTCCGCGTATGCCCATATTAAAGATGTTCGCACGCTTGTTGCTACGCGTCACCACGATGGTCTCATCCTGTCCGGCCTCGTAGTAGCACTGCTCCAGCTTCTCTATCAGTTCGTCTCCCGGTACCACTTGAATATCAGGAAAATCCGTCACCTTCAGTTGAGGGAAGGTCAGCACATTGCCCGTACCGAGGAGCAGTCTCAGTTGGGTAGCATTCCAGAGTATGCCCGAGTCCTCCACCTGCCTCACCACCTCATGCAGTTCGGCCCGGTGTACACGCAGTCCATAGCCCCCCAGCACGCCGGGCATCATGGCCGGACTCAGTTCCTCTCCCACGGGAGGAAGCTGTGCCGTATCGCCCACCAGCAACAGTCGGCATCCGTCACCTCCGTACACATACTGCACGAGGTCGTCGAGCAGGCGTCCCGTGCCAAACATCGCACCCGTCAGTCCCTCGTTGGCTATCATCGAAGCCTCGTCCACGATGAAGAGCGTATGCTTGTGCAGGTTCACATTCACCTGGAAGCTCTCCACCTCCATCGACTTCTGTCGGTATATCCTTCGGTGGATGGTGTAGGCAGGTGTGTCGGCATACATAGAGAAGACTTTGGCCGCCCTTCCCGTAGGTGCCATGAGCACCACAGGCTGTCGGAGCTTCTGCATCGTCTTCACCAGTGCACCCACCAGCGAGGTCTTTCCCGTGCCGGCATATCCGCTCAGCAGAAACACCGCTTCGCTGTCGCGCGAAAGGAGAAAATCTTCCCACCTTCTTACCACCTCTCTTTGCTCATTTGTAGCATTGTGAGGGAAGTTTTGAAGGATAATTGACCCTAAATCACCATTTCTAATCATTTTTTTATTAAAAAGTTGCTCTGAATGAAGGATATTCAAAGAATTTATCTTATTTTTGCGATGCGAATATAATAATAAAAACACAAATATCATCATGAAAAAGGTAATTAATGTGATTTTAGGTGTCTGCGCCGTAGTTTTGGCGTACATCTGCGTAGGTAGCATTCTGGACGATCAGGCCCTCGATGCGCAGATTGATGCTCGCAAGAAGGTTGTCATTGCTCGCTTGATTGACATCAAGAAGGCACAGGAGGCTTTCAAGGAGATGCACGACTCTGTGGTGTCATATCTCGACCCCGAAACACAGGAGATGAGCGAGGTGACCATGGGTCGCTTTGCATTGAGTTTTGACGAGTTGGAGGATTTCCTCCGCAACGGTCGCTATCCCGAGGAGATCAAGAAGGAAGGTCAGATCCAGGAGGAGCTCCAGCGTAAGGGTTGGACCGAGGAGAAGGTTGCCGACTTTGTTTACAACCTCCGTCAGCAGGGTTTGAGCGATCCTCAGATCCGCGAGCGCCTCGATGCAGAGGAGCTGTATGGCGTATGGTGCGACACCGTATGGGCCGACAGTCCTTTGAAGGCTCTCTATGGCGATGCCAACTACAACATCGATTCTCTTCGCTACATCCCCTTCAGCGATCAGTGGGAGAAGCATGAGAATGGCGTTATTGCCAAGCCCCTCGGTGAGTTCGAGGAGTGGGAGTTCGGAGAGCGCGTAGAGTTCAAGATGGACATCCCTATGCACTATGTTATGGAGTGCGCTGCACCCTTCAAGTCATTCCTCTCAGGTATGGGTAAGCTTTGCGATCGTAAGATTGTCAACATGACTCAGTATGAGGAAGGCCGTGGTGCATATCCCGGTCTGAAGATTGGTGAACTTGCCAAGGACATGTGGAACAACAATGCTGGTAACTGGGAATAAACCCACATACTATAGTCTATCCATCCGCGTGAAGGCGGATGGATTTTCTTTTATTGTCACCGAAGATACCTCCGGTGACAACTTGCTTTGTGAGGATTTCAAGCCCGCCGAGGGTCAGACTCTCCCTGCACTGCTTGAGGAGAAACTGCAGGATCCCGCCTACACCTTATATCCATACGGGCGCGTGCGTGCAACGATCTATAGCGACTCCACCTTCATCCCCCAGAGCGAGTTCGATGCCAGCCAGCTCCCCGAGCTCTATGGCATCATCTTCCCCAAGCTCGATGCCTCCACCACCAGCATCGCCTACAACCATCTGGCACAGCTCGACATCGTGACGGCCTTCCCGTTGCGCCACGACATACGCCAAGCCATCACCCGCGTCTATCCCGATGCCAGTTTCACCTGTGCCTCGTCGGTAGTGCTGGGTCGCATTGCCACCTTCTGCAAGCGTCAGCAGTTGCCCGACAATGCCGTCTTTGCCTATGTCACCCCCACCCAGCTCTTCCTCTTCTCCCTCTGCGGTGAGCAGTTGAAGTTTGCCAACACCTTCCCCCTCGACCAACCGCGCGACAGCGTCTTCTACCTTCTTTCCGTATGGAAGATGCTCGAGCTCAACGCCCGTCACCACCATTGCTACATCGCAGGTGAGAACGACAGCGTGGACTATCTCACGGAGGAGGCCAGGAAGTTCATCCAGAATGTCCAGACCCTCACGCTCTCCATTGAGTAGCCGTAGGTGTGGGCTCTTGTAGAGTCGCTCACGGCCTCGTCAACCGTCAGCACTCCGTAGTTTTTTCTTATATACCCCTATCCCCTTTACTTCATGCGCGTCATCACAGGCAAATACAAAGGTCGTCACTTCGATGTGCCCCGCACATTCAAGGCACGCCCCACCACCGACTTTGCCAAGGAGAACCTCTTCAATGTCCTCCAGGGCTATATCGACTTTGAGGAAGGCCCCACGGCCCTCGACCTCTTCTCGGGTACCGGCAGTATCACCCTCGAGCTCCTCTCGCGTGGCTGTTCGCGCGTCATCAGCATCGAGAAGGACCGCCTCCACCACAGTTTCATCCGTGGCTTCCTTGAGAAGCTCCACGACGAGGCAGGCATCGCCGTCTGTGGCGATGTGTTCCGCTATCTGGCACGCTGCAATGAGAAGTTCGACTTCATCTTTGCCGACCCACCCTATGCACTGCCCAATCTCGATGAGATCCCCGACATCGTTCTCTCACGCCAGCTCCTCAAGCCCGAGGGCATCTTCGTACTGGAGCACGGCAAGAACAACGATTTCACATCCCACCCCCATCTCCTGGAGCGACGCACCTACGGAAGCGTCAACTTCAGCATCTTCAAGGCAGAGCCTTTGAGAATTGAGAATGGAAAATTGAGAATGGAAAATTAGGTGGCAGCTACGAAAGGGCCTTCGGCCCCAGTCACCGTTCCTCGCGGTTTTCCGCGAGGGTACCATCCGCTCCACGCTCAACTCTCAACGCTCCACTCTCACCGCTCACCGCTCAACGCTCAACGCTCCACGCTCCACGCTCACCGCTCACCGCTCAACGAAAAAAGGGAACCTCAAGGCTCCCTTTTTTCATTTCTTACTTCACGATCTCTGCAGCATACTTGCCCATAGCCTCATAAGCCTTGGGAGTGCAGTGCAGACCGTCGTCCGAGTACTCCTTGCGGAGCGCCTTGGGGTTGGCAGGATCCTGTACCAGCTTGTCGAAGTCCACGATGCCGTCCACATCCTTGTTGGCGCGTATCCAGTCGTTCACGGTGAGGCGTGCAGCCTCGCTGAAGTGCGTGTAGTATGAGTTGCCGAAGAAAGGAGTGATCGTAGCCAGATACACCTTCTTGCCAGCATCCTTAGCCTTCTTGATCAGTTCCTTGTAGGCATCCTGCAGACTGCGTACGATCTCCATATGGTTGGGCTTGAAGCCGCCGATGTCGTTCACACCCTCATATATCACTACGGCAGTCACACCAGTCTGCTCCAGGATGTCGCGGTCGAAGCGCTTCAGGGCAGGCTCGCTCAGTCCGCCACGCACCACGGCGTTGCCACCGATACCCAGGTTGAGCACACCCACCTTGCCCTCATAAGCCTCAGCCATGAAGTCGGTCCAGCGGTTCTGCTTGTTGGTGGTGCTACCACGACCGTCGGTGATACTGTTGCCCAGCACAGCCACACAAGGTGTAGGAGCACTGGTCTTCACATCGATGCAAGAGATGTTGTACCAGTGGTCGCACTTCTCGGGATCCTCAAACTTCGTCTTAGGCTTAGCCTCTCCGGGGATGATATACGATGTGGTACGCGAACCACGGTGCGAACTGGCATTCACGGGAGTCTTCTCGCCATAGTTGATAGTGATAGAAAGCAACTGCAAGGGATCGAGGTGATACTTCATCACATCGCAGTACACAGCCTTTCCGGGCTCTATCGTCACCGACTTCTTACCGCCGAAGGTCAGATACTTCGCCGTCTTGGGATCGATGTCGCTGTTGCCTACGGGAGTAGCGATAAACACCGACTTGATCTCCACGGCCTCCTTGCTGTGGATGTTGCTCAGTTGCATACGCATCTCCTCGCCACCAATGGAGAGGTGGATGATCTCGCGCAGCGATCTGTTCGACAGACTTGCCTTTGGCATATCGCCAGGACCTGTAAACTCTACAGCTGTAGCCCAGGTGCTGGTCCAGCCTGCATCAGTAGCCTGAGCCTGAGCGCCCACAGCCAATGCAGCAAGCACCAGGGTCAAAAACCATTTCTTCATCATTTTTCTTTTGTTGTTTTATAGTGAGTGATTGTATAGTTGAGCGTTGAGCGTGGAGCGTGGAGCGTGGAGCGTGGAGCGTTGAGCGGGTGGGAGCCACGCGGAAAACCGAGAGGAACGGTGACTAAGGCCAAAGGGCCTTTCGTAGCTACCACTTAATTCTCAATGTATTCGCTCCAGATGAAGCGCTCCAGTCCGGGGCAGTCCACGAAGGGGTTGCGGTTGCCCTGAATCTTATACACCGCATTGTTGCGGTCTATCTCCTTCTGGCTCACGGGATCCTGCTTCGCCCAGCGGAGGAGCATCTTGAGTTGCCATTCAGCAATGCCAGGATAACCCTCGAAACCCTCGAACTTATCCTTCTGACCGAACACGCCTTCCCAGTCGCCAATCTGCTCGTAGTAGCAGGTAGCCATATAGAAGTAGATACGCGCAAGGTCGCCCTTGTACTCATCGTTGGGCTCGAAGACGGTGCCCGAGTAGCCAGAAGTGACGCAGGGACCCAGTTTGGAGAAACCTCCAGCACTCTCATATTTGCTTGGGCTACCAACCTCACCATAAGGATAGTTGCTACGGCGATTGTTAACATATCCATCTGCTGGAATTACCTGCATTAGGTCAGAAACCATAGGAGATCTTTTATTAAACCAGCTCTGAGGTACGGAGTGCTCGCGATTAAAAAGATCACCCTCACCACTGTAATTACCCTTATGCATACTAAATGTATAATTGGTAACCTTGCTATACATATCCCAAACTTTTCCGTCCTCACGAACATCTGTATAAGGATATGCATCCAGCAGCCCGTCA
Organism: Bacteroidaceae bacterium; assembly: GCA_045629325.1. Taxonomy (GTDB): domain Bacteria; phylum Bacteroidota; class Bacteroidia; order Bacteroidales; family Bacteroidaceae; genus Physcousia. Next base: position 3,547 of record JAZQQX010000063.1, on the reverse strand, counting down.
TAGCTGATTACCTTGTGGTCCTTGATCATATCGCCCAGCACCTTCTTCAGTCTCACCGAAGCCAACTGCTGAGGAGTCTGTGCCATCATAGCGACACAGGCGAGGAAGGTGACAAGCAGAGTAAATGTCTTTTTCATGCCAATAATATTCAGTCTCTCTTTTTTCTATATGTGAAGCACCGTGGAGAGCCCGCAGGCTCCCACACAGTGTCACGATATTCATATTTTCTCTCAGACCACCCTGTTAGTCCTCGTCATCGTCGTCGAGTCCCCAGATGTCCAGGCCACCCTGTGCCTTCACGAAGTTGTTATCGGGATCATCCTTGCTGGGCAGTTGGTCGAAGTACGACATTGCCATCATCGTCACGCCCTCCACCATCTCAATGCTGGTAGCAGGAGCTATATATGTCTTTTTCATATCTTTCAAGTATTTAAGAATTTATCGAACCACCTTCTTGCCATTCACGATGTACAGACCCTTCTGAGCCATGCTCACCTTGCGACCCTGGAGGTCGTAGATAGCATCCTGCTCAGCCATCTCTACGCTCTTGATAGCATCCTCATCGCTCATGAGCTTGAAGCCCTTCACAGCCTGACTCGCAGGTACGGCGAGGTAAGCCGAGCCAGCCTTGCAGCTGAATGCAGCACCATCAGCAGCACCGTAGTAGAAGCCCAGACCCGTCTTAGCGCTATAGTCGTCGTAAGCCAGGCGGTAGAACTTATTGTCACCCGTCATAGCCTCGGTAGCGGGGCGGAGCAGGTTGTCGGCAGTTACGGGGACGAGTTCGTCAAGGTCAGAGCCCTCACTCATATAGTAAGTCACGGTAGCGTTGCTTGAGTTGATCAGCACACCCGTACCTGCGGGTACATAGTATCCATAGCTTGCAGCCGTAGTCACATACGAGTTGTTTGAAAGCAATGTGGTCACCACCTTCTCACCCTCTACGGTCACGGTGTACACATTGGCATCAGCCAACTTGAAGAATACACCCTTCTTAGCGCTGAAGGTTGCCCAGTAGCCATCCTCGTTCTGTGCCACGAGCTGGAGAGTACCAGAGGTAGCATTGTCCTTGGCGAGCTTCACACTTACTGCAGACAATGTCATATAGCTTGATGCATCCTTTGGACGGGTGAATACCACATAGGGAGCCTCGCCTTTCCACGAAAGAGCATCTGTAGTAGATGTGCAAGTGGGCTCATCTGCTGTCACATCATCCTTGAAGCCCGATCCGGTCCAGTTCACCTCCACGATGTTGTATCCAGCAGGAGCAGTAAAGGTCAGTTCGTTAGCCTTGTAGAAGCGTATTGCAGAATTATTAGCATAGCAAGAACCAGTGTTGCGAGTATAAGTGAATGTTACACCATCCTTCTCCTGGCTCACCTCATCAAATGTTGTACCACTGAAGTTTGCATCCTTACCCCAAGACTTAAAGCCGAGATCACCAAAGGTCACAGTCAGCTCATCGCCCACAGGTTCATCAGTACCAGGCTGTTCAGACTCCATCTTCTCCACGAAGACCACATTCACAGCCTCCTTAGTCGAATTGAAGAGCTTATACTCCGTGGCAAACACCTTGATCTTGTCGCCCTCTGCAACGCCCAGGGTAGCAAACTGCTGCTTCTGTCCCTCGGGAGTAAGGCAACCATAGATGTAGATAGTACCACTCTCGTCGGTGAGGTCAAAGTTACCATAGGTGGCGTTGTCTATCTTACCCACGGTACCTATCAGGTATACACCCTCAGTGCTACCCTCAGCTGCGATGAAGTCGGCGATGCTCATCTCTGCCGCATCGGTAGGAATCTCAGGTACTACCACAGGCTCCTTCACGGTCACGGTGATGGTGCCGGTAGTCTCAGCATACTTGCCATCCACGGCAGGAGCCTTCACCGTTACGGTATAGGTACCAGCCTTCTTGAATGACAACCAAGGATAAACGCAAGCGAACTCATCTTCCTTAGAAGTCTGTCCATCGACACTTGTGGTGATGGCATATTTGTCATAGTCCACATCGCTGGGTATGTTCAGGCACTTGCGCACATCGTAGGCCTCATCGCCCGCTGTCAGCGTCAGGGTTGCAGTCTTGATGAAGTTGGGTATCACATCCACGATAGGATTCTCGGGAGCCGTGTAGGTCAGTCCGCTCCAGTCTTCGGGGCAAAGTTCCCAAGTAGTATTGTAGAGCATCCAGGGGCAGGTCAGCGTACCGCTCACCTTACCACCTATTACCCAAGCCTCATCGGCAGGCACACCTTTGCAGAAAATCTCTACCTCCTGGTCGCCCACTTTGGTAAAGACACCTGTTCTTGACTTATTGATACCAGTGATCTCAATATCCTTCAAGGTCACCTTCACATCCACGCCAGCTGTGGTAGGAGCACCTGCAGCCACCAAGTCAGCCAGGCTAGCATACTCCTTTACCTCAGGAGTCTCGGGATCGGGGTCAGTAGGAGTTTCAGGGTCAGTAATAGCACTACCCACATACTTGTAGAGCGAGATAGCCTCCTGACCGGTTTTATAGAAACGGAATCTAGCTTGATTAGAAGCTTTATTGTAACGCAAAGTCATCTTCTGGTCAGCAGACTTGCTATAAACTACAGCATTGTCACTTTCTATGCCAAAGGTAATCTCATAGTTTGTATCAACATCTGCAGTCTTCAATCCATTTGAGGCATTTGTTGTTGCGTTCGTTCCAGAGATATATTTACCACTGGCCGACTTAAGACTATAGTATGCTGTGCTTTCTGTCTTCTGAGCCACAGTGAATCTTATAGCATTCATGGCATCTGTTGCCTCGATGACACCATCTGAGATAGTGACAGCCTGCGTATTTGATACAGCATCAAGCGTTGTCAAAGAACCGTCAAACGCCACATTGCCGGCTTCATAAACAATAAGGTAATCTCCGCACCAATCCGATGGAGCCGATGTCACCTTAACATACTTTCCCTCTGCCCACGATGTGCTGACTCCCACGAGTAGGAGGAGCATTGCGAGCCATGTCTTTAATAAAGTAAAATGTCTCATAAAATGTTAGTTATTAAGTTTTTAATTTCTTTCAGCTTCTTACGCATGCGCACACATATACGCACGAACATGCAAAAATAAATAATGTACGCGAGAAATGCAAGGAAAATCCAAGAAAAAATTGTGAAAAAACGAATACGAGGCTACGGAGGGGCCTTTTAGAAAGAAATGGCCCAACCCGCCAGGCGAGTCAGACCATTTCCCACAATTAAAACTATTTAGATGTGTGTGTGTTTACCACTCCTCATCCCAAAGAGACTTGTACTGCTTAGCATAGCTAACATCTTGATTGTTGTATTCATCTCCAACCGAACAACCTGTTGCTACACCATTACCAGACCCCTGCATCAGCATATCATCCATGTTCAAGGTAATCACTTTGTCTTTGGGTGCAATATATGTCTTTTTCATATCTTTCAAGTATTTAAGAATTAACGAACCACTTTCTTACCATTCACGATGTACAGACCCTTCTGAGCCTTGCTAACCTTGCGACCCTGCATGTCGTAGATCACGGTGTCAT
>JAZQQX010000062.1:0-23312 GCA_045629325.1 Bacteroidaceae bacterium | reverse complement strand
AATTCGAGTGTTGCAACTTTTCTCGGTTTGTTGTTGCAAAAGTAACTCTTCCCTCCCTGATGACCAAATTTCAGCCCTTTCAAATCCTTATTTTCATCGGTCGAATCCCCTTATAAAGGCTTTTTGCTGCTCGACAGTGGCTTTGGGTGGCAAGAAAATAGCCAATTTTGGGTAGAAATTGGAAATATATCCGTATCTTTGCACCATAATGAAAAAAGTAGCCGCTATCATCATCTATTGGGCTATTGTGGTATTGCTTATCGCCACGATGCTCGTCAGTCTGGACATGGCATTCAGTCGGGCACTGTTCATCAGTTCCCTACTTTTGCCAGGTGCTATCATCACGCGTTTCGTGCTACCAACGCTTCTTGGCAATGCCAACGGACATAGTCGGAAGAACCTTGTTTTCTTTATCCTGGCCATACTCACGCTCGAGATTCTGCTGATCGTGGTGGGCTGTCAAGTCATCGTCACCGCCGATGACATACTCTACTCAGACGTCTTCCAGAAACCCGTTGTTCCGGGAATCCTGTTCAATCCGATTTTCATTTCAGCTATCGTGATACTGACCTGTGGCGGTGATTATCTTCTTTCGAAAGATTTTACCAAAACACCCTCGGGGAATGTGAAGAGCGGCACTCTGACCTTCACTAGTGACCGTAAACCTGTCACCCTGGCCATTGAGGATATCTGTTTCGTGGAAAGTAATGACACAGAAGTCTATGTGCATGCCCTCGACGGAACGGCCTACCGTAATAAGAAACCCATCACACAATGGGCGAACCTCCTGGGTGAGGACTTCCTGCGTACCCACCGTTCCTTCCTGGTCAACCAATCGCGGATTGCCAACGTACAAAAGGGTAACGTCATCCTGACGAATGGAGCAGAAATTCCTATTTCGCGAAAGTACAAGGATGTAGTTTCCCAACTAACCGGTCTGCCCTCAAAGGGTCTTGATGTCCCAAGTCCAGCGTCAGCAACCTCCGTCGCCGCCTCTACCGCAAGCTGACCGGCAAAGATGGCAGTGGCGCAGACCTGGATGAACTGGTGAATGGCCTGTGCCGATAGACACAAAAAAGCATCCCGGTAAGGGGATGCTGTATGGGAAGTGAGAATCTGGATGTTATCAGTCTGAGGCTTTACCCTTTCCTGCTCTCACTTATTCGCAGCCTTCTGCAACGGACAAATGGGAGTCCTCATCGGGTGTAGGATATTCCTTGGGTAAAGGTTCCCAATAGACGCTGTCTTCCGTTTCCGTACGGGAGCAAAGACCCACATTGGCAAACATACCTTCAAAGCTGAGATCCTCGTCTATCTGAGGCCAGTGTATGCCAGAGTAGGTAAGGTAGAAGTCCTCTCGCTGGATGGGTGTGGCCATGCGCAAGCGTTTCCAGTCGGCAAACTGATAGCTTGCCGTCCGGCCATCCTCAGATGTTGCATATACAGCATCTTGATCGACCCATACCCTGATGATTCTTGACTTACTCATTGCATTATGTTATTCTTGTCCAAAATATGTCTTCCAACGGTCTATGATGACTTCGACATTCTCCTCAATGACCGACTCTATCATCTTAATCTCACTCTTTTTGAAGCCATGATTGTAGACCTGCGTTACTTCTGGTATCACGTTGTACTTTGCTTCATGGCCATCCTTTTCAACATGAACATGAATGGGTTCATGGTCATCACTATAGAATTTGAAGATAAATCCAAAAAGGATAAATACTGTTGGCATGACAAGCGGTGTTTATTACTGTTCGTCTGCAAAGTTAAGACTATTCCCTGAACCGGCAAAACATAATCACGGAATTCTTCATAAGATCGCTTAAATTTAGTGGGTTGTATGTGTATGAATGTTTCTTTCTCTCTGAAAACCGCCAGCGATTTCGTTTATGTAAACATGCAAAAGCAGACGGGACAGGTGAACTGCTGGACGGTATGTGGATAACAGCAAGGATGCAGGTACCGGCAAAGGTACCTGCATCGTGCCATTAACCATGTATTTTCGGTTTTTCAGATGGTTTTCATGCCGTTTTCGGGATTTTTTGCTATCTTTGCAAATAATAAGTCAAGTCAACCGTTGCATTTTGAAAAAAATATGTACCTTTGCGGTAAAAATATAGTTAAGGTATTATGTCGTATTTAACTCCGTTTCATCAACAAAGCACAGAACAATGTCTAAGGGAACTTGCAGTATCGAGGAGTTTGAATCGAAACTCTCAGAGCGTTGTGGAGCATATCAGGGAAATGCATCGACAGATAGCCGCCCGATATCCGAACGAGCGCTGAGCGAAAGCATTAATATCTGTGCTGAACAGATAGCCAAATCATTAGATCTCTGGATTCCTCTTTCTGAGGCTTCTGTCTTAGGTGTTCCTGCTCCCAGCGGGGTGGAGAATGATGTCTATTACGACTCTACAACCGATTGCATGATTAAGGTGAATAACCTGATGACCAGTAAGGATGTTTTATCACTGTTCCAAAGGTATATGATTCATGCAAGTTTGTTCCCCCAAACTCAATATACACTGATTGGGTTCACTGGTTTTGGAAATGGTAGCATTTACCCCATACTGAGCCAACCATATATTGCAGATGCCACTTTTGCAACTCATGGCGAGATTCTTGATTACATGGAAGCTCTAGGCTTCCACTTAATTGGGGAAGCCACTTATTCAAATGGAAATATTACCATCAGCGATTTGCGTCCTCGCAATGTCCTAAAAACACCGTCTGGTATGCTTTATGTTGTGGATGCAGATTTCTTGATAGAGTAATATTTTGATAAAAAAATGTCTTTGTTGCCTTGCTTCTGAGTATACTGGTGTATGGCGATATCCAATCATAATGCCATGTGTAAAACCTCACTTTTTCTTCATAAGGTCGCTTAAATTTAGTGGGTTGTATGTGTATGGATGTTTCTTTCTCTCGCTAAAAACCGCCCGCGATCCTCGCTTATGTAAACGGACAAAGATATTCAGCGCGCAAAACAAAAGCACCTCACGGGAGGGTGAGGTGCTGGGGGTATAGGGGATTTAATTCCAAAGACAGGGGTGACTATTATGTTTCTTCTGTTATAAGTTGTTTGACAAGTTGAATGATTTCATGTGAAGGTTCTTTCATTTCTTCAACCTCTTCTTTCATTACATCATAAGCACAATTGTAATCTGCTTTTTCTCGGAGTTGTTCCATTGTACGAAGGAAACCACTTAAGCGTGAGTCGAATTTGCCTGTAACGACATAATTCATACCTAAAACCTGGTGCATCCCTCGATGAGAATGACTATTCAGGCCATCATGAATAAATAACCCCTGAACAGCATGAAAACAAGCATAATAATATCTATTTGCAGCCAAATCCAAACAGTCCATCTCCAGCATTTGGTCTGCTTGCCCAAGAAATTTGTCTGCACGATCTAACTGAAGACGAACAAGGTCTTTGCGATTCTCTTCTGTCATAACTATGCAATTTTCAAACCTTCTCTTTCAACATTCTCTGCGAAAGGGGTGTTTTTGTTTGCCTCCCATTCTTTCATAGTGTACAGAACAGGGTTGATTTCCAATCCGTGAGTCCAACCATACATAACAAGTGGATAGGTGATGGAGGTATTCTCTGCCAGAGACACTTGGTCTTTGTTCACGAGAATAAGTACATCCCAATCAGAATCAGAACGGGCATCTCCTCTCGCTTGCGATCCATAGAGGAGTGCTATGCTACCTATAGGAAGGCTTTCATGTAGCTTCTCCTGTAGGTCTCTTATAATCTGTTTCTGGATGTTTGTCATATTCCCTATTCTTTTCTTCTCGTTCGCAAAGATATGACTATTCCCTGAACCGGCAAAGCAAAACTTCTTTTTTCTTCTTGATATCATGCTTTTTTGTGATTCAGTACCCAGCAACTTATAGTTGATTTGTCACTGGGTGCTGCTCACAGTTGGCTTTGTCTTCGCTTCATCTCACCACCTTCCTACCACCCTTGATGTAGAGGCCCTTGCGGGACAGGGTGCCGACCTTGCGCCCCAAGTTAGATGTAATTCTTGGAATGTGAGTGATGTTTCTGATGTTTTTCAACGGCAAAACTACGAAAAAGGGCAGGAAACAGCAAGAAATGGGAGTAAACAAAATTAAACACAGGCGAATTTTACTATCCTTGACCCTAATTTCTGCTATGCCGACATGTGTGGAAATGAAAAAAACAGTATCTTTGCATTATGAAAAAACGGTTTGCCCTTCTACTGGCATGTGGGATGCTCATGGCCTGCCAAGGATTGTACGAGCGACCTCTGCCCTTGCAGATGACCTATGCCCAGCACGAACTGGACAAGAACAAGGATGGCGTGTTTGCCTTGTACCTGCTGTCGGAACTGGAGGACTCCATCGCCCAGATGCCCGACTATATCCAGACACGCTACGAGGCGATGAAGGCCGAGGCCGAGAAGGTGAAAAAGATGCATCCTGCCGATGCCTACCACGAGGAGCATGTGTATGACGCCGTCCGTCTGCGCGACTCGCTCTATCGGCAACAGTTGGAAGAGGAGAGGATGCTCTACGAGGCACGCATGCAGGAGTACCGCAGGCATCTGGACCGGAGCCAGACGCGCCAGTGGTGGGGTGTGGCCCTGGTGGGGATGTCGCTCATGGGACTTGCCTTACTATGGTGGCTCCGCAGGCGTAAGCACCGACAGAAGGAGGAAGAGGTGAGAAGACTGATGCCCACAGACATTGAGCAGCAGTTGAGCCTCATGGCCGATATGGGACAGCAACCCTCGGAAGAGGTCTGGAGAGCCTTGCGCCAGCATGTACTGACGGCCAATCCACAGTGGGAGGACAAACTGCATCTCGAGGATACCAAACTCACCTCGCGCGACCTCCAGCTCTGCCTTCTCTCCACCACCTCACTGCGTCCCAAGCAGGTTGCCACCCTGCTGAATGTCAGTCAGCAGAATCTCCGCAACCTTCGCGTGCGACTATATAATAAGGTTACGGGGCAGAAGTGTCTCAATGTGGATCAGTTCAACGAGTGGGTAAAGGTTTAGTCCGGCCAGGGCAAAACAAAAGCACCTCACGGGAGGGTGAGGTGCTGGGGGTATAGGGGACAGTGTTCAGTCTTCTGCAACAGACAATTGGAGGTCTTCGTCGCGATCGGGATATTCCTTTGGCGAAGATTACCCCTCCAGCCGGCGCGTTATCGTTTCTCTGGATCCGTTCAATCGTCGCATGGGAGAGGTGGAGTGCATCTATGTCCTCGACTTCTTACGCATGCTGTGGAATCACGAGCTTGACTGACCTTCCGTGTACTTTTTGAGGGGGCTTATTCCTTGTAGAACTGCGTGAATGCCTTGACGCAATATTCGTGGTCCTTGACACTGCCTGTCTCGCGGGCACTGTGCATGGCAAGGATGGGGTTGCCCATGTCAACGCCACGGAGGGGCAGGGAGGAGGCGAGTATGTTGCCCAGGGTGCTACCTCCTGCCACATCGCTGTGGTTGACGAAGCGCTGGCAGGGTACACCTGCATTGGCACATATCTGACTGAAGACGGCCGCAGAGACGGCATCGCTGGCATACTTCTGAGCCGCATTGAACTTCACCACTGGACCTCCACCGAGTACGGGATGGTTGGTGGGATCGTACTTCTCATTGTAGTTGGGATGCCATGCATGTGCATTGTCGGCCGACACCATGAAGGCTTGCTCCACGGCGCGGTAGTAGTCCTCCTGAGTACCACCCTGTGAGAGGACAATGCGCTGGAGGATACTGCTGAGGAAAGGACTGCCGGCGCCTTGCTTGGTCTGACTGCCCGTCTCTTCGTTGTCGAAGATGGCGAGCACATTCGTTGTGGCGGGAGTGGCATCGGCCGTGGCAAGGAGGGCTTCCAGTCCGGCATGTACCATAGAGAGATCGTCGAGACGACCGCTGGATATGAACTCATCGTGTACGCCTACGGTGCAGGCGGGAGTGTGATCGTAGAGATAGATGTCGAAGTCGAGGATGTCGCTGGCAGACACACCCAGTTCGGAGGTGATGACATTCATGAGCATGTGGCCACGCTCAAGTTCGCTGTTCACGATGCCAAGGATGGGGAGCATGTCCTTCTGCTTGCTGAGTTTCACACCGTCGTTGACCTGGCGGTTGAAATGGATGGCAAGGTTGGGGATGAGCAACAAGGGGCGCTTGACATGGAGCAGGCGGGTGACGGGATGGAGGGCATCCTTACCGCGGAGGATGACACGGCCTGCAAGACTCAGGGGACGGTCAAACCAAGTGCTCATGATAGGACCGCCATACACCTCGGTGTTGAGTTTCACGATACCACCCTCGGCCGTCATCTCTGCACAGGGCTTGATGCGGAATGTGGGGGAGTCGCAGTGGGCTGCGATGAGGTGGAATCCTTGTTCGGCCAGGGGCTCTGAACCTATGTGGAAGGCATAGATGCTCGAGTCGTTCTTGGTGACATAAAACTTGTCGCCAGCACTTAGACTACCCAGTGCGGTGGTAGCATCAAAACACTTGTAGCCTGCTGACTCGAGACGGCGGGCAATGGCCTGTACGGCAAGAAAATTGACGGGTGACTCCGAAAGGAAGTCGATAAGACGATTGATCATAGGGAAATGGAAAGTTATCGTTTTTTTACTTTAATACTTTGCGAGAATTGCCTGATGCATCGAGGACAATGTTGACACCACGCTGCGCATAGGTGGTCTGCACTCCATTGAGATTGTAGATGGCGGGGGTGCCTACGGTAGCCTCGGGAGAGAGGATGGCATCGCCGTCGCTGAGTGTGCCTGCCAACTGCTCCTCGCTGAGGAAGCCAATGTAGGAGATGACAACCTCCTTGGTGGCTGTGGTGGCCGTGAGACCAAAGGTGGTGCTGGAACTGTTGTAGGAGGTGGTGAGGATCCAGGGGTCGCTCTGACAGTTGGCATCGATACCGCTCTTGCTGATGTCCCAAACGAGCTGGCTACGACCGTCCTTGAGGCGCGTAGCCTTGGTGGGTGCTACCGAACTGCCCTGATTCTTGCCATTGAGCCACCACAGGTACGACTTGCCCGAAGTGGTGTTGAGATTGGTGCCTCGTACCACGAGATACTTCTGGTCGAGACCTACCTCGTAGGTGCCTGAAGCGCCATATTTGAGGCAGATGTTGTTGTTGCCACTCTGGGTGAGGGTGATGGTGTTCTCCTCCTTGTTGACCTTGATCTTGTCCTGACTCACACGACCGCCGTCGCCCGTGTAGCCCCAGTCGCTGGCCTTAAACTTGTAAGCCAGTTCGTCGGCCTTGTTGTCCTTGACAAGACGGGCGAAATATAGTCCGGGATTGGGCGTAGTGCTGGAAGCCACAATGCGTACGACAAACTTCTCCTGAGGTTGGCCCGAAGCATCGAAAGCCAGTTCGCGCAGGGGGATCTCAAGATTGTAGAAGTTGCTGGCATCGGCCTTGGGCACGGAGGTAGGCACGGTGTAGTTCTTGATGAGTGTGCCATTGACATATATCTTGCACTTGCGACCGTGGTCGTCGGTGGTGTAGCGAAGGATGATGGCGAGGTCGCGTGCCGTGAGGTCGGTGTTGTTGAGTGTGAGTTCGATCCAACCGTTGGCCTGCGTGTCGCGGTAGTCCTCGTCCTTGTAGCTACCCATGCTGGAGTTGTCGCTGTGGAACACACAACCGGCCTCGGCCTGCTGCTGACCCACATCAACCTTGTCGATGGTACGCTCGTCGAGTTGCTGTGCCTCCTTCTCTGCTGCAGCCCAGTCGCTCTTCATATAGGTGTCGTAGGTGGCCTGATACCAATAGTTCATGACACGGCTATGATGAAGTTCGTAGTAGGGCTCAAGCGTCATGGTGCCCCAGGGATTACCGCTCGCCATCTCGTGGTCGGCGCGGGTGTCGATGAGGAAGGTGAGAGGACGGCCATCCTCGGGTATAGGCGTGATGCGAGCGAGCACATCGCTACGGTTGCCTATGAGCATGGGCATCGTGGACAACTGCTTCTTGGGGGCATAACTGTCGGGGGCGTGGCCCATGCGCTCACCCAGGGCATACTCGTGGTTGAGTTTCTCATAAGAGAGGTTGCCGGGGTCGGAGGCCTTCACCTTGGTGGTGCGTGCTCCCATGAGGATGGGACCGTACTTGAAGGCGATGTAGTCCTTCATGTTGGGACACTGCTCGTAGCGCATGGTCATGGGCAGAAGCACCTGGATGGTGTCGCCCTTCTTCCAGTCCTTCTTGTCCAGGATGGCATAGCCCGTCTTGGTGGTGTAGCCCACCTCACTGCCATTCACCTTGACGATGTAGCCTTCTTCCACCCACGACGGTTTGCGGATGGCCATGGTGAACTCACCTGCCTTATCGATGGTGATGTGGGTGGATTGCTCGTAGGGGAAACGGGTCTGCTGTGTGAGCGCAAAGGTCTCGTTCTGCAGGGTAGAAGCTGTGAAGAGATTGATATAGAGCGTGTTGGCGCTTGCAGTCTGATGGTGCGTGTAGATGAAATGTCCGTACTTCACATGGTTCTCCATACCCGTACCTACACAGCACCACATGTCCTGATCGACCTTGCTGTAGATGCGGTAAGACTGCGGACGGAGGGGTGTGAAATAGACATAGCCACCCGTCTCGGGATCCTGTGTGGAGAGGATATGGTTGTACATCGCATTCTCATAGAAGTCGGCATACTTACCATCGTGATAGGTGTCGAAGAGATCCTCGGTGAGCTTGAGCATGTTGTTGGTGTTGCACGACTCCGGACCGTTGGTCTCGTCCATGTATCGGTTGCCTGCAGACTTGGCAATGAAATGCTCGTTGACCGAGTTGCCACCGATGCAGACAGAGCGATTCTGGGTGACATCCTGCCAGAAGTAGCGTGCGGCATTCTTGTAGGTGGTGGTGCCGGAAGAGGATATCTGACTGATACGCGCAAAACCTACATACTTGGGCACTTGGGTGTTGGCATGACGATTGTCGAGGAAGGTGGTGTTGAGCGTCTGCAGGCCATTGACCATACCCTGGTCACTGTAGCGCTTGGCACCGGTGAGATACTTGGCGTCGCCAAACATCGCATAGGCATCGGCAATCACTTCGTTCATACCACCATGCTCTGTCCAGAGCACCTGTTGCAACTTGTCGTCAGAGAGTTTGCTGACCACATTGATGGCCCAATCGGCTATCTTGTGGAACATCTCCCGAGAGATGCTGGCACGCGCATAGGTGGCATCGTCCTCCGTGTAGATGGCAAGGTCGCGCAAACCGGCAATGACCTTGTGCTGACAATAGAAGGGAACGGGATGAGCACCCTTCCAGAAGGCATCCACATCGCCCTGGTAGAGTTTCTGCCAGTTGGCATTCATGGGTTGGCCACCGATGAATCCGTAGAGTCCCGTCTTGTCGTCGTCGAACGCATCCTGGCAGTCCTTGAGTATGGCCACCATATAGTCAATGCGCTTGAGAATCTTAGCCTTCATGTCGGCCTCATGACACGAAGCATAGGCCAGTGCCAATGCCGTCATGTAGTGGCCACCTACATGTCCGCTAAGGTCGAAACCACCACCGCCCCAGTTGCTGTGGTTGGGGTGCTTGGTCTCCCAGTTGTAGTACTTGTTTTTCGTATCCTTGGTGGCTGACAGACCAGCCTGGCGAACGAACGGAGTGAGCAGACGGTCGACATCATAACTCATAAGGAACTTGATGTTGAGGTCCTGTGCTCTCTTCAGAGGACCGTCAAGCAGATTGACCTCCTCGAGGTCGAAATGCTGAGGGTAGAGTTCGCTCTGCGCCCATGAGCAGAGGCTAGTCAGGGTCAATGCTGTTGCAAAAAGCAGTTTCTTCATGATGTGTGAGGATTTTTCGTTGAACAACGATGTAGAATGCTCTTCTGCAGACGAACTGCGGAAGTAGCGGGGGAGATAGGTTACTTGGCAGGCTGAAGTTTCCAGCGCACGGTCCAGTCGAGGCTCTTGCCGGGCTGAAGAAGGGTGTAGGCACCCTGCTCCTCCAGTTCAACATAGAGCGCACCCTGATGCACATACACCTGAATCTCATCCTCGCCAGGTGCAGGTTCGCCAGCCTTGAGGTCGGGGAAGAGTTTGGTGAGTACGAGGCCCTTGTTCTCATAAACCAGTTTGCCCGTACCATTGGCATTGATCTTGCGTTGTTTGTCCTGACTGTCGATGATGAAAGATGCCTCGTTCTTGTTCTTGCCAGTGCTCTGCTTGAAGTCCATCAAACCGGCAGGCCAGATGCTATCAACCGGTGCCTCAAAGCGGATGGTACCCTCGCCAGGCACACGCGTCACCTCCCAGGGAGCCACGCGACGATCCTCCTGTCCCTCGTTGATGATGGTGTAGGTGATGTCGATGGTCTGCTCCTTCTCGTTCACCGCGAATGTCTTGCGGAAACGGAGAGGAATGCGCTGAGGCACTTCGCTTGTCATGATGATCTTACCATCCTTCTGCTCCACGGTGTACTTACCCATGTCGTGCTCCTGAACAGGAGGCCAGTTCCACTCCTTCTGCGGACTGGTCCAGAAGGTACTGCCATACATATTGGGCTGGGGATTCTGCGAGATGACCTCGGTAGTGTCGTGCTTGAGCGACATGATGCGTGCACCGTTGGCGGCGTCGATGGTCATCGTGACACGACCAAGTTTAAGTTCGTAGTTTTCTGCAGGTTGCTTGGCAGGGCGACGCATACCGGGCCACTGTGCCATGCTTGCCAGAGAGGAAAGCAAGGCGATACTGATAAGGAAAATCTTTTTCATGATATATTTGTTTATGGGGGTTATTTTTCTTTGAAGATAGATATCTCACCGCTTCCGTAGCAGATGCGCGCATCGGCATCGTAGATGCAACCGAACTGTCCTGGGGCGATGCCCTGTATGGGTTCGTCGCTATGGATGTGATAGCCCTCCCCGTCGAGGCTGATGAAGCCCGGCATGAAATGGTCCACATGGCGTATCTTGAACTGGATGGGCAGAGCCTCGCCTCCCACCTCGAGCGTGGGGAGCCCGGCGATGGTGCCATCCCAGGGATTCTCGGTGATGAAATGCATGTCGGCCAGGCGGAAGTCGTGACCGTACTGCAACTGGGTGTCCCAACCGTGGGCCACGAAGATGATGTTGCGCTTCACATTCTTCTTCACCACAAACCAAGGACCGCCACCGAGTCCGAGACCCTTGCGCTGGCCGATGGTGTGGAACCAGAATCCCTTGTGGGTGCCGACGGTCTTGCCCGTCTCAATATCGATGACACGGCCTTCCTGATCGCCCATGAACTTGCGGAGGAAGTCGTTGTAGTTGATCTTGCCTAAGAAGCAGATGCCCTGTGAGTCCTTGCGTCGGGCACTGGGCAGTTTGGCATCGAGCGCGATCTGGCGCACCTCCTCCTTCATCATGTGACCGATGGGGAAGATGGTGTGGGAGAGTTGCAGACGGGTGAGCTGGGCGAGAAAGTCGGTTTGGTCCTTCACGGGATCCTTGGCTGTACCAAGCCAGATACGCCCCTCGGGGTCGGTAACAGTGGTGGCATAGTGGCCTGTGGCTACCTTGTCGTAGAGATGGCCCACCTGGGCATCGAAGGCGCCAAACTTGATGAGACGATTACACATCACATCGGGGTTGGGCGTGAGACCCTTCTTCACGCGCTCAATGGCATAGCCCACCACCTGCTCCCAGTACTCCTTCTGCAGGTCGATGACATCGAGATGAAGGCCATACTTGCGCGCAGTGGCAGTGGAAAGTTCGATGTCCTCCTCGGCAGTGCACGAAGAATCCTCTCCCTCCATACCTATTTTTATATAATAGAGATCGGGCTTGTATCCTTGTTCGCAGAGTTGGTGGACAACTACGGCGCTGTCCACACCCCCCGATACGAGTACCGCTATCTTTTCATTTTCCATGTCTTAATACCTTTGAAAGTGTTGATGCTCAATGTGATGGTGTCGCCTTCCCCAATGCCCGTGATGCTGTCGACGGGAAGAGATGCATACACATCGGAAGAGTAACTGGCGGGATCGCCGTTCTGACTGTGATGAAGCGAGATGTGAGCATGGTGCTCCGTGACCTCATCTATGGAGAAACCCCAGTAGTGTGTGCCGTCCTGCCCCTTGGGGGAGAGGTGGAGGTTGATGTAGCGTCCTGCACGCCAAGCACTCTGTACGCCTGTGGGGTCGCTCTGGGCCACCAGGGAAGAGTCGCGCAGAATATGTGCCCCGTCGAGTGAATAGATGACGGCTTTCTGTCCCTCGGGTACGAATCCACACATCACACGATAGAGTGCCTGGGGCTTGAGAGAGGTGATGTGGTTGGCAATGGCATAGGTCTGATCGTTGTCTAAAGTCAGCGACTGCGCCACGCCTGCTTCATCCGTCTCCATGTCGGCCATCTCTGTGATGATGCTGGGATACATCTTCTCCTCTTCTCCACATGCCAGACAGAGAAGCAGGAGAGACAGGGAGAGGCAGAATGCCCCAACCGCCCTGCCATATCGTGCTATGGGTTCGTTTCTTTTCAACTCTTATCGTTATCGTTATCGTTATCGCTCATCGCTCATCATTCATCGTTCATCGCCCTCAACTTATTCCTTACCGGATTGGCGTACATCGTAAGGATGCACTCGCGCAGGAAGGGGATGTCCTTGTTGGGTAGGTCGATGAGGTCCAGACGGCTCTGCAGATACTGCTCGAAGGTGTGTTTCTCCTGCTCCGTATAAAGGGTGGCAAACTCCGTGGTGCCCGAGAGCATGTCGCAAGCCACATAGTTGCCGGGATAGAGTTTGTAGCCTCGGTGTATCTCGCGGTCCATGCGCTGAGCCACAGCCGTGTAGAACTCGGTCTTGGGGAGAACGGCCAACTTGGGTAGCCAACTGTCGATGCAGGGCGATGCTTCATAGTGTACGCGACCCTTGTCGCCAAAGATACCTATGCGCATGTTGTCGAGGTCGTCCTGCTTGCTCTTCTTGAACGATGGATTGTCGCGCTTCTGCTGGAACTCCTTTGCCTTGAGATAGTCGCAGGGGTCGTACTCATAACTGATGGTGAGCGGTACGATGTGGAGGTCGAGAAGTCGCTCTGCAGGATTTCCCTCGCCACCCATGGCCAGCATCTTCAGCACAGAGTCCTGCGTGAGGTCGTTGGAGTCCTTGGCACGCCCCTCGCGCTGGGCCATCCAGATGTTCTCATGCTTCTCGTTGACGGCATAGTGGATATACTGGCTCATCAACTGACTACTCTGCAGGAGTTCGCGAGGAGAAAGACCGCGACGCACGGTGAAGGCCTTGTTCATCTTCACCAAGGTCTTGATCCAGGGATAGATGAGAAGGTTGTCGCCGATGGCAATCTCTACTGAACGCTCGAAGTGGTTCTGGTACAACAAGACATCGAGCAAAGCACTGTCGAGCACAATATCGCGGTGGTTGCTCAGGAAGGTATAGCGGTTGGCTCCCTTTTGCAGATGTTCGTGTCCGAAGGTGACCCCCTTGGTGTGCTTCTTGATAACCAGGCGATTGACGATAGGTTTCATGAACCTTATCTGGAAGTCTTGGGGCTCGTCAATGCCTGTGAATGCAAGACGGATGATGCCGTTGCGCAATGCCTTGGGCAACCAAGGAACAAAGCCTTGCAGTACCTTCTGGAAATGACGGTCGTTGAGCAGACTGTCGAGTGCCTGTTTCATCTCACCCTTGTTGTAGGGGCGGATGACATCAAATGCTTGTGTGTCGTATGTCATGGTGTAGGTGTGTGCGTGTTAGTTGGCAAGTGTATCTTCGATGATGTCGGTCATCACATCCTTGATGTCCAGTCCTGCGGCGCGAACCTGCTGGGGGATGAAACTCGTGGCCGTCATACCAGGGGTGGTGTTGATCTCCAAAAGGTTGATCTTGTCGCCCTCGGTAATGATATAGTCGATACGGATGATGCCGTGACATCCCAGGATGTCGTAGATCTTGGAGGTGAGTTGCTGAACGCGCTGGGTGAGACGCTCGCTCAGGCGGGCAGGAGTGATCTCGCTCACCTGTCCGTTGTATTTGGCATCGTAGTCGAAGAACTCATTCTCGGGCACTACCTCTGTGATGGGGAAGACTACCGACTTCTCCTTGGTCTTGTAGCAACCGCAGGTGATCTCCGTGCCTTGCATGAAGGCCTCTACCATGACATCCTCGCCCTCCTTGAGCGCCAGGTCGATGGCAGGGCGCAGGGCCTCGGCCGTCTTTACCTTGGTGGTGCCGAAACTGCTTCCTCCGCTGGCGGGCTTCACGAAGCAAGGCAGGCCGATGCGTGAGACAATGTCCTCATCAGATACCTCCTTGTCATATCCTTGTTTGATGAGCAGGGAGTCGGCCACGCTCATGCCCCACGAGCGCATATAGTTGTTGAGCACAAACTTGTCGTAGGTCATGGCCTCAACGAGCACACCGCAGGTAGAGTAGGGCATGCCGATGAGTTCGAAGTAGCCCTGCAGGATGCCATTCTCTCCAGGTACACCGTGGATAGTGATGTAGCAGAAGTCGGGACGGACGGCCTGACCTTCAACCTCGAAGGTGAACTCGTTGCGGTCCACCTTGCTGCGAGTGCCGTCGGGAAGAAGTGCCTCCCACTTTCCTGCGTGAATCTCAACCTTGTAAACGATGTATTTCTCACTGTCGATAAACGACTCGATGCCTGCTGCACTACGCATTGAGACATCGTGCTCGGAGGTGTCTCCTCCACATATGATGGCTACTGTCTTTTTCATTCTATGCTATTTTTTCTTTTTACTTTTCACTTCCCGAAATGTATTTTCTCCATTTTTCAAGTAGGTTGGTCATGTCTTCGGGCACGGGGCACTCAAAGAACATCTCTTCCTTGGTGCGAGGGTGCACGAAACCCAGAGTCCTGGCATGCAAAGCTTGTCGGGGACAGAGCGCGAGGCAGTTGTGGATGAAGGCCTTGTACGATGCGCTCTTCTCGCCTCGCAGTATCTCGCATCCTCCATAGCGCTCGTCGGCAAACAGGGGATGGCCGAGGTGGCGCATGTGGGCGCGTATCTGGTGGGTGCGACCCGTCTCAAGCACACACTCTACCCATGTGACATGTCCCAGGCGCTCTATGACACGATAATGAGTCACGGCTGGTTTGCCAATCTCACTGTCGGGTGGGAAGACCCACATCTGCAGACGATCCTTGGGATGACGCCCGATGTTGCCTTCTATGCGACCCTCGTCCTCGGGGAAAGGACCCCACACGAGGGCGTTGTACTGACGCTTGGTGGTGTGCAGGAAAAACTGATGGCAGAGATGGGCCTTTGCATCGGCTGTCTTGGCAATAACCAAGAGACCGCTCGTGTCCTTGTCGATGCGGTGTACAAGACCTACTGTGGGATCGTTGGGGTCGAACTTCGGATCGTCCTTCAGATGCCATGCCAGTGCATTGACCAGTGTACCGCTGTAGTTGCCACATCCGGGATGCACAACCATCCCTGCGGGCTTGTTGATGACGAGCAGGTCGGCATCCTCATAGACTACATTGAGCGGGATGTCCTCGGGGACGATGTCGGTGTCGCGCTTGGGTGTCTCGAGCATCAGGGTCACCACCTCGCCGGGCTTCACCTTGTAGTTGCTCTTCACCGGACGGCCGTTGACCTGGATGTAACCGGCCTCCGCAGCCTGCTGTATGCGATTGCGACTGGTATCGCCTAAATGATCCATGAGGAACTTGTCCACGCGCAGTGGATTCTGTCCCTTGTCGGCTACCACACGACGATGCTCATAGAGCGTAGATTCGCCACCTTCGCCCTTTGCCTCTTCCTCGTCGTCAAGGATGTCGAGATCCTCGTCAAGCAGTTCTTCGTCAATCATAGTCGCTCTCCCAATTGTCCCACGAATCATCTTCCCAATTCTCTTCTTCGTCAATCAGACCGTCCTCGTTGTACTCCTGGACGCTGTTGCCCACAACCAAGGTCAGGGGTACATCGGGCGTGATGTACTGGCCGTTGCGAAGAGGCATACCGCCGGCTTTCACGCCAAGCACCATGTCCCTGTCACCCACGGTATACTCCGTGTTGCCCAAGATAAAACCGTTCTTGAGAAGCAACTCGCGAGCCTGGTGCTGTGTACTGTTGCCTATGATGTTGGGGAGAGGTTGCTTGTCCATGGCGCTCTTGTTGACGGTGAGGAAGATCTGTCGCCCACTCTTAACGCCTGTTCCTGCCTCGGGTTTCTGTTCGAGCACCGTACCGGCAGGCTTGAACTTGTTGTACACGGAGTCTACGATGACACCTTCCAACTTCAATTCGTACAGTTCGTCTTGCGCATCCATGACGCGCATACCCACGAGTTCGGGCACTTCAATACTTTCACCGTGATGCGTAAACCAGTTCATCCATCTCTGGCTTCCAAACCAGAGCATAGTGCCGAACAGAACCAAGGCTATGATGTTCAGTATAACCGTTGGACTAACCAGTTTCGAAAGGAATTTATGCTTTGCCATATTTGAGTATGGTTTTTATTTTAATAAAAAACATTGCAAAAGTAACGAATTATTGGGTGATACGCAAATTTTACATACTAAAACATTGATGTGCCAGAGTATTCGACGGGAAAGTGGCACCCACAGCGATGTCGTGGAGAGTGGAAAGGGGGAGGGATAGAAACAAAAAAAGAAGCAGAACATATGCTCCACTTCTTTTTTTTCACCTGTGACAACCTCGGAAGAGGATGTCGGCAAGGGGAATAAAGACTTACTTGCCGTGACGCTCGCTAGAAACGGTCAGCTTCTTGCGACCCTTAGCACGGCGAGATGCCAATACACGACGACCATTGGCAGTAGTCATTCTCTGACGGAAACCGTGCTTGTTTACTCGGCGACGGTTGTGGGGTTGGAATGTTCTTTTCATAACGTTATGCTTATTATTTGTTTGTTCTATACCAATTCGGGGTGCAAAATTAGGTACTTTTTTTCAATCTCGCAAATATTATTTCATTTTTACGGCAAACTTTTGTGCTTTTTTCCTAAAAATGCACTAACTTTGCACAGCTTTTGCGAAAATACACATTAATTTATTAAATAAACAACAACATCTTATGATTAATTCACAAGACATCAAGAAGGGTACTTGCATCCGTATGGACGGCAAGCTGTATTTCTGTATCGACTTCCTGCACCGCAAGCCCGGTAAGGGTAACACCATCATGAGTGTAACTCTGAAGGATGTAGTTAGCGGTAATGTATTGGAGCGTCGTTTCAATATCGGTGAGAAGCTCGAGGATGTACGCGTAGAGCGTCGTCCCTACCAGTTCCTCTACAAGGAGGGCGAGGATCTCATCTTTATGAACAACGAGACTTTCGAGCAGATCCCCATCCCCGCTGACCAGGTTAACGGCGTTAACTTCATGAAGGAAGGCCAGGAGGTAGAGGTTGTGACCGATACCAGCACCGAGACCGTACTTTATGCTGATGTTCCCGTAAAGGTTGTTCTGGAGATCACTTGGACCGAGCCCGGTTTGAAGGGTGATACCGCTACCAACACCTTGAAGCCTGCAAAGGTTGAGACTGGTGCTGAGATTCGCGTACCTCTGTTCATCAATGAGGGTGAGCTCGTAGAGGTTGATACTCGCGACGGTAGCTACCTGGGTCGTATCAAGCAGTAATCTGCTACATACAGCAACAAAGAATAAGGGGTTTCGCCAATGGCGGAGCCCCTATCTTTTTGTCCGTTTATTTGAGCAATGCTTCGGGTACGCAGTCGGCCATGGCTTTATAGGCTAGTTCGCTTGGGTGAAGGTGGTCTCCAGAGTCGAAGCCTGGCGCAAATGCTGCTGGATGGGTCTTGTCGCGTACGGCAAGGTCGAAATCCACACAGCCGTCGAATAGGGGAGATGTGCGTAGCCATTCGTTGAACTCTTTCCTCATCTCATCGCGCTCCTCGTTGTATGTACGCCAGCCATAGATGGGGAGCAAGGTGCCACTCCATACCTTCAGCCCCAAATCGCGGGCATGGCGGATGTAGAGTTGCTCCGTGCCTTGTTGGAGTTCTTCGCAAGTGGGCATGTCGCTCCATGGACGGAAGGGATTGACTTCTACGCCCACGGGGTGGATGATGTCGTTGATGCCGTGCTGGATGATAACTGCCGAAGCCCCGGCAACATTCAGTTCGATGGGGAATCGGGTGGCACCCTTGAGCCCGTAGGCTTGATATGTGATGCAGTCGTATTGGCGTAGGATGCGCGTACCGCTTACGGCACGACGGATGATGGACACATCGTGCAGTCCTGCTTCCCAGGCACGAAGGGCGAGATGGTCGGGCCAACTCTGTGCCGTGATGGAATCGCCATAGCATACGAGGGCATGGTTCTTCTCCTCCGTGTGTATGTCGATGGTATTGAGGAAGTAGAACCAATTGGTGTTGCGTGTAAGTTCGATGGGCAACTGGGCTTGCTTGGCAAAGTTGCCGTAGGCGTATTTGCCCTTTGAGAGCGGACCGGTGATAAGCGTCCCGGCATTCATCTGTGTGTATTCGCTTAAATACATGCTCACTTCGAGGCTCTCGCCTGCCGTGACATCGACGGCAATGGCATCGCTCTCTATTTCTTTTCCGGGAGGTATCGTGAGTTGGGATGCCTTGTTGAATGTGACAGGTATGGGTGTGTAGGGCTTGTCGGGATGGTTGTGGGCCACATAAATCTCTGCGATGTGTATGGGTTCCGTTCCGGTGAGGTTGGAGAAGCGAAGACGGATGTAATTGCCTGAAAAACACATGTGGATGGGGTACCGCAGAGTGATGTCTTTGGCATATACGGCTTCTTTGCGATCGGTGATGGAAGTGGCATTGCCCCAGCAGGCCACCCATTTTGTATATCGATTTACTTCCATGTTGGGCTGTTTGTTCATCTATTTACTTGCAAAGTTAGTGGATTTGGCAAAATGATGCAAGCAATAGCCTTGGATTATTTGTTCATCCCGCCATATTTTCGTATCTTTGTGCCCTCGTAAGATATGGCAAGCATGGCTGGTAATGAGCATAATGATGAAATGAATTTGGCTTGGCAGTTCGTTGAGGGTACGAATGTCAGTGTGTTCCTGACGGGTAAGGCTGGTACGGGAAAGACTACATTTCTCCGTAAACTTAAAGAACTGTCTCCCAAGCGAATGGTAGTGGTGGCTCCAACGGGTGTGGCTGCGATCAACGCTCGTGGCGTGACCATTCATTCCTTCTTCCAACTCTCGCCTGGCATTCATGTTCCGGGCAAAGAAGAGACGCCCAAAGGCAAACAGCGTTTCTATCAGATGAGTAAGGAGAAAAAGAATGTGCTCCGAACGATGGACCTGCTGGTGATCGATGAGATATCAATGGTGCGTTGTGATTTGCTCGACGCAATTGACGGTGTGCTTCGGAAGTATCGCGATCGTACCAAACCTTTTGGCGGGGTGCAGTTGTTGTTGATTGGCGATCTTCAGCAGTTGGCTCCTGTGGCCACGGACGAGGAGTGGAATTTGCTGTCACCTTATTATGATACTCCCTACTTTTTTGGTTCGCGTGCTTTGAGTCAGATTGAATATGTGACAGTGGAGTTGAAACGGGTATACCGCCAGAATGATGAGTTGTTCATCAGTCTTCTGGCGTCTATCCGTGAGAATCGTATCACACCGGAGGTGATGCAACAACTTAATGCCCGTTATCTTCCGGGATTTGTTCCTCCTGAAGGTGAGGGATGGATACATCTTACGACGCACAACCGTCGTGCACAGGATTACAACGATAGTCAGTTGAGAGCCCTTCGTATGCCTCCCATGATGTTTCAGGCAGAGATCAAGGGTAACTTCCCGGAGATGGCGTACCCGGCTGATGTGATGTTGCAACTGAAGGTGGGTGCACAGGTGATGTTCCTGAAGAATGACCCCAGTGGCGCGCAAAAATATTATAATGGAAAGATTGGTACTGTCACCTCGTTGGCTTCGGATCATATCTCTGTGCTTTGTGCGGGAGAATCGCAACCGATAGCCGTTCCGCGTTTGGAATGGGAAAACACGAAATATTCGATAGATCCTGAAACGCAGGAGATCAAGGAGGAGGTGGATGGTTCTTTTGTTCAGCATCCCTTGCGCTTGGCTTGGGCCATTACTGTGCATAAGAGCCAGGGTCTGACATTCGACCATGCCGTACTTGATATCAATCAGTCGTTTGCTCACGGACAGGTGTATGTGGCGTTGAGCCGTTGTCGCACACTGGATGGATTGGTGCTTTCTTCTCCTCTGCATATTACCTCTGTCATCTCCGACGAAAAGGTGGAGCGATATATTGTCGACGAACTGGAGGAAGCACAGCATACGGCGGGCAAATTGGGAGAGATGCGCTACCGCTATTTCTGCCAATTGCTGATCGAATTGTTTAATATGAATAGGTTGTTGGGTGATCTGGCCTATCTGACAAGAGTGGTCGATGAGCATCTTTATACCCAACAGCCTGAATACCTGACATTGCTAAAGAGCAGTCGTGATCATTTTGCACGCGACATAATGCCTGTCGTAGAAAGATTTAATTCGCAATATGGTTCAATTCTGGATCGTCTGCGTCAGGGACCTATGCCGGATTCGTATGCCCGTGATCCGTATTTGATGGAGCGCGTGTGCAAGGCTTCCAACTATTTCCTTTCGGAGATTAATTCCTTGTTCGATGCGGTCTTTAGAATGTCGGATATCGCTATTGGAAATCAGACTGTAAAGAAGCAGTATACGAATGCCTTGACTTCCTTGAAACAGAGTTTTAAGATCAAGCAATCTACATTAAAGGAGGTTGTAGACAATGGTTTTTCGGTGAAGGGCTACTTGCGGGCCAAGGCTGTCTCGCTCTTGGAGGATGAGGCTCCTAAAAAGAAAGTGACTGCTGTCAGGCGTAGAACGAACAGGAGGAGTAAGAACTGATGGGACAACTGAAGACAAAAGATGAACTGTTGGGCTTGTTGCGTGATGGCGGGGTGATGTCCAGACGCGAGAAACTGCGTTTGGTGACTTTGCTGTCTGTACCCGCAATGCTGGGACAGTTGAGTAGCATCATCATGCAATATATTGATGCAATGATGGTGGGTCATCTGGGTGCTTCTGCCTCTGCGAGTATTGGACTGGTGAGTACAACTACTTGGCTGTTTGGCGGATTGACGGTCTCTGTGGGGTCGGGCTTTGCCGTACTTGTGGCACAGCGTATCGGTGCGAAGAAGAATGATGAGGCCCGCGACATCTTGCGTCAGGCCTTGCTCGTGTGTTTCTGCTTTGCACTTTCAATCTCTGTTTTCTGTGTTTCTATTCATCGCTCCTTGCCTGTCTGGTTGGGTGGTGAAGAGGGAGTGATTGCTGATGCAAGCAGTTATTTCTTGATATGGGCTTTGATGGTGCCTGTCATGCAGATGTTGCACTTGAGCAACAGTATGTTGCGTTGCAGTGGAGAGATGAAAGTCCCCATGGCGATGGGTGTAATGATGTGCATACTTGATGTGATTTTCAATATCATATTTATCCCTCGTTGGGGCGTGACGGGTGCTGCCTTGGCTACGGCATTGGCGGGTACTTGCTGTGCTGTTACTGCATTGTGGTATTTGATAACTCGGAGCGACGAATTGGCTTTGCTGGGTCATCCCGGCCGTCTGCGCTTGCAGTGGGATATTATTCGGCAGAGTCTGAATATTGGTCTCCCGATGGCTGTGGAACATGTCGTGTTTTGTGGAGCACAGATCGTGAGCACGATGATTGTTGCTCCTCTCGGCACGGTTGCCATTGCTGCCAACACGATAGGTATCACGGTAGAAAGTCTGTGTTATATGCCTGGTTATGGTATTGGTGATGCGGCTACAACCTTGGTGGGACAGAGTATTGGTGCCAAGCGTCGTGACCTTGTGCGCAGTTTTTCTTTCCTGACGGTTACGCTGGGTATGATGGTGATGACGATGCTGGGTGTGGTTATGTTTATATATGCGCCTGAATTGATGCGTATGATGTCGAGCAGTGTTGAAGTGCAACTGGCAGGCACTTCGGCATTGCGTATTGAGGCTTTTGCCGAACCGATGTATGCGGCTTCGATCGTAGCCTATGGGGTGTTTGTCGGTGCGGGTGATACTTTGAAGCCGTGCTGTATGAATTTGATTAGCATCTGGACTGTGCGCATTCCTTTGGCGGCATGGCTTGCCTTGTCGATGGGACTTAATGGTGTATGGTTGGCAATGTGCATTGAACTGTGTTTCCGCGGGACGATTTTCTTGGTTCGTTTGTGGTATAAAAACAAATAGATTTTGGTAAATAGACTGGATAATTAGTATCTTTTGATAGTATGAAATGGGTTGAAGATAAAGAGTTTGGAGGTGAGCGCCCTTTGTATTGTGAACATGAACTGGGGCTCAGGAATGTGACTATTCATGTTGGAGAGTCTTCTTTGAAGGAGACATCGGATATAGAGGCTGTTGACTGCCAGTTTGAGGGAAAGTATGTTTTCTGGGAGTGTCGTCGGTTTAAGGCAACAAACTGTAAGTTTGTAGAGAGTGCTCGCTCTTCTTTGTGGTATTCGGAAGAGGGAGAACTGGTGAACTGTCTGGTTGAGGCTCCCAAGATGTTTCGTCGAATGCGTGGGATAAAGTTGGACGGTTGTCAGTTCACCAATGCTCAAGAGACATTGTGGGATTGTGATGATGTGCGCATAGAGAATTGCCAGATTCAGAATGCTGACTATCTGGGTATGCATACCAATAATGTCTATATCAACAATTACCGCCAGGATGGCAATTATTCTTTCCAGTACTCTAAAAATGTGGAGATTCACAATGCTGTGCTGAATTCAAAGGATGCTTTGTGGGAAAGCGAGAATGTGACGGTCTATGATTCGGAAATCAATGGGGAATATCTTGGGTGGTATGCCAAGAACCTCCGTTTGGTGCGCTGTCACATTACGGGCGAACAGCCTCTTTGCTATTGTGAGAACTTGGTCATGGAGGATTGCACAATGGGTGATGATGCGAATCTAGCCTTTGAGTATAGTACGGTTGAGGCTACAATAAATGGGGATGTGGTTAGCATTAAGAATCCTACATCTGGCCATATTCGTGTCGAGGGAAAGATTGGAGAACTTATTCTTGATGGAAATTGCAAGTCACCTTCCAACTGTGAAGTTGTGCCTCTTCGCGCCCACGCGTATATATAATAAGGTATGCTTCCTTCCTGTTCCCTCCGAACTCCCCCTTTTCATGCCGGTGAGCATGAAATCTTCACTTTTTTGCTAAAAAAGTCATGATATTGTTTGGCCGGTTGGGAAAAAGGTTGTACCTTTGCACCCGCAAACGAGAAAGGAACTCCTCCACTGA
>JAZQQX010000061.1:0-20448 GCA_045629325.1 Bacteroidaceae bacterium | reverse complement strand
GCTCAGGCTGTACGTGAGGTAAAGCAGGGTAAGATTGATTTCAAGGTTGATAAGAGCGGTATCGTTCACACTTCTATCGGTAAGGTTTCCTTCTCTGCTGAGAAGATTGCTGAGAACGCTAAGGAGTTCATCGCTACCATTATCAAGCTGAAGCCCGCTGCTGCTAAGGGTACCTATATCAAGAGTATTTATCTTTCTAGTACTATGAGTCTGGGTATCAAGATTGATCCCAAGGCCGTTGAGGAAATCTAAAAACGAAGAAAATCATGAGAAAGGAAGATAAGACTAGAATTATTGCTGAGCTCGGTGAGGTGTTGAAGCAGTATCCTCATTTCTACTTGGTAGATGTTGAGGGTATGAACGCTGTTCAGACAAGCGAAATGCGTCGCAAGTGTTTCCAGAATGACCTTAAGATGGTTGTTGTAAAGAACACTCTGTTGCAGAAGAGCTTTGAGGCAAGTGAGATAAACTATGAGCCCCTGTATGAGGTTTTGAAGGGTACTACCGCTGTGATCTTCACTGAGGTTGCCAACAAGCCCGCCAAGATGCTTAAGGAGTATGCTTCTAAGAAGGCTGACAAGCCCTCTCTGAAGGCTGCTTATGCTGAGGAGAATATGTATGTGGGTGCTGACCAGCTCAACACACTTGTTGCTCTCAAGAGCAAGAACGAACTTATTGCAGATGTTATCGCAGCTCTGGAGTCTCCGATTATGAACGTTTTGAGCGCTTTGGAAAATCGTGAGGCTGCCGCAGAGGCTACCGCAGAAGCAGCTGCTGAGTAATCAAATTAGATTAATAACACTTTAATACATTAAACAAATGGCTGATATTAAGGCTATTGCTGCTGAGCTCGTTGCGCTCACAGTACAGGAAGTAATCGATCTTAAGAACGAACTTAAGGAAACTTATGGTATTGAGCCCGCTGCTGCTGCTGTCGTTGTTGCTGCAGGTGGTGAGGGTGGTGCTGCTGCTGCAGAGGAGAAGACTGACTTTGATGTTGTCCTCAAGAGCGCAGGTGCTGCTAAGCTCCAGGTTGTAAAGGCCGTTAAGGAGGCTTGCGGTGTAGGTTTGAAGGAAGCTAAGGGGCTCGTTGACGGTGCTCCCAGCACTTTGAAGGAAGGCATGCCCAAGGCTGACGCTGAGGCTCTGAAGAAGACCCTCGAGGAGGCTGGTGCTGAGATTGAGTTGAAATAAGATCTCCGTTTCCAAGTAAACAATATGGTAAAGGATCCTCTGGTAGAGGGTTCTTTACCTTTTTGTGTCTTCAGGTCAACAACCCCATCCCACCAATCCCATAATAAACGATTTACCCGTTTAGATTCTTTTAATTTTATAGGTGCTAGTTGCGCCTAATTTACTGAATGACACAACTATAGTCGATTGTAGACTTTATAATTAAGCAAATACATATATATCATTATATAATGGCTTCTAATATTATCAACAACCGTGTGAATTTCACCTCTGTGAAAAGTCCTATGAACTACCCGGACTTCTTGGAGGTGCAGCTGAAGTCTTTCAAAGACTTTTTGCAGTTGGATACTCCACCAGAGTTGAGAAAGAACGATGGCTTGTATAAGGTGTTCTCAGAGAACTTCCCTATCCAAGATACTCGTAACAACTTTACTTTGGAGTTCCTGGACTATTACATCGATCCTCCTCGTTATAGCATTGAGGAATGTCTTGAGCGTGGATTGACCTATAGTGTTCCTTTGAAGGCTAAGCTGAAGTTGTATTGTACCGATCCTGATCATACAGACTTTGCTACTGTTATTCAGGATGTATTCCTGGGTCCTATTCCTTATATGACTGAGAATGGTACATTCATCATTAATGGTGCTGAGCGCGTTGTCGTTTCTCAGTTGCATCGTTCACCCGGTGTGTTCTTTGGAAGCAGTATTCACGCTAATGGTACACAACTTTATAGTGCTCGAATCATTCCTTTCAAAGGTAGCTGGATTGAGTTTGCAACAGACATTAATAATGTAATGTATGCTTACATCGATCGTAAGAAGAAATTGCCCGTTACTACCTTGCTTCGTGCTATCGGTTTTGAGAATGACCGTGATATCCTCGAGATATTCAATCTTGCAGAGGAGATACAGGCAACAGAAAAGGAATTGAAGGCACATATCGGTAGTAAGTTGGCCGCTCGTGTGTTGAAGAGCTGGACTGAAGACTTCGTTGATGAGGATACTGGCGAATTGGTAAGTATTGAGCGTAACGAGGTTATCTTGGACCGCGAGAGCGAGCTTACTGAGGAAAATGTAGCTGTAATCTTGGATAGTGGTGTGGCCAGTGTATTGTTGCACAAGGCTGAGTCTAATAGTTCTGATTACAGTATCATCTTCAATACTTTGCAGAAGGATACCTCTAACTCTGGTAATGAGGCTGCCACTTATATTTATCGTCAGTTGCGTAATGCTGATCCTGCAGATGATGCAAGTGCTCACGATTTGATTACTGCACTTTTCTTCAGCGAGAAGCGTTATGACTTGGGCGAGGTTGGTCGTTATCGTTTGAACCGAAAGTTGAACCTTACTACCGATGCCAGCACCCGTGTCCTCACCAAGGAGGATATGATTGAGATCATTAAGTACCTCATTGAGTTGGTAAACAGTAAGGCTAATGTGGATGATATTGACCACTTGAGCAACCGCCGTGTTCGTACTGTAGGTGAGCAGCTGAGCAATCAGTTCTCTATCGGTTTGGCTCGTATGACCCGCACCATTCGCGAGCGTATGAATGTTCGCGACAACGAAGTCTTCACTCCTACCGATTTGATTAATGCAAAGACCATCAGTAGTGTAATCAATAGTTTCTTCGGTACCAATGCACTGAGTCAGTTCATGGACCAGACCAATCCTTTGGCCGAGGTCACCCACAAGCGTCGTTTGTCTGCCTTAGGTCCTGGCGGTTTGTCGCGTGAGCGTGCCGGATTTGAGGTTCGAGATGTACACTATACTCACTATGGTCGTCTTTGTCCTATTGAGTCACCTGAAGGTCCTAACATCGGTTTGATCAGTTCACTTTGTGTATATGCAAAGATCAACGAACTTGGTTTCATCGAGACTCCTTACCGTGTTGTCAATGATGGTGTTGTTGATTTGAGCGACAATGGTATCAAGTATCTTACTGCAGAGGAAGAGGAGAAGCAGATCATCGGTCAGGGTAATGCTCCTTTGAACGATGACGGTACATTTATCCGTACTAAGGTTAAGTGTCGTCAGGATGACGATTATCCTGTTGTTCCTCCCGCTGATGTAAATTTGATGGATGTTGCTCCTCAGCAGATTGCTTCTATTGCAGCATCTTTGATTCCCTTCTTGGAGCATGATGATGCTCACCGTGCATTGATGGGATCTAACATGATGCGTCAGGCAGTACCTCTGCTCCGCACTGAGGCTCCTATCGTAGGTACAGGTATTGAGAAGCAGGTTTGCGAGGATAGCCGTACCATGGTTACTGCCGAGGGTGCAGGTGTGGTAGAGTATGTTGATGCAACTACGATCCGTATCCTGTACGATCGCACCGAAGAGGA
This sequence comes from Bacteroidaceae bacterium, assembly GCA_045629325.1. Taxonomy (GTDB): domain Bacteria; phylum Bacteroidota; class Bacteroidia; order Bacteroidales; family Bacteroidaceae; genus Physcousia. The sequence goes on along the minus strand of JAZQQX010000061.1, from coordinate 16,907 downwards.
TGAGTTCGTAAGTTTCGAGCCTGCATTGAAGGAGTACCGTATTCCTAAGTTCCGCCGTACCAATCAGAATATGACCATTGACCTTCGTCCTATCTGTGAGAAGGGTCAGCGTGTAAAGGCTGGTGACATCCTGACTGAGGGTTATGCTACCGAAGCTGGAGAGTTGGCACTTGGTAAGAACTTGCTGGTGGCCTACATGCCTTGGAAGGGTTACAACTACGAGGATGCTATCGTATTGAACGAGCGTGTCGTTCGTGAGGACATCCTGACCAGTGTTCATGTTGAGGAGTTCACACTTGATGTTCGTGAAACTAAGCGTGGTGTTGAGGAGTTGACCAGTGATATTCCTAATGTAAGCGAAGAGGCTACCAAGGATTTGGATGAGAATGGTATCATCCGTGTCGGTGCTCGCGTTGAGCCCGGTGATATCATGATTGGTAAGATCACTCCCAAGGGTGAGAGCGATCCCAGTCCTGAGGAGAAGTTGCTCCGTGCCATCTTTGGTGACAAGGCTGGTGATGTGAAGGACGCTTCAATGAAGGCTTCACCTTCTTTGAGTGGTGTCATCATCGACAAGAAGTTGTTCTCTAAGGCTATCAAGACAAGAAGTGCTAAGTTGCAAGACAAGCCCCGTTTGGCAGCTATTGAGGATGAATTCGAAGGCAAGGTTGCTGATTTGAAGGCTATCCTTGTTGAGAAGTTGCTTGAGCTTACTAATGGCAAGAAGTGTGCCGGAGTTAAGGATTATCAGGATGCTGATATCATCCCTGCTGGTAGCAAGTTTACCGAAGGTGCTCTCAACATGCTCGACTTTACCGCTACCCAGATTAGTGGTTGGACAGACGATGAGCATACTAACGAACTGATCAGTCGTCTTGTTATCAACTATATTAAGAAGTATAAGGTTCTTGACGCTGAGACCAAGCGTAGAAAGTTTGCAATCACCATTGGTGACGAACTTCCCAGTGGAATTATCCAGATGGCCAAGGTCTATGTCGCAAAGAAGCGTAAGATCGGTGTTGGTGATAAGTTGGCAGGTCGTCATGGTAACAAGGGTATTGTAAGTAAGGTGGTTCGCCAGGAGGATATGCCTTTCTTGGCTGATGGTACTCCCGTCGATATTGTATTGAATCCTCTGGGTGTGCCTTCACGAATGAACATCGGTCAGATCTTTGAGGCTGTCCTCGGTGCTGCTGGCCGCAAGTTGGGTGTGAAGTTTGCAACTCCTATTTTCGATGGTGCATCTCTCGACGATTTGTGTGAGTGGACTGACAAGGCAGGTCTGCCTCGTTATTGCTCTACACAGTTGTACGATGGTGCTACCGGTGAGGCATTTGACCAGTTGGCTACCGTAGGTATTGCCTATATGCTGAAGTTGGGTCATATGGTTGAGGACAAGATGCATGCCCGTTCAATTGGTCCGTACTCTCTTATCACTCAGCAACCTCTTGGAGGTAAGGCACAGTTTGGTGGTCAGCGTTTCGGAGAGATGGAGGTTTGGGCTATCGAGGCATTCGGTGCATCGCATGTGCTTCAGGAGATCCTGACTATCAAGTCTGATGATGTTGCTGGACGCAGCAAGGCTTACGAGGCTATTGTCAAGGGTGAGCCTATGCCTACTCCCAACATTCCCGAGTCACTTAATGTATTGTTACATGAGCTTCGTGGCTTAGGCTTGAGCATTTCCCTGGATTAATCACAATTAGGTTATAAGGTTAAAGGTTGAAGGGTTGAAAGGTCTTTAGACCTCAAACCTCAAAACCGAAAAAACCTAAAATCCTCAAAACCTAAATACAGATATGGCTTTTAAGAAAGAAAATAAGATAAAGAGTAATTTTACAAAGATTACCATCGGATTGGCCTCTCCAGAGGAAATCCTCGAGAACTCTCATGGTGAGGTACTGAAGCCTGAGACTATCAACTATCGTACCTACAAGCCTGAGCGTGACGGTCTGTTCTGTGAGCGCATCTTTGGTCCTACCAAGGACTATGAGTGCCATTGCGGAAAGTACAAGCGTATTCGTTACAAGGGTATCGTCTGCGACCGTTGTGGTGTCGAGGTGACAGAGAAGAAGGTGCGTCGTGAGCGCAGTGGTCATATTGACCTTGTTGTGCCCGTAGCTCACATCTGGTACTTCCGTAGCTTGCCCAATAAGATCGGTTATCTTCTCGGTATCCCTACCAAGAAGCTTGATTCTATCATTTACTATGAGCGCTATGTCGTAATTCAGCCTGGTGTTCTTGCTGATGAGAACTTTGACTTTGCAGACAATGGCACACTTCAGGTGAACGATGTCTTGAGTGAGGAAGAGTACAATCAGGTACTTGATCGTCTTCCCAAAGACAATGCTCTCCTTGACGATACCGATCCCAATAAGTTCATTGCCAAGATGGGTGCAGAGGCAGTATATGATCTGCTGACTCGCTTGGACTTGGATTCGCTCTCATACCAACTTCGCGATGCAGCAAACAGTGATGCTGCTCAGCAGCGTAAGAATGAGGCATTGAAGCGCCTTCAGGTTGTAGAGAGCTTCCGCGCAAGTCGTGGTCGCAACAAGCCTGAGTGGATGATCATGAAGATCCTTCCTGTCATTCCACCTGAGCTCCGTCCTCTCGTACCCCTGGATGGTGGCCGTTTTGCAACCAGCGACTTGAACGACCTTTACCGTCGTGTAATCATTCGTAATAACCGTTTGAAGAGACTGATTGAAATTAAGGCTCCCGAGGTTATCCTTCGTAACGAGAAGCGTATGCTCCAGGAGGCAGTTGACAGTCTCTTCGACAACAGCCGCAAGAGTAGCGCTGTAAAGACAGAGAGCAATCGCCCCCTGAAGTCACTTTCAGATTCTTTGAAGGGTAAGCAGGGTCGCTTCCGTCAGAACTTGCTGGGTAAGCGTGTTGACTATTCTGCTCGTTCCGTTATCGTTGTAGGTCCCGAGTTGAAGATGGGTGAGTGCGGTCTGCCTAAGCTGATGGCTGCAGAGCTCTACAAACCCTTTATCATCCGTAAGCTCATTGAGCGTGGTATCGTAAAGACTGTAAAGAGCGCAAAGAAGATTGTTGATCGCAAGGAACCCGTTATCTGGGATATTCTTGAGCATGTGATGAAGGGTCATCCTGTACTCTTGAACCGTGCACCAACACTTCACCGTCTTGGTATTCAGGCATTCCAGCCTAAGATGATCGAGGGTAAGGCTATTCAGTTGCATCCTCTGGCATGTACTGCGTTCAACGCCGACTTCGACGGTGACCAGATGGCTGTTCATTTGCCTTTGAGTAATGAGGCTGTTCTCGAGGCACAGATATTGATGCTTCAGAGCCACAATATCTTGAATCCTGCTAATGGTGCACCTATCACCGTTCCCTCTCAGGATATGGTGCTCGGTCTCTATTATATTACCAAACTTCGTCCCGGTGCAAAGGGTTCAGGTTTGACCTTCTATGGTCCCGAGGAGGCAGTTATCGCATTCAATGAGAAGCGTGTTGACTTCCATGCTCCCGTTAAGGTCGTTGTGGACGACAAGATGGAAGACGGAACCATTGGCAAGCGTATGGTTGAGACCAGTGTAGGTCGTGTCATTGCCAACGAGATTATTCCTACAGAAGTTGGATATTTCAACGATGTAATCTCTAAGAAGACACTTCGTAACATCATTACCGATGTAATTAAGACTGTCGGTGTAGCTCGTGCTTGTGAGTTCCTCGATGGTATCAAGAACCTTGGTTACAAGATGGCATACGAAGGTGGTCTGTCATTCAACCTTGGTGATATCATTATTCCTGCAGAGAAGGAAGAACTTGTGCGTAAGGGTAACGAGGAGGTTGAGCGTATCGCTGGTGACTATGCTATGGGTTTCATCACCGACAAGGAGCGTTACAATCAGGTTATTGATACCTGGACACATGTTAACAACGACCTCTCTGACATCTTGATGAAGACGATGCGTGAGGCAGACCAAGGTTTCAATGCCGTATACATGATGCTTGACTCTGGTGCTCGTGGTAGTGCCGGTCAGATTAGTCAGCTTTCTGGTATGCGTGGTTTGATGGCTAAGCCCCAGAAGGCAGGTGCCGAGGCTCAGATTATTGAGAACCCCATTCTTTCTAACTTTAAGGAGGGTATGAGCGTGCTGGAGTACTTTATCTCTACTCACGGTGCTCGTAAGGGTCTGGCTGATACCGCTTTGAAGACTGCCGATGCAGGTTACTTGACTCGTCGTTTGGTTGATGTTAGCCACGATGTGATCATCAATGAGGAAGATTGTGGTACCTTGCGTGGTCTTGTATGCACCGCTTTGAAGAATGGTGACGAGGTAATCAGTTCATTGTATGAGCGTATCCTTGGCCGTGTTTCTGTACATGATGTAATTCATCCCACAACAGGTAAGATTATCGTTGCAAGTGGCGAAGAGATTACAGAAGATAAGGCTCAGGAGATTGAGGATAGCCCAATTGAAAGCGTTGAGATCCGTTCTGTACTGACTTGTGAGAGCAAGAAGGGTGTCTGCATGAAGTGTTACGGTCGCAACCTTGCTTCAAGTCGAATGGTTCAGATGGGTGAGGCTGTCGGTGTTATCGCAGCACAGTCTATTGGTGAGCCTGGTACACAGTTGACACTGCGTACTTTCCACGCCGGTGGTGTGGCTGGTAATGCAGCAGCTAACGCAATGATTAAGGCTAAGTACGATGCAAAGCTTGAGTTTGATGAACTTCGTACCGTAGATTGTGTTGACGAGGACGGCAAGTCTGCTCAGACTGTAGTTGGCCGTTTGGCTGAAGTTCGTTTCGTAGATACACATACCGGTATTATCCTCTTTGCTCAGAATGTACCTTACGGTTCTTTGCTCTACAAGAAACCCGGAGAACTGGTAACTAAGGGTGAGGTTGTTGCAAAGTGGGATCCCTTCAACGCTGTAATCGTAACTGAAGCTGCTGGAAAGGTAGTATTCGAAAATGTTATCGAGGGTGTTACTTACCGTGCTGATGTCGATGAGACCACAGGTTTGCGTGAGCTGATCATTATCGAGTCTCGTGATAAGACAAAGGTTCCTACCGCTTCTATTCTTGATGAGAATGGCGAGGTGATCCGTACTTATAACTTCCCCATTGGTGGCCATATTGCTGTTGAAGACCAGCAGTTGGTAAAGCCCGGTGATGTGTTGGTTAAGATTCCTCGCGCACAGGGTACCGCAGGCGATATTACCGGTGGTCTTCCCCGTGTTACAGAGCTCTTCGAGGCGCGTAACCCAAGCAATCCTGCTGTTGTAGCAGAGGTTGACGGTGAGGTTAAGATGGGTAAGCTCAAGCGTGGTAACCGTGAGATCACGATTGTACCAAAGGTAGGTGAAGAGAAGAAGTATCTTGTACCTCTGTCAAAGCAGATTCTGGTTCAGGACAACGATTATGTTCGTGCAGGTACTCCTTTGTCTGATGGTGCAATCACTCCTGCAGACATCCTTGCCATCAAGGGTCCTACTGCAGTTCAGGAGTATATTGTGAATGAGGTTCAGGATGTATACCGTCTGCAGGGTGTAAAGATCAACGACAAGCACTTTGAGGTAATCGTACGCCAGATGATGCGTAAGGTTCAGATCAATGAGCCCGGTGATACTAACTTCCTCGAGCAGCAGATTGTTGACAAACTCGACTTCGCAGAGGAGAATGATCGCATCTGGGGCAAGAAGTATGTTGTAGATGCAGGTGATTCTGAGAACATGCATAAGGGCCAGATCGTAACGGCTCGCAAACTGCGTGATGAGAACTCACAGTTGAAGCGTCGCGACCTCAAGCCCGTAATCGTACGCGATGCAGTTCCTGCTACTTCTACACAGATCCTGCAGGGTATTACTCGTGCAGCCTTGCAGACAAGCAGCTTCATGTCAGCTGCATCGTTCCAGGAGACCACTAAGGTACTGAATGATGCTGCAATCAATGGCAAGAGCGACCGTCTTGAGGGTATGAAGGAGAATGTTATCTGTGGTCACCTTATCCCCGCAGGTACAGGTCTTCGCGAGTTTGACAAGATTGTTGTAGGAAGTAAGGAGGATTACGATCGCGTAATGGCTAATCGCAGATCAATCCTTGAATACGCAGACGACGATTTGGATTAAAAAGAAGTTGACATTCTTTTGAGTGTACTCTATATTAGAAGAGGAAGAATTTCTGTTCTTCCTCTTCTTTTTTTCCTCCGTGTCGATTACCAAAAACTTGTGGTAAATTCCCGCTCCCTTAAGTTCGTGTTATATTGGTTCCTTATTTGTTTTTTTGGGGACTAAGCGTTTTTTATATACACAAAGTGTATATCCTTTTGTTCTATTCTTCCCTAAAGTATGTCTTTTCCTCATCTATTTTTCGCTATTTCAGCAAAAAGATGTAACTTTGCATTCTAGTTTGCAAGTGAATTCAATAGTTATGAGTCAAATAAATCATCATCATAGTATTTTACGGTGTCTTCTCATCGTATTTATGATGTTGTTTTGCTGTTTCCGTGTAAGCGCCCAATTTGTGCAAGGCACTATTTCGGACGCCACTACAGGTGAAACACTACCTGGTGCTCGTGTATTCTATCAAGATGACAAGCGTACTTTAGTTGCCAGCAATGTGAATGGTAACTATAAAATAGCATTTCGCAAGGGAGACTTGGTGTTTTCTATGATTGGTTATGAGACGAAGATCATTCATGTTACTTCTGCTCAGAAACTGAATGTCAAGATGGTAGAGTCTGCCAGCACTTTGGTCCAGGTGGAAGTTACGGGAAAGCGTAAAAAGTATACACGCAAAGACAATCCTGCCATTGCGATGATGGAAAAAGTGATTGCTGCAAAGAATCTAAGTAACTTGCGTGAACAGCACGATTTCCTTTCCTATATGAAGTACGAGAAGATGACGATGGCCATGAATGAGGTTACCGATAAGGTGTTTCAAGATGACCATTTCAAGCATCTTCCTTTTTTGAAGGAGCATGTAGAAACCTGTCCGGAAACGGGAAAACTTATTCTTCCTCTGACTGTAGACGAAAAGGTAAGCCGTATTATTTATCGTAAGTCTCCCAAGACTGAGAAGACGGTTGTGGTTGGTGAGAGAAGCGAAGGTGTGACTGATCTCATCAATACGGGAGAAATCCTTACTGCATTGATGGAGGATTGCTTCACCGATGTCGATATATACAAGGACGAGGTGAGGTTGTTGCAGTATCCCTTTACAAGTCCCATTTCTTCTTCTGCCCTCAAGTTTTATCGCTATTATCTGTCAGATACGGTGATGGTTGACAAGCAGAAGTGCTACAAGGTTGAATTTGGTCCCAACAATGACCAGGACTTTGGCTTCAGTGGTACCCTTTGGGTTCTGGCAGATAGTACCTGGCAACTGAAGCGTGTGCAGTTGGGCATACCCAGCCGTAGCGATGTGAACTTTGTGGACCACATGGATATTGTCCAGGATTTTGATCCATTACCTTCGGGTGAGCGTGTAGTAACGGATAGTAAAATGATCATCCAGCTTAAGCTTACCTCTTGGCTTAACAAATTCCAAGTAGAGCGTACTGTGCGCTATACAGGATTTGATTTTACCGCTATCCCAGAGCGAAGCTTCAAGATTAAAGGTGATACGAAGGTGGAAAGTTCGGCAAAGATGCGTGACGAAGAGTTTTGGGAAGAACAGCGTCCCACCCCTCTTTCTACGAGTGAAAGCCAAATGAGCCTTTTCATGAAGCGTCTGGAAAGTATCAAGGGATTTAAGGAAATTCTATGGGTAGGTAAGGCATTCATAGAAAACTTCGTAGAAACAAGCATTGATCCCAAGCATCCATCCAAGGTAGACATTGGTCCTATCAACACTATGTTTACCAGTAATTTTGTAGAAGGCTTCAAACTTAGAGCCAGCGCTTTCACTACAGCCAACTTGAACAAGCACTGGTTCACTAAGGGCTATTTGGGTTATGGTTTTGGCGATAAACGATGGAAAGGTATGGCTGAGCTTACCTATTCGTTGCGTCCGAAGGATTATCTCCCCAGAGAGTTCCCAAAGAATCATATTACTGCTCAATATTTTTACGATGTCATAGCTCCGAGCGACCGATTTATACGAACAGACAAGGATAATGTGTTTACTTCGTTGAAATGGACTACCGTAGATCATATGACCTATGTTCAACGCTTCCAGCTTCTCTATGACCGAGAGTGGGAGAATGGATTGAACCTTACCGCCTCTCTGCGCCGTGAACGGGCAGAGGGAGCAGGCAAACTTTTCTTCCAGCCACTTCATTCAATAGATCTTAATGGAAATGGTCGTCAGGACGATGTGACTATGCCCGAATTGAACTATATGGGCAATAAAAAATATCTTACGACAACCGATGTCACTCTTGGCTTAGAATACCAGCCAGGTGTAACTTGGATTAATACGAAGCAACGAAGACTAAAGACCAACTTTGACGCTCCCATCTTGGGCATATCCCATACTATGGGCTTCAAGGGACTGTTAGGAGGTGATTATAATTACAACTTGACAGAACTGACAGTGTATAAGCGGTTCTGGTTGCATCATTGGGGTAGGTTTGATGTATACATGAAGTCTCAGTGCCAATGGAACAAAGTACCCTATCCCTTACTCTGCTATCCCTTGTCAAACCTCTCGTATATTATTCAGGAATATACCTTCAACTTGATTGACAACATGGAGTTCATTACCGACCGTAATGCAACCCTTCTGATGTCATGGGATCTTAATGGAAAGATATTCAACCGTGTTCCATTACTCAAGAAACTAAAATGGCGAGAATTCCTGGGATGCAACATGTATTGGGGATATTTGTCCGACAAAAACAATCCTTATCTTGCCCAGAACAAAGACGACTCCAAGTTGTTCTATTTCCCCGGTCACTTTACTGCAGACGGTGGATTTGAATACAACAGTCAGTTGATGGAGGCAAAGCGCCCTTATGTGGAATTGATAGCGGGTATACACAATATATTCAAACTATTGCATGTGGAATATGTACACCGTATAAACTACTTGAAGCCAGGCACCCAGAAGTGGGGTGTGAGATTTACCTTCAGAGCTACATTCTGACATGTAACGGATGGATATGCTCACGGTGAGATACAGCAAAGTTGCTTTCAGAATAAACTAGTGATAAATTAGAAAAGAAGTACCAGTACCATGACAAAACAAAGACCCAAACTTGTCCCTGTAATTATAGGAACGGGATTCGGCTCTGGATTTTTCCCTTGGGGTCCAGGTACTGCCGGTGCGCTGTTGGCAACAGTGTTGTGGTATCTTCTTTCTCTTTGTCTGTCGTCAGGTTGGTTGGTGTTGGCAACTGTGCTCCTTGTGCTCGTCTTCACTGTTGCAGGAGTTTGGTCGGCAGACCGACTGGAACCATTTTGGGGTGAAGATCCTTCGCGAGTAGTAGTAGACGAAATGGTAGGAGTGTGGTTGGCGCTGTTGGCATGTCCTGCAGGTAGTGTTGGTTATGCATTTCTTGCTTTTCTCTTATTCCGCTTCTTTGATATCCTGAAGCCCTTTGGTGTGCGCCATATGGAGAAGATGGGCGGAGGCGTAGGTGTGATGATGGATGATGTGCTGGCTGGCCTTTACGCCATGCTGGTGGTCTATGTAGTTCGTTTCTCTTTAATACCGATATGCGATTTCTAAAAGCCCTTCTATCATCCCAGGTAGCTAATGTCGTGGATTTTTTCACGACGGTGGTACTGTCCTCCGTTTTTGGGGTGTACTATGTCATTGCTACGGCTTTAGGTTCGGTCTGTGGAGGTATTACTAATTGTATCATCAACTATCACTGGGTTTTCCCTGAGAACGACAGCAAGAAACGCTATGTGGCCATTAAGTATTTCATTGTTTGGTGTATCAGTTTGTTTCTTAACACCTATGGCACTTATATGATGACAGAGGCCGTCCGTGAGCGCTCTATCGTGGTGCGTGTCCTGGGTGTGCACAATGACCAGATTTATATTTGCTGTAAAATTATAGTTGGTGTCCTTGTTGCATTGCTATGGAATTATCAGATGCAACGCATCTTTGTTTATAGAAATGTAAACATGAAGGAATTGAACAGCCATATAAAGACGAAGTTGTCAAATAGCAGAAATAATGATGAATTATAGAGACTTTCTTCAGAAACTTATTTATTGGGTCATCAATCCTGTTGTGAATGCAATGATAAAGATGGGTGTCACGCCTAATGTCATTACATTTTTGGGATTGGTGTTCAATATACTTTCTGCTGTTCTGCTGATTTACGGTGGTAGTTCTCATCCCGGAGAACTGGGTTATGTGGGAATGGCAGGAGGTATTATTCTGTTTGCGGGTCTCTTTGATATGATGGATGGTCGTGTTGCTCGTGTCGGGGGGATGAGTTCAACTTTCGGTGCACTGTTTGATTCCGTTCTGGACCGTTATAGCGAATTGGTAACACTTTGTGGTTTTTGCTATTGGTTAATCCTTTCAGGATACCTTTGGGGATCTGTAGTTACATTCGTTGCCTTGATCGGTAGTATTATGGTAAGTTATGTTCGTGCTCGCGCAGAAGGACTTGATATAGAATGTAAAGTTGGACTTATGCAACGCCCTGAGCGCGTTGTTCTGACAAGCCTAGGAGCGTTGATGGTTCCATTGGTTGACAGTCCTTCATTTGATGGTGTAAATGTTTTCATCGTTGTGATGATCTTGATAGCCGTCCTTGCCAATCTGACTGCATTCTGGCGTATTGGGCATTGCTACAAAGAACTCAAGAAGGTTGATGAGCAAAACTCATCCAAGTAGAATCGTAATTCCAGCTTCTTATGAGTTTGCGCTTTGAAACGCCCAATCGTGTAGCTTCCTTTTGGTGTATTGCGCTGTGGGCGTTATATTTCCTTTTAAGCTCGCTCGTAATAGAAATAAGAGGCGAACATCTCTTTTTTGCAGGAGTATTTCTGACTTGTTTCTTCGTATCGGGATTGAGTCGTAAGTTTGCAATGAGCATGATACCGTTTCTGATATTCGGTATCTCTTATGACTATATGCGAGTGTATCCCAACTATATGGTAAATCCGGTGGACATTACAGGTATATACGAAACCGAGAAACAATGGTTTGGCGTATGGGTCGAAGGTCAGCGAATCACGCTTAATGAATATTTTGCAAGTAATAACTCAAGCATATTCGATTTCTTTGCCGGAATCTTCTATCTATGCTGGGTGCCAGGCCCATTGGGCTTAAGTATATACCTCTTCTTTAGTGGAAAGCGTGAGCTCCTCCTTAGATTTGCGTGGGCCTTTCTGTTCATAAATCTTATTGGTTTTGCAGGATATTATATCCATCCTGCAGCCCCACCATGGTATATCTCGGAATATGGTACGGAGCCAGTTTTTGATACGCTTGGCAATGAAGCAGGTTTGGCGAGATTTGACCAGTTGCTGAATACCAGTTTCTTTCACAACCTTTATAGTCGCAATGCAAATGTATTTGCAGCCGTTCCTTCCTTGCATAGTGCTTACTGCCTGTGTGCATTTGTATATGCCGTAATAGGAAAACTGAAGTGGTACATCACACTCCCATTGGCAGTCCTCTCCATGGGTATATGCTGGACTGCTGTGTACACGAGCCATCATTATCTTATTGATGTGCTGTTGGGTGTCACGCTCACACTTCTCTTTGTTTTTGTGTGGGAGTGCTTGATATTGAAGCTCTCTCGTGTCAATGCATTCTATAAAGCTTATGCCAGGTATATCTCGTAGTTAGGGCACTATGCTTTTGCGATACGCTCCATCACATCCTTTCTTGATCTGCTAAATGGACCAAAAGATTCCAGCTTGAGCGTAGAGGTTGCTGCTGCGAACTTTCCGGCATCCTCAACGGAAGCCCCCTGTGCTCGCATATAGATGTAACCTAATACAAAAGTGTCACCACAACCTGTTGCGTCTATGGTATTGCTTGGTGTGTATGCGGGAATCTTATGCAACACACCGTTCTCTAATATTAAGCTACCAGAAGCTCCCAATGTAAGCAGTACTTCCTTCACTCCCCATTCTGCCAGTTGCAGAGCGGCCTCTCGCATGTCTTCTTTGCCAGTAAGTACCAGCGCTTCCTCTTCGTTGACCTTAAGTATGTCAATATATTTGAGTGCTTCGTGCTTTCCCTTCCAATCGGTGGCGTAAACCTTTTCCCCCTCTACTTTTCTAAGATATCCTTGGGCATCTACGACAAGTGTTCCTTTCGATGACAGTTGTTTTATGGCTTCGATAGAAAAGTCATCCGCTAAAAGAGACCCTAATACTATGTATCGTGCTTCTACATCGTTGAGCTTTGTTACCTCGAATGGATCTGCTTTTGAAACAACTCTTTGCCTACGATGATCGGTGTCTTCTTCGTAGATGTTTTCAAAGAAAACGGTCTTCCTGCTTGGAATCACCTCCACCTCTAATCCGGCATCTCTCATTTCCTGAACAACCTTCATGTCTTCTTCCGCAAGTGATGTCAGAAGTGAATAAGTGAGGTCGTCCAATCCTAAGTTAAGGATGCCATATGAAAAATAAAACGAGGTTCCTCCCGGTTGGTATTTTGTCGTTTGGGGAGTGACGATTTTATCCTTCGTGATATGACCGATGCAGAGGATGTCTTTCTTCATGATTGTAAGGGTGGGCATGGTGTCTTACTCTTGTAACAATTCCTTCAGGGCAATGTGTGAAGCTTGCAGTATGGCTTTGCCTTTCTTCACTCGCTCTTCACCCTTCTTGCCTTCGTCTGTGGTTATACACTCTGCTGTCAGGTCGTATATGGTTCTTCCTGACAGGTCGGCGAAAAGAAAACCTGCGGGATAGTTGCTGTAAACAAATGGGTATTTGTAGTTCGCACTTAGTACATTTCGACTCCATGCATACTCTTTGTGACTGATGTTTAACTGGCTAAGCAGTGTGGCGGCAATGTCGCTTTGGTTCATGAGGATATCCATGGTTCGGGGTTCCCGTATGGCCCCACCCGTCCATATCATAGGACTATGGAAGAAATTCACATCTTGCAGAGTTTGTTTGTAGAGAAAACCATGGTCAGGAATGAGAATCACCAACAACTCATCCCATAAAGGTAGGGCTTTGAGGCTGTCGATAAGTCCTCCCACACATTCATCGGTATAGGCAAACGCATTGGGTACTTTCTCCTTCAAACGACTGTAGGGCACATCGAAGGGTTCGTGGCTGCTTACAGTTTGATACACCATAAACCAAGGTTCCTCATCTGCGCTATGTTCTTTTGCCCAGCCAAGAGTTTTGCGTGCAGACTGCTCGTCGCTCGCTCCCCAGGGACTGTCTAATTCCTCTGCAGTAAAATACTCGTCGTTGAGCAGTTCTTGGAATCCCATGTCTGCAAGATACTTCCCCTTTCCCATGTTGGTCATTGCTCCCGGATACAGATAGCTTGTGTGATATCCGTTTTGGTTGAGTGTTTGCGCCAACGATGTGATATGAGGATGGAATTTCTCCTCTCTCATCAGTCCAACATATGGATAACTGAGATAACCGCTAAAGGCACTGACCGTACCTCGGTCTGTACGAAAGCTGTTGCTGTAATAGTTTGACCAAAATACACCTTCAGGTATCATTTTGCTGATGTGTGGTGTGACATTGTCCATGCCTCCTGTCTCTTTCACAAATTGGCTTCCAAGGCTTTCCCATAAAATGAAAAGAATCTTGGGCCGATTAGTTGTAAGTAGTGTGTCCGTGATATCTTCCGTGTCGGCAGGGTAGAGTTCTCTTACGATTTTTTCACATTCTTCTGGGGCAGTATAGGTATACCATGAGTCGTATGGTCCGGTGTTGATAGATGAGATGAAGTTTCGTACGGGGTTCACCGCTGCATGATTCTTGGTAAGTGACGGGCTGAAATATGCCGTTTTGATTGAAGTTGGAACAAGTAGTGGCAGGAAGACGGCCCAAGTGAGTATCAACTGGCGTAGAGATAATGCCGGTTTCTTGGGAGTTGCCTTAATGCATAGCATAACCATGATAATGATTGTTGCAATACCTGTTCCAAGGCGCGAGGTGATGAACATTGAACTTACACTGCTTGATGCACCTTCGGGCGATGCGGCATAGCTTAATACAACTGCGCTGAGTTTGAACTTCCAGAATTCATACATGACGCAATCTGCAACAATGGTGACAGATACCAACACGCATATTATTATATAATAAGGTGTAAGTATTGACCGTAAAGGCAAGTTGGGTTTGAAATATGCAATCGTGGTTACGAAAAGGGCGGGGAGGAGTATCCAAGCAGTTGTGTTGAAGTCAAGGAGGGCACCATGCCACATCACAGCCATGATGTCTGTTATGGAAAATGCCTCTATTTCAGAATTGTATAATGCGAACACCACCTTCCCAAGTGCAAATAACACGATTATTATTACGATTTGACGCAAAAGGAATGGTATTTTGTGAAATGACTTCATAAAGTTTATATGCTATGTTTTGTTTATATAATGCTGGAAAATGATTTGGATGTGCAAAGATAGCCTTTTTTGGAGTTGTTGGCAAATTTAGTGCTGATTTTGTTTTCAATTTATATCTTCCTCATACTTATCTTCTTGTAAATAAGTTGTTTCTTTATAGTAAGTTCAATGTTTCTTGCGTAATTAATTAAGCAAAAAGTTTCTGAGATTCTACCTAATCTTCTTTAACTTGTTATAAATCATCTGTTTTCATTGGTAGAGTGTGCGCGATAACACTCTACCAACATTCTACCAACACTCTACCGGTCATTCATTTGATGTTTGTGAGAGATGATGTTGTGGAAACGATATGGCGTGACTAGCCTTGATCATTATATGTGACTAGCCTTGGTCATTATACGCGATGAGGCTTGGTCATTATACATGACAATGCTTAGCCATTATACATGATGAAACTTGGCCTTTTTGCGGATAGAATCGAGGTCTGTGTCTTTTGCATATATGGTTTTGCGTTTTCTTTCTTTAGGTTCTTGTATTTATCGATAATAATACTTATCTTTGCATGAGACAAATACATGTGGAACAAAGATAACCTACATATAATTACAGTTATGGCAAACGAAGAAAGAAAAGTTGGACAGTTGCAAGTTGAACTTCCAGCTGAAGTGGCAGAGGGCGTTTATTCAAATATGGCAATGATCGCTCATAGCAGTAGCGAATTTATTGTGGATTTTGTAAGAGTAATGCCTGGTGCGCCCCAGGCTAAAGTGCAGAGTAGAATTGTTATGGCTCCAGAACATGCGAAGCGCCTTATGTTTGCTTTGCAAGAGAATATCTCAAGATACGAGCAAGCTTTTGGCCCGATTCGCATTCCTGAGCCTCCTCAGGCTAAGGGGAGAACGATTGCCCCATTTGGCACTCCCCAGGGTGAGGCTTAAAACATAGGCCTAAATATGATACAAGAGCATCCTTCCCGCTTTGGGTAAGGGTGCTTTTCTTGTTTTTGTTTGTCTTTTGATTGCTTTCCTTCTTTTTGGAGCATCTTGTTCGTTTTGCCTTATACCTTATTTATATATATTAGGAGAGAAGTGGCGCCTAAAGTCCTATATTGGCGTGTTTCCGTCTATTAATTCAACATTCCTGAATTTGTAAAGACAGTAAAATACCCTCTTAATAATTCTGATTGTCCGCCAAAACGCTTGTTAAATGCAATTTTTACGCCCTTCAAATGTTAAACTTCCTTAAAAAATAGCAAAAACGGCCTTTTTCTCCGGTTTGAGGGAAAATAGTTTGCACAATACCGATGATAATTGGAAAATAATTCGTACCTTTGCACCCCGAAATGGGTATATAGTGCCCGTTTGTCAACATACTTTTGATACAAAACAATATAATAACATAAAAATTTAAACAAAATGCCTACAATTCAACAATTGGTAAGAAAAGGCCGTACCGTGTTGGTAGACAAGAGCAAGAGCCCCGCTCTCGACAGCTGTCCTCAGCGTCGTGGCGTGTGTGTTCGTGTTTACACTACTACACCTAAGAAGCCTAATTCGGCTATGCGTAAGGTAGCCCGTGTTCGTTTGACTAACTCTAAGGAGGTCAACAGTTACATTCCCGGAGAAGGTCACAACCTTCAGGAACACAGTATTGTGCTGGTTCGTGGTGGTCGTGTGAAGGATCTTCCCGGTGTTCGTTATCACATCGTTCGCGGTACTCTCGATACTGCAGCTGTAGCCAACAGACTGCAGCGCCGCAGCAAGTATGGTGCTAAGCGTCCTAAAGCTAAGAAGTAATTAACAAAACAATCAGAAACCGTTTTGGCTTGTAAATGAATGAAGGTTGAGTAAATTCCACAGTGGAGGAATTGAAGAAACACGAAACAATGCAACCCCGAACACAAAACAAACAAAACAATGCGTAAAGCAAAACCAAAAAAACGTATTATCCTTCCTGATCCCGTTTACGGTGACGTGAAGGTGTCCAAGTTTGTGAACCATCTGATGTACGATGGAAAGAAGAGCATCTCTTATGAGATCTTCTACAATGCCTTGGCAATCGTAGAGAAGAAGATGGCAAGCGAAGAAAAGCCCAGCCTTCAGATATGGAGAGAGGCTTTGGATAAGATTACTCCTCTGGTGGAGGTTAAAAGTCGCCGTATCGGTGGTGCTACCTTCCAGGTGCCTACTGAAATCCGTCCCGATCGTAAGGAGAGCATTTCCATGAAGAATATGATTTCTTATGCTCGCAAGCGTGGTGGAAAGACGATGGCTGACAAGTTGGCCGCAGAGATTATGGATGCCTATAACGAGCAGGGTGGCGCGTTCAAGCGCAAGGAGGATATGCATCGTATGGCAGAAGCTAACCGTGCATTTGCACACTTTAGATTTTAATTAAAGCGAAGAATGGCAAGTCAGGATTTACATTTGACGCGTAATATCGGTATCATGGCACATATTGA
>JAZQQX010000060.1:0-43327 GCA_045629325.1 Bacteroidaceae bacterium | reverse complement strand
AAAATCACCGTTCCCAACGGTTTTCCGTTGGGCGCTAATCACTAACCACAAACACAAACCGCCCGCAAGGGCTCCTATCCCGCTCATCCCCCTCCAGCGGAAAGGAATCATCCCCCTATGGGGGGGGACAGGAGGGGGGCTTTATGATCAACTATTCAGTATCACCCCAAGTCAATCCCCAGGATCCCGAGGCAAAGATGAAGTTCTACGCCAAGGCCCAGTATGTGAAGAATCTTGACATCAACGAGTTCGCTCGCCACATCTCTCTTCACGGTACCGTTTACAGTCGTGCTGACATCGCAGCCATCCTGACCCTCGCAGTAGACTGTATCCGCGAACAGCTCCTCGAGGGCAACAAGGTTTCGCTCGGCGAGCTTGGCAGCTTCTATGTCAGCCTCAAGAGCAACCCTGCAGCCACCGCAGAGGAGTTCGTGCCCTCCAAGATCACCGGCGTGAAGGTCAACTGGACTCCCGGCACCGAGTTCAAGACCATCATGAAGGACTGCACCTTCTCGAAGGTCGCTACCCGCATCGCACAGCGTGCCATCCTCTCTGCCGAGACCAAGGGCAACCAGAGCGTGGATCTCCAAGCGATTAAGGACGCGGAGAAGGAGAAGCGTGCCTAAGCACGCGACCCCGAGCCCACAAGGGCTTGGGGTTTTCCTTCTCGGCTCAGTATAGAGTATAGTGTATAGTGTATAGAGTGAGCGCTAGGGCTCAGTATAGAGTATAGTGTATAGAGTGAGCGCTAGGGCGCAGTATAGAGTATAGAGTATAGTGTATAGAGTGAGCGCAAAGCGCAGTATAGAGTTGAAAGTATAGTGTATAGAGTGAGCGCCAAGGCGCAATATAGAGTTGAGAGTGCTTGCGCATAGCAATACACTTCAACATCCACTACACACTATACTCTACACGCTATACACTATACATCAAACACCACTCTCCATCTTCTTCTCAATAGACGAACGGAGGCCGGATATAAGTCTTGCTGTGTCTCTGATGTGTTGTCTTTCGGTTATAAGTTCTTGCATTGAGATGTATCCCAGGTCGTTTGCAAGAGTTAACTGGCAAAGTACTTCCATCAGGCTACCATAGCTGATTTCAAGGAAATGAAGCTTTTCTTTCTCTGAGATACGGCTCATGCCCTCTGCTATGTTTGACGGAACGGATACCACTGCTCTACGCAGCTGGTCACCCAAAGCATATTGTTCTTCTCTTGGCAACTTCTTGATTAAGACATATACACTTTTGACTAAGGCACGAGCATACTTGTATGTAGTGAGATCTTCAAAATTAAAATCTTCCATATCTATCTTCCTTTTTTGCAAAGTTAGCATATTGTCGCCACTTGTGCAAGTCTTTACCTCAAAACACTATACACTATACCCAAAACTCTATACACTATACGCTATACCCAAAACTCTATACACTATACGCTATACACTATACACTATACTTTCACGCCCCATGAAGACCTTCTACATCACACTCACCACCAGCATCATCCTCATCGTGGGCGGTTTCCTCGTCCCCCCTGTAGGCATCATCGATGGGAGTGTACTCACGGCCGTTGGTCTCCTCCTGATGTTCGCAGTCATCGAGAAGATCCCCGAGGCCATCAAGGCCGGAAGGAATCTGAAGATAACCAAAGGAGACCTTACTGTCGATGTCACTTCCGATATGCCTGATGCTTGAACGCCACTTCCCTACCCTACCAACTAGCCACCTCGATTTTCCCCGGGGTGGCTTTTTTCATCGAGGGATGATGCGATAAGGTATGTTCAGTCGCTGAGACCTACGGAGAAAGTTAACGAATTGCGCAGAATTTGGTCCAAAATTTGTATATATTGTGAAAAAGGTGTAATTTTGCAACGAAAAATCCACAAGTTGACTAATTGAATGGCTATATGTTGACTAACCGAGATGCGACAAGTTGACTATTAAGCTATCCCTAAATTGACTGTACATAGATGGAATATAGACCTAGAAAGTTAGGTAAGAAACCACATACCAAAGGAAGCGACCGGACGAGAGTCTGGTCGCTTTTTTTGTGCCCAAGAAAAAGCCACTGTGCTGGGGAGAGAAATCGAATTTGCTGGGGAGAGGTTTTAGAGTTAGAACTAGAATGAACGGAATGAATATAACAAATACATGAAATACCACATGTGAGGGGGATTTTTTTTGACCACAAATCGGACGAATTGAACGAATAAGAATATTATTGAAACAAAAATGAACGAAGGCCCCGCCCCCTAGAGGGGGAGACATAATAAATGGGGTAGGAATAGAAATGAAATATATTGACAGTACGAGGTGGCTCACGGTAGTATTTGCTCACATCGTGTGACATCGTGTGACAATGTGACATTTTGATTAGTCGGGGGGAGGGATGGCTATTTCTGCACGGTGGGTGTATGTATCTGGTTGTTTGCTATCACAAGGGAGGGGAGGAATGACTTTTTTACTGAAAATCACAAAATTAGATTAAACTTTTTGACGATTGGTGGGTCAAATCATATATTATATAAAATAAATTAGGTGGAGCCGGGCAAGGCGAAGCCGTGAAGAGAGTGATAACAAACTGGTAAAAACGACTGAATAGAACATGAATAAGAAACTGAAATGGGGGTTGGTCTTTTTGGGACTTGCTGCAGCAATAGGGATAGGCATATGGAGTCAGCAACCCAAGGTGAATGAGGAACTGGCAGGCCCGGGCGGTATGCCGGGAGCAGGACGAGGTCCGGGTGGTCCTGGTGGCCCCGGTGGCGGTCCTGGCGGTCCGATGCGCCCTCTCAATGTGAATGCCCGCGTGATGAAGCCACAGTTGCTCACCGACGAGTATGTGACCACGGGTCTGCTCATCCCCGATGAGGAGGTGGACCTGTCGTTTGAGACCTCGGGCAAGATAGTGAGCATATCCTTCACTGAAGGTACGGCCGTGAGGAAGGGACAACTGTTGGCCAAGGTGAACGACAAACCTCTGCAGGCTCAGCTCAAACGACTGCAGGCTCAGCTGGAGCTGGCACGCAACCGTGTGTTCCGTCAGGAGCAACTGCTGAAGAAGGACGGTGTGAGCCAGGAGGCTTACGAGGAGGCCAAGACCAACCTGGCTACGCTGGAGGCAGAGATAGAGGGTGTGAAGGTGAACATAGGACTGACCGAACTGCATGCGCCCTTCGATGGCATCATCGGTCTGCGACAGGTGAGCGTGGGTGCCTATGCCAACCCCAGCACGGTGGTGGCCAAACTGACGAAGATCACACCCTTGAAGGTGGAGTTCTCCGTGCCCGAACGCTATGCCAACCAGATACATAAGGGGGTGAACATGGACTTCAATGTGGAGGGATTCCAGAGTGCCTTCCATGCACAGGTGTATGCCGTGGAGTCGTCGATCAACAAGGACCAGCATGTATTTACCGCACGAGGTCTCTATGCCAACAGTGACCGCAAACTCATGCCCGGCCAGTATGCCAGCATCCTGCTCAAGAAGGAGGAGATAAAGGACGCACTGGTGATACCCTCGGAGGCCATCGTGCCCGAGATGGGTGTGGACAAGGTGTTCTGCTATCGCAACGGCAAGGCCGTGCCCGTGGATATCACGGCAGGCATCCGTACGGCAGGCGAGGTACAGGTGCTCTCCGGACTGGCAGAGGGCGACACCATCATCACCTCGGGTACGCTCCAGTTGAGAACAGACCTGCCCGTGACACTTGACGAAATAGAATAGGCAACGACACACCACAGACCATGAATATATCAGAACTTAGCATACGAAGACCGGTACTGGCACTGGTGATGACGCTCATCATCCTGCTGTTCGGTTTCCTCGGATACACCTATCTGGGCGTAAGAGAGTACCCCTCGGTGGACAATCCCATCATCTCCGTGGACTGCTCCTACCCCGGAGCCAATGCCGATGTGATTGAGAATCAGATCACCGAACCCCTGGAGCAGAACATCAACGGTATACCGGGCATTCGCTCGCTGTCGAGTGTGAGTTCGCAAGGCTCATGTCGCATCACCGTGGAGTTTGAGTTGTCCGTGGACCTCGAGACCGCTGCCAACGATGTACGCGACAAGGTGTCGAGAGCACAGCGATTCCTGCCACGCGACTGCGACCCTCCCACCGTGTCGAAGGCCGATGCCGATGCCATGCCCATCCTAATGATTGCACTCCAGAGCGACAAGCGCAGTCTGCTGGAACTGAGCGAGATAGCCGACCTCACCGTGAAGGAGCAGTTGCAGACCATCTCGGATGTGAGCAGCGTGGGTATATGGGGTGAGAAGCGCTACTGTATGCGTCTCTGGCTCGACCCCGTGAAGATGGCCGGATATGGCATCACACCCACCGATGTGAAGAGCGCTGTGGACAAGGAGAATGTGGAACTTCCCTCGGGCAGTATCGAAGGTAACACCACCGAGCTCACCGTTCGCACCATGGGACTGATGCACACGGCCAAGGAGTTCAACGACCTGATACTCAAGCAAGACGGCAACCGCATAGTGCGATTCAGCGACATCGGTAGAGCCGAACTGGGACCGGCCGACATCAAGAGTTACATGAAGATGAACGGTGTGCCCATGGTGGGCGTGGTGGTGGTGCCACAGCCTGGTGCCAACCACATCGAGATAGCCAACGCCGTGTACCAGCGTATGGAGCAGATGAAGAAGGACCTGCCCGAGGATGTACACTTCAAGTATAGTTTCGACAACACGAAGTTCATCCGCGCCTCTATCGATGAGGTGAAGAACACCATCTTCGAGGCCTTCATCCTCGTGATCATCATCATCTTCCTCTTCCTGCGCGACTGGCGCGTGACGCTGGTGCCCTGTATCGTCATCCCCGTGTCGCTCATCGGTTCGTTCTTCGTGATGTATGTGGCAGGCTTCTCCATCAATGTGCTCACGATGCTGGCCATCGTGCTGTCAGTGGGACTGGTGGTGGACGATGCCATCGTGATGACGGAGAACATCTATGTGCGAATAGAGCGAGGCATGAAACCCTTAGATGCGGGTATCGAGGGTGCCAAGGAGATCTTCTTTGCCGTGCTCTCCACCACCATCACCCTCATCGCCGTGTTCATACCCATCGTGTTCATGGACGGTATCACGGGCCGACTCTTCCGCGAGTTCAGTATGGTGATAGCGGGTACGGTGTGTATATCCTCGTTTGCTGCACTCACCATCACGCCTATGCTCTCCACCAAGATCCTGGTGCGCCGAAAGAAGCAGAATGCCTTCTACCGATTCACCGAACCGTTCTTCGTGGGACTCAACAAATATTACTACATAGCCTTGGGAGCCATACTGAAGCACCGTTGGGTGGTGTTCCCTGTGGTGGCTGTGATGATAGGACTCATCGTGTGGCTCTGGAACCTCATCCCTTCGGAGATGGCACCCATGGAGGACCGTTCGTCGATCACCATCCGTACGCAGGGTACAGAGGGCGTCACCTACGAGTACATGCGCGACTATACTGAGGACATCAACCTCCTGGTGGACTCTATCTGCCCCGATGCCGACAACACCTCAGCGCGTGTGAGCGCAGGGTCGGGCAACATACGCATCACGCTCAAGGACCTCAAGGACCGCGACTACAGTCAGATGGAGGTGGCAGAGAAGGTGACAAGGGCCGTATCCACGAAGACCAAGGCCCGCTCGTTCGTGCAACAGCAGTCGAGCTTCGGCGGACGAAGAGGCGGTATGCCCATACAGTATGTGCTCCAGACCACCAACATCGAGAAACTGCAGGCCATCTTGCCCGAGTTTATGGCCAAGGTCAATGCCAACCCCACCTTCCGTATGGCCGATGTCAACCTGAAGTTCAGTAAGCCCGAGGCTCGCCTGAGCATCGATCGCGACCGTGCCAGCATCCTGGGCGTGAGCACCCGAGAGGTGGCGCAGACCCTCCAGTATGGCCTCTCCGGACAGCGTATGGGCTACTTCTACATGAACGGAAAGCAATACGAGATAAAGGGCGAGATCAACCGTCAGCACCGCAACAAACCTGCCGACCTGAAGGCTATCTACATCCGAAACAACAAGAACAACATGGTGCAGATGGACAACCTCATCGACCTCTCGGGCGGTATCGCTCCTCCCCGACTCTATCGCTACAACCGCTTCGTGGCCGCTACCATCTCTGCGGGTCTGGCTGACGGCAAGACGATAGGCGAAGGTCTGGACGAGATGGACAAGATAGCCAAGGAGACACTCGACGACACCTTCCGTACGGCCCTGACCGGCGACTCGAAGGAGTTCCGCGAGAGTTCATCGAGCCTGATGTTTGCCTTCGTGCTGGCCATCCTGCTCATCTACCTCATCCTCGCTGCACAGTTTGAGAGTTTCAAGGATCCCGTCATCATCATGCTCACCGTGCCTCTGGCCGTAGCAGGAGCGCTGATATTCATGAACTGGTACGACATCACGATGAACATCTTCAGCCAGATCGGTATCATCATGCTCATCGGACTGGTGGCCAAGAACGGTATCCTCATCGTGGAGTTTGCCAACCAGAAGCAGGAGGCTGGACAGAGCAAGATGCAGTCCATACGCGAGGCTTCACTCCAGCGCCTCCGTCCCATCCTGATGACCAGTGCCTCGACCATCCTGGGCCTCATTCCCCTGGCCTTTGCCACAGGTGAGGGTTGCAACCAGCGTATAGCCATGGGTATAGCCGTGGTGGGCGGTATGCTGATATCGACATTCATGACCATGTTTGTCGTTCCGGCCATCTACAGTTATATCTCAACAGACCGCTCAAAGAAGAAGAAAGAAAATTAAAAGCAAATATGACACTTCACGATAACACACACCGACATGGCCTCTCGCTCGCGGGAGTGCTCATGGGCCTGCTCCTGCCTCTGATGCCTCTGCAGGCACAGACTGCCAGCCCCTCTCGCTACAACCTGAAGGGCTGCATAGAGCAGGGCATGGAGAAGAACTACCAACTGCAGATAACGCGCAACCAGGAAGAGGTGACGCACAACAATGCCACACTGGCCAATGCCGGGGCCTTGCCTACGGTGGACGCAACGGCTTCGCTTCGACCCAATCTCACCACCTTCGAACGCTCGGTGTCGAGGGCCACAAACGAGGCTACACGCAACACGATGGTGAACGATGTGACGATGGATGTGGGCGTTTCGCTGGGATGGATGATCTTCGATGGATTTAAGATTCAGACCAACTACAAGCAACTCCTCACGCTCGAGCAACAGGGCGAGACGGCTACACGCATGGCCATAGAGGACCTCATAGCGGACATTGCCTCCGAATATTACCACTACATACAGCAGGCCATACGAAGTCGCAACTACCAGTATGCCATGTCGCTCTCACGGGAGAGACTGCGCATAGCCCAACTCAACTACCAGACGGGCCGTTTCTCGGGTCTGGACTATCATCAGGCTGAGGTGGACTTCCACGCTGACAGTTCGGCTTATGTAAGGCAGTTGGAGTCGGTGCTGGCTTCGCGCATCAGGCTCAACAAACTGATGGTGAACGACCCCATCGATGCACCTATCAGCATTGCCGACACCACGATTGATGTGCGTAGCGACCTCATGATGGACCAGCTCTGGGCTCACACCTTGGAGGCCAACAACTCCCTACTCTATGCCTCACAAAGCACCTTGCTGGCCGAGCAGGACCTCAAGAAGGTGCTCTCACGCAACTATCCTTACCTGCGACTCAATGCGCAATATGGCTACACGCATTCCAATTATGATATAAGCGCAACGCGTGTGCGCGACAACCTGGGTCTCTCGGGCAGTCTGACGGTGGGCTTCAACATCTTCGATGGCAACAAAAGGCGCGAGCGAAGGAATGCCGAGATTGCCATCAAAAACCGCAAACTACAGGCCGAGCAACTCGAACTCGACCTGAAAGCCAACCTCCATACCTTCTACCAGACTTACCGCAACAACCTCGACCTGCTCGAACTGCAACAGCGCAACCTGGAGATTGCCAAGAACAACCTGGAGATTGCTATGGACCGATACAAGTTGGGCAACCTCTCGGGATTCGACATGCGTCAGGTGGAGAAGAACCTGCTCGATGCGGAGGAGCGTGTGCTTCAGGTGGAATACGATGCGAAGATGTGTGAGATTTCGCTTCTGCAGATCAGCGGAGGTCTCGACTATTATCTCCGATAAAAAGGGAGAATGTTTGCACTTTTCAGACAAATCGTTGTACAAATCAACCTTTTGTCCAAAAATTATCATATAAAATGGCCCAAACGGAAAGGATTGTTGCATTTAGTGTGAAAAACCTGATGACTTGCTGTGTGGCGGTGCACAGGTGCTGTTCGCAACGAAAAATATAAGTGAAGCATCACTTTCATAAATCTGCATTAAATGAAGGATTTTCAACTCGTTAAAAAATATATGCGATTCGTTAAAAAAGACTGTCAACTCGCTGTTGAAGATAACCGACTCGTAAACATAGCGAATCAGTTTATCAAAACAGGTAACACCTGCGTTAATACGGGTCATATGTTTGTCAGACTGATGGCGCTGTGTATGCTCTTTGGTCTGCCACAGTGGCTTACGGCACAGCATCACATTGACTTCAACCAGGGTTGGCACATCGCACAGACGCGTCTCACTCCGGAGAGGGATGTGACGCTTCCCCATGCATGGAACGAGGAGTATGCCTACCGAGTACACATTGAGCGTCTGCCTGACGACACGGTGCGATACAGCAAGTCTTTCGTGGCTCCCAAATCGTGGAAGAATAAGAAGGTTTTCATCGAGTTTGAGGGGGCAAGGCAGAGTGCTGAGGTGTGGCTCAACGGCAAGTATGTGGGTCTGCACGAGAATGGCGTCATGGCTTTTGGCTTCGACCTCACACCTTATATTATTATAGGACAGACCAACCGCCTCGAGGTGCTGACCAACAACGACTGGGGCTATCACGAGCGTGGGGCCTCGACAGAGGGCGAGGTGACACAGGACGGCAACAGTCTGCCCAACAACGAACTCAAGCCTGCCACTTTCCAGTGGAACAACAAGAATTTCAATGCCAACTATGGAGGTCTGCCGAAGAATGTGAAACTGCATGTCACACCCCTACTCTACCAGACTCTCCCGCTCTACAGCAATCTGGGCACCACGGGTGTGTATGTGTATGCCGACCATTTCGACATACCTGGTCGCAAGGCTACGGTGCATGTGGAGTCGCAGGTTCGCAACGAGTCGGGCAAGGCACAGGATGTGAGTCTGCAGGTTGACCTCATCGACAAGCAGACGGGTAAGCGCATAGCACATTTCACCTCACAGCCAACAAGCATAGGAGCTGGACAGACCTTGACACTCAAGGCCGAGACGCTGGCTTCTGACCTCCATTTCTGGTCGTGGGGATATGGTTATCTCTACGATGTGAAGACTCGTGTGGGCAGTGATGAGATGGTCACCACCACGGGCTTCCGTCAGACAGCCTTCGAGCATGGACAGACCATACTCAACGGTCGCACCATCATGATGCACGGTTATGCACAGCGTACCAGCAACGAGTGGCCGGGTGTGGGCATGAGCGTACCGGCATGGCTTTCGGACTACAGCAACAGGTTGCAGGTGGAGTCGGGTGGCAATCTCGTGCGCTGGATGCATGTGTGTCCCTGGAAGCAGGACATCGAGTCGTGCGACCGTGTGGGACTCATCCAGGCTATGCCTGCGGGTGATGCCGAGAAGGATGTCACGGGCCGTCACTGGGAGCAACGCACAGAACTGATGCGCGATGCCATCATCTACAACCGCAACAACCCGAGCATCCTCTTCTACGAGTGTGGCAACAAGGGCATCAGCGAGGCTCACATGCGCGAGATGAAGGCCATTCGCGACCTCTACGATCCTCACGGAGGCAGAGCCATAGGTTCGCGTGAGATGCTCAATGTCCATACCTCTGCAGAGTATGGCGGTGAGATGCTTTATATCAACAAGTCGGCTGGCAAACCTGTATGGGCCATGGAGTACTGCCGTGATGAAGCCTTGCGCAGATACTGGGACGACTGGAGTCCTGTGGGTATAGGAGGTAAGATTCACAGGCATGGCGTGGGTCCGCTCTACAAGGATGCTGATGCTTCGGCATACAATCAGAACAACGACCAGTTTGCCGTGGAGATGGTGCGCAGATGGTTTGACTACTGGCAGGAGCGTCCTGGCATGGGTGACCGTATCAGCAACGGTGGTGCCAAGATCATCTTCTCCGACACCAATACGCACAATCGTGGCGAGTCCAACTATCGCACATCGGGCGTGGTGGATGCAATGCGTCTGCCCAAGGATGCCTTCTATGCGCATCAAGTGATGTGGAACGGATGGGTGACTCCCGAGGCAAGCCGTACGCACATCGTGGGTCATTGGAACTACCCCGAGGGCACGGTCAAGCCTGTCTTTGTGGTAAGCGATGCGCCTCGTGTCAAACTCTTGCTCAACGGCAAGGAGGTGGGCAAGGAGCAGATTGATTATCATTTCCTTCATCGTTTCAGCAACATCACCTTTGAGGCTGGCACGCTCGAAGCTGTATCGCTCGACAAGGACGGCAAGGAGTTGAGTCGTCATGCTTTGCATACCGTTGGGGCTCCCAAGCAACTTGCCATTAGGTCGCTTCATCCCCTGGGACTGCGTCTCAATGCTGATGGTAGTGACATCTCGCTCTTCGAGTTTGAGGTGGTTGATGCCAACGGTAAGCGTCATCCTTTGGCCAACAATCTGGTGCATTTTAGCATCAAGGGTCCCATTGAGTGGATAGGTGGCATGGCACTTCGTGACAGCATGGAGTATCGTGACGAGTGGCGCCGAAATCCCAACTCTATCCGTTCGCTCAACCTCGCTGTGGAGTGTGGTGTCAACCGTTTCATGGTGCGAAGCACGGGTGCGCGAGGCAAGGCTACTATCTCCTACGAGGTGGAAGGACTGCCCGAGGCAAAGGGTTCGGTCACCATAGACTGTGGCAACTATCCCGTTCCTCTCACCTTCAATCCCGTGAGGGGCGAGACACCCCAGACACCTTCTTGGCAACCCATGAAACAGACTTTCCGCCCCATAAGTGTGACGGCTGGTTGCAATCAGTCTGACGCGCAAAACAGCATTGACGACAGCGAGGATACCGAATGGAAGAACGATGGCAAGAGTTCTACGGCATGGATTCGCTATGAGTTTGCTAACGAGACCCTGATTGACGAGATTGTGATGAAACTCACGGGATGGCGCCAACGCAGTTATCCGCTCGAGATACTTGCAGGCAACACGGTTATATGGGAAGGCAAGACACCTCAATCCCTGGGCTATGTTCACTTGCCCGTGAAGCAACCCATCAAGGCCAAGACCATCACCATACGCCTCAAAGGTACGGCCACAAGCGAAGAAGCCTTCGGCCAGATCACCGAACTGGTTGCTCCTGTAGCCAACGAACTTGACCTCTACAAGGCAAAGGACGGGGACAAGGTTCGTTCCGAACTCCGCATCGTCGAATGTGATTTCTTAGGCAACGCTCAAAAGTAAGACAAACAAAAAAGGAGACCCTAAAGTCTCCTATTTTTGTGATCTGGAAGGGGCTCGACTGCAACGCTTGGTGAGGGCGAAGCCCGAACAACCCTGACCCATTCGGGGCAAGGGTGAGAGTATGACAGACAAACAAAAAAGGAGACCCTAAAGTCTCCTATTTTTGTGATCTGGAAGGGGCTCGAACCCTTGACCCGCAGCTTAGAAGGCTGCTGCTCTAATCCAACTGAGCTACCAGACCATCCTTAAAAGTCGTGCAAAGGTACTGCTTTTTTTACGACTATGCAAATTTTAACTGATTTTTTTGCAGATATAAGAGATTATGCCCATTCGCTCAATTCAAGCCAACGCATGGACTTCTCATCGAGTTCTTCATTGAGCACAGGCAACCTCTTGCTGAGGTCGGTAATCTCCTGCACACTGATAGTGCCACTCGACAAGGCCGCCTCTATCTGACTCTTCTCTGCCTCAAGTGCTTCAATATCAATCTCCAACTGTTCAAACTCCTTCTTCTCCTTGAATGTGAGTCGACGCTTCTCTGCATGCTGACGGCGAGGTGTCTCGGAGGTCTGTGACTGCTGTTCGCGTGCCTTCATCTCGGCCAACTTAGCACTCTCCTGTCGTTCACGCTCCTCTTCGGCATCACGATACTGGGTGTAGTTGCCGGGGAAGTCATCGATCTTTCCTTCACCGCGGAACACCAAGAGATGATCGACCACCTTGTCCATGAAATAACGGTCGTGACTAACCACGATGACGCATCCCTGGAAATTGCGCAGATATTCCTCGAGCACCTGAAGGGTGATGATGTCCAGGTCGTTGGTGGGCTCATCGAGTACGAGGAAATTGGGATTCTGCATGAGTACCGAACAGAGATAGAGGCGACGGCGCTCTCCTCCGGAGAGTTTGTACACATAGTTCTGTTGCTGTTGGGGCGAGAACATGAAGTGCTGGAGGAACTGCATGGCGGAGAGGTGTTTGCCTCCTCCCAGGTCGATGTACTCGGCGATACGGCGAATGACATCTATCACCTTCATCTGCTCATCAAACTGCATGCCCTCCTGACTGAAATAGCCAAAACGGACTGTCTCGCCTATCACGAAACGCCCCTTGTCGGGCTGTATCTCGCCCAGAAGCATCTTGAGGAAGGTACTCTTGCCTGTACCGTTGCCTCCCACGATGCCCATCTTCTCATAGCGTGAGAAGTTGTAATAGAAATCGTTGAGGATGACGAGTGGCTTCTCCTTCTCCGAACGGGCAGGAAAGGACTTGCTGACATATTGTGCCTCGAAGATTTTGCTACCGATGTAAGCCGACTTCACCTCAAGGCGAACCTGCTCCTCCTGGATGTGACGCTTGGCCACCTTCTCCAGTTCGTAGAAGGCATCCTGACGGTATTTGGCTTTGTGACCACGGGCCTGGGGCATACGGCGCATCCAGTCGAGTTCGGTACGGTAGAGATTGTTGGCCCTGGCTATCAAGGCATTGGTGGCATCCACACGCTCCTGTCGCTTCTCCAGATAGTAGGCATAGTTGCCTTTGTAGGAATAGAGCGTATTGTCGTCCATCTCAAGGATTTCATTGCACACACGGTCGAGAAAATAACGGTCGTGCGTAACCATGAGAAGTGTCATACTGCTATGACTGAGATGCGACTCAAGCCACTCGATCATAGTGAGGTCGAGATGGTTGGTGGGCTCATCGAGGATGAGCATATCGGGCTGTGTGATGAGCACATTGGCCAGGGCTACACGCTTGAGTTGACCTCCACTCAACTGTGAGAGGGGTTGCTGGAAGTCGTGTATCTGAAGTTTGCCAAGAATCTGCTTACTGCGTGTCTCGTAGTCCCAGGCATTCTCGTGATCCATGCGGTCGAGTATCTCCTGCAAACCGGGATTGCCGGGTGTCTCGAGGCAGGTCTCATACTCGCGGATGAGATTGGTGGTGGAATTGCCATGCCAGAAACATGCCTCCATCACGGTGAGATCCTGGGGATAGTGAGGCTCCTGAGGCAGATAGCCCACACGAAGGTCACGGCGGTAGATGACATTGCCCTCATCGGCCGTGTCCTGCCCTGCAAGAATGTTGAGAAGGGTGCTCTTACCGGTGCCGTTCTGCGCAATAAGACCTACGCGTTGCCCCTCGGCAATGCCAAAAGAGACATTCTCAAAAAGCACACGATCGCCTACCCTGCGAGTGAGGCCTTCAACCTGCATAAAAGGATTGACAGTTGCCATGAAATAAAGTATATAAAGATGCTTTACGCGCGAATATATATTATAAGGAGAGGAAGTTTTTTACCACTTCCACCTCACAAAATTACATAAAAAATTTGTAACTTCAAAAAATAATACTAACTTTGCATTAAGATAAAGCAAGAGGAGATTTTCCTCTCACATTAAGATTGATAATTACCCCTACTTATTGTTCAGCAGATCTATCGTAGTTTAACATACTGAAGGTGTGTAAACTATGTCTTAACGAACGGTCGGTCCTCCCCTATTTCAACCATTTGACAACGGCATCTCTGAATGCCAAAGCGGACTTACTACGCTCGGGAACAATAAGAACCTATTCACATACGAAAAGAAGATGTACAAAAAGAGTGAACTTGAAAAGATGAGTATGGACGAACTGCAGGGCATTGCCCAGCAACTCGGTTCGAAGACAAGCGATGACAAAATGGAGATGATATACGACATCATAGATAAAGAAGCATCCAAGGAGTCGAAGGAGACTGCTGAGCCCAAGGCGAAGCGTGCTCGCATCTCGCGCACCACCAAGACCAGCAAGGTCTATACTGCTACACAGGAGGGCGAAGGCGAGAATCTCGAAACTACCAAGGAGCGCAAGAAGGCCAAGAAAGAGGCTGAGAAGGCCGCTAACCCCTTCAGCACCACTGTGGCTGAGGCTAAGAAGACTGCCTCAAAGCGTACCCGAAAGTCTGCCAAGGCTGAGGCACAGGAAGTGGCCGAACAGGCTTCTGCCGAAACCCTTGACAGCCAGATGAGCGAAACTGAAATGGTGGCTACCGAGGTGGCACAGCCTGCTGAAACTGTGAAGGAGGCGCCCAAGAAGCGTACCCGCAAGAGTGCCAAGGCAACCAAGGTTACGGCTGAAGAAACGACTCCCCAACCCGAGGAAGCTCCCGAGGCAGAGACCACCGAAGAGCAGACTCCTATGGAAGCACCCGAGGAGGAGACTTTCACCAATGAGGAGATGCCTCAGGGTGAGGGCTACATAGAGGGTGCTGAATACACCGAGGAGGAGGAAGAGGGCGAACTGGACAAGAAGTCGCTCTATGCGGAGAATCATGCCGAGAACAACGAGGAAGAGGAAGAACCCGAATATACAGATGAGGAGATAAAGGAGTTTCTTGAGAAAGAGGAACCTGACTTCATCATCATGAAGGATGTACCTACCATCGAATTTGATGATGTACCTGCCGATCTCTACGAAGAGGAAGAGATGGTGAACGAACCCACAGAGGTGGCAAAGCCTGCACCCAAGGAGAAGAAAATGGAGAAGTATGACTTCGACAATATCATCACTGTGGAGGGTGTGCTTGAGGTGCTGAACGAGGGAACGGGTTTCCTGCGCTCAAGCGATTACAACTATCTTCCCTCTCCCGATGATGTCTTCGTGAGTCCACAGTTCATCAAGCAATATGGCCTGAAGACTGGAGATGTAATAGAAGGTACCATTCGTCCGGCTCGCGAAGGTGAGAAATTCTTCCCACTTTCCAATATCAAACTTATCAATGGTTGTGCGCCCAACCTGGTACGCGACAGAAGTCCCTTTGAGAGCCTCACGCCTCTCTTCCCCGATGAGAAATTCAAACTCTGCAAGGGCAAGAACGACAATATGAGTGCTCGCGTGGTGGATCTCTTTGCTCCTATCGGTAAGGGTCAGCGTGCGCTTATCGTGGCACAGCCCAAGACGGGTAAGACCATCCTCATGAAGGATATCGCCAACGCCATTGCCGCCAACCATCCTGAGGTTTACCTGATGATGCTCCTCATCGATGAGCGTCCTGAGGAGGTGACCGACATGGCCCGTACGGTCAACGCAGAGGTCATTGCCTCTACTTTTGACGAACCTGCTGAGCGCCATGTGAAGATTGCGGGCATCGTGCTGGAGAAGGCGAAGCGAATGGTGGAATGTGGTCACGATGTGGTGATATTCCTGGATAGCATCACGCGTCTGGCTCGTGCCTACAACACGGTATCGCCTGCCAGTGGTAAGGTGCTCACCGGTGGTGTGGATGCCAATGCGCTCCACAAGCCCAAGCGTATCTTCGGTGCCGCCCGTAACATTGAGAACGGTGGTAGTCTGACCATCATTGCTACTGCCTTGATCGATACGGGTTCGAAGATGGATGAGGTGATCTTTGAGGAGTTCAAGGGTACGGGTAACATGGAATTGCAACTCGACCGTTCACTCTCTAACAAGCGAATCTTCCCTGCTGTCAACATTGTGGCAAGTTCTACTCGCCGAGACGATTTGCTTCACGACAAGACCACTCTCGACCGCATGTGGATACTCCGTAAGTTCCTCTCCGACATGAATCCCATCGAGGCTATGAACGAGGTGAAGAGCCGTCTGGAATCTACCCGCAACAACGATGAGTTCCTCTTGAGCATGAACTCATAATACGCACTCACAAGCAACAACAGATAACGAGAATAATCGAGAAAATCGTCACCCTATCAGCCATGAATAGACTTCTAACCTTATTTGCCTCCTTGCTTTGCCTGTCGCTCTCTGCATGGGCACAGCAAGATGTTGTGATGAAATTCAAACTGAAGAGCTATCACCAGACTGATACGGTTACGCTCTCGTGGGGTGCCAACAACAAGTCGATGAATCCCATCATCGCCAAACTGACACCCAGCAACGATGAAGAGATCACCATACCGCTCAACGAGCCTCGCCTCATTTGCATCAACATCCTCAACCACAAGGGTAACATAGAGGTTGTGGCTCAGCCTGGCGAGACTATCGTGCTGAGCGGAAGGGTGCGCTCTACGGAGTCGAAGACCATCGAGGATCGCATCAAGGTGGAAGGGGCCGGTCTGAACGACACCTACACTCAGGCCGTGACTCAATACGCCAACTTCATAGACAGCATCGACCGGAATGTGAGGAAGGAATATGACGATGTGTTTGAGATATTTGCACGCTCCAAGGCGTACAACAACGAGCAGATTATCGCTGATATGTACAACACACAGCATGGCCGACAGTATGTGGACCGTATCGTTTCTACCTTCAAGGAGAAAAATGAGATGCTCAATGGTATCATCAAGCGTCATAGTCAGACATTCATGGGACCGCTCCTGATGCTCCGCCTTTCGGGTCGTCTGGACAAGTCCTATCAGGATCTCTATAACTCCCTGAGCAAAGAGGCCCAACAGAGTTACTATGGCCGTGAGGTGAAAGAAGAGGTGTATCCTCCAACCCTGCTGGGCGACAAGGCTCCAACGGTGAGTGTCAAGAACAAGGAGGGCGAAACGGAGATTTTATCGTTTACCAACCGTGGAAAACGATACATCTTGCTCGATTTCTGGGCAAGTTGGTGTGAACCTTGTCGCAAGGAGATACCTACCCTGAAGCGTCTCTATGACAATTATCATGACAAAGGACTCGAGATTATCTCCATCAGTTCCGACCAAAACGCAGATGACTGGAAACAGGCTTTGGGTGAACTCCAGACTCCCTGGCTCAACTTTATTGACTTCAACCGTCAGAGTATCAGTGAGTACAGAGTGGAATACATACCCAGCATCTTCGTTGTGGACAGAAGGGGTTATATCATCGGTGAGAAATTGAGAGGCGCTGCTTTGGAGGAGTTTATCGAGAAACTTTTCCAACGCTAAACACGCCCTAAACCCGCCACACTACTCCAGTTCCTCAAACGAACGGGTTTCCTCACGAATCTTCTCCAACAGTTTGAGGTCGGGATTCATACGATAATGAAGAGGAGACATGCCAAAGAGTCGCTTGAAGAATCTACCGAAATAACTCTGATCGGGGAATCCTAATTGCAAACTTATCTCCTGTACATTGAGCGAGGTATTGCCCAATAGGAACAGGGCCTCTACTCCAAGTGCGTGATCAATGGCCACCTTGGGTGTGGTGCCTGTGTTTGACTTGATGATTTGCGTGAGATACTTGCTGGAGATGCACAACTTATCGGCATAAAACGCTACTGAATGCTCTTGCTTGAAATTCTCATGAAGGAGGAATACAAACCTGGCCGCAAGAGATTTGCTATTGAGTGTGGTCATTGCATCATCTTTCTCAAAGAGTGCCTTTACATTCTGATAGAATGAAAGGAGGAAGATGTTGAACATTGAGTTGGCAATATCTGCTGAATAGACATCTGTAGGCGACTTGCAATGTCCTTCGTACAACACGCAGAATGCATCCATTATGCGCTTGCCTTCTTCGCTTAATTTCCATACCAACTTCTTGAAAACAAATACAAAGAATGCATGACCGAGTTTCTGCAGGATAACTTCTTGCAGAGCCATCATAAATCCTACGATCACAGCTTCCAGGTCGCTCGAAGATTCGAGTATCTGAATGCTACTGTGGGGAGGGAGAAACAGGAAATTGCTCTTTGTAAGGTGGAATATCTTACCGTTGATCTCAACCTTTGCCGTACCCCTTGTGATATTCACCAGGAGTATACGGCCGAGCATGTAGGTCTTCTCCACCAAGTCCGAACTTCCTACTCTTTCAAAAAAATATAGTTGCGAACCGATATACTTACGCCCATGGTCTTCAATTCTCGTTGCCATATGAAAATCTATTCTTTAGAATAAAACGAACCAATATGGTTGCATCATCATTTCTGTGCAAAATTAGAAAAAAAAATGTTCACAACCAAACAATATCTTCCCTTTTGAACATCTTATACTTCTTTTTTGTACAATCATTGCAAGGATGATTCTTCCACCGATTCAAAGATTTACTTCAAGCAAAATATAATAATGCACGCATAAAAAAGGATAAGATAGAAAAAAAATACTCAACCAAAGCCATGATTTATGTTATAAATGATTATCTTTGCAACTGAAAACACATATTGACCAAAACTACTCACAGACTTTAAATTTATTAAATACAATGAAATTATTCTCTTTCCTCTTTGCCAGCCTTCTTCCTGTTATGGCTTTGGCCGACACAACGGTGAAGAGTCCTAACGGGGCTTTGGCTGTTGAACTGAAATGTAACGGTGCACCCACCTACAGTGTGAAACTCAACAACTTGAGCATGCTCGATGATTCGCCTCTCGGATTTGTGGCCAACATCGGAGATTTCTCAAAGAATATGAAGGCTACTGACTGCAAGGTTGATACCGTGTCCGAGACCTACACCATGAACCGCAGTAAGTTCAGTTCCATCAGTTACAAGGCTACTCATGCGCTTTGGACACTTGAGAATGGCCGTAAGCAGAAAATGGTGGTCGAGATGATGATCACTGACAATGATGTGGCATTCAGATATAATTTGGCCAAGCAGGGCGAAACGGGTAGCGTTCGAATCATGGACGAAGCCACAGGATTCCGCTTGCCTGACGGTACCACTACATTCATCTGCCCCCAGAGTGATGCAATGATTGGCTGGAAGCGTACCAAACCCAGTTATGAGGAGGACTATGTGCTGGATGCTCCCATGAACAAGCGTTCACAGTATGGTCACGGTTATACCTTCCCTTGCCTTTTCCATGTGAATCAGCCTTCAGAGGGATGGGTGCTGATCAGCGAGACTGGTGTGGACAGCCACTATTGTGGTTCGCGACTCTCCGACTACAAGAATGGCATGTACAAACTGGAGTTCCCCATGCCCGAGGAGTTTAACGGCAACGGTACCATCGAACCTGCCTTCGCTCTTCCCGGAGCAACTCCCTGGCGTACCATCACCGTGGGTGAGACGCTCAAGCCTATCGTTGAGACAACCGTTCCCTGGAACTATGTGAAGCCTCTCTATGAAACGGAGAACGACTATAAGTTTGGTCGTGGCACATGGAGTTGGATTGTATGGCAGGACGGTTCTATCAACTATGAGGACCAGAAGAAGTACATTGACTTCTCTGCTGCTATGGGATATGAGTATGTGCTGATCGACAACTGGTGGGACACGAATATCGGTCACGAAAAGATGGAAGACCTCATCAAGTATGCCCATTCCAAGAATGTGGATGTATTCCTCTGGTATAGTTCGAGTGGCTACTGGAACGACATTGAGCAAGGCCCCATCAACCGTATGGACAACAGCATCATCCGCAAGAAGGAGATGCGTTGGATGAAAGCCCAGGGCGTGAAGGGTATCAAGGTCGACTTCTTCTCAGGCGACAAGCAACCTACCATGCAACAGTACGAGGAGATACTCAGCGATGCTGATGACAATGGCCTGATGGTGATCTTCCATGGTTGTACCATCCCTCGCGGTTGGGAACGAATGTACCCCAACTATGTGGGTAGTGAGGCCGTACTGGCCAGTGAGAACATCTACTTCAACCAGCGCAGTTGCGACATGGAGGCTATGAACACCTGTCTTCATCCCTTCATCAGAAATGCACAGGGCTGTATGGAGTTTGGTGGCTGTTTCTTGAGTCGCCGTCTGCACAGAGAGCCCAACAAGGGCAACTTCCGCAAGACCACCGATGTATTTGAGTTGGCTACCACCATCCTGTTCCAAAACCCCATACAGAACTTTGCCCTCGTGCCCAACAACATGCAAGAGGCACCTGCTGTATGCATCGACTATATGAAGAATGTACCTACCACCTGGGATGAGACTTGCTACATCGATGGTTATCCCGGCAAGTATGTCGTTATGGCTCGCCGTCATGGTGACAAGTGGTACTTGGCCGCTGTCAATGCAACGAAAGAACCCCTCAAACTCAATCTTGACCTGCCCATGTTCAAGGGTCAGGAGGTGGAGATGTACACCGGTGGAAACACTCCTTCTATCGTTCCTACCAAGGTGAAGCCCAAGGGCTTGCTGAAAGTCACCATCCCATCAGAGGACGGTATCGTAATGGTAAAGTAAGAAGATGCTGAAAAACTGAAAACAATTTAGAGTAAAAAAGGAAATAACATATGAGTTGAACCTAAAATACCAACTGGTATATCATTTCCTAAAATAAAAACAAGATGAGGGTATGTTCTATTTGAGCATACCCTCATCTTTTACTATTATCATGTACTATTATCGTGTCAATCCCTCCCCTTTTAGCCGCTCCTCGCTATTGTTTTGCGAAGTATTAGCATCATTCGTTGCTTTACCATTCCTCACGATTCACCACGAGGCCCGTCTTCGCAACGCTCAAAGCTACTTGCTTCCAAGTTTCAGGACCTTATAGAAGGCACGCTTCTTCTGCAACTGACGGTCGAAGAGCATGGGATAGTTCTTACGGTGAGGTACAGGATAATCGTTCTTCCAAGAGAGGCCGTCCTGCAATCCCCAGAAGGTGACACGCGATATCTTGTCGCGCTTCTTGAGAATGGTCTTGAAGATTTCCTCATAACGGTTGGCCAGTTCCTTGTCCACACTCTTGGGCAGACCCTCTGCATAGGGATTGAGATACTTTACAAATTCGGGACGCTGATATACAGGATCTTGCAGTGAATTGCCTATCACCTGTCCTTCCTTTGTAAGAGGGAGCACATCGATATCAAGTTCGGTGATCATCACCTTCACACCCAGTTCGGCAAATGCATCAATTGCATTTTCCACATCCTTCATGTCAGGGAAATTGAGTCCCCAGTGTGCCTGAATGCCCACTCCGTCTATACGGATACCCTTGCTCTGGAGCATCTTCACCAAGCGAACTGCCCCCTGTACCTTTGAGGGGCGCCACATATTGAAGTCGTTGTAATAGAGTTCGGCATCGGGATCACAGCGCTGAGCTGTACTGAAGGCCAGACAAACGAGTTCATCAAGATCCTTGTAGTATTTCTCCCAACCCTTGTCTCGGCGATACGAACCATCCTCATCAATAATCTCATTGACCACATCCCAAGCATATACCTTGCCACGATAGTGAGTCACAACTTTCTCAAGATATTCAATGAGATGAGAGCGCATCTCCTCCTGGGTCTTTGGCGTACCGTCATTGTTGAGCCAGAAGAAGTTGGGCGTCTGGTTATGCCAAACCAAGGTATGGCCCAAAGCCTTCAAACCGTGGTCAGAAGCGAACTGACAATAAGCATCACCCATGTTGAAGTTCCAACGATTGGGAGCAGGATGTAGATACTCAGGCTTCAACACACTCTCAGGAGAGACAGCGTTGAACTGCTCCAAAATGAGGTCAATACTCTTCTGGTCCTTGCGGGTAACGATACCTTGATCAAGTGCCACACCAATAAGAAAGTCATTCTTATAGGCATCCTTCAAGCCTATACTTTGAAGACTTTTCGGTGTGCCACAACCGACACACATCATTGCGCCAAATCCAAGAGCAATTAGGTTTTTCTTTTTCATGTGAATATTTATAATTATGGTGGAAAATACAATTTTTCAATGCTTAATGCAATCTTTCATACCTAAATTCTTCATTCTTACCCTAAATTCATCTCTTATACTGCACAAGCAATACGCCAGGCACCTCGACCACCTAAGCGTATATAGTTAACGAGGATACGGCCACACAACTGTATCCAAGGATTCATGTGCATCTCTCTCTGGCAAATAGCGAGCGAACTATTCTTCTCCACTCTATATCCTTCCTTCTTCAGATATCCTTCAAGCAGAATGTAACGGAAGAAGAGCGCCTTACGATGATGTAAAGATTTCAGTTGGTTAGCGACACATAAAAGACAGTCCAACTTACCTTCTAAATTGTGTGACATAGAAGGACCGGTGATACTCTCCTCATGCACATAAAGACGATGAAAGGCCTTCTCTGTGTACCATACATAGCGAGGTTTATGAAGCAATACGCGAACACCCAGTTCCCAATCATCCCAAACTGTAAGAGAGGCATTCCAACCACCAATGCCACGAAGCCAAGAGGTGCGGAATAGCATAGAGGGAGAGTTGAGCATTGACGAAAGTATTTGGTAACCAGCATCATCTGTTGCCTTATAGGGGCGGATATAAGAATGCTCACCACAAACCTGAAGAGTAGGCAGAAATACCACATCTCTATCATCTGTCAAAGGCATAAGAATGGATAGGAAATCACTTGACAATTCATCATCCGAATCGAAGAAATATACCCACTCTGTATTACAT
This sequence comes from Bacteroidaceae bacterium, assembly GCA_045629325.1. Classification (GTDB taxonomy): domain Bacteria; phylum Bacteroidota; class Bacteroidia; order Bacteroidales; family Bacteroidaceae; genus Physcousia. Next base: position 20,573 of record JAZQQX010000060.1, on the reverse strand, counting down.
TCATTCAGACCTTTGTTACGGGCAAAAGAGGCTCCAGGCTGACTTTCCTCTACTACTTTAACGGAGATTGAAGATCGCAAGGCAAACTGCTGACACAAAGCCAACGAATTGTCAGTACTGGCATTGTCAACCAATATCACCTCAAAACCATCATAAGTAATGGCTTCGAGAGAGCGGAACAATCGAGGGAGATAATCCGAACGATTATACACGGGTATGACAATACTGACTCTATTCATATAAGTTCTAACACATATGCGTTGACCACCTTGGCTACTTAGCTTTCACGAATGAATTGCACAAGCGTATTCCAAGGTTCATTTGATACAATAGTTTAATAGGGTTAACTCGTTTATAGATAAGATAATGTAGCGATTCCTTAAAGCAAAGCACGAATGCTTTTACCGAACCAAAGAGGTAGCAGAATGTGGCTCCTTTTGAACGCTGAACAAGTGGGTTATTGAGGAAAAGATCACCTGTGGTACCTTCTTTTGTTGTCCCTATGGTACAGGGAAAGAAGCGGACCTCCAGTCCCTTGTCGAGTGCATCCTTGATGAATACCTGTTCCTCACCCGAAGCCAGAGACTTGCTTCCCAAACCAAAGTTGGGATTAAACTGCAGACCGCAAGAGCGCACAGAACTGCAACGAAGTGTCATCTCAACGGAGGCAATGCTATAAGGACCCAGAAAGTCCTTCATGGTATAGTCAGTCACTTGGGTTGGATAATATTTTGACATTCCATCTACCTTGAACAAAGCAATATCTACATCAGGATTCTCCTGGTACACCTTCAATACCTCATCTACCATCTGGGGCAGATACTGACAGTCATCATCTGCAATCAGAAGTACATCATTTACAGCATGTAATAATGTATTATTGCGATTAATAGACAATCCCCTACCCTTGAGCATCAGCACACGCACATCTGTGCGTGACATCAATGCATTGGGTACACAAGGAGCATCATCCTCATACTGACAACTCACCAGATAGGCCAAGTCCTCACGCTGTGGCAAGAGCACATCGCAAACTTGAGCCAAACGCTTTTCGGTGGTACATATGAGGATTTCAAGTGTCATGATTTATTCCCTTGATACTGTCTTTTGTGGCAGAAACCTTAAAGATGATGACCAACTATTACTTAATATTAAATTCATTGATAGCCTTAACAATTCTGCTCACTTGCTGATCGGTGAGAGCGGGCGAGAGTGGCAAGGACAACACCTCTCGATGCAACTTCTCCGTGATTGGCAGGTTTAAGTCGTTCCACTCCTCAAAGGCTTTTTGCTTGTGAGGCGGAATGGGATAATGTATGAGCGTCTCTATACCTTGCGACTGAAGGAAAGCACGCAGTTCGTCACGATAGAGGCAACGAACAGAATAGATATGATAGACATGCTCACCTGCAAATCGAGGTGCCTGTGGAAGTACAACAAGAGGATTGTTGATCTCCTCTGCATAGCGCTTTGCCAAGGCACGGCGAACATCGTTGTCGGCATCCAGACGGGCCAGTTTGGTACGCAATACGGTTGCCTGCACCTCATCCATCCTGCTGTTCATGCCTTCATAATCGTGTACATATTTGGCTTCACTTCCATAATTGCCAAGCATACGAACGATACGAGCCAACTCCTCATCGTCAGTCACCACACATCCCGCATCACCCAGCGCACCGAGATTCTTACCTGGGTAGAAACTAAATCCCGAAGCATCTCCCAAATGTCCTGCACGCTCACCATCAGCACGATAAGCTCCGTGAGCCTGTGCAGAATCTTCGATGAGACGCAGATTGTGCGCATCAGCAATCTTACGAAGAGACACCATATCGCAGAGGCGTCCATAGAGATGAACGGGCATAATCGCACGGGTTCGATCCGTGATAAGAGGTTCCACAAGCGAACAATTGATGAGCGAATCCTCGATAGAAGGTTCGCAAAGCACAGGAGTGAGTCCCGCCTTGCGTATAGCAAGAATGGATGCAATGAAGGTGTTGGCGGGAACGATTACCTCATCACCCTCATTCCATTGCTCTTTCTCTTTGTATGCCATGAGAATGAGTTGAAGGGCCTCAAGACCATTACCCACTCCTACACAGTATTTCGCACCACAATATTTTGCAAATTCCTGCTCAAAGGCGCTCACTTGGCTACCCATCAGATAGCGACCATTGGACACAGTCTTCATTATGGCATCAGACATAGCAGGTTCAAACGAGTCATTGAGCAATTTCAGAGAGAGATAGGGAATCTTTTCGTCTTCTTCGCTTACGGCATTGGCCACAATCTTACGAATGGAGAGCTGGTCGAGACTCATCTCATAGGTGTCATAGCACACCACCTTTCCCCCAAAATTCTCCTTCAGGGCCAGCAGAGCCTTGTCGAGCACCTCATTCTTGTACGAGGAACCCATATCCAGATATTCCACACCTCCGAAATGCTCTTGTGTGAGATGCTTCAGAAGGAGTTCTACAGCACCATTCGCACGCCCGTATTCCGAGCATACCAACTGATGGATGTATACCACACGCTCCAACACGAGCAACATGCACCCAGCCTGTACACCCTCATCATTTTTCACCACAAAATACCGGATATACCTGGGGAACAAACGCATCAGTTCCTGAAGATGCTCTATGGTGTTGGAATGAGAGAAGGACGAAAGCGAAAGGACAGAATTCTCTTCGCCAAGCAAACTGACATATTTCTCATGATCAGCCGAACTGTCCAAGAGCATTCGTTCGATGTAAAGTCCTTTCTCTATGGCCTTACGGGCAATGCCTTGAACCATCATAGGCAGTTTCTCCAACTTCTTCAGTGGAACAACCATACTCACCTTACGATCAACAAGTCGAGCTCCGGCCTGGAAAATGGAATACAGTTCCTCGCCATTGGGATAGTTACTATATATATAAGGTAACGGAGCATACACCATGGAGTCAACCTGGAGATAGTTGGCATAGTAGTTGAAAATGGCCTGAATGATGGACAATATATCCTTTAGTCGAAGTTCGGGCGACTGAATCAATCCCGAATATCCCAGTGCAAAATGTGTGTAAACCTTCTTCTCCTCGGGTCTCCAACATGCAGGAAAGAGAGCCAGCAAACCATCGACACCCAGGATCTGATCCATGTCGTCAGTCATAGCATCTTCTGCATATACAAGGACGGAACAATCGCTTACCAATTCAGCGTGATAGTCCAGAAAACCACGGCTCAACAAGAAAGTACCGTTGCATGCCTTCTGCAAAAAGGTATCCCATGTATCTTTATAGCCTACAGAATAAGGAATGATGCGCATGTCACTTCGATATATTATATATTTTCCGCAAATTTACAAAAAACTTTCTAAAACACTTGCAAGAATGAAAAAAAAGCTCTACCTTTGCACCGCATTTGAGAGAAATGCATGTCGCAAGACATCGAAATTAGTGCAGAAGGAAGTTTGGGTGAGTGGCTGAAACCACCAGTTTGCTAAACTGACGTACGGGATTCCGTACCGGGGGTTCGAATCCCCCAGCTTCCGCCACTAATGGGAGTTAGCCTCTCCCCATGGTCAATTTCTCAATGCTTCTGGCGCTTTCGTCTAGCGGCTAGGACACATGCCTCTCACGCATGGAACACGGGTTCGATTCCCGTAGGCGCTACAAAGAAGATTCCCTTCAGAGTTTCTCTGAAGGGATTTTTGTTTTCAAGAACTTCCTTTCTTAACTTGCTTTCTTCCAGACACTTTTACTGCTTCTCAGTATCCGTGCTTTACCAAATTTACTTTACTGTTCCTCAGTATCCGCGCTTTTCCCAACTTACTTCTGCTCCTCTTTGGGTTTGCGGTCAAAGAAGGGATTCTTGCTCTTACAACTGAGAGGGATAGCCAATACATTCTGCAGACCTTCACAGGGTTGGCCAGGACGCATTGAGGCAATACCAGCCGAGTGCATCACACGGGTGTCCACACGCAGATCGGCAGCCTTGGCACAAGCCGAACCCACAGCAATACCCACATCAATGGTGTTGAGGGCACAAGGCACACCTGCAGGACGCTCATCACAACGGGCAAAACCACAACGCAGACAGTTCAATCCCTGACACATCTCTCGCGTACCGATAAGCAACAATGCCTCTGCCTGAAGGATATTCTCCGCATCACGGAGGATAAAGTTAAACCCAACTTCCTCATACAAGCGCTTCATCTCTTCCGACAGACTCACAATATCATCTCCCGTGAGCGTCATCACCTCAACAACATCCACGCCCTTAGCCTTGGGTGCTGTGCGTGCTGCCATCATAATCTCCTTTGCCGCCTCGAGCACAACCTCCTGGCGAACATCTCTTTCATTGTAAACCATAATACACTATCTTATAAACTGTTGCAAAGATAATACAATTCAGTCAAAAGGTAAACAAACAAAGCGTAAAAAGTATGGAACAAAACATAAGAAAAGGAGCATACCATAAGAATGGATGCTCCTTTCTTGCTAAATAAAACAAGGAATAACTAATTATTAATTGATCTCAAAATTGAGAATCTTGCCAAATAATAGTTGAGTGGGGGGGGGGTATCGGTTGTCCGATAGTAGGGTTACGATTTAGAAACCACCACCGAAGCCGCCCATGCCGCCACCGAAGCCGCCGCCGAAGCCGCCACCACCGAAGCCACCAGCAGGCATACCGCCACCAAAGCCACCAGCACCACCACGCTGGCCACCCTGGCCACCCTGGCCACCGGCTGCACGGCGCTGCTCAGCGAAGATCTGATACAACTGCTTTGCATCATAGCCCTTCTCCATGAAAGCACCAATCCACTTCTTCATTACATCAAGGCGCTTCTGAGCCGACTTAGCCTGATCCTCCTGGCGGGTGAGAACCTCAGTTACCTTCTCAAGGCACTCATCATCAGTCATATCCTTTACCTTCTTCTGCTCGCCCTGCTGACGGAATGCGTTCATATCGAAACCTGCAGTTGTGATGCTCTGCAACTCCTCCTGATATGCGGTATAGTCGGTGATGAACTCTGTCTGCTTGTCCTTGGCCAACTTCAGGTCCTTTGCAAGGGTCTCTGCCTGACGCTTGATGTTCTCAGAACGCATCTTTGCGATGTCCTCAGCACTCATCTGGCCACGCTGGTTGCGCTGTGCCATGGCAGTAGTACAAGACAGTACGACAGCTGCCATCAAAATCAAAATCTTCTTCATAACTGTGTTTTTTATTTATGGTTGAATAATTTCTCTGATTTAATGATTTGCCCCAAAACACCACAAATTGATGTCCGGCTTTACTATAAAGACACACCAATACGGACAAGGTTTAATCCATGTCACAAAGATTTGAAAAATGAATAAGGAAAAAAGAAAAGGGGAAAAGAAAATTTACGAAAGAAAGGCGAGATTGGCCCAAAAAGACTGGCAGAGGAAACGAAAGACTGACAGAGGAAACGAAAGACCGGCAGAGGTAAAGGGCGGATTAGCGTACGGTAATATGGAAACAAGGTTGGAGTTTCTCATAGCGTACATAGCAGCGGCCCTCCATGCGTGCATCACGCAGTACCTCACTCAAAACCATCTTCAAGGAATCGTTGCGCACCTCCCTGCGTCTGGGACCATCGGGCGAGGAAACGGTATAGTAACGGTTGTAATTGATGTCGAAAGTCGTTCCGAAAAGATGACAACTGCGCTGTGTAGCATTCACATTGTGTCGTGACAGATTCTTTACATCCGCTTCTGTACGGAGCACACTGCTCACCACAAACTTATGAAGTGGGATACGCTTGGCATAGAGGGAGTCGGCAAAGGCTCTGCCAAGATGCTCCAGCAGATCGCTTGCACGAGGCACGAGATAAGGTATACTGTTGGACATCATCTCATCCAAGTGGATGTAGGGGTTAGAACCGATATACACCAGCTCATCACGGTGGTCATCCAGTTCGCTTCTGTTGCGCATGGGCGTGATTCCCCAACGCACGGCAGAGGGGTACTGCATATCCTGCACATCGGGAAAATTATCAACATAAGTTCCGTTGACACTAAAAATACGATGCTTATTTTTATCAAACTTCTTTACAACGGGGAGAGGGAGAAGTTTGGTGTTTGAAGCAACTGGCATTACGCTTGTGGTAGGGACGAAGTCATCCTCTTCTGCCATTGGGGGAGCCTGCACAACCGAATCGCCGGAAGCCATCAACTCCTCATCACCATCACCATCCACATCTTCATAGTCATCGTTGGAAAAGGACATGTGAATGTTGGCATCCTCATCATAGGCAGAAGTGTTGTCCTCATATAGATAACTGTCGTCATCAGAAGGCTGAAGTTGAACGGAATAGTCTGAAGCATTACTATAATTCTGGCCACCAACATTTTGCACCACACTAGGGACAGCATACCTAATGAGTGTCAACATAGCCAAGATGCACAGATAACCCTTGTAAAAGGGGTTCAAATTCTTCAGTTTTTTCATTTTCACGCAACAAAGTTACGAATTTTATACCAAATCCCAAAAAGAATGTGTAAATTTGCAACGAAAACAAAGATGAGAAGTTTGCCCGACAGAGTTATGGGCAAGACCAAAGTGAAGAAAGAAAAGACAGAGAATGACAGAAAGACACATCGTACTTGAAGATATAGACCCCGTAAGTTTCTATGGAGTGAACAATGTCAACATGCAGATGATCAAGGCATTGTACCCCAAACTTCGTATTGTGGCACGAGGTAATATCATTAAGGTGCTGGGTGACGAGGAGGAGATGGCCTCCTTTGATGAGAATATCCAGAAACTCCAGAAGCATTGCTTGAAATACAACCAACTGACGGAGGAAGACATCCTGCACATCCTGCGAGGAGAAAAGACGCGCAAGGAGGGTATCGATGGAGTCATCACTTATAGTGTACAAGGCAAGCCCATCACGGCACGAAGTGCCAACCAGCAGAAACTGGTCGAGGCCTATCAGCAAAACGATATGATCTTTGCCATCGGACCTGCAGGTAGCGGCAAGACCTACACCAGCATTGCTTTGGCCGTAAGGGCGCTGAAGAACAAGGAGATACGCAAGATCATACTCTCACGACCTGCCGTGGAGGCTGGCGAGAAACTGGGTTTCCTCCCTGGCGACATGAAGGAGAAGATCGACCCCTATCTGCAACCCCTCTATGATGCACTCGAGGACATGATACCGAGCCTCAAACTGCAGGAGATGATGCAGCAGAACATCATTCAGATAGCCCCCCTTGCCTTCATGCGAGGACGCACGCTCAACGATGCTGTGGTATTGCTCGATGAAGCGCAGAACACCACCACCGCACAGATCAAGATGTTTCTCACCCGCATGGGTGCCAACACCAAGATGATCATCACGGGCGACATGACCCAGATAGACCTCCCAAGAGGCGTGAAGAGCGGCCTGAGAGAGGCACGCGAGGTGCTGGGCGATGTGAAGGGCATCAGTTTCATTGAGATGAACGACAAGGACATCGTGCGCCACAAACTCGTGACACGCATTGTCAATGCCTACGACAAGTACGACAAGGAGAAGAAGGCCGAATATGACCGCCTCCACCCCACCCTCATCCCCGAACAGAAATAAGATTAGCAAACAACATAACAAGACTGAAAATGAAAGCATTAACAAAGACCAACTACAACTTCCCCGGCCAAACTGGCAAGTACTGTGGTAAGACTCGCGACTGTTACTTCGTAGGCGATGACCTTATGGTCATGGTGGCAAGCGACCGTATCTCTGCCTTCGATGTAATCCTCCCCAAGGGAATACCCTTCAAGGGTCAGGTGCTCAACCAGATTGCTGCAAAGTTCCTTGACGCCACCACCGACATCTGCCCCAACTGGAAACTGGCTTGTCCCGATCCTCAAGTCACCATCGGTGTGAAGTGCGAAGGTTTTAAGGTTGAGATGATCATCCGTGGTATCCTCACCGGTAGTGCTTGGCGCGACTACAAGAACGGATGCCGTGAGATCTGTGGTGTGAAACTCCCCGATGGCATGCGCGAGAACGAGCGTTTCCCCGAGCCCATCATCACTCCCACCACCAAGGCCGATGAGGGTCACGACCTGAACATCTCCAAGGAAGAGATCATCGCACAGGGTATCGTGTCGAAGGAAGACTATGAGACCATGGAGGACTACACCCGCAAACTCTTTGCACGCGGTCAGGAGATTGCTGCCAAGCAGGGCCTCATTCTCGTTGACACCAAGTATGAGTTTGGCAAGCACGATGGCAAGGTTTACCTCATTGACGAGGTTCACACTCCCGACTCAAGCCGTTACTTCTATGCAGAGGGCTATGAGGAGAAGTTTGAGAAGGGTGAGCCCCAGAAGCAGCTCTCAAAGGAGTTTGTACGCCAGTGGCTCATTGAGCACGACTTCATGAACCGTGAGGGCGATGTGATGCCCGAGATCACCGATGCCTATGCAGAGAGCGTTGCAGAGCGCTACATCGAGCTCTATGAGGGTATCGTAGGCGAGAAGTTCGACAAGGCAGAGGTTTGTGACGACATCGAGGCTCGCATTGAGAAGAATGTCAACGAGTGGTTGGCTGCCAACAAGTAATTTCCCTTTTTGCATTTACGATAGAGGGGGCACTCATCTGCCCCCTTTTTTCAATCTTTTCTAGAATCTCAGAAGTTCTGGATTTATAATTACAATTCTGAATACTTCTCTCCTATATTATATATATATATATGGATCAATACGGACTCATTGGATTCCCTCTGGGACATAGTTTTAGCAGAAAGTTTTTCACGGAGAAGTTCGCCACAGAAGGCATCGATGCCGAGTATCTCAACTTCGAGATACCCGAAGCCGGGATGCTTCTCGATGTGGTGCAGAGCCACCCCCAGTTGCGAGGTCTCAACTGCACCATCCCCCACAAGCAGGCCATCATCCCCATGCTCAACGAGATGAGCGAGGAGGCACGCGAGATAGGTGCGGTCAATGTGATCAAGATCACGCGTCTGGCAGAGCCTGATGCGCAAGGACGCACATTCCACCTGAAGGGATTCAACTCCGACATCATCGGTTTCATGGAGAGCATCAAGCCCCTCCTGAAGCCCGGGCATCGCAAGGCATTGATCCTCGGCACGGGTGGTGCATCCAAGGCCATTCGCGTTGGACTTGCCAAACTCGGACTGGAGTGGAAGTATGTGAGCAGAAGACCCGCAGAAGGCCAGTTCACCTATGAGGACATCACTCCCGACATCATCCACGAGTATCCCGTCATTGTCAATTGTTCGCCTGTAGGCATGTATCCTCATGTGGACGAGTGTCCCGCCCTCCCCTATGAAGCCATGACCTCCGACAATCTTCTCTACGACCTTGTGTACAATCCCCTTGAGACAAGTTTCATGAAACGAGGTCAGGAGCATGGTGCCACCGTAAAGAACGGACTCGAGATGCTCCATCTGCAAGCCATTGCAAGTTGGGAGTTCTGGAACGACCTGAAATGCGTTGAGCGTTGAGCGTTGAGCGTTGAGCGTTCCTGCCCCGCTCGCTTTTCCATTCTCCATTTTCAATTCACCATTTTCAATTCTCAATTTTCCATTTTCCATTCTCCATTCTCCGCATGTCACTCATCACCCTCCTTCGCAAGATTTCACCATTCGTCAGGCCCTACCGCTGGCTTGTAGTAGCCACTCTGATACTCACGCTCATCGGTTCGTTTATCGCACAGGTCAATGCCATCGTGCTCGACTGGACCGTGGACACCATCAACGGACTCATTGTGCACACCGGAATGGGCTTCATTGGCGTGCAGCACTTTGACTGGAACAAGGCTGCCACCATCCTGACGGCCATCTCCATCATCCTGCTGGGCAAAGAGGTGCTCTCCGTTGTCATATCCTATGCCCAGAACTATTTCGGGGAACGGATGCGTGTACATGTGTCGCGCGACCTGGCCCAGGCAGCCGTTGACAAGGTGCTGTCCTACCGGATGGCTTTCTTCACGAGCAATGGCAATGAGCCCGGACGACTCCAGTCGCGTATCGACCAGGGTGTGGGCAGTCTGTCCACCACCGTGCAGAGCGTCTTCATCGACCTTCTCCCGCTTTTCACCTCTGCCTTCCTGGCACTCATACTGATGTTCACGGCCAATGTCTATGTTGGACTGGCAGCACTCTTCATCGTGCCCATCTATATCGTCATCACCGTCCGTCAGGCTCGCCGGCTCAAAGGTTGGCGCCAGGAGATGAGAGGCTTTCGCGAGATGAAGAGTCACGGTATCATCTCCATCATCGAGAGCATCACGGTCATCAAGTCGTTCAACAGGGAGGGCATAGAGAGCCAGAAGCAGTTGGACATACAGGACCAACTCACCAGCAACCAGTTGCGCACCCGCAAGGTGATGCTCTATTTTGACGGATGGAAGCGTTTCGTACAGCAGATAGGCACCGTCATCATCATCATCCTTACGGCCTATCTCGTGCTCATCGACTATCCCGGCATGAGCATTGGTAAGATCATGTATCATGTCATGCTCTTTGCCAATGTCACAGCCCCCATCACACAGCTCCAGCGTGTGTTCGACACACTCAACGATGCACTCGTCTATGCAGAGGGCTACTTCAGCGTGCTGGAGGCCGAAGGAGAGGTGGAGGCTTCGGGCACATACCGTCCGGACCACATAGAGGGCCGTCTTGAGGTGAAGCATGTGGACTTCACATACCCCAACGGCACAAAGGCGCTTCACGACATCAACATGGACATACAGCCCGGCAAGATCACGGCCTTTGTGGGCCTCTCTGGAGCGGGCAAGTCGACCATTGTCAATCTGCTCGACAAGTTCTACGAGCCCGACTGTGGCGAGATACTTCTCGATGGCGTGCCTCTGAAGGACTATGACACGCACTATCTGCGCGAGCACATAGGACTGGTGTTGCAGAAGAATCATATCTTCGATGGCACCATAGAGGAGAACATACGCTATGGCCGTACGGATGCCAGCGATGAAGAAGTGATGGACGCTGCACGCAAGGCTTATATCTACGATCAGGTGATGAAACTGCCCAAGGGATTCAAGAGCCCTGCCACACTCTTGAGTGGCGGTCAGCAACAGCGTATCGCCATAGCGCGTATGTTCCTCAAGAATCCTCCCATCATCTTCCTCGATGAGCCAACGGCCTCCCTGGATGCCATTGCCACAGAGCAGATCAAGGCTTCGCTCGATGCCATCAAGCAGGGCCGAACGGTCATCATCATCTCCCACTCCATCTCGCAGATCATCGATTCGGACATCATCTATGCCCTTCGCGATGGTCGTGTGGAGCAGAGCGGAGACCCCGACAGCCTCTACCACAAGGGTGGCATCTACAAGGATATCGTGGACGCTTCAGCCCGCAGCCTCAATGTGGACAAACTCGCACATCTCAACGACTAACTCCCTCCACCTATCTCCACCTCCTCAAAGAGTGGTCTGAACCTCACATACGCCTTCGTGCCCGGACATACGGGATACATGCCCATGGAGGCAAAGATGTACCAGGCCGACATCTGTCCGGCATCATCATTGCCCGAGAGTCCACCGGGTGAGTCGGCATATTCGGTGGCAAGGATATGGTTCACACGCTCTTGCAACTTCCCCGTCTGGCCGATATAGGCATAGAGGAAGGGTATCTGATGGCATGGTTCGTTGCCGTGCCAATACCTGTGCTCGTCAAAGAGCGAGTCAAGTCGCATCTCAAAGGCTTTCTTGCCCCCCATGGCCTTGATCAGTCCTTTCACATCGTGTGGCACATAGAAGGTGTAGTGACAAGGAGCACCTTCCGTGACAAACTTCTGAAACTTCACAGGGTCGGTATCCTGGCTAAACGAGCCGTCACTGTGCCTGCCCAGGGCATAACCCGTTGTGGGCGATATCACATGGCGGTAGTTTTTGGAGCGTGCCATGAGCACCTTGTAGTCGTCCTTGTGCCCAAGCATCTTGGCCACCTGGGCCAGGCAGAAGTCATCATAGGCATACTCCAGCGTACGACTCACCTGCTCCTGTTTGTGATAAGCCTCCTTCACACTGTCCTCCAGTGGAATGTAACCATATTTCAAATACGATTCAAGGGCTCTCCTTCCCATTCCACTCGCATATTCCTCATAACTGGCAGGGGCATCGAAGGCATTCTTGCGCATGGCCTCATAGGCTTTCTCTATGTCAAAACCGCGAACTCCCTTCACATAGGCATCTGCCAAGAGAGAGATGCAATGATCGCCTATCATAGCAGAGGTATAACTGTTCCAGCAGGGAAAGACGGGCAACCACCCACCCTGCTCGTATTTCAGCACCAGACTCTGCATCATGTCGGCCGATTTGTCCGGGGATATGAGTGTGAGCAGAGGATGCAAGGCACGGTAGGTGTCCCATGTACTGAAATCGTCATAATATTTCCTACCCCTCTCCATCTGCATCACAGCCCTTCCTCCCCCAAAAGAAGGGTATCGCCCATCCACATCACTCATCTCTCGGGGCAGAAATGAGGCATGGTAGAGTGCGGTATAGAAGATGCGTGCATCGCGTATGTCCTGCCCCGGACGGAGTTTGATCCGTATCTTCGACAGTTGTTTCTCCCATATCCCGGCCAGTTCGTTGCGGGTCTGTTCAAAATCCCAGTGGGGAATCTCCTCTTTCAGATTGCGCTCACATCCCTCCCAGTCCACAAAGGAGGTTGCCACCTTCACCATGAGGGGCTTGCCCGTGTTGGCCACACGGAGGTAAGCACCGATGATCACCTTGTTCTTCTCCACACGCCTGTGCTCAAAGATACTGTCCGCGTGATAGGTGCCATACGCTTCCCACACGGCATCCTCGGGCAACTGTATGATGAAATATCCGCTGAAACCGCAGGCCTCGCCCTTGCCCTGATAGATGCGGTGAGCCGGGTTGTAACCGCGTATCTGGTGCTTCTCCGGTATCACCTCCACATAGCCTTCTCCCTCATCGCTATTGGGATTGACGGTCAGATACATGGCACTATCCTGGGGAAAAGTGAAGCGGAAAATGGCACTATGTGAGCGTCCCGTCATCTCTGCAAAGATGTGGGAGTCCTTCAGCCGTACACCATAATAGGACGGCCGGCACACCTCCTCCACATGGGAGAAACGCGATGCACGCGCTTCAGGCATGAACACAGGCGAACAGAGAGGCATCAGCGTCACGCTGCCATAGTCCTGCGTGCAACCTCCTACTATCCAGTGACTTGCACGAAATCCCTGCAGTCTCTCATCCTTATAGTAGTAGGGCGCCTTGCACTTCACCTCCGTATCCTGCGTCTGTGGCGTCCAGAAGTTCATCCCATTGGGTTCGAGCACAGCCGGCAAGGTCTGCCCCATCTCCTCACTTCCCTTGCCAAACATCCCAGCCGTTCCTGTCGAGGCATTGTCTGTTCCCACCCAGGGATTGACCAGCCCTTCCAGTTTCACCCCACCGTCATCACCCACAAACCCATCCTTCCCACGCACACCACCTGCCTCCATCTCCACCGGGCAGAGCCACATCATAAGTATGAGAAGAACAGCCATCCGCATGTCAATCCACTTCATAAGTAACAAATTTTATACGCAAAATTAACAAAACGAACGATTCAAAGCAAAAAAAGGACTAAAGAAATGCGAAAAACATACACCGAAAAGATAGAGAAATAACACAAAGCTGTCTTGTCAAAAGTGTTAGTCTGCCTTCGAATCGATTTACAAACTTTCTGCATTGATTCCTTGAGAAGGAAGGGTGTGTTGTCGTCTGTCGTATGTCGCATATAAAAATGAATAGGTTCATGTACAACCTGAGGTTTATCGAATGATTGTAAAAAAGGAGAGGCCCTCAATATGAAGGTCTCCCCTAACTTTTACCTATCGGATGAATAAAAGACTATAAAGTGTAGCTCTCGTAATACTCTTCGTCTTCATCTTCATCATCACCTGCAAATCTATGTCGCTTAACTTCCGCACGACCTCCCCTTTCATTATACAAGGAAACAGCGAAAAGTGCTTCATTTTCAAGCTCGACAACCAAATTTTTGGGTTTAATATAATCCTTATTCATAACTGGTTATTTAATAATGTACTTTTTCCCATTCTTTATTATAACACCCTTATATGCATTCTGAACGCGTAGACCATTGATAGAATATTTATCATCAATTTCGGTAGCCTGGGGCAGGATAACTGATGTCTTGTCGTTCATAGCAATAAATACGCGAACATTAGCTGCGGAAACAGGTATCTTGATGTATGCCTTGTGAGCCGAAATCATCTCCTTTTCGATACTCTTACCATCATCACTTGCCCAGTAAAAGCCTGCACCATGAGTTCCCTTTGAGTTAAAAACATAATACATACAGCTCTCTTCTGATATATCAAACGAGGGATCTTCGTCCACACCAAACATGCAAAGGTTTGCAGGAGCTATCATAGAACTATTATCTACTTCAAACTGATATGTGGTAGCCTCAGTCTGTTTAGCAGCATATAAGAGTACACCTGTTCCAGCAGGAATAACATCTCCTTTCTGATAAATTGCAATCTCTGCAAGAGCATTTTTGTCTGCGTCAAATCCATATGTTGTAGCAACTACACCCTCAGGTACAACAAGATTCTTTTCACCATAATAGAGTGTAGCATAGCCAGAGACACCAATTTTAACATCAACATTTTCAACAGTTTGTGGTACATACTTACCATCCTGGAATCTGAACTTCTGCGTTATAGTTGCTGCACTGTATTCATCATCACCCTCTGTTGAAGCAGTAATCTCAAAACAACAATCTTCATAAACCGTAAGTTGGTATCCCTTACGCTTCGAGTATGTTAGTTCTGCAGCATCTGACGCTCCTTCAAGGATTACAATGTCTTCATCAATAGTAACATCCAATCCTGACATTGCAGATGCACTAATAGGCATAGCATCCTCATAGTCATAATCACTAAAGTCATAATCCCATATGATTACATCCTTCTTCTTAACATCAGGTACGAGCTTACAGCCAACATTCACGACATCAATCTGCTTATTACCCACCTCACTGAGTACAATGTCTGTGATAGTCATAGTGTAATCACCAGCCTGAAGGTTTTCATCCACCTTTACAGGAATGTAGAAAAGAACACCATTGTCACCTTCATATACAGTATTAGAAGGAGAATAAGATATCAGTCGATAAACTCCCTCTGACACCTGTGATGAATTTAAAGTATGATCATAAGAGCGATCACCATGTGCAAAGGTAAACATTCCTTTATCATTTGCAGCCAGTGTCATACCGCTTGGCAAATGTATGTCACACTGATAACCAAAGATTGGGCTCTCATTTGACATATACACAGGTACCATTGTTGTCTCACCTACAGAAACCTTCGTCTCGTTCACCACGAACTTATTTACAGGATTACCTGCCACTTTCTTCATCGAAACCTTACGCATTGCAGGAGCTTGATTCCTCATAGCAGGGTGAAGAATGAGGTTCACGATAGAAGTTACATCGTTGACATTGATTGTAGAATTATGGTCAATGTCAGCAGCATCAAAGACGAAAGATTCCGGGCTACCGCCGAGGATATAAGCCACAGTTGTTGTAACATCAATGACATTTACCACCTCATCGCCATTGGCATCACCTTCTGATGCGGTACGAATAGTAATCCTTGATTGAATATCAATAGGATCAATCTGCTTACTGTTGGTAGTACTGAAAGTAATATTGCGAATACTATACTCAAATGCGCCTGTACCACCGCTCATTTCAACAGGTATGTTAAACAACAAACCTTCGTTGCCTGAGAATGCATAGTTATTTGTAGAATAACAGATTAAGCGCACAGCTCCGTCTTCCAATTGAGCTGAACTCATAACATGACACATCAAATCCGTACGGCTACCGAATGAGAAGGCATAGTTACCACGAGAGTTCTTCTTGATATTTACTCCCTCTGGCAAATAGATGTCACACTGGAAGGCTGTAATCTCAGACTTGTTCTCAAGATACACAGGGATGTTGAATGAAGCATAGCGTGAAGTCTCTACATTAGAGATACGCAGATAGTCATCAAGATTGGCAAACTGTGACTCCTTGACATTTATCTCACAAGCAACGGATTCGCCATCAGCATTTGTAGCAGTAATAGTAGCATGTCCAGATGCTATTGCAGTTACCATACCGTTATGAGTTACAGTAGCGATGCTATTGTCAGAAGAATTCCATGTAAGTGAATTGCTTGGAATAATCGCCGTACCTAAATATACCACAATCTGAGACTTATCATTTATGTCAAGCGTGATGTTGGGTCGCTCCATGGTCATGACATCAGGCTCTACGATTACATCATGAGTAGTGATATTAAAGAATGTGCTCCATGTTGGAGCGATCTTGTATATGTTCAGTGCTTCTCCCGGAACAACGAGTTCTGCATCCATATACACCTGAACGGGGAAGTGCGACAAACAGTTTGCAGGCACTGTACCACGAGCGTTGACTGTCTTGATGTTGCTACAGTTGTTGAATGCATTTGTACCGATAAGTTTTACACTATTGCCAAGAACAACTGATTCCAAATTGCTACTGTTACTGAAGATATTATCAGGCAACATCTGTACAGCATCGCCTATATATACACTCTTCAGCGTTGATTTTTCGGCAAAATTACCATTCGTAGAGGTGCAGCGTGCAGCATTAAACCTGAGAGTCTCTACACCGCTAAAGCCATATGCAGGCAACTCTGTTACATTTTCGTTCACCGTAACTGACTTAACCATACCGCTCAACTGTGTACTGCTGAAACTCTTATTCGATCCTATAACGAGTTCATCAAGATCCATATCGGTCAGTGCACCTGTGCCTATACTCTCCGCATCGTCAGCAATAGTGATTCTCTTTATCGTCATGCAGTTATTGAAAGCGTAATTGCTTATCGCCTTCATATCGCCTCCTACCGTTATCTCCGTCACAGGCTCGCCTTTAAGTGTAAGTTTCTTGGCAATGCTTAAAGGGTTTGCCTTAGCATTACCAAATGAAGCAGTTGCCCATGCTGCAAGGTTTGAGATGTCTACAGACTCCAATGCAATGCTACGCTCAAATGTATTTGATGCAAACGATGTGGGTGCTCCTTCGAAGGTTATTGATTTCAGCGATGTATAGCCGTAGAGACCCAATGTACTACTTACATTCTCGCCCAGTACGATTGACTCAACATAACTTTTATCAGACAATCTTATACTACTTAATTCAGGCTTTGCCCTGTATATCAAATTCTTTACTTTGGGGTAATAGAAACCAGTAAGTGACTCCAAGGTTGAAGGCAATGTCAGTGTTTCAAATGTACAATAAAAAAAGGCGTTCTCCGAAACCGTGTAAATATTCTCTGGTAAGTCAAATGTATCAAAAGTACAATTGTTAAAACTACGACTAGAAACAGCAATAATATTCTGAGGGAAAGTTGCATTGCCAATAATGCAGTTTGAGAAAGAATACATACTCAATTTTACTTCATTTGTAAAATTCAGCATTCCAATAGTAGATTCATAAAAGCAATATTGTTTTAGAGTAAAATCTCCAGAAACTATTACTTCCTTGAAATTGCAAGAACGGAAGGGAGAAGAGGTAGAGCTAAAGCTTGAACCATTATTACTTAAATTTCTATAAAGTTTTAGCGTCAATCCTGTGGTGTTATCAAGTCCAAGATTGCCATCACATTCAAGGGGTGTATCTGTGCTTTGAATAGTCAGTTCTTTTATAAATTCACAGCCAGAGAAAATGCCTTTGTGGATTGCATTTACCATATGCCCTTTAAGCATAGAAGGAATGGTAACACTTGAAGCAGAACCACAATATTGATATAGATTCACATCTCCGTCCTTAAGCATTCCTTTCCAGTCGCCATCTTCGAAATAGTTATCTCCACTTACACTCTGAGCATAATAAGCCACTTCTCCATAATCACTAGATCCAGCTACAATAGGTAATGATGAATTATTCAGGATAGTAGCTAGCTTTGTACAGCAATCGTTTCTGTTAAGTGTTGAATATCAATAAAATGCGCATATAAAGGTAGAAAAGTGATGTCGGACAAAATTGGAAGATTCTGCGTGATATAACTTTTAACATTTTTAACTCAAATTAAGACAACGCGAATTCAACTGGCAAGTGCAATCGGTACTATTGTATGCTGTCTACTCATCATCAGGAACTTGCTGAAACTGCGCACCTTTATAATATTAGAAAACAATGAGCTAAGTTGATATATGGATAATTGATACCTAAGTAACAAAACTGCCAAGCATGTAGGATGAATAGAGTTAGAATTTTTGTTCAAATCCCAATTTTCGAATTTTGTCTAGCCATTCATATATGAGACGGGGAGGATTCTTACCTGTTTTTGCATACCCCTTTTCGAGACTCAGAGCCAGCAAAGAATACTCGCGCTCAAGTGAGGTTGCAAAGATACCCTTGTCGTCCGTATTGATAGAAACTGATATGGCATGAGAATCCTCATCTACGTCTAACATGTAGTTAAACATGCGTACAATTGGATGATTGCTGTAACGATTAAAATACCCTATTCTCAAGTTGGAAGTTGGATTGCATTCAATGCAGATATTGGATTTTTCGGTCTCTGACAGCATCAATTTCTGAACATCTTCAATCAGATTCACAACTGCTTCGGACAGTTTTACTTCAACCGTATCAGTTCCATTTATACGAACAGAAGAATCAAAATGGTAGTGAAAATACAAATCCACAGCTATAGGATTGGATCTTGCATGCGTCACATCCTCTGCATTATTTAAATCAAACTTATGCCATCTTGATGAATTTGACATTTGGGTATTTTTATGTTGATTAAAATAGTACTCCGGTGCATCACCGCGTAGTTGCCATGATTGGTAATAATCCCACATTGATGGTCTAACAGATAGGATTCGATGATTGTAGATTCTCTGAATATAAGTTTCAAATAGGATTTCCAAATCATGGCTTGCAGCTCCGAAAGACTTCTGCTTTGTTCCTTTGAAATACAGCCAAACCACATTATCAAGTATAGTCTGGCAAGGCATCAAGACAGTATAATGCCGGTCTCCGTAGTAAGTTTGCACATCAGTACCTAATGACAATGCATGGCCTAAACGATCTCCATTACGGAATCCCATAAAGAGAATGGTCTCATCAATGGCACGTAATCCATCTACAATATCCATAAAGTCTTCACCAACATGGTACGTCATACCAAGATCCTGGCATAACTCCTGATCCTGATTTATAGCTGTATCCTGGCGTAAATACCTAAAAGCTTGGGCAAAAACCTCTGGACGGGCATTGATTTCGCTATTGGCTGCATCAATCCCTACAATCTTATTCCGAGAAGGATATGTAGAATGTCGCAAACTACTGATAGCGATTGACTGCTTTTTTACAGTTTCTCTCAATTTGTGATGTCTGCATATTCCTAATGACGCTGTTCTTGGATTTGAATCATCTACTTTCTTGATAAAATGCAAAACGAAACCGAATTTTAATCCGGAAGCAAGAACTTCTGAAACGAAATGACTATCTGTAATATCACGCACTGTTCGATTCACATGATTATGCAGAACCTTCCGTTTACTCTTTGGTGTTATCCTTGCCTCAAGTAAACGATTATCACCACTATTTAGAAAACTGCATGCCGCCAATTGAGTCAGCAATGTAGAATACACTGAACCATCACGTATAAATAGGCTTTTGCGCTGCTCATAAATCGCAAAGTTCGCAAACCCGTTTGTACTGTTCATCTGAACGAACTCTGTTCGAAACTGAGACTTATACAACAAATAAGCATAGAACCATGCAACCACTTGTGCATCTAACCTTGAAGGATTGCCATATATTTCTTTATAAAGCTCATACATCAGCCATCGTTCTCCAGATAGAATGGTAAAGATATATTCCTTGTGATCTTTAGATGTAGATAGTGTTATCCTATCATTAACAATATAGTCTGGTATTCTTTGAGAGCCATCTTCGCCAGAGTATCTTTTCCCGTATAGCAATCTCAAACTTCTTGTAATCATATCCACTTCCTTGACATAATGGTATGCATCTTCGGTAGTTTTTGCATCAAGTATTGCATTAGCGACCTGAAGGTCATGTAATGGTATGGCAGCTACAGAAAAACCTCCATTAATATAATCGAATAGCAACAGTCTCAAAGCAGAAGCCTTCATTACGCAGAGATAGAAAGGTTCCCGACTTTCACCATCCATAATCGTATTATATGGGTGTTGGACAGAACCAATTTGCTTGGAAAACTCTTTTGACCATCCTGAAGTTTTATTCATCAGGCTCATCCAGTTTAAGTCGAAATTCAATGACGAACCATTTAGATGAAAGTGGATATCTACGAGCGGCTTCTTTAACAACTCGTTTAAAGCACGGTTGTCATGGTTGATGACGACAGGCCAAACGAAGGATTGTCGCTGAATACCATTATACAAATCCCTTGCAGCTAAAAATGCGGTTGTCAGCATATCCTCACTGAGGTACGCAGACAGTTCATTCCATCTCAACAAGCACTCATAGTGGCAAACTGGCATTCCATCTTTTTCCGACAAACTGTTG
>JAZQQX010000059.1:0-9788 GCA_045629325.1 Bacteroidaceae bacterium | reverse complement strand
GGAGTTTCTGCGGTTTTACAACGGTAGAAGTATCAACATCAGCTTTGTGTTCTTTAGTCTTCTTGTCATTTTTTGCATTCAACGACAATGTGACAAACAGACACAGCACACAAAATAAAATACTATATAAAATACTATGCTTCATTTTTCTTAGTCGTTATCTTCTGCAAACATAGGATCCCATGCTGGCAGGAGGATTGGTTTCTGTTTGAGGCAGTTGAGAATCTTCTCGCTTGCATATTTCTTGTTGACTACCACGCGGAACATATACTCGTTGAACCACTCGTCGGTCATGATGAGGTGACCTTTGTAGCCACGGTCAGCACCCCAGCTGTTCTCTACCATCCATTTCACCGGATTGCCGTTAGCGTTGAGGTCGACAGCCACGAGCGTCATGGCATGGCTTGAGCCGCTGGCAAAGGTCTCGATGCGTTGTTTCTTGTCCATGCCGAAGGTGGTTCCGAAGAGCGACTCGTAGTCGAAGTTGTTGACGTCGAGGTAAGAGGAGTTGCGGGTGTAGAATTTGCCTACGTCGCAGCTGATATACATCGCTTTGTTGTCTTTGATGCTGGCGATGGCAGCCTCTTTGATGTCTTCAATAGGGAGGTTGACATAGAGCCAGTTGTGACCATCGTACATGTGACGGTCGTACTCAATCTCATAGACTTTGTAGTACTCGCGTGAAGGGTCGTTCATCAAGAGGACGTAGTTGTCGTAGAGTTTCTCGCCGATGAGTTCCTGATAGAACTCTTGTGGGGTATAGGTCTTGGTTTCGAGGACATTGCCGTCTTTGTCTTTGCGGCTCCACTCAAACTGCTGAACTGGTTCGCCGAGGGTGAGGGCGAGGATATGATAGACGGTGCCCATCATCTCGGTTTTACGTTTTGCCAACACGGCTTCGGAGGTCTTGGCAGGCATGTTGCGGAGTTCGAGGGCAAACTCACGAAGTTTCAGACTGAGAATCTGATTCATGCGTGAGGTATTGTTGCTTACTTTGTTCTCTGGCATCACCTCTTGTGGCACGATACCGTATTTCTCTACCAAGTCGGCCACACCGGTGTAGGTGCCGCCGTCGGAGAGTGGGTTTTTGAGCAACCACTCTACCTTGCGGTCGTTGAGAGGCAGTTTGCGGGTGTCGATGATGCTCTGCAAGAAGAGGTTGCTCTTCTCCAACTGGTCGTAGAAGAAGAGATGCACCTGACTGAAGAAGAGATTCTTGCAACCGAGGCGCTTCATGGCCTGGTGGCGCAACACATTCATACCTGTGAAGAGCCAGCATCGGCCACTGCTCTGCTGGTCGCTGATACCGGTGTTCTTGGTCTCGATACTGAAGTAGGTGTCGGGTGTCTGACGGTTGTCCTGATTGAGCGCCATCTTCTGAATGGTGGTGCCACCCAGGGCGTTGCGCATGGCCTTGTCGGCTCCGCTCATGGTCTGTGCCTGGAGTGCCTTCATCACCTCTGGCGTGATGGTGCTCTGTGCCTGCATGGCAAGTGGTGCGAAGCTCAGGAGAGCCAGCATGGAAAGTCTGATGTTACGATGCATAGTCTTTATTTTTTAGGTTCTTGCGGTGACCGCAAGGAACGGTTAAAGAAGTGATTTCGTTGCAAAATTAAATATAATAGGTATAAAATGCAAGAGAATGGCGTCAAAATGCCTCATTGATGCAAAATACGATGCCCGATCCGTTGCGTGTGAAACCATAGTCGAGACGCACATTCACACCCGGCTTGAAGCGCCAGCGAACACCCAGTCCGGCATTGGCGAGGGTGTGGCCGAACTGCCATGTGTGGGTGTCGTGGAAGGCATTGGAGGCACCCAGCCACCACACCATGCCGAAGCGTTTCCACAGGTGTTGCCTGAACTCCACCTGTGCCTCCACGATGTTGCGGTCACGGTAGCGCCCCTGGTAGTATCCGCGCATGCGGTTGTTGGAGCCCACCTGGGCATACTGTGTCCAGGGAGTGGCATGCCCGCAGTTGACCTTGGTGTGCAGTTCGCCTGCTATGACACAGCCCTTCCACGCAGGCTGATAACCGCATACCTGGAGGTCGGTGGTGCTGAAAAGGCCCGATGTGCTGTTGAACGGGGCAGGAGAGGCATACTGCTGAAGGTTGACATACATACCCCTGTGGGCATCGTATATCTGGTCGCGCGTGTCGTAGGTGAGATTGGCTCCGAGGGCCAGAACCTGCGTCTTGTGAGGTCGCCCTTCGAGGAGGCTGTTGCAGAGCGAGTCGCGCTTGTCGGCCGTGAAGAAGTTGTAGTACACGGCAGGTCCGATGTAGAGACTGGGCGCACAGCGAAAGAGGAAACTTCCCTCAAACTCCGCCTGGTTTCGGCTGAACCGGCTCTCGTTGGCATCCCTGTCGTCGGCCTCAAAACCGATGCCCCAGAAGAGATTCTTGAAGGTGGTTAGTTCGAGCCGGGCATGGGTGCGATAACGGTCGTCGGGCAGGAAGTTGTCGTTGATGAGCAAGAGTGAGAACATCGCCTTGGTGGTGCCCTTGGCCGTGAGCGTGATGGCCGACTGGTGCAGAGAGGGGTTGGAGGGTTGCAGATGGTAGAGGCCCGACCCGCAGATGCCCAGCCCCACTCCCGTAGTGCTGTTGACCTCGGGTCCGCCTATGACGCTGAAGTCAAACCTGTCGAGAGGTTTCACATCGTCGGCCTTGTCAAAATAGCGGAACACCTTGCCTACCAGTCCCTTCTCCCAGAAGTGTGTCTGCTGTGCCTGCACGGTCGAGGGCAGGACAGGGAGGAGCACAAGGAGCATCCAGTAGAGCATTCTTTTCAGACCGGTCATACGAATCGTTCAGTTTTCTTTTCTTTGAGCATCATTCCCCGCCGATGTTCTCGTAGATGCGGTTCACCATGAAGTACACGATGAAGGCCGATACAAACCCGAAGATGGCATCCACGAGATAGTGAGCATGGATGTACACGGTGGCTCCGCAGAGCAAGAGGTAGAGGGGCAGGAAGGCGAGCAAAAGGCCTCTCTGCCTGTAGCGGGCACAGAGGAGTAGCATCATGGTGCTGATGCCGATGTGACTACTCGGGAACGCCGCGGTGGGGCGTTCGCCGGCTCTTTGAGCCAGTTCTACGAGATAGTGAAACGGACCGTTGCCTCCAGGCATGGGGTAGAGGTCCTGGTGAGTGCTGAAATAAGTGCCCAAGGCAGGGAAAACGCCATTCACGGGGTCCACGCCCTCTGCCTGATAGTAGAACTGCGGTCCTGCAACGGGCAGGAAGAGATACACCAGATAGTAGAGGTAGAAACCCGTGAGCAGGGTAAATGCTATGCGCGAGAGATGCTCAGGCAAGCGGAACGCAAACCACGCCACCAACACCCATATCATGGGGAAGTAGGAGAAGTAGCCCAGGCAGAAGAGTTCGCTCACCCACCATTGGGGCAGTATCTGGGAGAATCGCAGTGAGGGCTGGCATCCAAACCATGCCTGGTCCCACTGTGCAAAAATATGGTCGTGAGAGGGAAAGAGGCGGTTGATCTCGAAGGTGTCGGGATACCACACGGACAGTGTGCATAGCACCATGGCCACACGGATGAAGCGCGTCAGCCTGTTGTCCCTCACCTTCGTGACACACCAGCCCAAGGCCATCACGCCCAGCGCTATGGCTCGTGTCATCAGCATCTCGCCAGGCGACACGAGTTCGCTCCAGTTCATCAGCATCAGCAATAGGGTGAATGCCGTATAAGCCAGCATCACCTTCTCGTGAAGCATAAGGGAAAGGGGGTTTAATTCACAATGCATAATTCACAATGCACAATTATGGCTCTGCTTAATTTTTAATTTTGAGGCTTTGCCTCGAGCTTGCTCTCGCAACCTTCAATTTTCAACCTTCAATTTTCAATTTTCAATTTTCAATTCGCCTACAGCCACCCGTTTTCTTTGTACCACTTCACGGAAGCCTCCACGCCACGCTCGAGCGACCAGTGAGGCTCGTAGCCCAGGTCCTTGCGGGCAGGCTGGATGTCGCACTGCCAGTTGCGCTGTGAGAGGATGTGATACTTGTCGAGGTTGAGCGTGGTGAGTTTGCCCATCCATCCGCTCACGGTGCCACTCACGGCACATATGAGGTGGAGCAACCATACGGGAGCCTTGATGTGGAGCACCCAGGGGTTGCCCATGGCTTGCTGTAGCAGGTCGCTAAACCGACGGCTGTCGTATATCTCACCGTCGGAGAGGAAGTAGGCCTTGCCCTCCACGCCAGGGGCATCCATGGCGAGGTAGATGGCATCCACGAGGTCCTGCACATAGATGAAGGTGATCTCCTGGGGCTTGTAGCCTACGGCAAAGTCGGTGTGTTGCTTGATGCTCTGTGCCATCAGGAAGTAGTCCTTCTCGCGCGGTCCGTACACACCCGTGGGGCGAAGCACCACATAGGGGAAATCCTTCGTCGTGGCCAGATACTTCTCTGCCTGCAACTTGCTCTCACCGTAGGCTGTGTTGGGTTGTGGGGTGTCGGTGAGCAGTATGGGGGAGTATATCCAGCGGTTGTCGGGTGTGGCCTTGCGTACGGCCTCCTCGCGTATGGCGCCAAATACGCTCAAACTGCTGATGAAGATGAAACGGCGAGGCACCATACCCTCGCTCTGGAGTGCCTCCACGAGGTGGCGCGTGCCTTCGGTGTTGGTCTTGAAGAACTGTTCCTTCTTCAGACACTTGGTGGCTCCTGCGGCGTGCACCACATAGTCCCAGCCCTGTCCGCCCATCTCTGCCTTGAGTGCGCGCAACTGTTCGCGCAGGCGTTCGGGGTTGCCAAGGTCGAGCTGGGCAAACTTCGTACCGGGCTCGTTGAGATACTGCTTACTGCTCGAACCGCGCACGCCAGCCCACATCTCATACCCACGCTTCAGTCCCTCGCTCACGATGAAACTGCCTATAAATCCACTTGCTCCTGTAACGAGAATTCTCATCATATCTTGTCCCTTTGCTTTGTTTGGTTTGCAAAGATACGCTTTTTCAGTCAAAAAAACACCATAACCCGTGCATAGTTCATTTTTTTTTGCTTTATTTGCAATATAATAATGTGTTCCTTGCGTTTTTCCGCAAGAACCTCATAATCTCAAAACCGTTCCTTGCGGATTTTCCGCAAGACCCCTATAACATAACGAATAACCTAACAACCTAACAATACATGAGCAAGTCAAAGAAAAAGGGAGGCAAGCGTATCACGAAGAAGGAACTCATAGGTATGCTGGTGGACCTCCTCCAGAACAATGCCGGTGAGTCATTGAGTTTCAAGGATATTTGTCGCATACTCCAGCTCGACACGCATCCTGCCAAGATGCTGTGCATGGATGTGCTCGAGGAGATGCTGATGGACGACTACATCGTGGAGAAGCCACGCTACAGTTATAAGTTGAAGGAGCATAGCCAGGTGATGGAGGGCATCTTCCACCGCAAGGCCAATGGTAAGAACACCTTCCAGCCCAGCGAGGGAGGCGAACCCATACTCGTGGCAGAGCGCAACTCTATGAACGCCATGGATGGCGACCGTGTGAAGGCTTCTATGATGGCGCGTCGTCGCAACCATGTGCGCGAGGCCGAGGTGGTGGAGATCGTGGAGCGTGCCGACCGTAGTTTCGTGGGCACTCTGCAGGTGAAGAAGGACTTTGCCTATCTGCTCACCGAGGACCGTACGCTGGCCAACGATATCTTCATACCCAAGCGCCTCCTGAAGAATGGCAAGACGGGCGACAAGGCTGTGGTGAAGATCACCGAGTGGCCCCAGAATAGCAAGAACCCCGTGGGCAAGGTCATCGACATACTCGGCGCCGCAGGCGAGAACAACACAGAGATGCACGCCATCCTGGCAGAGTATGGTCTGCCTTATGTCTATCCCAAGTCGGTGGAGGATGTGGCAGAGCATATCGATGCGGGCATCACTCCGCAGGAGATAGAGCGCCGTGAGGACTTCCGTGAGGTGCTCACCTTCACCATCGACCCCAAGGATGCCAAGGACTTCGACGATGCATTGTCGTTCCGCCAGTTGAAGGAGGGTCTTTGGGAGGTGGGTGTACACATTGCCGATGTGAGCCACTATGTGCATGAGGGTAGCGCCATCGACAAGGAGGCTGTGAAGCGTGCCACGAGTGTCTATCTCGTTGACCGCACCATACCGATGTTGCCCGAACGCCTCTGCAACGGTATCTGCTCGCTTCGTCCCGATGAGGAGAAACTCACCTTCAGCGTCATCTTCAAGATGAACGACAAGGCGGAGGTGAAGGACTTCCACATCGTACATACCGTCACCAAGAGCAATCGACGCTACACCTACGAGGAGGTGGACGAGATTTTTGATAATAAGGAATTAAAAACTAAAAATGAGAAATTGATAGCCGAGGGCGATGCTCGTGGCTTGGAGGGTGACGAGGCACTGCACTTCGCGCTCTTCAAACTGAATGCCCTGGCCAAGATAATCCGTGAGAAGCGTTTCCAGAACGGTGCTGTGGACTTCGACCGCAAGGAGGTTCACTTCAACATCGACGAGACGGGCCATCCCTTGAGTGTCTACTTTGTGGATAGCACCGACTCACACCACCTCATCGAGGAGTTCATGTTGCTGGCCAACCGTACCGTGGCAGAGAGTATCGGCAAGGTGGTCGATGCCAAGGGCAAGGCTCGCAAGGCGGGTCAGAAGGGTGCACCCAAGGGCAAGACCTTTGTCTATCGTATCCACGACCTGCCCGACCAGAACAAGTTGATGAACTTGAGCGAGTTTGTGGTGAAGTTCGGCCATAAGTTGCAGGCTACGGGTTCGAGGGATGCCGTGAGCAAGAGCATCAACAAGTTGTTGCAGGATGTGCGTGGCAAGAAGGAGCAGAATATGGTGGAGATGGTCACCCTGCGCGCTATGATGAAGGCTCGCTACAGCACGGAGAATGTGGGTCACTACGGTTTGGCCTTTGACTTCTACACGCATTTCACCAGTCCCATCCGTCGCTATCCCGACCTTATGGTTCACCGTCTCCTCACTCGCTATGCCGAGGGTGGACGCAGTGCACTCCGTGAGAAGTACGAGGAACTGTGTGAGCACAGCAGTCAGATGGAACAACTGGCTGCGCAGGCCGAGCGTGCCAGTATCAAGTACAAGCAGGTGGAGTACATGAAGGACCACATGGGTGAGGTCTTCGATGGTATCATCAGCGGTGTCACCGAGAGTGGTATCTATGTGGAAATCACCGAAAACAAATGTGAGGGTATGGTGCCTCTCCGCGACTTGGACGATGACTACTATGAGTTCGATGAGCGCAACTTCTGCCTCCGTGGCCGTCGTCGCAACCATCGCTACTCCCTGGGCGATACCGTCAAGGTGAAAGTGGCCCGTGCCAACCTCGAGCGCAAGCTCCTCGACTTCGTCCTGGCCGACAAGGATGAGTAGCCTGTAAGAATAATTATACGAATTTATCACAAAAGAGGGCGTGTCACAACTTTGACACGCCCTCTTGCATATCCTTTTCTCTTTGATACGATCTCTTTACAATGCATATCTTCTTCTGCTTTGGTAATGCAAAGTTAATACAAGTTGCTCACCCTTCAAAATCTTTTAACAATTATTACAGGAGGCTATACGGAGGGAATGGAAAGTCTAACCATAGTGGAGCAATAGACATCAGATATCAATGCTCAGCTCCATCTGTTTCTTCCTTGCATTCGCGCGCATCCCTGCAGAAAGTCATGCTTGTACCCGGGCTGTACCATGCGCATGGTACAGCTGTACCCGGCGCGTGGCACAGCTGTACCCGGCGCGTGGCACAGCCGGGTACGGCTTAGCGTACGGTGAAAGTACCGGCAAGACGGGGAGACATAGGAAGCATGGATGGAAAGGGCAAATGGTAAAAAACATCTCTAAAAAACACATAAATCACTCTACATCTCTACATCGCACATTGTAAGTATCAGTATATCAGCGTGTAGGCACGATGTAGAGTGGTGTGTAGAGAGCGATTTCCACTCTACACACTCTACATTGTGTCAAGGGCAGACTGTCTTTGTGAGTGTGTAGAGATGTAGAGTAAAAATGTCACTCTACATGGTACTCTACATGGTAAAAACGGAATAGTAACATATTGTATATGAGTGTGATACATGGCAACTGAGGGGCACGAATGTAGAGATGTAGAGTAAAATGCACCTTTCTAAAATAAATCTCCTGGCAATCAGACGCCTGAATTTTACATCAAAGCTGCACAATATGTATATGTATGTGCCAAAAACAGCCTATTTTCGGCAGTTTTAGCCCCAAAAGGTGCCTTGGATACCTCCTCTGACATGCGCGCAAAGATGCTGATCATGGTCAAAAAGTGCGAAAAAGTGGCTGTGTGGGGTCTTCAATGTGGTTATATAGCACCAAAAATGCATCAAAATGCCCTCCCATCATGTCTCAACTGACGCAGGAGACAGCAGAGCGTGAACAGCACCATTTTGTACCGTTTCGGCATGCGTGTAGGCCTCATCTGGTATCAAAAGAAGCCTTTTGTGGTGCGTATAAGCTCATTTCGACATGAAAAGTACTCTTCTCTACATGCATAGAGAGCGGCAGAGTAGCAATTACAAAGTATATATAGCGAATCACGGGGGATAAATACAACATCAGAGGCACCTCCGCCGAGGAGATGCCTCTGATGAGAATGATATGAGAGGGAGATATATCCAAGAGGGGAAGATCGGAAGAGATACAAGGGATGGGACATACTTGCCCCATTGGTCCACCAGGTATCATTCCGAGGGAAGACAGACCGGACGCATGCTCCTGCCTATGTACTTCTCAAGTGTGCAACTCTTGTGACGGCAGACAATCTCTCCTGTCTCCTCATCCAGTTCGCCACTGATTTCTATGCCGTAAGAACCCTTTATCGCATCGCGTGTACCATAGTAGCCCTTGACGCCTGCGTCCGTGGCTATGCCGTAGGAGAAATATCCAGCTGCCGGGAGGAAGATTGATACACCATTGATCTTGCTCGTCAGCAGCATTCCCTTGCTGTCGTCTTGGTTCGTCCATTTCTGGGAAGTGTACTCGAAGAGTTCCTCAAACTGCTCCCTTGTGGGCAAGCTGCGTCCATTTCCCCAAGTTCTTGTTGCTACATCGTCCTTGATGTCCAGTGTGTCATTTTGTTGCTCTGTGGTCTGGTACTTGGTGTACTGTCCGGTCGAACTGTCATAATACTTATAGTTCTCCAGCGTACAGTCTTCCCTGACTATCCACTCACCCCACGGAACGTACGCACCATACCCCTTGTGGGATGTTGATCCGATATTTAGTTCGAGCCATCTTGTCCCGGAGGGCAGCCCCAGGTCCACGCCGTTCCTGTCGTTGCAGATGTCGTATAACTTCATGACATCCACTCTGATGACGTCCTTAATCTCGCTGTTGCCTACTGCACTGCATGTGATGTCTGCAGTACCATAGTCAAGTGCCTTAAGCATTCCGCTCTCAGATACGACAACCACGCTGGTATCGCTGCTGCTCCATGCTATCTTGCCACTTGCATCTATCTCTCCCGTAGCAGAAAGCACAGTGGCGGCAAGCTGGTGTTCGTGCCCTTTTTCGATACCAAAATCATTGCAGTCTATCTTGACTTGCGTGATTACAACCTCCTCTTCCTCGGGCACAACGACAGGCTCCTCTGCGTCCTCCGAGCAGGATGGGAGGATGATGGCGACCATCAGGAGCATGGCCATCAGGGATAAAATCTTTTTCATATTCTTTAAGTGTGTAATATCATTTTCGGCCCAAAGTTAGATAAAATTATTGGAATATAA
>JAZQQX010000058.1:0-51235 GCA_045629325.1 Bacteroidaceae bacterium | reverse complement strand
GTTGTTGTCCTTGGCCAGGAGAGCGGAACGGTCGCGCAGCTTGTTGTAGAACTTGCTGTAGTAGTCGTCGAGCTGACGCTTCATGGTGTAGTGGGGAGCGATGGTAGCGATAGAGTTCTTGATAACCTTCACCCAACCGGTGCTGAAGCCCTTGGCGTTGCGAGCGTAGTAGAGAGGCATGATCTCGTTCTCGAGCAGCGAGTAGATGGTAGCTGCATCGAGCTGGTCCTGCTGACCCTGATCCTGGTAGGTACGCTTCTCGGTAAGAGCCCAGCCGGCACCCTCGCGGTAGCCCTCGGGCCACCAACCGTCCTTTACAGAGAGGTTGACAACACCGTTCATCAGTGCCTTCTCGCCTGAGGTACCTGATGCCTCGAGAGGACGAGTAGGAGTATTCATCCAGATATCAACACCTGAGACAAGGCGACGAGCGAGCTGCATGTCGTAGTTCTCGAGGAAGATGATCTTACCGAGGAACTCGGGACGCTGGCTGATCTCGTAGATCTTCTTGATAAGACCCTGACCTGCGCCATCGGCGGGGTGAGCCTTACCGGTGTAGAGGAACTGTACGGGATAGTTGGGGTTGTTGACAATCTTAGCAAGACGCTCCAAGTCGGTAAACAACAGATGTGCACGCTTGTAAGTTGCGAAACGACGACCGAAACCAATCAACAATGCATTGGGATTGATCTTATCCATGAGGTTAACCACACGGCTGGGATCACCCTGGTTCTTCAACCAGCTCTCACGGAACTGCTCACGGATGTAGTCAACGAGCTTAGTCTTCAGAGCCATACGAGTCTTCCAGATCTCATCGTCGCTAACATTGTAGATAGCCTCCCAGATAGACTGGTTAGACTGGTCGCTCAAGTGGCTTGCATCGAAGTGCTTAGCATAGAGCTTACGCCACTCGTTGGCACACCATGTGGGGAAGTGAACACCATTGGTAACGAAACCAACATGGCTCTCCTCAGGATAGTAGCCAGGCCAGATGCCATTGAACATCTTCTTGCTGACCTCACCGTGCAACCAGCTCACACCATTGACCTCCTGAGAGGTGTTGCAAGCGAAAGTTGACATACAGAAGCGCTCTGAGTGATCCTCGGGGTTCATACGACCCATGCCGATGAACTCATCCCAAGAAATGCCGAGCATCTGAGGATAACCGCTCATGTACTTGCTGAAGAGGCCCTCATCGAAGTAGTCGTGACCAGCAGGTACGGGAGTGTGAACAGTGTAGAGAGAAGAGGTGCGAACGAGCTCCATAGCCTGATTGAAGGTGTAGCCCTCCTTCACATAGTCAACGAGGCGCTGTACATTGCACAGAGCAGCGTGACCCTCATTGCAGTGAAAAACATCCTTCTTGATACCCAACTGCTTGAGCAACAATACACCACCGATACCGAGCAAGATCTCCTGCTTCAGACGGTTCTCCCAGTCACCACCATAAAGAGCGTGAGTGATAGGACGGTCGAACTCAGAGTTCATATCGTTGTCGGTGTCGAGCAGATAAAGCTTAACACGACCCACATTGACACGCCATACATAAGCATGTACATGATAGTTCATATAAGGAACATCAACCACCATAGGAGTGCCATCCTCGTTCATCTGCTGTTCGATGGGCAGAGATGAGAAATTCTGAGCCTCATAGTTGGCGATCTGCTGACCATCCATAGAGAGGGTCTGTGTGAAGTAACCGTAACGATAGAGGAAACCTACAGCACACATGTCAACATTAGAGTCAGAAGCCTCCTTGATATAGTCACCAGCGAGGATACCCAGACCACCAGAGTAGATCTTAAGTACCTGGTTGAGACCATACTCCATACAGAGATATGCAACGCTTGCACGCTTGCTGTCGGGCTTCACATCCATGTAAGCACGGAACTGCTTATAGACATCGTTCATCTTCTTCAGGACGGCCTTGTCCTGAGCCAGCTTCTCCATCTTGTCGTAGTTGATACGCTCAAGAAGCAGTACGGGGTTCTGCTTAACCTCCTCGAAGAGTTCCTCATCGAGGCTACGGAAGAGGCTACGAGCGTCGTGGTTCCAAGCCCACCACATGTTGTGTGCCAATTCCTCAAGTTTGTTCAGCGCCTCAGGAATATTGCTCTTCACAGTGATAGGGCGGAAATTAGCCTGATTGCTGTTGCTTGCTTTGATTTTCATAAAGTTGTTATTATATAATAATGTAATTTAAGTTTCAAATTTTGCTCAACTGTGAGCGATGAGACTTGTAAGGCCGTGCGGAAAAGCGCACGGAACGGTTACTCGGTAGCTTCGCTTTCGGTCATATTACTTTATCAACCGTCAAACCGTCGGACCATCAAGCCGCAAGGAACGGACATTAAGTCCGATCTACTCAGCGTCGAAAAGGAACTTGCGGTCGTAGCGACGCTCCAGAGCAATGTCGTAGGCATCGTAGTACTGCGAGATGAAGTTCTTCCAGAGCGCCTTCTCTGCAAGTTTGGCAGCCTTCTTGCGCACATCGTCGGTCTGCTTCTTGTTGAGACTGGCCATCTTCAGGATAGTCTGCTTAACAGCCTCGCTCACCTCCTCGAAGTTATAGTCGTTGCGGTCGATCACCTCAACACCATCCTCAAGATGACTCACAGCATAATCCTCATTCAGCCCATCAGCCTTAACCTTGTTGGCCCACATGCCAAAGCCGCTCAAGCTCGTTGTAACACAAGGCACCTTGAAGGCTACGCTCTCCAGAGGCGTGTAGCCCCATGGCTCATAGTATGAAGGATAAATGCTCAGGTCATTGCCAATGAGCAAATCATAATAGTGCATGTTGAAGATGCCATCCTGCCCATCGAGGTAGCAAGGCACAAAGATAACCTTAACCCGGTTATTGTTCAGATTGTTCATGTTGAACCAGCGAAGCGTCTCGGTCACACGATCACCCTCCCACTGATGCAGATTGTGAGTGATGAAAGGATTGTCGAGAGGCGTATTGAACTGCATGCCAGTCTCGAGGCGCTCCTTCAGATCCTGGCGAGGACCTGCACTCCAAGCAGGAACCTCCACAAATGCCAATACATTGCGGTTCAGTCCCTCAGCATAAGAGAGGCGGTTGAGAGCATCGAGATAAACATCAATACCCTTATTCTTGAACTCATAGCGACCACTGGTGGCAACAATGAGCGTAGTATCGTCGAGCTGTGAACCCATCAAAGTGTTGGCCACATTAAGCAATGTGGCACGAGCCTTCTTGCGAGCCGAAGTAAATGCAGAAGCCTTGGGAACAAAGTCAGCCTCGAAGCCATTCATCAGAACAGCATCGCACTTACGGTCGATCAGCTCCTCACACTCACGGGCAGTCACATCGCTGACGGTGGTGAAGCAATCCACATTGTGCGCAGTCTGACGCTCTATGCTATGCTTAGCCTCCATGTTGAGCTCCTGTGCCATCTGATTGCCATTGTAGGCATAGAGATAAGCATAGAGAGGCTTTTTGTTGCCAGCAATACTACGACCGATGCTCGTAGCATGAGTAGTAAAGATGGTAGCAACCTGAGGCACATGCTTCTTGATGTAGAGTGCACCAAGACCCGTCATCCACTCATGAGCCTGGTAGATCACATTCTTGAACTTCTTGTGAAGATTGAAGTGGAAATAGCTCTCAACCACACGGCCAGCAGCATAACTGAACATGCTTGCTTCGTCATAGTCGCCATAAGCGTGGAGAGAATCTATGTTGAAGTCGGCCCAAGCCTGACCGTAGATATGGTTCTTATTCTCAAAGAAAGGATTGAAGTCAACAAGCACCACAAGAGGCTTACCAGGAATATTCCAGCGACCCATGCGAACAGACAGACCCTCGGAAGCAGCCTTGGCAATCCACTCCTCATTGAGACTATTGTCCTCAAGGAACAAAGGATTCTCCTTACCCTTCCAGAAATCAGGACCGATAAAGACGACACGATCAGTCATTGCGTCCTGCAATGTCTTTGCTCTTGTAGAAAGTACGGTATAAATTCCCCCAACCTTGTTGCAAACCTCCCAGCTTGATTCAAAAATAAAGTCTGGCTTTCTTTGTTGATTCTCCATCAAGATAAAGCAGTATTTGTCCGGTGAATCCGGCACATTTTTCTAATTATTCTTCTCTAAAACACTACAAAGGTACATCATTAATCCCTTAAAAAAGATAAAATACATCATAAAAAAGGCAGAAGATTGTGGTTTATTGACTAAAATCAAGTACCTTTGTGCAAGATAATCAAAAAACACGCAATAGAATGAAAAAGTTACTGCTCTGCGCATCCTTGCTTCTGGCACTCACAGCCTTAGCCGACGGTCCATGGAAGTTTACCATGAAAAGTACAACTCCCAAGACCACCCTCAAACTCGACCTTTACGAGGAAAGCATCGAGGTGCCCCAGATGGAAGAATTTGGTGGAATGAACGGATATTTGCTGGGTGACATCTATGGCACATGGGTAGTGACAAGCGGTGAGATTATCGACAGCACACATGCCAAACTCCGTCTGAGCAATGACTTCGGAAGTGAGACCCAGGAGGCACTCCTCACACTCACCGGTGACAGCATCTGCAAGATGGAACTCAAGGGAGGCGTAGTGATCAAGCGCGTGGAGGGAGGAAAGAAGTTGGTCAAGATCGGTTCGACACTGGAATTCAAAAAGTTGAAGTGAATAATAACTACAGAAATCCGAAGTCATTTTTTTACCATTACTAAAGAAAGAAAATCCAAAAGATGCTTGTGAAATAGTGTGAAAAGGTCGTGTCCAAAAACAGTTGACACGACCTCTTCATATTCTTTATTTCACACGAAAAGCACGAACCACTGAACTACTATTTCACTGTCGTTCCTCCATCTCGCAATATAGTTTGAAGAAGGCATTGTTGATCTCATCGCGGATGCGACGGTATTCATTCATCTGGAACTCGTAGGTTCCTGTCGTGACCTTGCTGGGATCCTCGAAAGGTATGTGCAGACGGTGCTTAACCTTTCCCTTGAAGACAGGGCAAGTCTTGTCGGCATTGTCACAAACAGTGATGACATAGTCCCACTCTTCGTCGAGATACTCATCGACCTTACACGGTTTGTGGTCGCTGATATCGATGCCCAGTTCACGCATGACGAGCACAGCCTTAGGGTTGACACGAGGCTCAGCCTTGACACCTCCGGAATAGACCGCAAGGTCCTTGCCATAGGATTCAAGCAAGCCATGAGCCATCTGGCTTCGGCATGTGTTGCCAGTGCAGAGTACAAGTACTTTTATGCCATGCTTCTTGGCAATGGCATTGGTAGAGACGCCCATCAAGAAGGCAAAGCACACTACCATCATTCTAATAATTTTGTTCATAAATATATATGTATTAGGGGTTATGCAGATTAAGTAATGATTACTTCTGAAGATATTTTTTACCATTACTAGAAGCAGAGAGGGAGGCATTATTACATACCCAGTTCGAGCAGCATGCCACACTGCCATCTATTGTAGGCCTTGGTCGATTCCGACTGATGATTGTAGCTGACTTCAGCCTGTAGCTTGACGCGATTGTCAAGGAGATGATAAGTAACAGCTGCCGTCGACTGATTGTAATGCTTGTAACCAACTTGAGCACGGATGTCAGAATCGGGAGTGAGTGTAGAATTGCGCAACGCCATGGTCCACTTGCGGCATGGCAGATTGTAGTTAGCCTGGAAGTTGTAGCCTATACCTTTATATATATAGTTATCGGCCATGATGACAGGCTGACTGGTGTACCTGCCCATGAAATCGGCCTGCATGGCAAGACCATGATACTTGAAGGCCAGATCAGCATAGTACTGACTAAGGTCATGTCCAAGACCATCAGCTATAAGAGCTCCGGTCTGTCCGCCAACTCGTTTGACACGGTCGTTGAAGGTGAAAGCACCGCCAAGCATGAGCTTAGGAGTGTTCTCGTGGACGAGATCAACCTCAGAGAATGCACCGCCACCTTCGAACTGACCGAAGGGGTAAAGTTCCAGACGCACATTATAGCTCAATCCACTCTTCTGCGTCGCTCCATAGTTTCGTCCCTCGCCACTCGTAACGGAACCTTTCACTGCAACATGGACATTGCCAGCCAGTGTGTGACTGAACTCACCGAAAAAGCCAAAGTCACGATCCTGCTGAAAAGGACTGTCGTCGATGCTTCGCCCGGTAAAAGCGAGCAACTGAGAGGAAGTCATGTGAGCACGGTTGGCCTTGATCTTCGTCTGACCGAACGACAGCAGCCAATGGCTGTTGGGCTTGTAGTGAAGAACGGCATCGCGCACAAAACTAGCGTTGCCATTGGGGAGTGCTTTTGCATCAGCCGGAGCAAAGCCGAACTGGAGCGAATAGGTAAGTTTGTTGCTGACGAGACAGCCACTTAGGTTCAGGCGTGCCTTCTGGAGAGCAAAATTGGTGTTGGACAGTTGGCCGTCCTCATCGAAATCAAGGCCCACACCTCCTGCCATACGAGCCTTGACGGTAAGACTGTAATTCTCATCCTTCGAAGCAATGGTGACACCATTGCCTGCCGAAACTTCAATCCTAGATTTGTTTGAGTCTGGGACTGCCTGAGCACACATATCTGAGGGCAAAAGGCATGCCATACCCAAAACAGTTACAATTCTCTTCATAAATAATTTTCTTTTAGATCCTGTGCAAAAGTATAAAGAAATAAAAGAAAATAAATGAGCATTGCGGCTTATCAAGAAAACAAACGCATGAAAACGAAAAATCTTACAGGGTCAATTGTCTTTTTTTCGCTACATCGCAATAAAATCTTCCGAAGTGTTTTTTTTAACCATTACTAAAGCGCATTCAAGACGCGTGCTTTGAAGGCGCTGTATGAAGTCTCAAGGCGTGACAACTCGAACGGTTGAAGGCGTAAGGAGAAGGTGCCACGAACCTCCTCCAGACCAAAAAACGCCTTGAAAAGCGAAGCCAGATTGAAGGAAAGCGGATCCCCTCTCTTGATAAGAAAATAGGTGGTGCGAACAAGCAAAGGCCTGTTGTGCTCCACCTGTCGCAAGGCATGTAACAGCAGATAAGCACCCACAGGCGTGTCGATCTTCAAAAGCAAGGCGATACGCTTCTCCGCATCCTCACCCACCATCACATTGAGCAGATGCTGTGCCGTATGCACATCGTCATGAATACAAGGCAGGAGGGTCTGCAAGGTCTTCGTAGCATCTATATCGTTGGCAGACAACATTTTCCACAGTTCCTCAGCATCCTCCCTACGATACTCTCCCACCCTCTTTGTGGCAGACTTCATACAGGTGACGAGAAAGGCCTTGGCATTATATTTATATAATAAGGTAGTGAGCAACCAGAAATCCTCTGCCTCAAGGCGAGGCATGATCTCCTCGCCCAAAATATAGCCCGCCGTACGAAACTGAGCATTGCTCAGGCCGTCAAGAAAATCAGGAAGCAAAGACCATTGCCTCCCACCTGCAATGTTGCGCAGACGGGAGGCAATGATTGGATTGTAATGCTTGTCAACTGAAGCCAAGGATAATCGATTGAATATTAGAACTTGAAGCCCAGTGTACAAGTCATCTGCTGACGACCAAGATTAGCCTCAACGGGATCAAGTTTCACACCCGACAAACCGGGATTGTCGATGCTGAACTGCGAGTTAGCATCCGTGAAACTGTCGTCGAAAGCGTAGAAGTCAGCTTTCTGAGCACGAACCTTGTAGGCAAGGTCCACATAGAACTTCTTATACTTGTATCCCAAACCAAGCGTCATGGTGTGAGCATTGCCAGCCGTCATGTAAGCAGTGTTGGTGGCATAGTCCATAGCATAACTATCGATGCTGTACTGGTCGAACTTTGCCCCATCCTTGCAAGGCGAAGAGGCGAAGTTGTAACCGAGGCGAACAGACAGATTGTCAGTAGGCTTGGCCTCAATACCGGCACGCAAGGTGTGCTGGAAACCATAGGTGTTGCCTGTCAACTGATTCATGGCACGGTCGGTCTCATTGTTGAAGAGCTGAGCCGAACCATCGTAGTTGATATTGCGGGGATAGCCCATACCACTCTTGCCATAGTTGGCAAACTCATAGTCCACATCCCAAGCCAGGTATTTGTCGACCGTACTTCCGATGCTCAGGCGACCCTTGATGGGACTGTGGAGCGAATACTCAAGGTAAGACTCATCCGTCTCCTTCTTCTCAGGATGATAAGCAATACCTTCCACCTCGTCGTAGAGCTGATAAAGCGTATTGGAACTCATCTGGTACCAGGTGGGAGTCTCCATGGCCAAACCTACACGGAAAGGACGCTCCTCAAAAGGACGAACGATAAGACCCATCTTCATGTTGAATCCCCAACCGTCGATCATATAATCGTTGAAGAGCGAGTAGTCACCAAACTTCTCCTTGCCGTCCTCTACGACATTGTTCTTCTCATAATAGTCATCGGTGGCACGATACTTGATACTCTCAAATCCGGCAGTAAAACCAAAATACACACGGTCGTTGACATTACCGCTGAGGTTGATGTCGAAGGTGTTCTGTCCACCATGCTGGGTGTGAGTGTAATAGCCCTCCTGACCACTATACTTGTTGATGTAGCGGAACTGCTCCTTGCCATCCTGACCCTTGATGGGATTACCATTGGCATCAGTGAGATAGACAGGAGTGAAGAACTGATAATACTCCGCCGCACCAGCCAGATTGTAGCCCGTTCCGAAACCACCATTCACCATCTCAGCCAACTGATCCATCTGGCTCAAACCTTTGAGATTCAAGTTGTCGGCAACAAATGCACCACTATAGTTCTGCTTCTTCTGGTAGTTGAAACCCAAACTGATGAAAGGCACCTTCATACCGTTTGTACGCATGGTATAGACCATACCTATCTGGTCGAATGTTCCGCGTGCATTCTTCACATCCTCCACCTTCTGTGTGTTCCACTGTGCACCGGCAGTAAAACCGATGTCACTACGGCGATAAAGACCAATACCGGCAGGATTGAAGCTCATACAGCTCAAATCTGCACCGAGGGCACCCATGGCACCACCCATACCTACATAGCGCGAAGTACCATACAGTTCACCGCCATTGTTGATCATGCTGTGGTTCAGATAGGTATCCTGTGCCATCATGTGAACAGTGGCACCCAGCAACAATGTTGTCAAAAATATCTTTCTCATATGCTTCGTATCTTATTAATTATGAGGTTTTGAGGTTATAAGGTTCTTGCGGAAAACGCAAGGAACGGTCGTGAGGTTATGAGGTTAGATCTAAATCACGAAAACCTGTCGGAGAGACTATCTGCCACCACCTGCACGGCCTGCACTTGCACCGCCACCGAAGCTACCTCCGCTGGAAGTAGTGGTAGAACCCGTGCTGAAACCACCGCCACGCGACGAAGTGGTAGTTGTAGTAGGAGTATAGGTGTTATTGCTACGCGAAGTGGTAGTAGTTGTAGATCGCTGAGTGGTGGTAGTAGAGCGCGAAGTGGTATTCTGCTGTACACGCTGATTGGTGGACTGCTGTGTGGCACCACGCTGTACCTGCTGAACAGATGTGATGACACCACCGCGGGTAGAGCCCGTCGTAAGGCGACCGTTGTTAGTGCCCAAACGATCGATGCTGTAGCTACCATTGCCTCTCACAGCACTCGTACTGCCATTGCGTGTTGATGCTGTTGCACCACGGCCAGCACTTGTTCCGGCCAAAACGCCACGCTGTGCACGACTTGAAGAGAGACCAGCCCCTGCAGAGTTGGCTCTGCGACCACCATAGAGAGCACCCTGCGAACCGGGACGGGTGTAGGCATAGTTGTGACCGGGACCATGACCCGTGCCATGACCATAATGCCAACCACCATAACCATAATAATAACCATGATACCAGGGATCGTACCAGCCTGCATAGCCATAGTAGCCGTGATACCAAGGATCATACCAACCACCATAGAGGCCACCGTACCAACCACCGTAATATCCGCCATACCAGGGACGACCGTACCAGCTGTGATAACCCCAACCGAAGGCATAGTCATAATACCAGGGATCGTAGGCCCAACCGTAGCGATACCAAGGATCGTAAGCCCAGTCGTAGTAGTAATCCCAGTAGTAAGGACTTCTCACACCGCCATAGAAGCGTACCAGACGGCCACTGTAGCCGAAATCCAAATCATACTCATCGTCATAATAAGGTTGCTTAGAGGCACTGCTCATCACCGACTTTGCACCACCGGTGAAATAGATACTGTCGCTCACCACCAAGCTCTTCTTGCCAGCAGTACCGGGACGACGATTGTACTCATCCTCATCACGCAAAGCACCCGTATGATAGTCGGGAGCCTCACCGCCATCCAGTTCCTCACCGCTCATCTCTGCCCGGAGAGCCTCAAGTTCGTCGAGCGTCATCAAGACTTTCTCACCATCAATCTCCACAACAAACAGCTTGTCGTCCTCATTATCACGACTGGCAGCATTCTGGCGCTTAGCCACCTCCTGCTCCCATGCCTCTATGCGCTCCTGGCGTTCACGCTGTAACTGTTCCTTTTCAGCCTTTTTTTTAGCTTTAGAAGGTACATAGTAAGCATCATCCTCCTGTGCAGACATGCAAAGTGGAAGTGCCAACAAGAACAAACCAAGTAATGTTTTCATTTTCATATTCTACGCGTGTTAAAATGTTCAACAATAGAATTTTTGACATTGCAAAGTTACGCATAATAAATGACATTGCAAGGGGGAAATCCTCTTTTTTGAGGGGAATATCCCTCGTATTAACCTTTTTTTCGTAACTTTGCATCAAATTAAGTTAAATACGCACAGTTTTCCGTCATCCGAAGGAGAGAAAGACACAACCCGAAAGAGAAAACGGGAGACCCTCCAAGAAGGGAAAAACAAGCGTGCATGAAATCAAAGATTACATGAAATACCTTGAGTTTAACTTCCAACTGACAGCCGAACCCAACAATATATGTACACCCGACATCGCCTCAGATGTACTCTCCGCCCAACTGGCAGAGATTGGTTTCGAAGCATTTGAGCAAACAGAAAACAGCCTCAAAGCATACATCCAGATCCCCAAATACGACCAAGACGGTCTGCAAGCCGTCCTTGACTTCTTCCCACTTGAGGGATGGCGCATCGAATACGATCAACAGGAGGCAGAATATGCCAACTGGAACGAGCAATGGGAAAAGGAAGGTTTTCAGCCCATCATAATCGGCGACCAGCTCTGCGTTCATGGCACACAACATACATTTGAGGAGGGCAACACAAAGGGCGCCATACCACAGACACGCTATGAGTTGATTGTATCACCACGACTCGCCTTTGGCAGTGGAACTCATCCCACCACCCGTCAGCTCCTGGAAGTTCTGCTACATACGGATGTAAATTGTTTTCATGTCATCGATGCCGGTTGCGGAACAGGCATATTAGGTCTCCTGTGCAAAATGAGAGGAGCACAGACCGTATCCTCATACGACATAGATGAATGGAGTGTAGAGAATACCAAAGAGAATGCAAGACTCAACCAACTGACGCTCGATGCATGGGAAGGAGACGCATCTGTATTGAGTGAAGTAATGCTTAAAAATGGAAAAGCTAACCTCTTGATAGCAAACATAAATAGGAATATACTTCTTGCTGACATGCCTACCTTCGCAGAAGCCCTCAAGCCCGCCGAAGGCCAGTTGCTCCTCAGCGGGTTCTACGAAGACGACATACCTCACCTTATCGACAAGGCCAACACCCTCAACCTCAAAGAAACTTTCCGCCTTGTACGCGACGGTTGGGTTGTACTGATGTTTCATAACTGATTTCAGAGCGTTGCATGACGAGAAAAAATTGCGTAGCGTGACTGAGCTTCGCCATTATACATGACCAAGCGTTGCCATTATACGCGACTAAGTCTCGCCATTATACATGACTACGCGCTACCATATATACGCAATATAAAAATAAAATCGGTAAAACATTTGGAAATTCGGCAATAAATGTATTATCTTTGTAGGCAAAGAGCGAACAAACCGCGCTATACCTGGAAAAACAATCTTAATCAATAAAAAATCCCATCATGAAGAAAACACTTCTATCGGCTCTCCTTGCCTGCTGTGCAGTCAGCGGACAGGCTCAGCCCAAGCTTCAGAGCAACAACATCGATGAGATCCTCAAGGCAATGACCTTGGAGGAGAAAGCAACACTCGTAGTCGGCACCAGTCGCCAAGGTTCTACAGGTGGCAACCAAAGTGGCAACGGTATGGTAGGTGCACACGCTGACGCCGTACCCGGCGCAGCCGGTACCACACAGCCCGTAAGCCGACTGGGCATTCCTGCCAGCATCCTGACTGACGGACCTGCCGGAGTACGCATCAGCCCAACCCGCCAAGGTGACAGTCAGACTTATTATTGCACAGGCTTCCCTGTAGGAACAGCACTGGCATGTACATGGAACCAGGAATTGGTAGAGAAGGTTGGTCAGGCTATCGGTAATGAGGTGCTGGAGTACGGTTGCGATGTTCTGCTTGCTCCCGGTATGAACATACATCGCTCTCCCCTGTGTGGACGCAACTTCGAATACTACTCGGAGGACCCCTTCGTAACAGGTAAGATCGCCGCAGCCTATGTGCGTGGCGTTCAGAGCCAGGGCGTTGGCACCAGCGTGAAGCACTTTGCTGTCAACTCGCAGGAGACCAACCGTACAGAGGTGGACGAGATAGTAAGCCAGAGAGCACTTCGCGAGATCTATCTCAAGGGTTTTGAGATCACCGTAAAGGAGGCTAAGCCTTGGACCGTGATGTCTTCATACAACCGCGT
The DNA here is from genome assembly GCA_045629325.1 of Bacteroidaceae bacterium. Taxonomy (GTDB): domain Bacteria; phylum Bacteroidota; class Bacteroidia; order Bacteroidales; family Bacteroidaceae; genus Physcousia. The sequence continues at coordinate 38,459 of JAZQQX010000058.1, read as the reverse complement.
TAATGGTCCATACACCCAGGAGAACACCGAATTGCTGACCACCATCCTGCGCGACGAGTGGGGCTTCAATGGTGTAGTAATGACCGACTGGACAGGTCAGCGCAACACGGCCGCACAGATCAAGGCAGGCAACGACCTTATGGAGCCAGGCAACCAGGCACAGACCCAGGAGGTAATCAACAAGGTGAAGAGTGGCGAACTGAAGATGGAGGAACTTGACATCTGCGTTCGACGCATACTTGAATACCTCATTAAGACTCCCCGCTACCGCAACTACAAATATTCGAACAAACCCGACCTGAAGGCTCATGCCGAAGTTACTCGCCAGAGTGCAACTGAGGGTATGGTACTGCTGAAGAACTTCGGTTCAACCCTTCCCCTCAAGGGTCAGGAGAAGGTGTCGGTATTCGGCATCACTGCCTACGACTTCATTGCAGGTGGTACTGGTTCGGGTGATGTGAACAAGGCATACACCATCGACCTGATGACCGGTCTGAACAACGCCGGTGTCAAGGTGAACGAGAAACTCGCAAAGGTCTACCTGGGTTACAAGACCTATCAGCAGGTGCTCTCCGACGCCGTACCTCGCAGAGGATGGTTCTGGGGCAAGGCATTGCTTCCCGAACTCGATCTCTCACAGCAGATTATCGACGGACAGGCTAGCGAGTCGGATGTAGCCATCATCACCCTCGGCCGACAGGCAGGAGAAGGCAGTGACCGTAAGGAAGCTGACGACTTCAACCTCACCGAAGTAGAGCAGAGACTCATCACCAATGTTTGCAATGCATTCCAGAGCAAGGGCAAGAAGGTGGTTGTAATCCTCAACATGGGTAATGTACTCGAAACAGCATCATGGAAGGGCAAGCCCGATGCAATACTCCTCGCATGGCAACCCGGCCAGGAGGGTGGTAACTCAGTAGCTGATGTGCTGACTGGCAAAGCCAACCCTTCAGGTAAGCTCTCTATGACATGGCCCATGACATTGCTCGATGTGCCCTCATCGCTCAACTTCCCCAATGTACGCACAGCTGAGCGCCAGCGTGGCAAGACAGAGTTTACCGACTACACACGCCATGTAGAGGACCTCAATGTAGGCTACCGTTACTTCAACACCGTACAGAAGGAGGTATCCTATCCCTTCGGCTACGGACTGAGCTACACCACATTCGCTTACAGCAAGCCCGTCGTTAAGGCTACCAAGGACGGTCTGGAGGCAAGCATCACCGTAACCAACACCGGAAGCGTTGCCGGCAAGGAAGCCGTACAGCTCTATGTGGCTGCACCCAAGGGGGGCTTGGAGAAGCCTGCACAGGAACTGAAATCATTTGCCAAGACACGCGAATTGAAGCCCGGAGAGAGTCAGACCCTTACCATGAAGGTGACCAACTACGATCTCGCATCCTACAACGAGGATACACAGAGTTGGGAGACCGCTGCCGGACAGTATAGCATACGATTTGGTGCAAGTGTAGAGGACATTCGCCAGACTGCCTCCTACAAGCTTGCCAAGGCTCAGAGCGTGAAGTGCCACGATGTGATGAAGCCTACAATGAGTCTGAAGTAAAATCTCGGAAAGAGGTAATATAACACATAGAAACAACTAAATTCGAATAACTAAAAAATAACTTACACAAATGGGATTATTGGATACTATCACATCAGTCTTAGGAGGCAAGGGTGGCATGCAAGAGCAGGCATTGAAAGCTATGCTTGAGAATGTGTTAGGTAAAGGCAATGCCGAAGTTGGCAAAATACTAAAGGGCATTGACTTGTCAAAGGCTGGAGAACTCGTTGAGTTTTTCAAAAAGAATGGACTGCCCGACACCAAAGAGGAGATACAGGAACTTATCAGCAAGTTTACAGCCAACAACAAACCCACCACTAAGAAGTAAGTGAAATCTTAACAAATATACCAGAGGCCATCTCCACAAGAGGTGGCCTTTGTTATTGGCAATATCATTCTTATGGAAATCGTGTGAAAAGATTTATGGTTAAAATAGGAAAACAAAAAAAGAGAACTGCTAAAAGCAATTCTCCTTTCTGAGCCTCTTGTCGGATTCGAACCAACGACCCCGAGATTACAAATCACGTGCTCTGGCCAACTGAGCTAAAGAGGCGGGTCGGGAAAGCGGACTATATCGCGCCGCTACAACCAAGTACCTTTGCTGCGATCAAGCCCTGGAGGATTCCGAGGGAGCATGCCGTACAGGACTTTCCCGGTTTTGTGAGTGCAAAGATAAGCACTTTCTGCGAGACCGCCAAACATTTTCCTAAGTTTTTTCTGCAGCAGGCGTCATTTTGTTAAATGTACTTAATTTAAGAGGTATGCGCGTAGAAGTCTCGCTTTTTCTTCGTAACTTTGTATGATAAAAATAGCCTCCCTGTCCTACCGAGGGGGAATAAGAATGAAAGGCAAACAACAAAGTTTGTTGAATAGAAGTAGAAAAATAAGGATGATACACAAAGAATACAACAGGGAACTGTCGCAGAACCTATCGGCCAGACTTGGTCTGTGGGTGGCTGGCACATGGATTATCAGTTTCCTCATCGTGGTACTGCATTTCCCATCGTTCATAAGCGAATTCGGTTACCTTTTCGGTTTGCTCTCCATCGTATTAGTGGGCCGAAATCTCAAGCACATGCGAGCCCTCGTGATGCCTATCTCATGGACCCAGGGCCTGATGCTCTGCCTGCTGGCTTTCATGGGAGGTGCGCTCATCACAACCCTATTCCAGTTTGTCTACTTCGCCTATTTTGACCATGGTCACTTCATCGGTGCCATACTGAAAAATCTCGAGGATCCTGAATTTATAAAGATGATGAAAGAGGCAGGCAACGGAGAGATGCTTGACCAACTGACCGACATCATCAAGTCCATGAGCGAACTGGGAGCGCGAGAGTTGACGCTCAATCTCTTCTCGACCAATGTGACTTACTCGATCATCTTTTCACTCATAGCCACACTCTTAGGAGGCAAGCCTTCCAAAATTGAGAAATAAGAAAAAACAACATAAAGCACTATGGACATTAGCGTATTGGTGCCTCTATACAACGAGGACGAATCAATTGCCGAGTTGCACGCATGGATTAAGCGTGTGATGGACGAGAACAACTTCACCTACGAGGTGATATTCATCAACGACGGAAGTACAGACAACAGTTGGAAGGTGCTCAAGGACCTGCAGAAGGAATATCCCGAGGTACATGCCATCCGTTTCCGTAGGAACTATGGTAAGAGCCCTGCCCTTTACTGTGGTTTCGCTCGCGCCGAGGGCGATGTTGTCATCACGATGGACGCCGACCTTCAGGACTCTCCCGACGAGATACCTGAGTTGCGCAGAATGATCGTAGAGGACGGATACGACCTCGTATCTGGTTTCAAGATGAACCGTAAGGAGGGCGATCCTCTCTCCAAGACCATACCCACCAAACTCTTCAATGCCACAGCCCGCAAGGTGAGCGGTATCAAGAACCTGCACGACTTCAACTGCGGTCTGAAGGCTTATCGCAAGGAGGTGGTGAAGAACATCGAGGTCTTTGGAGAGATGCACCGCTACATCCCCTATCTGGCAAAAGAGGCCGGTTTCAACCGTATCGGGGAGAAGCCTGTTCATCACCAGAAGCGTCAGCATGGAGTGTCGAAGTTCATGGGCTGGAACCGCTTTGTCAACGGTTATCTGGATCTGCTCACACTGTGGTTCCTCAGCACCTTTGGCAAGAAGCCCATGCATGTGTTCGGTTTCCTGGGCAGCGTGATGTTCTTCATTGGCGTATTGGCTTGCATCGTGGTAGGTGGTACAAAGCTCTACTATATGATGAACGGTCTGCCCCACCCCCTCGTGACCAGTTCGCCTTACTTCTACATTGCACTCACCATGATGCTCCTCGGAACCCAGCTCTTCCTGACTGGCTTCCTGGGAGAACTCATCAGTCGCAACTCTCAGTATCGCAACAACTACCAGATTGCAGAGGAATTCTAAATAAACAATAAGTCATTTGAAACAAATCGCAATCATAACAACACTGCTCATGGCTCTCTTTATGGGGAGCTGTGACTCTGTGGACTGCTCGCTCAACAACACCGTGTTCTGCTATGTGGCATTCTACGATGGCGAGGGCGACCCCGTGGCCATCAACGACACCCTGAGTGTCTATGCCAACGGTACCGAAAAAGTGCTCTACAACAGGGGTGTGAAGAAGTCGGTCATAGCCATCCCCATGAGTTACTACAATGAGGAAGACACATTGCTCTTCAGGGTGTGGAGCAAGAGCGAGAGCGATGCACTGGAGGCAGAAGTGGTCATCGGCAAGACCAACACGGAGCACTTCGAGAGTCCGGATTGTCCCGTGAATATGTTTCACGACATTACATCATCGTATGTCTTTAGCGGACGATTCATCGACTCCGTGGTAGTAGTTAAGCCATCTGTCAATTTCCAAAGGGATGAGAATATCAGAGTATACCTTCACTAAGCCAGTGGGTGGGAGACTGGCAACGCTTATCGTGCTACTCTGCATCTCCCTCTCTACTCTGGCACAGAGCAAGTACCGCATCGAGGTACCTGCCCCACCCGCCAAGTTCCTCAACGGTATTGGTGTGGGTGTAGACGGTGTAGGCTTTGGTATGAAACTCGTGGGTGGACGCTTTGCCAACATGGAGATATTAGGTCGCATCAATCTACTGGAGAAGTACTTTCCCGTGGTGGAACTGGGCGTCGGCGAATGTAACCGTGAAGGCGGAGAGCAGAGCACCTTCTTCCATACCCGTGCCCCTTATTATCGTGCAGGAGCAGATTATAGTCTGACGAAAAAGCGTAACGGCAACCGCCTCTTCATGGGTGTGCGCTATGGATTCAGCAAGTTTGGCTACGACTACTCCAATCCTGATTTCCAGGATCCTTACTGGGGCGGGCCAATTGGCACGGAGGTGAGCGACATCAAGGCTTCCATGCATTGGGCGGAGTTCTGTTTCGGCATTGAGACCAAACTGTGGAAATACATCCGTATGGGATGGTCGTTCCGCTTCAAGAGTCGTCTGCATCAGTCTGACTGCCCACATGGCGACCCTTGGTATGTACCGGGATATGGAAAGAATGGCAGTTCTACCTTTGGAGGTACAGTCAACCTCATCTTTGAGCTACAGCCCAAGAAGGCCGTCAACTTCGACAAAAAGAAGAAGTAATCATAGAAAGATATAGACTACATCATTTGCAGAACATGAAGAGAACAAAGATCATACTACAATCCCTATTTCTCGTCTTCCTCGTGGTAGGCTCAATCTGGATTGTGAAGCGACACCGCACGCAGCTCACCGAGGAACGATGCCTGCAACCTGGCACACAGGTAATGGACAGAGGATTCCTGATGAATGAGGGAAGTATCTTCGGTACTATCTACCACATCACCTACCAGCACACGCAAGACCTGAAGAAGGAGATTGAGGCTTGCATGATGGAGGTGGACGCTTCGCTGTCCATGTTCAACCCGGAGAGTACCATTGCCCGCATCAATGCAGGAACTGCCAACGAGGCAGACTCATTGCTGACCGTAGTGTTCAACCTCTCCCAACAGATATATCAGGCCACCAATGGATGCTTCGACCCCACGGTGGCACCACTGGTCAATGCCTGGGGCTTCGGTTTCAAGAATGGCGAATTGCCCAACGAACAGCAGGTGGACAGTCTGAAGGCACTGGTAGGACTTGATGGTATCAGTCTCGTTGAGGGAAAGATACAAAAGCGCGATACGCTGATGATCATGGATTTCAGCGCCATAGCCAAGGGCTTCGCGGTTGACCAGGTGGCTCATCTCCTGCACTCCAAAGGCATCAAAAACTATATGGTGGAGATTGGCGGAGAGGTTATTGTGAAAGGCAAGAGTTCAAAGGGAAAGGCATGGCGTGTAGGCATTGCCAAGCCCAACGAGGACGAGAGTCGCGACAACGGACAGTATGAGGAGATACTAGAACTGCAGGACAAGGCGATGGCCACAAGTGGCAACTATCGCAACTTCTATGTGACGGAGGATGGACGCAAACTGGCTCATACCATCGACCCTCATAGCGGATATCCCGTTCAGCATAGCATCTTGTCGAGCACAGTGTTTGCCCCCGATTGTGCCACAGCCGATGCCTTTGCCACCTCCTTTATGGTGATGGGACTGGAGAAGGCCAAGCAAGTGCTGGAGAAGCATCCCGAACTGGAAGTCTTCCTCATCTATACGGACAAGGACGGACAATACCAAACATACAACACACTGAAAAAGTGAATTATAGCCAACTGACCTCTATCCCTCTCTTCACGGGTATCAGTGGAGACGATCTGGCTTTGATACTCGACAGAGTGGACTTGCTCGATCTGGACCTAACACCAGGAGAGACCTTCGTAAGAAGCGGAGATGTGTGTCAGGGAATGGCCATAGTAAGAGAAGGAACGATGCAGAGGCATCAATCCTACGACGCTGGAACATTTACCAACGCGCGACACGAGACAACGCCATTGTGCTACGAGGTGACAGAACGGATGAAACCTACCTACATCATCGAACCGGAGATTCTCTTCGGACTCAACCTCCAGCATCGCAACACATGGAGAGCCGAAACCACTTGCCACCTTACGCTCATAGGCAAGAACGACATCAGGAAGACGCTGATGTATGTACCGGTTTGGCGTATCAACTTCATGAACATGCTTTGTACCCAACTGCAGAAGAGCATGGACGAGGGATTGCCGAAAGCAACACCCAGCATGAAGGAACGCGTGAAAAGATATATCCTGAGGCACTCCTCTCCCAGAGGCATCTCACTGGAAATGGCTATCACAATTGAGCAGATAGGTTATGCCTTGGGATTCGACAGGCGGAGTGTTGCAAAGGTGGTTGCACAACTGGAGGATGAAGGCTTGCTGGAAAAACAGCGTCAGAAGCTCATCATCTCCAACCTCGAGCTCTTGAGAGCAAACGCAGAGATCAAAAACGAATAAACGAAAAAACTGTATGACAGAACATATTAACCCTTTTCTCAAACCCTACGATACTCCGTGTGAGACCGTACCATTCGACCAGATAACCTTTGCCGACTACGAAGAGGCTATGCTGGAGGGTATGAAGCGTGAAGACAAGGATGTGGAGGACTGTATCAACAATCCCGAACCTCCAACCTTCTACAATACCATTGCACGCGAAGAGGAGGACCGTACACTTTCGCGTGTCACAACGACCTTCTTCAACCTGCTTTCGGCTCACACCAACGATGACATGGACGAGCTGGCACAGAAGATGTCACCCCTACTCACAGAGCACAGCAACAACATCTTGCTCAACGAGCGTCTTTTTGAGCGTGTGAAGGCGGTGTATGAGAATCCAGGTTCGCTCAATGCAGAGGAAAGGAAGTTGCTGGAGAATGTCTATGAGGGATTTGAACGCAACGGAGCAACCCTATGCAAAGAGGACAAAAAGCGATTCCGCGAACTGAACCAGGAACTTTCATTGCTCTGTCTGCAGTTCAGTCAGAATGAACTGAAGGCGATGAATGCCTATCAGCTTCACCTCACGGAAGAAGAAGATCTCGCTGGTTTGCCCCAGTCGGCCATCGATACCGCTTCCTTTGAGGCCAAGGAGAAGGGTAAGGAGGGTTGGATATTTACCTTACACGCGCCTTCAATGACGCCCTTCATGACTTACAGCGAGAAGCGTGAGTTGCGTAAGCAGATGTATATGGCACACAACACTATCTGCACAAAGGCTACGCAGGACACCTGCAACGAGGATATCGTGAAGCGCATTGTCAACATTCGACTGGAAATAGCTCGCCTCATGGGATGTCCTACATGGGCTGACTATGTACTGAAGCGCAGAATGGCAGAGAATAAGGAGAATGTGATGAATCTTCTACAGCAACTGTTGGATGCCTATCTGCCTACTGCAAAGCAAGAAGTTGCAGAGATAGAAGCACTTGCAAAACAGAAGGAGGGTGATGACTTCCAACTTATGCCTTGGGATTTTGACCACTATGCTTATCTGTTCAAGATGGAGCGTTACAACATTGATGCAGAGATGCTTCGCCCCTATTTGGAACTATCGCGTGTCAAGGAAGGTGTATTTGGTCTGGCCACTCGTCTGTATAGCATCACATTCCACCGTCGTGAGGATATTCCTACCTACCATGCTGAAGCTGAGGCATGGGAGGTGCGCGACAAGGACGGTTCGTACCTTGCCATTCTCTACACAGACTTCCACCCAAGGGCTTCAAAGCAGAGCGGTGCATGGATGACAAGCTACAAGGAGCAATGGACTACATACAAGGCTGACAAGGCTGAGGATAGCCGTCCTCATGTCAGCGTGACTATGAACTTCACCAAGCCTACCGAAACCAAACCGGCATTGCTGACCTTGGGCGAAGTGGAAACATTCCTGCATGAGTTCGGACATGCGCTTCATGGCATCTTTAGCAAGGTTCGATTTGAGAGTCTGAGTTGTACCAATGTGTATTGGGACTTTGTTGAGCTTCCCTCGCAATTTATGGAGAACTATGCCATCGAACCGGAGTTCCTTCACACCTTTGCCCGTCACTATCAGACAGGAGAAGAGATGCCCGACGAACTCATAGAGCGTGTGCGCAAGGCACGCAACTTCAATGTTGCTTATGCTTGTATCCGTCAGGTTAGTTTCGGTCTGCTCGACATGGCATATCACACGCTACAGCAACCGCTTGATATTGAAATTGAGGCATTTGAAGATCAGGCATGGAAACCCACACAACTCATGCCTCGTGTGGAAGGCACATGCATGTCGGTTCAGTTTGGCCACATCATGAGTGGAGGCTATTCGGCAGGCTATTACAGCTACAAGTGGGCAGAGGTGCTCGATGCCGATGCTTTCAGCCTCTTCCAGCAAACGGGAATATTCAATACAGAGACGGCTCAACGCTTCCGCGACGAAGTGTTATCCAAGGGCGGAACGGACCATCCAATGAACCTTTACAAGCGATTCCGCGGACAAGAACCTACTATTAAAGCATTACTGAAGAGAAATGGAATTAAAGATTGATAAGAAACAACGCGACCTGGACATGCGATACCTTCGCATGGCATCCATCTGGAGTGAGAACAGCTACTGCGAGCGTCGCAAGGTAGGTGCACTAATCGTCAAGGACAAGATGATCATCAGCGATGGTTTCAATGGCACTCCTACGGGATTTGAGAACATCTGCGAGGACGAGAACAATGTCAGCAAGCCTTATGTGCTCCATGCTGAGGCCAACGCCATTACCAAGATAGCTCGCTCAGGCAACAACAGCGATGGAGCTACACTCTATGTCACCGACTCGCCTTGTATCGAATGTTCCAAACTGATTATTCAGGCTGGCATCAAGCGAGTGATTTACAGTCGCGAATACCGACTTACCGACGGTGTTGACCTTCTGAAACGCGCAGGAATTGAAGTTGAATTCAGACCTCTTGAGCAATAGACCTTCGGCACGAATCTCCCCAATCGGATAAACTCGAATCCCCAATTACATGAATCTACGATTACTCGAGTCTACAAGATTACATGAAACTCCGACTACCCGAATATCCGATTACTTGAAACTATATAATCTCCCACAACCGAAAAAGAAAACTATAATATGAGTTCATCTAACAAACATAGATTCACCCCCCTATTCATGGCATTGAGCATGATTATTGGTGTATTCCTTGGATTGTTCTATTCTGCACACTTCAACAGAAGCAATCTGAGCATCATCAATGGAGGTACCAATAAGTTGGGCAACTTGCTTGAGGCCATCAACCAATGCTATGTGGACAATGTGGACATTGATTCGCTCATAGAGAACAGCATTCCACTCATCCTCAAGGAGCTCGATCCTCATAGCAGTTATATCGCCGCCAGCGATCTGCAAGAGGCTGAAGAGCAGTTGAGCAGTTCGTTCAGTGGCATTGGCGTGAGCTTCACTATGCAGAAGGACACAGTCAATGTGATGCAGGTAATCAAGGGTGGACCTGCAGAGAAAGTTGGACTGCTCCCTGGCGACCGTATCATCACCGCCAATGAGGACACACTCATCGGCATGGTGAATACGGATGTGATGAAGCATCTTAAAGGAAAGAAAGGCACTTTAGTAAAACTGGGTATCAAGCGCAGAAACTCAAAGGACCTTATATATTATGATGTGATAAGAGGCGACATTCCCGTGAAGAGTGTCGATGTGGCTTACATGATCAACGAGAATACGGGATATGTACATGTCACTTCCTTTAGTGAGAAGACTTATGAAGAGTTTATCATCGCGTTGGTTGAACTGAGCGTGAAAGGAATGGAGAATGTCATTGTGGACCTCAGAGGAAATCATGGCGGATACATGCAGATTGCCATAAAGATGGCCAATGAGTTCCTCAAGCGCAACAAACTCATTGTATATACAGAGGGTATTCATACGAAGCGCGAGGACTATTACAGTGATGGCAGAGGATCATTCCAGTCATTGCCACTCGTGGTGCTCGTCGACGATGCCTCTGCCTCAGCAAGTGAGATCTTTGCCGGAGCAATGCAGGACAACGACCGTGCTACGATCATCGGTCGTCGTACCTTCGGAAAGGGACTTGTGCAACAGCCTCTTAACTTCAAGGACAACTCACAGGTACGACTCACCATAGCCCGCTACTACACTCCCTCAGGACGCTGTATCCAGAAGCCCTATGTCAGCGGACACGATGAGGACTACGAACTGGAGTTGCTCTCACGCTACGAGAGAGGTGAATACTTCAGCGAGGACAGTATCAAGAATAACGGACCGGCCTATCACACCACTCTCGGACGACAAGTGTATGGTGGAGGTGGTATCCGTCCCGACATATTCGTGCCTGAAGACACCACAAGCATCACCAGTTACTATCGTGAGGCTATGGTTGATGGATATGTGAGAGAGTTCTGCTTCCAATATACTGATGACAACAGAGATGAACTGCTCAAGTATGAGACCGTGGAAGAACTGGAGAACTATCTACAGAAGCAGAAGTTGCTCGAGAAGTTTGCCTCACATGCCGATAAGAACGGCTTACAGCGACGCAACCTTATGTTGCAACAGAGTCGTAAACTCTTTGAGCGTTCAATCTTTGGCAATATCATCTACAACCTCCACTCTACAGAGGAATACCTGGAGTACCTCAATGAGGATGACCGTAGCGTCAACAAGGCCTTGCAAGTCATTGATGCCGGACTCACCTTCCCCAAGGCAGGTGAACGATATGTATTGCCAAGCGAAGTAGATAAGGATAAGAACAAGGAGCAGAAGAATAATAAGAAATAAAAGAAGAAATAGTAAGAAAGAAGAAATATAAATCTAAGCAACCATCTAAACACACAAATAAATTAGCGCAGGTAGCCTAACGGCTATCTGCGCTTTCACTTTTTTATTAACAAGATATTCTTTTCTATGAATATTAATATCTTCAATACCACGGGAACCACCCTACAATGGCAGTTCAATAAGCATAAATACAAGTAGTCAAACTATGCCCTTCACAAACTATGACTCTTCATCCGTTCCCTCGCGAAGTATCAATGTAGTAGCTCCAATCGTAATGATATCACCATCGTGAATAGGCATGCGGTCCTGATCGCGCAAAATGGTATTCATATAGAATGTACCCGTATTGCTGGGAGCATCACGCAAGATGTACTGCAATTCGCCACGCTTATTACGCTGGATGCGTATAATGCAATGTTTTGTATCCACACTTGGATCAACAGTCTCAATGGGCGTGTTGATGCTCGTACCCTGAACCTTACGCCCAATGACATTGTCACCCATGTGCAGAGGAATAACCTGCTTATAGTGGAAACAATTCTCCACAACCACAATACTGCCCTGTGCCTGACGGTTTTCATCTTCATCAAGCACCTCCTCCTTGCGAGTAGCACGAAGTTTGCTTACTCCCATACGAATAGCAAATTGCTTGTGACATTCCTCACACTCAAAAACGAGTTGCTGACCTTCGGCATATTGAGTCTCGTCGAAGGTAATAAAATGATCACATTTGGGACAACGAACGCGTTTCATTAAATCTTCATCAGTTCTCCATCACCACTCCATCAGTTTTTCATCAGTTCACCATTAGTTCTTCATAACCCAAGTAGAACCAAGTTCACTATCCAACTTATGGAGGTACTTATTTACATTGTAGGCATCAGCCTGAGATGCAAATCCATCAACGACAACACGAAGCATCTTGCCATTGTCATAAATTACTGCATCAATATCTTTTGCCTGTAGACGCTTAACAAATAAGGTGGCATTCTTCATACTGATAGCACTCGCAAGAACTATGCTATGCGTACCCGTTAACTCTTTGAATACCTTTACATAGTCATCGGTCTTTTTAACTTTTTCTTCAACTATATTTACGGCCTCAGTTTCTAACTTATTAGTCGTCTTAACAGCATCAGAATTTACCAATTCAGAAGAACTTACGCCAGTCGCATCAACAGCTTTCACCGCATCAGCATCAGCACTATTCTGAGCAGAAGAAACAGGCGCTTCAACTTCTGCAATTGGCGCATCAGCCTTTGCACTTACCACATCCTTCTGGCTGTTCTTCTTCGCAACATTCGAATACCCGGAGTCATTTTTCGACATAGAAGAGAGTACTACCTGGGTAGTAGCTTGCTCTACACACTTTGCACTCTGTTCGTCATTGACATCCGGACCCAACAAGAAGAAAAGAAGCACACTTGCAGCTGCCACCATAGTATAGTGAACAAAAGCACGATTAAGTCGGATAATGATGTGCTTATCATCTGCCACATAGGTACGAGGCTTGGGAAGAATCACATTTTTCACAGGAGCTTCATTTTTCTCTGTTTCCTGAACAGGCTGATGTGGCAATGAAGATTCAGTTGTACCAGATGCAATGTGCTCAGCCGTCATTGCCGGTGAAGCATCTTCCTCTGCAGGCAGACTTGAGAGCAAGGGGAAATGCAAGGTATCCAAACCATAATAATCGGGAGACACGACACCACATTCATAAGGCGACATCGTAATCTCGCCATCATCCTCCAGCGTGAACAAACCGATACTGCCAAAATCAACCGTATTGTCCGTCAAAAGCGAACGATTGAAATCAGAGACCATCTCTTCAATACGATGTTGTGCCTCTTCCTCGTTGATACTATACACCTGTGACAGTGAATGAAGCAAAATATCGTCAGGATCCTGGAAAATATCAGCATTGAAACGAATATGACGAACGGGAGGAAGAAATATCTCTTCATCCTCAAGCCACTGCGAAGCAAAAGTGCGTGTAGTAAAGATACCCAAACCGGGCACAATCACGCTATTGTGCGACAACAGTAAATATTCTATATTTAACGCCAACTCGTTCACGATGCAAAAGTAAGCTTTTTCCTCAAAACGACCTAACAAAAAAAACAAAATTTTATAATAATTTTAAAACGCTTGCACGATTCAAAATAATTGTTTTTTTAATGATTGTGCGCGTACATTATTATTATTAACGCGCGTACATTATATTATATATATTCCTATCAAGAAAGACCCTTTTTACTCTCTGTAGCAATAACGCCTGAAAGCAGAATGAGCGAAAGCAGATTGGGCAATGCCATAAGCGCATTCATCAAGTCTGCCAAATTCCAGACAAGACTCAATTCGAAGATGGCACCAAAGAAGATAGCCACAATATAGAGGACACGATAAAGACGGCACAGCTTGTTGCCACCCAAATACTCTACGGCACGCTCACCATAATAGCTCCAACCCAAGATGGTACTAAAGGCAAAAGTGACAATGCCAAAAGTAAGCAAAGGAGCACCCACAAAAGGAATATGGCCAAAAGCAACCTCCGTGAGACTACCCAACTGCACATCGGCAATATCAATGCCAAAGTGAAGAACTGTACTAACAATCACAATACCCGTCAAGGCACAGATGACTACAGTATCCCAAAAAGTAGCACTACTGCTAACGAGAGCCTGACGAACAGGATCCTTAGTCTGAGCAGCTGCCGCAACAATAGGTGCACTACCCATACCACTCTCATTACTGAAGAGGCCACGAGCAATACCATAACGGGCTGTCAAGATGACACTACCACCCACAAAGCCACCACCGGCTGCACGGGGAGAGAATGCGCACTCAAAGATACACTTGATAGCAGGCCAAACAAAGTCAATGTTTACATATAATATATATACACAACCTATCACATAAAGTAAGGCCATAAATGGAACAAAGGCTGTACAGACACGAGCAATACCCTTCACGCCAAACAGAATGACGAGTGCCGCAACAGCCGTAACAGCCAATCCACTCATCCACTGAGGAACGCCCATAGTAGTGTAACACAAGTGACTGATCGCATTGCTCTGAACCATATTGCCAATACCAAAACTTGCAATTGAAGCAAAGATACAAAATAAGATAGCCATCCATCTCATTCCCAATCCTTTATGTAATGCAAACATTGGGCCACCAAGCATACGGCCCGAGCGAGTTTTGACGCGATACTTCACAGCCAATAAACCTTCTGCATACTTAGTAGCAATACCCAAAACGCCTGTAATCCAGCACCAGAAGATAGCACCCGGTCCACCCAGAGAGACCGCAGTAGCCACTCCCACAATGTTGCCCGTGCCGATAGTAGCGGCAAGCGAAGTAGCCAAAGCGCCGAACTGACTCACATCACCCGGAGAATCAGCATCTCGTTGCAGACTCAGTTTGATAGCCTTGAAAATATGAAGCTGTGGACAACGAAGGCGAATGGTCATATACAAATGAGTGCCAAGAAGCATGACAATCATGGGCCATCCCCAAAGAAAATCATCAAGAGTTTTAATAATATCGTTCATAACGGATTATTGAATAAACAACCTCAGAGAGAGTGCGTGTGTTGAAACCTTTATACCTAAAACAATGCAAAAGTAAGAAAAAAATTGCACACGAGGAAATAATTGCGTAACTTTGCACCTATATTTCTGTCTGCTTATGCAGACCAATAGCTAAAATACACATTTTTAAAGTATGGCAAATCTATCTGCACAAGAGTATGCAGCAAGCAAATATCACGAGTTTACCGTCAAAGAACCTTGTACCCTAACAGAATATCTGGCAAAGCAGTTCTCGGGAATCAGCCGAAACAAGATAAAGGACATTCTCAAGGGCCATGGTGTAAGCGTAGATAGAAAACTCGTAACCCAATGGGACTACCCACTCAAACCTGGAATGCAAGTACGCATCAGCAAGCACCGCCGTAGCACAGAACTGAGCAACAAATGGGTGAAGATCATCTATGAGGACAAGGATATTATTGTTATCGAGAAGGCAGAAGGCATCCTGAGCATGGCCGCAACAGCAAAGCAGTTCTGCGTAAAGACGGTTTTGGACGAGTATTTCCAGAAGCGCCATTTCAAATGTCATGCCCATGTAGTTCATCGCCTCGATCGCGACACAAGTGGCCTGATGGTATATGCAAAAACCATCGAAGCCGCCCAGGTGCTTGAGAGAGACTGGAAAGGACGGGTGTTTGATCGCAGATATGTAGCCGTGGTAAGTGGCAAAATGGAGCGAGAAGGAGGAACTGTAGAGAGTTGGCTGAAGGACAACAAGGCATGTATCACCTACTCCTCTCCCACCGACAATGGAGGAAAATATGCCATCACGCACTACCACACCCTGAAAGCCACAGACGACTATTCGCTCGTGGAGATGCGACTGGAGACTGGTCGTAAGAATCAAATACGCGTTCACATGCAAGATCTCGGCCATCCGGTAGTGGGCGATGTGAAATATGGCATCAACGGTTCGCCTTTGGGCCGACTCTGCCTACACGCCTTCCGCCTCTACCTATATCACCCCATCACAGGCCAGCGCATGGAGTTCGAGACACCTATCCCCACAACCTTCCAACGACTCGTTGACGGGAAAAAGAATCCACAAATAGAAGAGACCAAGGAAGAAACACTGTCGTAATATAAAGTGTCGCAGAACGGCTTGACAGTTTGACAGAACGACGATCTATAAAGCTAAAAAAAACATAAAATAATAAGAATATGAGAAAAATCATTTACATGGCAGCCCTCTTTGCTGCAAGTATCCTCATGAATGGTTGTACAACTACCGGAGCATCCAACAACGGTGCAGCCTTAGGCACAGCCCTGGGGTCAGTATTGGGTGGTGCTAATGGCAGTACCGCAGCACAGAATGGCGGAAACATCCTTGGAAGCCTGCTCAGCACACTCTTGGGCGGTGCAACGACCAACAAGCAGACCATCATTGGCACCTGGACCTACAAAGCTCCTGAGGTTCGATTTGAGTCAGAAAACATCCTCTCACAAGTAGGCGGAACCGTGGTGAGCAACAAGATCCAAAGCACCCTCGGCAGCCAGCTGAAGAAGATCGGCTTGCAGGAAGGCAAGAGCACATTTACCTTCAATAGCGACGGAACTATGGTTGTAACCATGGGTAGCAAGAAGACCAACGGTACATACACCTACAACAGTAGCAACCAGACCATCACCATGACCGGTGCCCTGGGCCTGACCAACACCTCATGTACCGTTGCAGTTACCGGCAAGACCATGTATCTGCTCTTCGACTCAAATAAGCTTCTTGCCTTTGCAACCAAACTGAGTAGCGCTTCAAGTACCACCAATGCCCTCTCATCTCTTCTGGGCAACTACAAGGGATTGAAGTTGGGATGGAGCATGACAAAGTAAATTAATAATTGGAAATACTACTATGAGCGAACAAAATACAGGATTACCCGAGAACGCGATGCGTGAGCTCAAACCAGGAGAGGTGTACGAGCCTCTCATGCCCGCAAGCGAGCAACCACGCGAAGTAACCACCTACAGTGTGTTGATGGGAATTGTGATGGCCATCATCTTCAGTGCAGCCTCTGCCTATCTGGGACTAAAGGTAGGTCAGGTGTTTGAGGCCGCTATCCCCATCGCAATCATTGCAGTTGGTATAAGTGGCATTACCATGAAGAAAGGAAGTGGCCTCGGCCAGAATGTCATCATACAAAGCATTGGTGCATGTAGTGGCGTTGTAGTTGCAGGTGCTATCTTCACCCTTCCTGCCCTCTATATCCTTCAGGCCAAATATCCCGAGATGACCGTAAACTTCTTTGAGATCTTCTTTGCAAGTCTCATGGGTGGCATCCTCGGCATACTCTTCCTCATCCCTTTCCGCAAGTATTTCGTAAAGGACATGCATGGCAAGTACCCCTTCCCCGAGGCAACGGCAAGCACACAGGTACTCGTGACGGGCGAGAAAGGCGGAAGTCAGGTTAAGCCATTGCTGATGGCCGGTATCATCGGCGGTCTGTACGACTTTGCGGTAAGTGCCTTCGGTCTGTGGAACGAGACCTTCACCTCACGCTGTGTGGCATGGGGCGAAACCGTAGCCGAGAAAGCCAAATTGGTCTTCAAGATGAACACAGGAGCAGCCGTAATCGGTATGGGCTACATCGTAGGTTTGAAGTACGCCTTTATCATCTGCTGTGGTTCAATGCTCGTGTGGTGGGTCATCGTGCCTTGCATCAATGGTTTCCTACCCGATCTGATCGTTGACAGCAAGTCGGGTCTCGCTGCTGCAGAAGCATCTGCAGAGCAAATCTTCACCTATGCCAAGAGCATTGGTATCGGCGGTATTGCAACAGCAGGTATCATCGGCATCATCAAGAGTTGGAAGATCATCTGCGGTGCCATCGGTCTTGCTTCTCGCGAACTGAGTGGTAAGAAGAATGAGGAAGGTGACACCCCCCGAACTCAGCGCGACCTCCCCATGAAGTTTGTCGCTATCGGTATCCTTGCCGCACTGGTCATCACATTCCTTTTCTTCCAGTTTGATGTGATGGACGGCAACTGGACCTTCAGCATCGTAGCCATCCTGCTCGTAGCTATCATCGCATTCCTGTTCACCACCGTAGCCAGCAATGCCATTGCCATCGTAGGCAGCAATCCTGTAAGCGGTATGACCCTAATGACTCTTATCCTCGCAAGTGTCATCCTTGCAGGTGTTGGTTTGAGTGGAACCAAGGGTATGGTTGCAGCCCTCGTCATGGGAGGTGTAGTATGTACAGCACTGAGTATGGCAGGAGGATTCGTTACCGACCTGAAGATTGGTTACTGGTTGGGCAGTACACCTCAGAAGCAGCAAAGCTGGAAGTTCCTCGGTACTCTCGTAAGTGCTGCAACAGTAGCCGGAGTCATCATGATCCTCAACAAGACTTACGGTTTCGGTCCCGAGAGCAGTCTTGCAGCTCCCCAGGCCAACGCTATGGCAGCAGTCATCGAGCCTCTGATGAGCGGACAAGGTGCTCCTTGGGCACTCTATGGCATAGGAGCAGCCATTGCCATCTTGCTTACACTCTGCAATGTATCAGCACTCGCTTTTGCATTGGGCATGTTCATCCCTCTCGACCTCAACCTTCCTATCCTTCTGGGTGGAGCCATCAACTGGTTTGTAACCACACGAAGCAAGGACGAGGAGCTCAACAAGGAGCGCGGTGAGAAGGGCACGCTTATCTCAAGCGGTTTCATTGCTGGTGGAGCCTTGATGGGCGTTGTAGCTGCTGCAATGAAATTTGGAGGTATCGACTTTGACTATAGCGAATGGTGGGCCAATCCTTTGAGCGAGATGCTGTCATTAGGTATGCTCTGCTGCTTAGTCATTTACCTTACAAAATCAAGTCTGAAGAAATAACCCAAACAGACATTACCCCATAAAGAATGGTGATAAAGACCTCACAACACAAGTTTGCGGGAGATTTATCACCATTTTTTGGCAATAATAAGTGAATAATCCAATATTTGTTTGGTCAGTTCATGAAAAAGAAGTAATTTTGCATCCGCTGTCACGAGTTGGCAGCATATTTCAAACCTATAAATAACAAAAACAAAAAAAGATTTATGGCAACAAAAATCCGTTTGCAGCGTCACGGCCGTAAGAGCTATGCTTTTTACAGCATCGTAATCGCTGATGTAAGAGCTCCACGTGATGGACGATTTACAGAAAAGATTGGTACTTACAACCCCAACACCAATCCTGCCACTGTAGATTTGAAATTCGATCGCGCATTGTATTGGGTAAATTGTGGTGCACAGCCCACTGATACCGTACGCAACATCCTCTCTAACGAGGGCGTTTACCTGATGAAGCACCTCCAGGGTGGTGTAAAGAAGGGCGCATTCGATGAGGCAACCGCTCAAGTTAAGTTCAATGCATGGAAGGCTGACCGTCAGAAGGGTCTTCAGGCTGCTGCTGAGAAGGTAGCTGCTGAGAAGAAGGCTGCTGAGACTGCTCGTCTCGAGGCTGAGAAGAAGGTTAACGCTGAGATCGCTCAGAAGGTAGCTGACAAGAAGGCTGCAGAGGCTGCTGCTAAGGCAGAGGCAGAGGCTGCTGAGGCTGAGGCACCCGCTGAGGAGGCTCCCGCAGAAACTGCAGAGGCTTAAAACACAATCACGAACAACTATTCAATAGATTTCTTTCAAACAAGCATATGAAGGGTTACGCTGTGAGGCGCAACCCTTTCTTCTTTCTATGAAAAAAAATCGTTTTCACACACTATAAAACAAATTAGCAAGACATACGGAAAAAGGTGGGCATTTATGTAGCAAAATTAAATTATAATTCGTAACTTTGCACTGTCTTAAGAGGTAGTATACTGGCACAAAAGCCAAATACTGCTGAAAAACAACGATTATAATGAAGCTCATCGTACTGAGTACACCAGATTTCTATATCGAAGAGGACAAAATCATTACCGACCTCTTTGAAGAAGGACTTGACACCCTGCACCTTCGAAAGCCTGAGACAGAACCTGTGCTTTCGGAGAGACTCCTTTCACTTATTCCCGAGCAATATCATAGCCGCATCATGGTCCACCATCACTTCTACCTCAAGGAAGAGTACGATCTGATGGGTATACACCTCAATCGTCGCAGTCCTGAAGCACCCACAGACTATAAAGGCAAAAAGTCACGCTCATGCTATTCGCTGGAGCAACTCCAGGAAGCCCGAGGCAAATATGATTATCTTTGTCTTGACAATGTTTTCAACAGCATATCAAATCCCATAAAAAAAGGAACACTCACGAAGGAGGAGATCAAGGAAGCTGCACACAAAGGACTCATTGATCGCAAAGTGATGGCCATGGGTGGAGTCACACTGGAACGAATACCAGAGATTCAGGAAATGGGATTTGGAGGTGCTATCGTTTGCGGAGACCTATGGAACAAGTTCGACATACATGGAGCCCGCGATTACAAAAATCTGCTCAAGCATTTCCGCATGCTACGCAAGGCCACCCTGTAAGAGACTACAGAAAAAAGCATAAAATACACTACACATAAAATTCAGATAAACAAACATACTCCTATGAGTGACAACAAATCCTTCTTGGTATTTTCAGGTACAGCTACTCGCTATTTGGCAGAGAAGATCTGTGCCTCACTCGGATGCCCTCTGGGCAACCTCGTAATCACTAAGTTTGCCGACGGTGAGTTCTCCGTATCCTACGAGGAGAGCATCCGTGGCAAGGATGTATTCTTGGTACAAAGCACCTTCCCCAACAGCGACAATCTCATGGAGCTGTTGCTGATGATCGATGCTGCCAAGCGAGCTTCTGCCCGCACGATCAATGCCGTTATCCCCTACTTCGGATGGGCTCGCCAGGATCGTAAGGACAAGCCCCGTGTATCAATCGGAGCAAAGTTGGTGGCAGACATGCTAAGCGTAGCTGGTATCACCCGCCTCATCACCCTCGATCTGCATGCCGATCAGGAGCAAGGTTTCTTCGACTGTCCCGTTGACCACCTTTATGCTAGTAGCGTGATGCTTCCCTACATCAAGAGCCTCAACCTGGAGAATCTTGTCATTGCCGCTCCCGACATGGGTGCATCAAAGCGTGCCAACACTTATGCCAAATTCTTCAACTGCCCCTTGGTACTCTGCAATAAGGTTCGCATCCGTCCTAACGAGGTAGGTAGCATAGATGTAATAGGTGATGTGACCAATGCCAATGTGGTACTCGTAGACGATATGGTTGATACTGCCGGCACCATCACCCGTGCAGCAGATGTCATGATGGAACATGGCGCCAAATCGGTACGCGCTATTGCCAGCCACTGTGTGATGAGTGGTCCTGCCAGCGAGCGTGTTCAGAACAGCGCACTCGAGGAGATTGTCTTTACTGATAGCATCCCCTACTCTAACCGCTGTGCCAAGGTAAAGCAGATCACCATTGCCAACCTGCTCGCTGAAACCATCCGCCGAGTAGAAGACAACGAGAGCATCTCCAACCAATACCTTATTTAATATATTAAGGTAAAACGAGGTAACGAGGTAACGAAGCAGAACTGCTGAGATGAAAAAAGCATACTGGCTTCTACCGTTGCTCTTCATCGCCTGTAAAAAAGACAAGCCTTCCAACAGCACAATCTTTGGCAACGGAGACGACTTGGATACAGAGCTCATAGAAGGTGACGGTAAAGATGACGAAGAAGGCAATGCGCCCAATGTAGGCAAGCAATATACCGATCTTGAGTTGCCCACCATTGAAGGAGAATGGGTAAAATTGAGTGACTTTGTCACGAAAAACAAGGTTACGGTTGTGCATTGCTGGGCAAGTTGGAACCAAGCAAGCATAGAGGAACTGCCCCATCTAGCACAGCTCTACAGAAAGTATCATCCACTGGGCGTAGAGGTTGTTGGCATCAGCATAGACACTGACTATCGAGCCTGGAACAATTCCACCAAAATACACGATATGGTATGGCCACAGTTGGGCGAACAACTGGGATGGAACAACCACATGTTTCATGCCTACAACATTGAAGACATTCCCCACACCATCGTGATCAAAAGCAATGGAGAGATTGTGGCAGAAGGTGTGAAAGGTGAGTCGCTCATCAATGCCGTAGCTAAAGCATTAAAGTAACGAACAGTTCCTCAGGAAGGAAAATAATCCTACACGAAAGGAAAGGAACCAACAACAGACATATGTCACATTAAAAAAATGGGATTCTCAATGAAGAGAATCCCATTTCTAT
This sequence comes from Bacteroidaceae bacterium, assembly GCA_045629325.1. Lineage (GTDB taxonomy): Bacteria > Bacteroidota > Bacteroidia > Bacteroidales > Bacteroidaceae > Physcousia. Next base: position 16,388 of record JAZQQX010000058.1, on the reverse strand, counting down.
TTGAATGTGACCTGTGGATTAATAGTCCTTAGGAAGAGCAGCTGACTTCTGCTTCATACCGAGGTTGTCGTAGATGATCTTCAACTCACCAGCCCAGCGAGAAGGATCATCGGGCTCAAGAGTCTGTACCTTCTCAAAGTAAGGCAAAGCCTGACGGAAGTAGGTCTTAACCTTAGTTTCAGCATCCTTGTCGGCAGCAGCCTGACTTGAGTACTTCTTGTCACGGATAGTGCTGAAATTGTCCTTACCGATATTGTACAGACAGGTACCACACTGATAGTTACCCTCCATATAGTCGGGATCAATCTCTACAGTCTTCTCATAATACTTCAACGCCTCAGCATACTTCTGCTTTACGAAGAGTGAATAGCCCTTACCGTAGTTTGCAATCTTACTGTTGGGAGCGATAGCGAGTACCTCATCAGCGAAGTCCTCCATCTGTTTGTCACCCTGCTTGCTATAGTAAGCGAGAAGATTCTGGATATAAGTCTCAGAGATCTCTGAGCTGGGGTTCTTCTTGATCACTTCCTTACAAGCGTTAGCCCAACCAATGGTGTCGCCCTTCTGAAGATATACTGCAACACCACTCTGGCGAACGAACTCCTGGCTCTGCTGGTCGTCGTATGTAAGAGCCAGATCGTAGTACTTGTTCATGAGATCATACTTCTTCTGAACATAAGCGGTGTAGTAGATGTTGAATGCAAACTGACCATAAGGATAGGTGGGATTCTGTACACGCTCGCTGCTTGCTACCTCAGGATACTTCTTGGGGAAGTTCTGATACTCATCAAATGCCTTGCAAGCAGCCTCAAGGTTGTTGCACTGAATCTGGAACTGAGTAGCATAAGCATGATATGTGTGGATAGAGGGGAACTTACCACCAACGGCTACCATAATATTCTTCTGAGTCTCATCCTTAGGGTTACCATACTGCAACTGATAGTGGCAAGCATCAGCAATGTCGATAGCATACTGGCAAACCTTGGCAGTATCGAAAGGAATATCGTTCTGTGCCTTTGAAAGCTCAGCATTCATCAACTGAGAAATCATGAAGTCACGCTTGAACCATACATCAAAGAGCTTCTTCTCAGGGATACGACCTGTAGCAAGAGCCTGAGCTACGATAGGCTCACCCTCTGCACACTTCTTCAGGATCTCTGCCTGACAAGCATCTTTCAAGGCCTGCTTCTTTGCAGGATCCTTCTCATACTGACCCAGAGTAGGGCTGTTCATCTCGTCAAACTTAGCCTTTGCCTCGTCGTAGAACTTAAGACCAGAGTCGAGCAACTTCTGAGCCTCCTTGTTGGCCTCTTTTTCTGCTTTTGCAGCAGCCTTGGCAGCAGCCTTCTCCTCAGGTGTCTGGGCGAACATAGTGCCAGCAAACATCAGAGCTACCAATGAAAACAATACTTTCTTCATAACTTTTCTGTATTAGTTTTAGGTTATTAATTATTCGTTATTAGTCTCAGTATTTTCTGCCTCATTAACTTCGGCATTCTCTACATTTACATTCTCAGTGTTCTCAGGAATGATGGGATTGCCGTCCTCGTCGAGCACTACCTCCTCGTCTTCCTCGCGATTGACCACACATACGCTACTGATCACATCATTGCGCTTCGTGATGTCAATGAGCTTCACACCCTGAGCCACACGGCCGGTCTGGCGGATGGTGTCTACATGCAGACGGATGGTGATACCGCTCTTGTTGATGATCATCATATCCTTGCTGTCGTCAACGGCACGGATGGCAATCAGCTTACCGGTCTTCTCAGTGATATCGATGGTCTTCACACCCTTCGCACGACGGCTTGTCACACGGTAGATGGGATTACCCTCCTCATCGTTGAGTGCGCTACGCTTACCGTAACCCTTCTCACTCAGCACCACAACATGCTCGTTCTGAGGATCATTAACGGCAACCATTCCTACCACAGCATCGTCCTCGCCGTCAAGTTGCATACTGGTTACACCCGTTGCAGCACGACCCATGGGGCGAACATCACTCTCATTGAAGCGGATGGCACGACCATTGCGGTTGGCAATTACGATCTCATCCTCTCCGTTGGTCAGCTGTACGCTTACCACCTTGTCACCCTCGTTGATATTCAATGCAATGACACCATTAGCACGAGGACGGCTATACTCGCTCAGGCAGGTCTTCTTGATGATACCTCGCTCGGTACAGAATACAACATAGTGGTTGGCGCAGAACTCCACATCGCTCAACTTACGGATGCAAAGGCATGCATTCACCTTATCATCGGGATCGAGCATCAGCATGTTCTGGATAGCACGGCCCTTGTTGTTCTTACCACCTTCGGCAATCTCATAAACCTTCAACCAGTAGCAACGGCCCTTCTGTGTGAAGAACATCATTGTGTTGTGCATAGTGGCGAAATAGAGATTCTCAAGGAAGTCGCCATCACGGGTAGAACTACCCTTGCTACCTACGCCACCACGGCTCTGAGCGCGGAACTCAGCCAGAGGAGTACGCTTCACATAACCTAAATGGCTGATAGTCACCACCACCTCATCGTCAGCATAGAAGTCCTCAGCATTGAACTCTTCTGCGCTAGGCATGATCTCGGTCTTACGATCGTCAGCAAACTGCTCCTTAACCTCAATCAGCTCATCCTTCATCACCTTACGGCAAAGTTCGTCATTGCTGAGAATCTCATTGTAGTACTTGATCTTCTCTTGCAGATCATCATATTCCTTATGAAGTTCCTCCTGACGCAGACCAGTGAGCTGGCTCAGACGCATATCAACGATAGCCTTTGACTGCAACTCGTCGAGTTCGAAGCGCTTCTCCAAGTTGAGCTGTGCCTCAGCAGGCGACTTACTTGCACGGATGATGTGAACCACCTCATCGATATTGTCACTTGCAATGATAAGACCTTCCAGGATGTGAGCACGCTCCTCGGCCTTACGCAAGTCAAACTTCGTACGGCGGATAACCACCTCATGACGATGATCGCAGAAGTTGCTGATGCAGTCGCGCAAGGTAAGCAACTTGGGTCTGCCCTTAACCAGTGCAATGCTGTTCACACTGAAGCTGGTCTGCAAGGGAGTCATCTTGAAGAGCTTGTTCATCACGACACGGCTGTTGGCATCGCGCTTCACCTCAACCACGATACGCATACCCTCGCGGTCCGACTCATCGTTCACATTGCTGATACCATCAATCTTGCCTTCCTTCACCAGTTCGGCAATATACTTGATAAGTTCAGCCTTGTTGACACCGTAGGGAATCTCGGTGAAAACAATCGTATCGTGCTGATCGCCAGCCTCAATATCGCCCTTGGCACGCATGATGACACGACCACGGCCCGTCTCGTAGGCATCCTTGATACCCTGAGTACCCATGATGTAAGCGCCAGTTGGGAAATCAGGACCCTTGATCCATTCCATCAACTGAAGGCTATCCAATTCTGGATTGTCAATATAAGCCACACAGGCATCAATCACCTCACCCAGGTTGTGGGTAGGGATATTGGTTGCCATACCTACGGCAATACCGGTAGCACCATTGACGAGCAAGTTGGGGATTCGTGTAGGCATTACTACAGGCTCCTTCAGGGTGTCGTCGAAGTTGTTCACCATGTCAACGGTGTCCTTGTCGAGGTCATCCATCATAGCCTCACCCATCAGCGAGAGGCGTGCCTCGGTGTAACGCATCGCAGCGGCGCCATCACCGTCCACCGAACCGAAGTTACCCTGACCATCAACCAATGTGGCACGCATGTTCCACTCCTGCGCGAGGCGAACCAATGCACCATATACCGAGCTGTCGCCATGAGGATGGTACTTACCAAGCACCTCACCTACGATACGGGCACATTTCTTATAGGCCTTGTTGTGAGTATTACCCAGCTCCTTCATACCGAAAAGGATACGACGGTGTACGGGCTTGAATCCATCTCTGACATCGGGCAAGGCACGAGCCACAATAACCGACATACTGTAGTCGATGTAGCTCTTTCGCATTTCGTGCTCAATGTCTACTTTAATAATTCTTTCTTGTTCGTCCAACATTTGATGTTATTTTTATTAAGTTTTTTACCATTAAAATTCGAGCCACATCGCCGTAAAGGGCATTTGCTTGCACGCTCGCTTGTTTAACGCACAAATTTACGAAAAAAAATCGGAATAGAAAAATATTTCCCCCAAATTCAATTCAATTTAACAAACAATTAAATCAGCTGACAAAAACGCCACTTTCAGAGCCCTGTTTTTAAGCCATTTTAAGGTTACGAAACAGTATTTTACCACAGCTTCACCTTAGTTCTCCAGCGCACGAACCGCCAACCCTCTCAACACCTATAGGGTGACAAGGTTTTGCCATTATGCATGACTGAGCTTCGCCATTATACATGACCAAGCCTCGTCATTATACATGACGAAGGCAAGCCATGCCGAGCAACAAAAACGGGATGCAGAAAGCGTTACCTGTTACCCGTTACCTGACAATGAAAATCACATTTCAACTTAGAGTAATACCTATAGAGCATATCTATTTTCGTAACCTCTAAGAGGCAAACAACATACGCGTACCTTATATATATAGAATATAAATATAATAATTAAACTATTTTATAATTATAGAAAAAGATACCTAATATGTGCCAGGTGTTTGTTACAGAGCTATCGTTTGCCGTAGGGCTTCATGGAGGAAAGCAAAAAAGCGGAAAACGAAAAACGGAAATAAATGTCAGGTAACGGGTAACAGGTAACGCTTGAGAAGACACGAAAGAAAAAAAGATGGGCAACTGCGAAATTGGCATAAAGTTTGCATATTATATCAATATAGAAATAAAGCGAATATGATGACAAGCAGATTTTCAGCACAACTCTCACAGATATTGAGCTATAGCCGTGATGAGGCCATGCGCCTACAGAACGAGTATGTGACACCTGTACACATACTACTCGGCATATTGCGAGATGTGAGCTGTTCAGCTACCGAACTCATAGCCCGACTTTGTGACAACCCACAAGAACTGAAGAACAACCTGGAAGCCGTTGCAAAGCGACAAACTGTCATACTGACACCCCACCCCGACGATATGACACTCGACGCCAAGGCTTCGAAGATATTAAAACTTTGCGTACTGGAGGCACACAACCTGCAGTCGGAGTCAATAGAGGCAGAACATATGCTATTGGCCATTTTGCGCGAAAACGACAACGACGCAAGCAGGGCATTGGCCGAATGCAATATCAACTACAACGATGTGATGGATGCCCTTCGTCCACAGACAGAATCGATGGAAGGATTTGGTTTTGAGGACGATGAAGAAGAAGACGGTACAACAATCAACCGCAACAGTGGCAACAAGACTGCCACGGAAGCCCGACCCCAGAAGCAAGGTACAGCCACACCTGTACTCGACAATTTCGGCACGGATCTCACCAAGATAGCAAGGGCAGACAAACTGGATCCCGTAGTGGGGCGTGAGCGCGAGATTGAACGCCTGACACAGGTACTTTGCCGAAGAAAGAAGAACAATCCCGTACTGATAGGCCAACCTGGTGTTGGCAAGAGTGCCATAGTAGAAGGATTGGCACTTCGCATCGTGAAGCATGAGGTGTCGCGTATGCTTTGGAACAAGCGCATCATCGTGCTTGACATGGGCGGTGTAGTAGCCGGTACGAAATACCGTGGACAGTTTGAGGAACGCATCCGTTCCATTATCAACGAATTGAAGAAGAATCCTGACATTATCATCTTCATTGACGAGATTCACACTCTCGTAGGAGCTGGTTCTGCACCCGGCACCATGGATGCCGCCAATATGCTCAAGCCGGCCCTGGCCCGTGGAGAAATACAGTGTGTAGGTGCAACGACGCTCGATGAATATCGCAAGTCGATAGAGAAGGATGGCGCCCTGGAGCGTCGCTTCCAGAAGATCATCGTTGAGGCCACTTCTGCCAACGAGACTTTAGAGATTCTGCAGAACCTCAAACCTCACTACGAGGATTATCATAAGGTAAGTTATACGCCCGAGGCACTTCAGGCTTGCGTACGAATGACGGAGCGTTATATCACAGGACGAAGCTTCCCCGACAAGGCCATTGATGTGATGGACGAAGCTGGTGCTCGCCAGCAGGTAAAGGAGGTGCCCGTGAGCGAGGAGGTGGTGCTTCAGGAGCAACTGGTACAGTCGCTTTCCGACAAGAAGAACCAAGCCGTGAAGGATCAGAACTTCGAGCTGGCAGCAAGTTATCGCGACCAACTGAACGAGGCAGAGACACAACTGAACGCACTCCGCAACAAGTGGGAGGAGGAGATCAAGCAGAAGCGAAGCATCGTTGATGTACAGCAGATAGCCCAGGTGGTGGCTATGATGACAGGCATCCCCGTACAGCGTATCGGACAAGAAGAGAACCATCGTCTTCGCACCATGGGCGACATACTGCGAACCAACATCGTAGGTCAGGACGATGCCGTGAACCAGGTTGTGAAGGCCATTCAGCGCAGTCGTGTTGGACTGAAGGATCCCCGCCGCCCCATTGGTACATTCATGTTTGTCGGACCAACGGGAGTCGGCAAGACCTACCTCGCAAAGCGTCTGGCAGAGGAGCTGTTTGGAAGCGACGATGCACTGATACGCATCGACATGAGCGAATATATGGAGAAGCACACCGTGAGCCGAATGGTAGGTGCGCCTCCAGGATATGTAGGCTATGACGAGGGCGGACAACTCACCGAGCGTGTGCGACGCAAGCCCTACTCCATCGTCTTGCTCGACGAGATCGAAAAGGCACATCAGGATGTGTTCAACATTCTGCTCCAGGTGATGGACGAAGGCCGACTTACGGACGGAAATGGCGTGACCGTGGACTTCCGCAACTGCATCATCATCATGACCAGCAACTGTGGCACACGACAGATCAAGGAGTTTGGCCAGGGGGTAGGTTTTACCTCACAGGGTGATGTAAGCAAGAACAAAGAAGCATCCCGTTCTATTGTAAAGAAAGCTTTACAAAAGCAGTTCGCTCCAGAGTTCCTCAACCGACTCGACGATATTGTCTATTTCGACCCTCTCGATGAAGAGGCCATCAGCAAGATTGTGGATATCGAACTTCGCCCGCTGAAGAATCGCATCTACGAGATGGGATATACCTTCCAGATCACAGACGACGCCAAACTGGTGTTGGGCAAGAAGGGCTATGATGTGCAATACGGTGCCCGTCCACTCAAGCGCGCCTTGCAGAATCACATTGAAGACGCCATCTGCGAACTGGTGATGAGCGACAATCCTCCCTCACCCGGAAGCACCTTGGTAGCCAAGGCCTGTGAAGATAAGATAATCATTGAAGTTGAATAAAAAACAAATATAACCATGCAACAAGGTAACATTGGGGTTACAACAGAGAACATCTTCCCCGTCATCAAAAAGTTTCTCTACAGTGATCATGAGATATTCCTTCGTGAGATAGTCAGCAATGCCGTTGATGCCACCCAGAAGTTGAAGACACTCTCAGGCAAGGGTGACTTCCAGGGTGAGATGGGCGAACTGAAAGTCACAGTGAGTGTAGACAAGGAGGCTGGCACCATCACCGTATCGGATCGTGGTATAGGTATGACAGCCGATGAGATTGAGCGTTATATCAATCAGATTGCATTTAGCGGAGCCAACGACTTCCTCGACAAGTACAAAGAGGATGCCAATGCCATCATTGGTCATTTCGGACTGGGATTCTACAGTTCGTTCATGGTGAGCAACAAGGTGGAGATCGTCACCAAGAGCTACAAGGACGAGCCTGCACAGCACTGGACATGCGACGGCAGTCCTTCTTACACGCTCGAAACAGCCGACAAGACCGATCGTGGTACCGACATCATCATGCATATCGATGATGACTGCAAGGATTTCCTTGAGAAGAACAAGGTAGAAGAACTCCTGCAGAAGTATTGCAAGTTCCTGCCCGTACCCGTAGCTTTCGGCAAGAAGCAGGAATGGAAAGACGGCAAATACGAGGACACCGAAGAGGACAATATTATTAATAATGTAGAGCCTCTCTGGACCAAAAAGCCCAGCGAACTGAAGGACGAGGACTATAAGGAGTTCTATCGTCAGCTCTACCCCATGCACGACGAGCCTCTCTTCTGGATTCACCTCAATGTGGATTATCCCTTCAACCTCACAGGTATCCTCTACTTCCCCAAGATCAAGAGCAACCTCGATGCTCAGCGCAATAAGATACAGCTCTATTGCAACCAGGTGTTCGTTACGGACAATGTGGAGAATATCGTTCCCGAGTTCCTCATGCTCCTTCATGGTGTAATCGACTCGCCAGACATCCCTCTTAATGTATCAAGAAGTTATCTGCAGAGCGACCAGAATGTAAAGAAAATATCACAGTATATCACCAAGAAGGTTAGCGATCGTCTCAACAGCATCTTTAAGAACGACCGTCCCGACTTTGAGCAGAAATGGGATGACATCAAGATCTTCATCCACTACGGAATGCTCTCACAAGAGGACTACTACGACAAGGCCAAGAACTACTTCCTCCTGAAGGATTGTGATGGCAAGTATTACACTCTTGAAGAGTACAACACACTCATCAAGGATCAGCAGACCAACATGGACGGACAACTCGTATGCCTCTATGCCACAGACGCGGAAAGCCAGTACACCTACATCCAGACAGCCAAGGACAAGGGCTACAATGTGTTACTGCTCGACGGTCAGCTCGACACTCCTCTTGTAAGCATGTTGGAGCGAAAGTTGGAGAAGACCACTTTCACGCGTGTTGACTCCGACACCATCGACCGCCTCATCAAGAAAGAGGAGACTCAGCGCAATGTGCTTGATGCAGAGCGTGGCGACAATCTCTCTGCCATCTTCCGTAGTCAGATGCCTAAGACGGACAAGACTGAGTATCATGTAGAGGCACAGGCCTTGGGTGAGGATGCTCTGCCCGTAATGATCACACAGAGTGAGTACATGCGTCGTATGAAAGAGATGAGTCGCATCCAGCAGGGAATGAGTTTCTACGGAGAGATGCCCGATATGTACACATTGGTACTCAACACAGACGCTCCTCTTGTTAAAGCAGTACTTGAAGATAGCGAAAAGGCAACTGAAACTGAATTGAAACCCGTGGTTAGCGAACTGAAAGGCTTGCATGCCCGCCAGGCTGTATTGCGCCAGGAGCAGGACAAGAAGAAGCCTGAGGAGATTACCGACATCGAGAAGGACGACCTCAAGAAATGTGGTGAGGAGATAAAGGTTCAGCAGGACAAAAAGAACGAAATCCTCTCTGCCTATGGAAGCAACAACGACCGCGTTCATCAACTTATCGACTTGGCATTGCTCCAGAATGGCATGTTGAAGGGCGAGGCTCTCACACGCTTCGTGAAGCGCTCTGTTGAGATGATTAAGTAATAAAAGCATTGGGCGTTTACAACGAAGCCATTAAACCAATTGGCTCTATACCTATCATAATATATAGTATAGACCATGAGAAATGGCACATTGTAAACCGAAAATCGACAATTAGATCATGAATCACGGATTTGTAAAAATAGCATCCGCAGTACCATTGGTCACAGTGGCTGACTGCCGTGCCAATGTAGAGCAAATCAAAAGGCTCATCACACAGGCAGAGGAGAACAATGTGGAGATTGTATGCTTCCCCGAACTGTGCATCACGGGCTATACCTGTCAAGATCTTTTCTTCCAAGAGCAACTGCTCAACGAAGCAGAGAGAGGATTGATAAGCCTGATGGACTATACACGAAGCTTATCCGTAGTGGCCATCGTTGGTCTGCCTCTACCCTACTGCGGTTCGATACTCAACTGTGCGGCCGTTATACAGAAGGGCAAATTGCTCGGCATTGTCCCCAAGACCTACCTGCCCAACTACAAAGAGTTCTACGAGAAACGCTGGTTTACCAGTGCCAACGACATCCGTCCCGGTAGCATCTGGTGTTGCGGACAGCAGGTGCCTCTGTACAAGAATCTGATTTTCCACAGTCCAAGTTGTGTCTTTGGAATAGAGATTTGCGAAGATGTATGGGCACCCAATCCCCCTAGCACCACCCTCTGCCTGCAGGGTGCTGATGTCATCTTCAACCTCTCTGCCGACAACGACAGCATTGGCAAATACAGTTATTTGAAATCATTGCTCTCACAGCAGAGTGCACGATGCATCTGTGGATATGTATTTAGTGGTTGTGGATTTGGCGAGAGCACACAGGATGTGGTGTTCAGTAGCAAGGCATTGGTTTTTGAGAACGGCACACTCCTTGCAGAAGGCCAGCGCCATTGCCTCAACCAGCAGTTGGTCATTGCCGACATCGATGTGGACCGCCTTCGCTCGGAGAGACGGCAGAACACCACCTTTGCCACATGTGCAGAGACCATCAAGAACGAGCCGTTGCACATCACGGACACAGAGATGATGATCCAGAAGGAACTGCCTCTTACCCGTCATATCGACCCGCATCCGTTCGTACCTCAAGGCAAAACGCTCGATGAGCGTTGCGAGGAGATATTCGCCATACAGACTGAAGGTCTGGCCAAGCGTATCATGCACACTCATGCCAAGTCGGTAGTAGTGGGTATCAGCGGTGGACTGGACAGCACTCTTGCCCTTCTCGTTTGTGCCAAGACATACAAGTTGTTGGGCCTTGACCCAAGTGGCATTGTAGGTATCACCATGCCAGGATTTGGCACGACGGACCGTACCTATACCAACGCCATCAACCTGATGAAGGGATTGGGTGTCACCATTCGCGAGATACCCATTGCCAAGTCTGTCACACAGCATTTCAGTGACATTGGTCACGATGCCAGTGTTCACGATGTAACCTATGAGAACTCACAGGCACGAGAGCGCACGCAGATATTGATGGATGTCGCCAATCAGACGGGTGGCTTCGTTATAGGCACAGGCGATCTCTCTGAGTTGGCCTTAGGTTGGGCCACTTACAATGGCGACCACATGAGTATGTACGGAGTCAATGTAAGCGTACCCAAGACCTTGGTGCAACATCTCGTGAAGTGGGTAGCTCTGCAGATGACCGACAACGAGACACAGGCTTGTCTGCTCGACATTGTCGACACGCCCATCAGTCCCGAGCTCATCCCTGCCGACGAGAACGGCAACATCACGCAGAAGACCGAGGATCTCGTTGGTCCTTACGAACTGCACGACTTCTTCTTGTATTATAGCCTACGCTGGGGCTACACGCCTGCCAAGATACAGTATCTGGCAGAGCATGCTTTCGATGGCAAGTACACACCCGAAGTGATTGCGCATTGGCGCAACATATTCTTCCACAGATTCTTTGCTCAGCAGTTCAAGCGCAGTTGTCTGCCCGACGGTCCGAAGGTGGGTTCGTGCTCGTTGTCTCCAAGAGGCGACTGGCGTATGCCAACCGATGCATCATCATCGGCCTGGAAGGACTAACAAAGGACAACAGAAAACATACGACATACCAAAAAGAGAGCGCAAAGGATTTTAAACCCTTGCGCTCTTTATTTATATACAACTTAAAACAATCCTAAAAAGGATGATAATCTATGTCAAACCTGTATAAATATTTGCCGGAATTAATGTCTTTTTGGAAGAATAGACTACTTCTTTTCGAGTAACACCACATTCTCCACATGCTGTGTGTGAGGGAACATATCAACAGGACGAATCTTCACTACCTTGTAGGCCACATCCAGCAATTGGAGGTCGCGAGCCTGAGTAGCAGGATTACAACTTACATAAACGATACGCGCAGGAGACGCAAACAAAATGGTATCAATCACATCCTGGTGCATACCTGCTCGTGGGGGATCGGTGATGATTACATCAGGACGGCCATGCTTCTCAATAAATTCCGTATTAAGAATATCTTTCATGTCGCCTGCATAGAACAAGGTATTGCTGATACCATTGATCTCGCTATTGATCTTGGCATCCTCAATGGCCTCAGGCACATACTCTATACCTACAACCTGACGAGCCTGACGAGCCACGAAATTAGCAATGGTTCCGGTTCCGGTATAAAGGTCATACACCAACTCGTCGCCTGTCAGTTGAGCAAACTCTCTTGCCACACTATAGAGCTGATAGGCCTGTTCTGTATTGGTCTGGTAGAAACTCTTTGGACCTACCTTAAAACGCAAACCTTCCATCTCGAGGAAAATATGGTCGGTACCACTATGGAGATGAACGGGCAGGTCGCCAAAGGTGTCATTAAATTTCAAATTATTCACCCATAGCAGGCTGGTGATTTCTGGATAATTCCCGTGTATCCAGTCCATCAGTTCCATACCTTGCTTTTCCTCTTCCTCATTGGTCATGCACAACTGCACAAGTAGCATCAGTTCACCCGTGTTGGAGAAACGAATCATCAGATTGCGAAGCAAACCCTCATGTGCACGGGCATCAAAAAATGTAAGATTGTGCTCATAGGCATATTCACGGATGCCGTTGCGAATACGGTCGTTGACGGGATCCATCAGGTGACACTCACGGATAGGGAGTATCTTGTCAAAGGCACCAGTTGTATGAAAACCTACATCACCGGGAGAGGCAAAAGTCTCATCGCTACGAAGTTGCTCTTCGGTCAGCCAAATCTTATTGGCAAATCCAAATTCCAACTTATTACGATATTCCGTTGTCTTAGCTGATCCAAGAATGGGTGTACATTCGGGCAGTTCCACTTTGCCTATGCGCTGAAGATTGTCCATCACTTGGCGTTGTTTCCACTTCAACTGCTCCTCATAAGGCAGACATTGCCATTTGCAACCTCCACAAGTACCAAAATGAGGACAGAAAGGCACAGCACGCTTCTCGCTGGGCTTCACGATGCGTACAGCTTTTGCTTCTGCATAGTGATGTTTCTTACGAGTCAGCTGTAAATCAACCACATCGCCGGGAACCACATAAGGAACGAACACCACAAGGTCGTCTATTCGCACCAAGGCTTTGCCTTCGGCTGCCACATCGGTTATCTCAACGCCCTCAAGCAAGGGCAGTTCTTTCTTTTTTCTTGCCATATCAAATAATAAATGGTGCGACTTCATGCAAAGGCGCAAACCGGATTTTGGCTACAAATTTACTCAATATTTATTTCACGCACGATTAAAAACAGGAAAAATATACAGAAAAAGTGAAAAAAAACACAAACACTTTGTGAAATCAAAAATTCTTTCTACCTTTGTCGTTACGAGAAATAATGAAACAACTTTAATAACAAAACACTTTTAAAAACACAATGAGTCAGAAAAGAGTTTATACCTTCGGTAACGGACAAGCTGAAGGTAATGCCCAGATGCGTGAAGTACTGGGTGGCAAGGGTGCAAACCTTGCCGAGATGAATCACATTGGTGTTCCCGTTCCTCCCGGCTTTACCATCACCACCGACACCTGTAATGAGTATTACGAGGTAGGTCAGGACAAGATCGTAGAGTTGCTCCAGGACGAGGTAAATGCTGCAGTAGCACACACCGAGGCTTTGATGAACTGCAAGTTCGGTGATCCCAAGAATCCTCTGTTGGTTTCTGTACGCTCTGGTGCTCGCGCTTCTATGCCCGGTATGATGGATACCATCCTGAACCTGGGTCTCAACGACGAGGTTGCTGAGGGTATGTGCGAGAAGACTGGCAATCCCCACTTCGTATATGATAGCTATCGCCGTTTCGTTCAGATGTACGGTGATGTTGTTATGGGTCTGAAGCCCGTCAACAAGGAAGACATCGATCCATTTGAGGCTATCATCGAGAAGGTTAAGGAGGAGCAGGGTGTCGTTCTGGACAAGGATCTCTCTGTAGAGTCTCTAAAGAAGCTCGTTGAGCTCTTCAAGGCTGCTATCAAGGAGCAGACTGGCGAGGACTTCCCCACCGATCCCAAGACTCAGCTCTGGGGTGCTATCTGTGCTGTATTCCGTAGCTGGATGAACGAGCGCGCTATCCTCTACCGTAAGATGGAGGGAATTCCCGACGAATGGGGTACTGCAGTATCTGTAATGGCCATGGTATTCGGTAACATGGGTGAGACCTCTGCTACTGGTGTATGCTTCAGCCGTGACGCAGGTAACGGTGAGAACCTCTTCAACGGTGAGTACCTGATCAATGCTCAGGGTGAGGATGTTGTAGCTGGTATCCGTACTCCTCAGCAGATCACCAAGATCGGTTCACAGCGTTGGGCTGAGCGTGCTGGTATCTCTGAGGAAGAGCGTGCTGCCAACTATCCTTCTATGGAGGAGGCTATGCCCGAGCTGTACAAGGAGCTCGATGCTCTGCAGGACAAGCTGGAGAAGCACTACAAGGATATGCAGGATATGGAGTTCACCGTTCAGGAGGGCAAGCTTTGGTTCCTCCAGACTCGTAACGGTAAGCGTACTGGTACTGCAATGGTTAAGATCGCCATGGATCTCGTTCGCGAGGGCATGATTGACGAGAAGACCGCTATCCTCCGTTGTGAGCCTCAGAAGCTCGACGAACTGTTGCACCCCGTATTCGACAAGGATGCTCTGAAGAAGGCTAAGGTTATCACTCAGGGTCTTCCCGCATCTCCTGGTGCTGCTTGCGGTCAGATCGTATTCCACGCTGACGATGCTCAGGAGTGGCACGAGAATGGTCACAAGGTGATCATGGTTCGTATCGAGACCTCTCCTGAGGACCTCGCTGGCATGTCAGCTGCAGAGGGTATCCCCACCGCTCGTGGTGGTATGACCTCTCACGCTGCCGTTGTGGCTCGTGGTATGGGTAAGTGCTGTGTATCCGGTGCAGGTGCTATCAATGTAAACTATAAGACCAAGACCGTTGAGATCGAGGGCGTAACCTACAAGGAGGGCGACTACATCTCATTGAACGGTACCACCGGTCAGGTATATGCAGGTGAAATCAAGACCAAGGCTGCTGAGCTCAGCGGTGACTTCAAGGCTTTGATGGACCTCTGCGACAAGTACACCAAGATGGAGGTTCGTACCAACGCTGATACTCCCCACGATGCACAGGTTGCTCGCGACTTCGGTGCTAAGGGTATCGGTCTGACTCGTACCGAGCACATGTTCTTCGACGACCAGAAGATCGTTGCTATGCGTGAGATGATTCTCGCTGACAGCGTTGAGGGTCGTGAGAAGGCATTGGCTAAGCTCCTCCCCTACCAGAAGGCTGACTTCTACGGTATCTTGAAGGCTATGGACGGCTTGCATGTTAACATCCGTCTCTTGGATCCCCCATTGCATGAGTTCGTTCCCCACGATGCAGCTGGTCAGGAGACCATGGCTAAGGAGATGGGCGTAAGCGTTGAGGAGATTCGCAAGCGCGTTAACTCACTCGCTGAGAACAATCCTATGCTCGGTCACCGTGGTTGCCGTCTGGGTATCACCTTCCCCGAGATCACCGCTATGCAGACTCGCGCCATCCTCGGTGCAGCATGCCAGTTGAAGAAGGAAGGCTACGATCCTCATCCCGAAATCATGGTTCCTCTGATTGGTATCCTCTACGAGCTCAAGCAGCAGAAGGAGATCATCAAGAAGGTCAGCGAGGAGGTATTTGCAGAGGAAGGCGTACGCGTAGAGTTCGAGATCGGTACCATGATCGAGATTCCTCGTGCTGCCCTGACCGCTGACAAGATCGCTACCGAGGCTGAGTACTTCTCATTTGGTACCAACGACTTAACCCAGATGACCTTCGGTTACTCACGCGACGATATCGCAAGCTTCCTCCCCGCTTATCTGGAGAAGAAGATCTTGAAGGTAGACCCCTTCCAGGTACTCGACCAGAATGGTGTAGGTCAGCTCATCGAGACCGCCGTACAGAAGGGTCGCAGCGTTCGTCCCGGCATGCGCACCGGTATCTGTGGTGAGCACGGTGGTGAGCCCAGTTCTGTTAAGTTCTGTGCTAAGGTTGGCATGAACTATGCTTCTTGCTCTCCCTTCCGTGTGCCCATCGCACGCCTTGCTGCCGCCCAGGCTGCTGTTGAGGAGTAATAATCCTACATTCAATAAATAAAATTCAGGTGCAATCATCGCAATGATGGTTGCACCTTTTGTATGTAACTAATATGTAATGCCTATGCCATACAAGTAAGATTAGCAGTTCATACCCATATCGTAAGCTTCCTGCAACTTTGCATTGCCCTCAATTGTGCGAGGTGCATCTACGCCACCGCAGAAGAGAGTACCTTTGAGTTCGCATTTTGGATAGCAGTCAATCCAACCTGTAAGACCAGCTTCTGCACGCTTCGGTACCCATTCTTCATTTTCTGCAGCCGTTGAGAGCATGTAAACCTCACGGAAGTTGTAATCCTGTGAGTACATGGCGTTCATACGGTCAATGAGCGTCTTCATCTGTCCACTCATCTCATAATAATAGATTGGAGTTGCCCAAACAACCACATCAGCATCGAGAACCTTGTCCATGATG
>JAZQQX010000057.1:0-1823 GCA_045629325.1 Bacteroidaceae bacterium | reverse complement strand
TCATCGCTCAACCCTCATCGCTCATCGCTCATCGCTCAACCCTCATCGCTCATCGCTCCCCGCTCAACGCTCATCGCTCCCCGCTCCCCGCTCATCGCTCCCCGCTCATCGCTCCCCGCGCCCTGCTGTAAGAAAAAGTCTTTTTTCTTGCTATATTGAGCGGGAATCCGTACCTTTGCACCTTGAAAATGAGTAAGAAACAAACAAGCAAACTGCAAGGACATCTGCTGATGCTCACGGCCGCCACGATGTGGGGCATGATGGCTCCGCTCGGCAAGGATGCTATGGCCCATGGCATCTCGGGCTTCAGCATGGTGGCTCTGCGTGTGTCCGGTGCAGCTGTGCTCTTCTGGCTGGCCAGTGTGGTGAGCAAGATATGGGGTAGGGATGGCGTGGAGCAAGAGGATGTGGTCGTTGACCCTCGCGCTACGGGCCGGAAGCGCTATGCCGAACTCCTCTGGCTCTTTGGCGCAGGTATGTTTGCCATCGTCTTCAACCAGTGCAACTATATCATCGGATTGAGCATCACCTCGCCCCTCAATGCCAGTATCATGACCACCACCATGCCCATCATCACGATGGTGCTGGCTGCCCTGATACTCCGGGAGAAGGTGACGCTGCGTAAGTTCTGCGGACTCATCCTGGGATGCATGGGAGCCCTTGCCATCATCCTCACCTCGGCCGGTGGTGCCCGTGAGGGAGGCGTGTTGCTCGGCGACCTCATGTGTGTCTGTGCCCAGGTGTCGTATGCCTTCTATCTCACCCGCTTCAAGGGTGTCATCAGTCGTCATTCGGCCATCACCTGCCAGAAGTGGATGATGCTCTTCGCCTCGCTCGTCATCCTGCCTTTTGCCATGCCCTCGCTCCTCGCTGTGCCCTGGGGCGAACTGTCCACCACCACCTATCTCGAGACCGCCTTTGTGGTGGTGGGAGGCACCTTCTTCTCCTTCCTCTGTTGCACCACAGCCCAGCGCGTCCTTTCGCCCACCGTCATCGCCATGTACAACTATGTGCAACCCATCGTGGCCTGCACCCTCTCCGTTGTCCTTGGCCTCGGCATCTTCGGCTGGAGCCACATCGCTGCCATCATCCTGGTGTTCAGTGGTGTATATCTCGTCACGCACCACAAGGCATAAGGGCAGATAGTGCAAGCACTTCGTTGACTACAAGGTGGATCCTTGCGGACGACTGCGCGACCAGATGGAGATGAATGCGGAGTACGGGGAATATACATATATGTAAGATAATTTTACCTTGATGCGATACTGAAAGCGATATGCCCGATAAGCTGCTTTGGGAAAAAACGGGGTCCGTCCATGGCAGATTGGTGCTTTCTTGAGCCTATGAATCATCTTGGCCGAACTGCTGATAATTCGTCGATTTTGGCTATTTTCATTGTTGTTTTTGCTCTCTTAGGTGGCATGCCTTTGTCATGCTTATGACTCGCTCTTGTCTTGCTTGTGACTTGCCTTTGTCTTGCGTATGACGAAATCGAGTCAGTATATGGACTATTTGACCTTTTTTCAATGCGAGGTTGTCGGGGCAGAGGTGTGTGCTGTAGTGCAAGGGGGTGCTTTGAGGCTTGTGCAAGGTATGTGAGCATCATGGCGCATTGTGACTAGCTTGTGTTTGTGCATAGTGTAAATATTTCGTACCTTCGTAGGCCTGTTTCGAATGTACAAGCGGGTAACTTTTAGGGTAACTTTTTAGACACAAAGTTACCCTTGTAACATTCAGTAATTCAACATTTTACACAACGATTACTAACTTTGGGGTATTATTTTCTTATAAAACTTTCTTACGCACGCACGATATAGGGTTTT
>JAZQQX010000056.1:0-59040 GCA_045629325.1 Bacteroidaceae bacterium | reverse complement strand
CTCGGAACCTCCGCCGAACCAGCTGTCGTAGTTGCGGAGCATTGTGAAGGATTTCAGTTTAAGTGTGTTCTTGGATATATCTCCCTTGGTGCCAGCACGTGTGATGAGTTCCGCAGGAGTGAAGGCGCTGTCATCATTGCGGTTTATCACCCAAACCGGGCGCTGCATGGCCACGGCCTCGTCAACGAATACGGAGTCCACCACGTGAACACCGGAATCATCGACCTTGACCTCATATCCGTAGTTGGACTCCGCCCCATAACCGGGGTCGAAGGTCACTATCGGATATGTATCCCCGTCCCAGTCTTGTGAATAGGGCCAGTAGATCTGTATGTCGGAGGCGCTGAGCGCCTCTATGTATGCCCTGGCGGCAGATTTGCCGGCCTTTGTGGCAGGCAGGCTGTTGAAATAAACCTCAAAGAGGTCCCTCAGTGGTGCCGGGTAGCCTCCGGCCTTGGCCGGGGCTCCCCCGGAGCCCACGCCGGCACCAGGATTGTTGAACAGGTCCGCCATCATATACTCTTCGTCGAACCCGTTGCCGGTGGAGGAATTCACGGCGTCATACACTTCTTCAAGATGCCCGGCCTGAAGGGGAAGGCCGGAAAGTATCCTTGCAACATTGCCAAGGCTGAGGTCCTCCTCTATCTGTTCAGGTGCCGGAACGGGAGTCTGCGCCTCATGGCAGGAGAGGCAGGACAGCACAACGGCGAATGCCGGGAGTATGATTCTGATGCTTTTCATGACTGTCAGTTTTTCTCCTGCAAAGTGACACATAATTTATGCGTTTACCGCAACGATAAACACATAAAACAAAAACAGGCCCCTGACGGAGCCTGAAGTCTATTCTGAGAATCGGATGAAACGCGTTTTCCCGTAGAAATCCCGGATTTCGAAAACGTTTTTCCAGCCCTGTTCAAGAAAAACGGCGGCAGTCTGGGGGCCCAGGTCCTCGTTTATCTCGACCATGCCCGTCCCGCCCTTGGAAAGCAGGGTCTTGGAATGCCTTGCAACGGCCCTGTAGAACACAAGGGGATCCTCATCCGGCACGAACAGGGCGAGCCCGGGTTCGTAGTCCAGGACATTGGCGCGCATCCGGGACTTCTGGCTCTCCTTTATATAAGGAGGGTTGCTGACAACAAGGTCGAACTTCCCTTCAAGGGGAAGGCTGTCAGCCAGGACATCGGCCTGTATGAATGAAGGGGTCTGGGCGCAATCGGGGAACTGGGCGCGGGCCGTTTCAAGGGCAGGCACCGATATGTCCACCCCGACGACCTCACTTCCGGGCACTTCCTGGAGGACTGACCAGGCAATGCATCCCGAACCTGTGCATAGGTCAAGCACGCGGGCAGGATGCCCCAGATTGAGGGCAAAGCTTACGGCCTCCTTTACCAGCTGCTCCGTCTCCGGACGGGGAATCAGGACGGAAGGATTCACAAGAAAATCACGGCCGTAAAACTCCGTATGACCCAGGACATACTGGAGAGGCTCCGAGGCAAGCAGACGCCTCATGTCTTCTTCCAGGCCGGGGAGGGCGTCTTCAGGGATTTCCGTCAGGGGTTCTATGATGTGCGTATAGTTGCGCACTCCCAGGCGGTCCTCACAGAGTATCAAAACCATACCCCTCGCCTCCGGCGAAGGGTAAAGCTTCTCGAGAGCCCTTATGCTCCCGTTTATGAAATCCTTAAGCAGCACCTAGTTGCTTTCGATTATCATTGTAAGGAAGTCTGTGATGTCTATGCCTGCGGTGCGGACCATCTTGGGGACGAGCGATGCGCTGGTCATTCCGGGGATGGTGTTCACCTCAAGGAAATAGAGCTTGTTCTCTGCAAGGATGTAGTCCATGCGTACAACGCCCTTGCATCCGAGGTCCTGATAAAGGCTGCAGGTCGCATTCTGGATACGGTCGCGGACCTCGTCCTCCACAGGTGCCGGGCATATCTCGTCCGAGTTGCCGTTGTACTTGGCATCATAGTCAAAGTACTCGTTATGGGTGACGATCTCGATGAGAGGCAGCGCCTTGACGGTCTTGCCGTCAAAGTATGCGGCGCATGTAAGTTCGCGGCCAGCCACACCCTGCTCCACCATTACGGAACTGCATTCGGTAAAACCGAACTCGATTGCCGGACGGAGGTCCTCAGGATTCTTGACCATGGTGACACCGAAGCTGCTGCCACCCTGGGTGGGCTTCACGAATACAGGGTACTTGAGATTTGCGTTGACCTTGGCACAGAACGCATCCAGGTCCTGGCCCCTGCGCACCAGGGCGTCGGGTGCGAAGCTCACCTGCTCGCTGCCGCGCAGGTATGCCTTGCAGGCGTACTTGTCGAAAGCGATGGTGCTGGCGTATGAATCGCAGCTGCTGAAGGGAACGTCAATCATCTGGAGGTAACCCTGCAGGAGGCCGTTCTCTCCGGGAGCGCCGTGCTGCACGATGTAGGCGAAGTCGAACTTGACCTTGCTTCCGAGTACGCTCACACTGAAGTCTGACTTGTCTATCTGCGGACGGGCACCCTCGGGGAAGGTGACCCTCATGGAGTTGCGCTTGCGATATGCAACGAGCTCCCACACGCCGAAGCGTGCGAATATCTGATAAACATCGTATTCTGCGGAATCGATGCGGGATGCAACGAATTCTCCGCTGCGGCATGCGACCTCCCACTCTGAGGAGTCGCTGCCATAGATGACGGCTATTGCCTTATACTTTCCCATATCCTAGTTGAAATAGTAGTCTTCTTCCTCGTCATGCTCGCCGATGTTGTCTCCGCCGCCACTGTCGGACCCGTAACCTCCAAGGAAGGTTCCGTCTTCAGTGCAGTCCATATTGAGTGATGAGACTCCGGGAGGAGCTATGAAACGGTCGTCGCTGCTGAAACCGAGGGTGCCGTCCTTGAGGCACTTGCGGTACCAGATTCCCCAGATGGGGAGGGCCATGTTGGAGCCACCGCCCTGGGCGATGCTGTTGAAGTGGACCTGACGGTCCTCTCCGCCGACCCACACACCTGCGGTGATCTTGGGGCTGTATCCGATGAACCATCCGTCGGAGTTGTCGTCGGTGGTTCCGGTCTTGCCGGCAAGCTCTCCGGTAAGGCCGTAGGTACCGCGCAGACGCGAACCGGTTCCCTCGTTCACAACGCCCCTCATCATGTTGATCATGGTGAAGTCAACCTGCGGCGATATGGCCTCGCGGCGGCGTGTGGTGAAGTCTCCGAGCACGTTGCCGTTGCTGTCCTCTATCCTGGTCACATACTGGGGTGTTATATATACACCGCCCGAAGGGAAGGTGTTGAATGCGGCTACCATATTATATATCTCCACCTCGGCGGCACCCACGCAGAGAGAATACACCTCGTCCAGATGCGCGGTCACACCCATCTGATGAACCATCTTCACAAGTGCGTACGGTCCAAGTTCCTTCATAAGGAAGGCGGAGATGTTGTTGGAACTGTGGGCAAGGCCCCACTTGAGGGTGACTATCTGGCCTATCCACTCCTCCTTGTCCGTACTGCGGGGGGTCCAGGTGGAGCCGTTTGGCATATCGAAGGTCTGCGGACGGCATACAACCCTGTCACAGGGGAGAAGGCCCTCCTGCATTGCAAGGGTGTAGAGGAACGGCTTGATGGTGGAGCCTACCTGACGCTTGCCCTGACGGCAGTTGTCGAACTTGAAGTAGCGGTAGTTGGGACCGCCCACGTATGCCTTCACATATCCGGTTCCCGGCTCGATCGCCACGAATCCGGTGCGCAGTATGCTCTTGCAGTAGCGGATGGAGTCGTCCGGAGTGAGAACGGTGTCTATGTATCCCTTGCTGTTCCACGCGAACAGACGCATCTTCTCGGGACGGCTGAACTGCTCGAGGATCTCGCTGTCGCTCAGGCCGGCTTTCTTGCCAAGACGCCAGCGGTCGCTCCAGCGGCGGGCCTGCTGCATTACGACCCTGATGGTCTGGTCGTCAACGTCGTTGGCGAAAGGCTGATTGCGCTTGTACTTGAGCTCGCGGTTGAAGTCTTTCTGGAGACGGCCTCCCAGATGCTCTGCAATCGCCTCCTCCGCATACTTCTGCATGCGGTAGTTGATGGTGGTGTATATGCGCAGACCGTCACGGTCTAGGTCATATGAACTTCCGTCAGACTTCTTGTTCTTGTTGAGCCATCCGTATATGGGGTCCTCGCGCCAGCGCAGGGAGTCAGCGGTGTATTCCTCAGGGAACTGATAGCTGGAACGTTTGGGCTTGGTGGCGTTCATGTCGCGGCGGAGCATGTCCCTGAAATAGGGAGCCAGACCTGCGTTATGGTCCTGGATCTCATATTTGAGGGTGATGGGGATCGCGCGGATGGAGTCACGCTCGGCAGCCGTGAGATAGCCGGCCTTCTGCATCTGGCCGATCACGAAGTTGCGCCTCTGGAGCGCGTTCTCTGGATTGAGTGCGGGATTGTAGCGGGTGGGCTTGTTCACCATGCCCACCAGCATGGCGCTCTCCTCCACCGTAAGGTTCAGGGGCTCCTTGGCGAAGAAGGTCTCGGATGCGGCCTTGACGCCGTATGCTCCGGAACCGAAGAAGATGGAATTGAGGTACATCGCCAGGATCTCGTCCTTGGTATAGTCCCTCTCTATCTTGACGGCGGTGATCCATTCCTTGAGCTTGGTGAACACCATGCGGATCTTGCCGCCCTCCTTTCTGGGATACAGGGTCTTTGCAAGCTGCTGGGTGATGGTGGAACCGCCACCCTGGCTGGAATCATGCATCAGGAGAGTCTTCACGGCCACACGGCCAAGGCTCTTGAAGTCTATTCCGGAATGCTTGTAGAAGCGGGCGTCCTCGGTTGCGACGGCAGCCTCCACAAGGCTGGGAGCCAGGTCCTCGTATCCTACATAGGTCCTGTTCTCTATATGGAAAGTGGTGAGGACCTCTCCGTCCTCGGCGATGATCTGGGTTGCAAGCTTGTTGTCAGGATGCTCGAGTTCCTCAAAGGAGGGAATCTTCGCAAAGATGGCCGTGAGCAGCAGCAGGAACAGCACCAGGGCAAACGGTGCCGCCACGCATATCCAGAACCACTTTATTATCTGTTTCCTTGTATCTTCCTTCATTTTCACAAATTCCTATATTTTTTCCGTGATGAAATCACGGCCTAATTTCCAGTTTACAAAAATAGCGATTAAATTTTGAATTATTCGGAGTTTGTGTTTTTCTTTGCAGACAGAATTTGTAAAGAAAGAGAAAAATGGAGGGGAATCTGGTAATCGTAGAGTCGCCTGCAAAGGCCAAGACAATTCAGAAATTCTTAGGCAAGGACTTCGCCGTGAAGTCCAGTTTCGGACATATAAGGGATCTTCAGGACAAGACCCTCAGCATAGACATTGACGGCGGTTTTATACCGGAATACGTTGTTCCTGCAGCAAAGAAGAAGGTTGTGGCGGAACTCAAGTCGGCAGCGCAGAAGGCACATACGGTGTGGCTCGCATCCGATGAGGACCGCGAGGGAGAGGCCATAAGTTGGCACCTGTATGAAGTGCTGGGACTGACACCTGAGCACACACGCCGCATCGTGTTCCATGAGATCACCAAGCCTGCCATCCTGGAAGCCATCGAGCATCCCCGTGCTATCGACCTGAACCTGGTGAATGCACAGCAGGCACGCCGTGTGCTGGACCGTATCGTGGGATTTAAGCTCTCTCCGCTGTTGTGGCGTAAGGTGAAGCCTGCATTGAGTGCAGGTCGTGTACAGAGTGTAGCCGTACGACTTATCGTGGAGCGCGAGCGCGAAGTGACAAATTTCAAGGGTGAGTACAGTTATCGTGTGACTGCCACCTTCTTGCTTCCTGACGGACAGAGCGAGCTGGTGGCCGAACTCGCACGCCGATTTGCCACCGAGCAGGAAGCACTCGACTTCCTCAACCGCTGTAAGGGTGCGAAGTTCACCATACAGGATATCACAACCAAGCCTCAGAAGCGAGTACCTGCTCCTCCATTCACCACGAGTACACTTCAGCAAGAGGCGGCCCACAAGTTGGGATTCACCGTGGCACAGACGATGAGCATCGCACAGCGCTTGTATGAAAACGGACGCATCACTTATATGCGTACCGACAGTGTAAACCTCTCTTCACTATGTTTGAACGCCACCCAGAAGGCCATATCGGAAACCATGGGAGAGGAGTATGTGAAGCGTCGTCAATACCATACCAACAGCAAGGGTGCACAGGAGGCACATGAGGCTATCCGTCCTACTTATATGACAGACACAAAGATTGACGGTACACCTCAAGAGCGTCGCCTGTACGACTTGATATGGAAGCGCACCATTGCCAGCCAGATGGCCGATGCCGAATTGGAAAAGACTACGGTGACCATTAGCATCGACGGTATGACGGATGTCTTTATGGCCAATGGAGAGGTTGTGAAATTCGATGGTTTCTTGCGTGTATATCGTGAGACTTCATTGGATGAGAACGAAGAGCAGAATGACGAGATTGCCCTGCTCCCCTCACTTACACTGGGCGATGTATTGTCGCGCAAAGAAGTGGTGGCGGCTCAGCGCTACACACAGCGTCCTGCACGCTACAATGAGGCCAGTCTCGTACGCAAGTTGGAGGAACTTGGTATTGGTCGACCTTCAACCTATGCAAGCACCATTACGACTATACAGCAGCGTGAGTATGTGCAGAAAGGCGACAAGGCTGGCGATCAGCAGGAGTGCCTCACATTGACACTCTGTGGTGATGACATAACCAGTGAGACCAAAACTGTTGTACTGGGTGCAGAGCGTGGTAAACTGATCCCCACAGATACGGGTACGGTTGTCAACGACTTCCTTGCAGAGTATTTCCCCAACATCATGGACTACAACTTCACGGCAGAAGTGGAGAAGCAGTTTGATGATGTGGCAGAGGGCAAAGAGGAATGGAAAGGCGTGATACGCGAATTCTATAAGGAGTTCAATCCTCTGGTAGAGAAGACAAGCGACATCAAGAGCGAATATCGCGTAGGTGAGCGTGTGTTGGGTAACGATCCCACAACTGGCAAACTGGTATCGGTGAAGATTGGCCGTTTCGGTCCTGTTGTTCAGATTGGCTCAGCCGATGATGAAGAGAAACCCCGTTTCGCTCAGCTCAAGGCTGGTCAAAGCCTCGAGACTCTGACTCTGGAAGAGGCACTTGAATTGTTCCGTCTTCCTCGTAACCTCGGTATGTTTGAGGGTGGGGATATTGTGATCGGTGCGGGTAAATACGGTCCTTACATACAGCATCAAGGTAAGTATGTATCAGTACCCAAGGAGATGGATCCCCTTAGCATCACCTTTGAAGAGGCCTGTGGACTGATCAATGCTAAGCGTAAGGAAGATGCAGAAAAACATCTGCGTACCTTTGAGGAAGATCCCGAGCTCGAGGTGATGAGAGGCCGTTTCGGCAGTTACTTGCTCTACAAGGGTAGCAATTACCGTCTGCCCAGAGCTATGCAGGCTGATGCTGTGAACCTCACCTACGAACAGTGTATGGAGGTGATCAACAGCCAGGAGACTAAGCCTGCAGCTTCCCGTGGCAGGAAGTTTGCCAGAAAAGGCTAAGCGTGTCCTTGGTGATTGAGCAGTTGGACACACACAGACCCACTAATTCTTATAATAAAAAAATGAAAAGTATCGTCCTACTGGGCTACATGGGTGCCGGAAAAACTACGATAGGAAGGCAGTTGGCTCTCAACCTCGATATGCAGTTCTATGACCTAGACTGGTACATAGAGATGCGCTATCATACCACCGTATCGCAGATCTTTGCAGAGCGGGGTGAAGAAGGCTTCCGTGAGATAGAGCGTAATATGCTCCATGAAGTAGCAGAGTTTGAAAACATCGTTCTGAGTTGCGGAGGAGGCACCCCGTGCTTCTACGACAATATGGATTATCTCAACTCAATATGCGAAACGGTGTACCTCAAGGCTCGTCCAGATGTGCTTGCCGCCCATCTTAAGATGGGTAAGGTGGAGCGCCCCCTCATCAAGGGTAAGAGCGATGAGCAACTGCTGGCCTTCATAGAAGAATCGCTGGCCAAACGCGAACCATACTACAGCAAGGCACACCACATTGTCGATGTGTCGTTGCTGAACAACTACGAGAAGATACAGAACAGCGTGCAAATCCTGAAGGAAGAGCTCGGACTGGCTTGATTGAACAAATAGGAACAAATACATTTTTTGTCTATAAATGAAGAAATGGCGTATAGAGGACTCTGAGGAGCTCTACAACATCAAGGGATGGGGTGTCAACTATTTTGGCATCAACGACAAAGGGCATGTATATGTCTGCCCTAAGAAGAACAGTACGCAGGTGGACTTGAAGGAGGTGGTGGACCATCTTGCCAGCCGACATGTCACGGCCCCTATGCTTCTACGCTTCCCCGACATACTCGACAACCGTATTGAGAAGACCGATGAGTGTTTCCGTAAGGCGCGTAAGGAGTATGAATACAAGGGAGAGCACTTCATCATATTTCCTATTAAGGTAAATCAGATGCGCCCCGTAGTAGAGGAGATTATCAGTCACGGTAAGCGCTATAACTTGGGATTGGAGGCCGGTTCGAAACCCGAGCTACACGCTGTGTTGGCAACCAACATGGATTCCGACAGTCTCATCGTATGTAATGGCCATAAGGACCAAAACTTCATCGAACTGGCCCTGCTGGCTCAGAAGATGGGTAAGCGTGTGTTCCTTGTGGTAGAGAAACTGCCTGAGATGAAGATCATTGCAGAGACCGCCGAAAAGCTCGGTGTCCGTCCCAATCTTGGTATTCGTATCAAGTTGGCCAGCAGTGGTGCAGGCAAATGGAGTGAGAGCGGGGGTGATGCAAGTAAGTTTGGACTGAACAGTTCGGAGCTCCTCATCGCCCTTCAGATGCTTGAAGAGATGGGCATGCGTGACTGTCTAAAGCTCATCCACTTCCACATCGGTAGCCAGATCACCAAGATTCGCCGTATCAGTACTGCCTTGAGAGAGGCTGCTCAGTTCTATGTACAGCTCCACCAGATGGGATTCCCCATTGAGTTTGTGGACTGTGGTGGCGGACTGGGTGTTGACTACGACGGAACACGAAGCAGCAACAGCGAGAGCAGTGTGAACTATAGCATACAGGAGTATGTGAACGACTG
Source organism: Bacteroidaceae bacterium (assembly GCA_045629325.1). Classification (GTDB taxonomy): domain Bacteria; phylum Bacteroidota; class Bacteroidia; order Bacteroidales; family Bacteroidaceae; genus Physcousia. Next base: position 49,907 of record JAZQQX010000056.1, on the reverse strand, counting down.
TGTGTACACGCTCGTAGAAGCTGCCAACAACAATGGTATCCCTCATCCCAATATCATCACCGAGGGCGGCCGTTCGCTGGCTGCACACCACTCCGTGTTGATACTCGATGTCATGGAGAGTGTATCGGCTCCTCAGATGCCAGAGGACTTCCAGCCAGGTCCCGACGATCATAAGCTGGTACATGACCTCACGGAGATATGGGATAAGCTCTCCAGCCGTAGTATGCTCGAGGACTGGCACGATGCTGAAGATATACGCGAGGAGGCACTCGACCTTTTCCGTCATGGCATCATCGACCTCAAGACCCGTGCACAGATAGAGTCACTCTATTGGGCTATCAGTCATGAGGTGGCCGAGTTGGCTCATCATCAGAAGCATGTACCCGATGAGCTTCGTAAGTTGGACAAGCAGATGGCAGACAAGTACTTCTGCAATTTCTCGCTCTTCCAGAGTATGCCCGACTCATGGGGCATCGACCAGCTTTTCCCCATCATGCCTATTGACAGACTTGGAGAAGAACCTACCCGAAGCGCACAGTTGCAGGACATTACCTGCGACAGTGATGGTAAGATTACAGCCTATGTGAATGGCGGACAGCAGACCAGTTATCTGCCCTTGCATCCCTTGCGTCCAGGTGAGCACTACTATATAGGAGTTTTTCTCGTAGGAGCCTACCAGGAGATCCTTGGCAATATGCACAATCTTTTTGGTGACACCAACGCCGTGCATATCTCTGTTGAAGGTGATACATACAGCATAGACCAACTGATTGACGGTGAGACCGTAGCCGATGTACTTGAATATGTGCAGTATGATCCCAAGAAGCTCGTTCGCCGACTCGAGATATGGGTGAGCAAGGCCATCAAGGACGGTAAGATTACTGAGGCCGAGGGTAAGGAATTTATCAGCAACTATCGTGCAGGTCTGTACGGATATACCTATTTGGAATAAAAGTGCATCGTGTATAATGAATTATGCATTGTGAATTATGAATAGTAATCTGACCGTAATAAAAGTGGGTGGCGCAGTAGTAGAGTCCCCCGATTCGCTCAACAACCTCCTTGAGCAGTTTGCCCAATTGCCCGGATTGAAAGTACTGGTGCACGGTGGAGGTAGAAGTGCCACCCGTATGGCCACCCGCCTGGGCATAGAGAGCCACATGGTGTGTGGTCGTCGTATCACCGATGAGGCTATGCTCGATGTGGTGACGATGGTATATGGTGGACTTGTGAATAAGAATCTCGTGGCTAAGCTTCAGGCACAGGGTATCAATGCCCTCGGACTGACTGGTGCCGACATGAATGTGATGCGTAGTCGCAAGCGCCCCGAGAAACTGATGACATTGGAAGACGGCACACAGGAAATGGTGGACTTCGGATGGGTAGGTGATGTTGAGGAAGCCGATGGCAAGATGCTCGCCACACTCATAGAGCAAGGCATCGTGCCTGTGATGGCCCCTCTCACACATGACAAGGAAGGCCATATCCTCAACACCAATGCCGATACGATAGCCAGCGAGGTGGCTTGTGCACTTGCTCCCTATTTTGATGTCACCCTGACCTTCTGTTTCGAAAAGCCTGGCGTACTGGCCAATCCTGACGATGACGACAGTGTTATCGCCCATATCAACAGTCAGACCTATCCCCAGCTCAAGGCTGAGGGCATCGTTTCGGGAGGCATGATACCCAAGCTCGACAATGCCTTTTCTGCCATCAGTAGAGGTGTGAAAAGTGTGGTCATCACTCACTTTCAGAACATCGATGGAAAAAAAGGCACAAAAATTTCACTTTAGCCTGTAACATTTCTCTTCCACATCCGTCATCCTTATATAAAGCGTAATGAAAGAGATCAGTTTTCGCGATGACATACTGCCCCTCAAGGACCGACTCTTCAGGCTCGCACTGCGTATCACGCTGAACAGAAATGATGCAGAGGATGTGGTGCAAGAGACCCTGATAAGGATGTGGAACAAGCGCGGTGAATGGGAACAAATGGACTCCATAGAGGCTTACGCGCTGACCATTTGCAAAAATCTTGCATTGGACCTCAATGCCAAGTCGGAGCGCCAGAATGTGGGACTTGACGAAAGTCGCGATGAGTCGCCAAGCGAGCGTACCCCTTACGAGGAGCTGGACAGCAAGCAACGCCTTGAGATCGTGAGAAGACTGATCGACGGACTGCCCGAGACACAGCGTGCCATCATGGAATTGCGAGATGTGGAAGGCAAATCGTACAAAGAGATAGCCGAGGTGATGCAACTGTCCGAGGAGCAAGTTAAGGTGTATCTCTTCAGAGCGCGACAGAAGGTGAAGGTTCAATTCTCTAAGATAGAAGGATATGGATTATAAGTACATAGAGCAACTGCTCGAACGCTATTGGAACTGCGAGACTTCGCTCGAAGAGGAGAAGATACTCCGCTCCTTCTTTGCACAGAAGGATGTTCCCGTTCGACTGCTCCCATATCGAGAACTCTTTGTGGGTCAGAGCCTACATGAAGAAGAGCATCTTGGTGCCGACTTCGACAAGCGCATATTGGCTCTCACGGAGGACAAGAACAAGAAGACGGGCGGACATAGAGTGGAGGCAAAGCAACTGACTCGTACCTATCGCCTTCGTCCATTTTTCCAGGCCGCAGCCAGCGTAGCGGTAGTGCTCTGTCTGGGAATGGCCGTAGAGCAAGCCTCATCGCTGCACACTGAGAATCAGCAGACCGAGGTTGTAGTCACCACTTCTACACAGTCGGTCTCACCTACAGCAACGCCAGAGACGGCATACGGAGAAGTTGATCCCTTGCAGATCGATACCACGATTATAAAGACCGTAGATGTCAACCTGTAGAAGAAACAAGAAAATTATTCCTACAAGAATATTTTAACCCAAACTTTTGTAACATACAATCGTTATTACCATTCTCTAAAACACACTTCGGAGGCTGTGAAGTTTCCCCCACATTTTTCTTAAACACAAAAACTAAAGAAAGGTGACCCTCAAAGGTTGCCTTTTCTTTTTTAACCATACATTGCCTCTTTTTGAAGCCTTTACCATTGTTTATTAACAATAAATTGTTAATTTTGCAGAAATATCTATTCAATTGGTAGTTTTGTTATGGAAAGAGATTTTGAGCAGGAGATAAGGGAAGCCGTGGATAAAGTGTTTTGTGCCATGGAAAGTCGTGTGAGTGCTGAGGATATGGCGCGCATACACCAGGCCTACGACCTTGCCAGTGAGGCACACAGTGCTCAGCGACGCAAGTCGGGTGAGCCTTACATCATTCATCCTATCTCAGTGGCGCTTATTGCGGCTACCGAACTCAAGTTGGATGCCAACTCGGTGATTGCTTCCTTCCTCCACGATGTAGTGGAGGATACGGACTACACCATAGGCGACATTGCCCGGCTTTTCGGTGATGATGTGGCGCACCTGGTCAATGTGGTGACCAAGAAGAAGAAGGACCGCTACAGCACCACAAAGCAGGTGGACAACTACCAGCAACTGCTCTCCTCCGTACACTACGATATACGCGCCCTGATGGTGAAGATTGCCGACCGTCTGCACAATATGCGTACCCTGGCCAGCATGAGACCAGACAAGCAGATGAAGATAGCCGGCGAGACGGACTACTTCTATGCTCCTTTGGCCAATCGTCTGGGTATGTTTGATGTGAAGACCGACTTGGAGAACCTTTCCTTCAAGTTTCGCTGTCCATTAGAATATCGCGACATCGAATTGGGACTCTTGCAGGACATGCAGGACAACGAGGTCCGTCTGAATCGATTCTGCCAGCGTATATGCCAGCACTTGAAGGAGCATGGCATCGAGGGTGTAGAGGCAGGTGTGTACTACCGCCGTCCTTATAGTCTGTATCGCAAGATGAAGGCTGAAGGCAAGGACTTCAAACATGTGGACAACCGATATTACATACGCGTGACCTTCAGCGGTTGCAACGAGAAACACCTCTCGCAGAAGATCATCTGCCTGCGTATCTATGCACTACTCACCGACATTTTCAAGGAGCGTCCCGAGAGTTTTGTCAATCTCATCGACCAGGCCAAAGAGAACTCCTACCAGTGTATCAAGGTGATGTTGCTGAGCGAGGGCGGTATCTGGGAGGATGTGCAGATATGTAGCGATCAGATGGTGGAGCGTTCACGCGTGGGCTGTCTGGCTGATATGGGCGAGAAGAATGTGCAGGAGTGGATAGAGCGCTTCAAACTTGTGCTCAAAGATATTGCCCATGAGGGACAGGAAACCTCCTTCCTTGAGAATGTGGTCACTTCGCTCTACTATGACGATGTGATGGTGTTCACACCTGAAGGTAAGGGTATTATCCTACCTAAGGGTGCAACGGCCATTGATCTCGCTTTTGAGTTGCATACTGACATTGGACTGCATGCTTACTATGCCCGCATCAATGGCAAACTCATGTCACTGAAGACGGAACTGCGTCGTGGCGACTGTGTGGAGATAGGCACTGTAGAGGCCTTTACACCCCAGAAGGACTGGCTGGATAGGGCATGCAGTTACAAGGCTAAGCGTAGTCTGCGTAAGTACTTCTCACAGATCACGGCTCAGCATCCTCCCCGTTGTCCATACTGTCAGCCTCTGCCTGGAGGCGATACGGTTGGTTTCAAGGATCCCTGCGGTGTATTGGTGATACATCGCAAGAGTTGTCCGGAGATCATTCGCCTTTCCAGCAAGCTGGGTGACAATATCGAGGCATACGATTTCCAGGAGAAGCCCGGACAGCAGTTCCCCGTTACGGTGGTCATCAAGGCTATTGACCGTTATCATCTGTTGATGGACCTTATCGACAATATCTCCAATCATCTCCATCTCAGCATAGAGTCGCTCACCACGACCACCTGTGACAACATTGCTGATTGTACCATCACCTTCTATGTTCATTCGGTGAAGGAGCTTGTTCATACGCTCTCTTATCTCTATACCATCCCCGGAGTGGAGGAGGTGCATCAGCAATTATAGTTGATAGAATAGTCAAACAAAAAACAAGAGACCAGAATACCACATACCCTCATACCCCTTTCCCCGCGATACTTCGCGATATCCCTTAAAACCTAATTCCCTAAATATGCGAAACCTTCTTGCAACCCTGTTTTGTGCTTTTGCCCTTACCGCTATGGCCGACCGTGAGCCACTGAAGGGCTTTGAGTATGGACCCGCCAATCATCCTGAAGGCACGGAGTGGCAGTCGCCCGAGCGTCTCTCGCTCAACAAACTGCAACCTACAGCCTATATGTTCCACTTTGCCGACGAGGCATCAGCCACAAGGGTACTGCCCGAGGCCAGCCAGTACTACCAGTCGCTCGATGGTACATGGAAGTTCCATTGGGTAGCCAAGCCCGGGGATCGTCCGGAGAAGTTCTATGAGACGACCTACGATGTATCTGCATGGGACAACATTGAAGTGCCCGGTTGCTGGAATGTGCAGGGCCTGGGCAAGCATGGTGAGATGAAATACGGAGTACCCCTCTATGTCAATCAGCCCGTGATGTTCTATCATGAGGTCAAGGTAGGTGACTGGAAAGAAGGTGTGATGCGCCAGCCCAAGGATCTGCGATTCACCACTTACAAGTACCCTAATGAGGTAGGATCATACCGTCGCAATTTCAGCATACCTGCCAGTTGGGCGGGTCGCAATGTCTTCATCAACTTCGACGGTGTGGACTCCTTTTTCTACCTTTGGATCAATGGCAAGTATGTAGGTTTTTCGAAGAACAGTCGCAATACAGCCTCGTTTGACATAACCCCATACCTCAACAAGAAGGGTGAGAATGTGGTCGCCGTGGAGGTGTATCGTTCCAGCGATGCTTCGTTCCTCGAAGCGCAGGATATGTTCCGTCTGCCGGGTATCTTCCGTAGCACCTATCTTACTTCTACGCCTCAGGTGAAGATAGAGGATCTCGTGGTGCGCACCAAGGAGATTAAGAACAACAGCGTTGCCTACATTGATGTGGACTTCAATATTGCCGATGGTGGCAAGAAGCAGCAGAAGGGCTATAATTTCGAATGTAACATCTACCCTGTAAAACTCTACTCCGACGAGATTGAAAGCCGGGAGTCCGTAGCAAACGCCAAGGGCGGCACTGCCCTGCGTGACAACCATGTGACCCTCTTCATCGGCTCGGACCTGAAGCTCTGGAGTGCCGAGGCTCCTTATCGTTATGTCCTCGTGGCCGAACTGAAGGACAGGAAGGGCAACACCATCGACTGTGTCTCGACTTATTTTGGTGCCCGCACGGTCGAGATACGCGAGACCAAGGCTGAGGACGATGAGTTCGGTTTGGCCGGCCGCTATTTCTATGTCAATGACAAGCCCGTCAAACTGAAGGGTGTCAACCGCCACGAGACAAGTCTCGACCGCGGTCATGCCATCACGCACGAGCAGATGGAGCAGGAGGTCATGCTCATGAAGCGTGGCAACATCAACCATATCCGCATGTCGCACTACTCCAACGATCCCTATATGTACTACCTCTGCGACAAGTACGGCATCTACCTTGAGGATGAGTGCAACTTGGAGAGCCACCAGTATTACTACGGTGACGCCTCTCTCTCTCATCCGGAGGAGTGGAAAGCTGCTCATGTGGCGCGCAACATGGAGATGGTACACGGACATATCAACCATCCCAGCATCGTCATCTGGAGCCTGGGCAACGAGGCCGGACCTGGCGACAACTTCAAGGCGGCCTACGAGGCCATCAAGGCCTTCGACGAGAGCCGCCCCGTGCAGTATGAGCGCAACAACAACATCGTGGATATGGGTTCCAACCAGTATCCCTCGGTGGCTTGGGTGCAGGGTGCCGTGAAGGGCAACTATGGCATCAAGTATCCCTTCCATATCTCTGAGTATGCTCACTCCATGGGCAACTCCCTGGGCAACCTGGTGGACTACTGGGAGGCCATGGAGTCGACCAACTTCTTCTGCGGTGGTGCCATCTGGGACTGGGTGGACCAAGCCATCGACACCTACACCGAGGATGGTACGAAGTACATGGGCTATGGCGGCGACCACGGCGACTGGCCCAACGATGGCATGTTCTGCATGAACGGTATCATCCTGCCCGACTTCACCCCCAAGCCTCAGTACTATGAGGTGAAGAAGGTCTACCAGAACGTGGGCATCAAGGCTGACTGGGAGCACAATGCCGTGACCATCTTCAACAAGAACTACTTCACCACGCTCAGCGACTACCAGATCGGCTGGACCCTCGTGCTGGACGGCAAGCCCGTGAAGAAGGGCGAGTTCATCTCCACGCGCGACATACACGGTCCTCGCATGGAGAAGTCCTACCGTCTGCCCTTCAATATCTACGAACTTCCTGCCGATGGCGAGTACTATCTCAATGTCGAGCTATCCCTGGGCAAGGACATGCCTTGGGCGGAGAAGGGCTATGTGCAGATGGCAGAGCAGCTATCTTGTCCCTTCGACATGTACGACTGGGCCATGCCCAGCCTCAAGGATGCCATCGAGGTCAAGAGCGAAGGGGGCATGACCATCGTCTCCACCCTCATCGAGGAGAGCACCGGACAGCCCTTCCGCGTCTCCTTCGATGACGCACAGGGCTGCATCCACAGCCTCGTCTATGGTGGCCGTACGGTCATCGAGCCTGGCTGTGGTCCCAAGCTCGATGCCTTCCGCGCACCCGTCGACAATGACAACTGGGCATGGAACCAGTGGTTCCAGCTTGGTCTCTACGACCTGCAGCACCAGGTGATCGGCAAGCCCGTCATCAGCAAGGATGCCAACAGCCGCATCTCTGTTCTTTATAATGTACGCAGTCAGGCCAAGGCCAAGGGTCGTGCCGTGCACCGTCCCGGCAAGGCCGGCGAGCCCTTCGAGCGCATAGAGGCTGGTCAGCCCATGACCGAGGATGACTTCCACTTCACCACCGCCATCTGCTACACCATCTATCCCGACGGTACCATCAGCGTGGCCAGCAGCATCGTGAGCAGCGATCCTGCCGTGGCGCTGCCCCGTCTGGGCTATGCCATGAAGTTGCCCAAGCAGCTGGATCAGTACACCTACTACGGTCGCGGTCCGCTGAACAACTATGCCGACCGCAAGACCGGTTCCTTCGTAGGCCTCTACAAGAGCACCGTCAAGGATCAGTTCGTCCACTTCCCCAAGCCTCAGAGCATGGGCAACCGTGAGGAGGTACGCTGGTGTGCCCTGACCGATGAGAGGGGAAGCGGTCTGCAGTTCATAGCCAACTCCCGCCCGGGCGACATGGGAGGCAGGGTCATGTCCACCTCCGCCCTACCTTGGAGTGCCTTGCAGATGACCCTCGCAGCCCATCCCCATGAGTTGCCCCAGAGCGACGGCAACTACCTCCACCTCGACTGTCAGGTGACTGGTCTGGGCGGTAACAGCTGCGGCCAGGGTGGCCCGCTCGATCCCGACCGTGTGAAGGGTGCCCTGCATCTGTTCAAGTTCATCATCCGTCCCACCAAGCCAGGCGAGGACCTCAGCGAGAAGGGTAAGATGTGGGACATGGTGGAGAGCCCCGTGACCATCGTGCGCGACCGTGCCGGCAAGGTGACCATCATCGGCGACGGCAATGTGATGGATCCCTCCAACATCTACTATACCATCACCAGTGGCAAGACTACCTCCAAGCCCAAGCGTTACCTCGCAAGTACCAATGCCGGTTCCCCCTTCTGGGAGACGGGCGAAGAGGCCATCAACCTGCGCGATGGCGGTACCATCTCGGCCTGGTACGAGGGCAATGAGCAGATGAAGACCACCGTCACCTTCCCCCGCATCGAGAACGTGCCCGTCGAGGTGGTCTACGTCAGCAGCGAGGAAGGTCCTGGCGGCGAGGTGGGCAAGAACCTCGTGGACGGTGACCCCAGCACCATGTGGCACACCATGTACAGCATCACCGTGGGCACCTATCCCCACTGGGTGGACTTCGACTGCAACGAGGTGCGCACCATCAAGGGCTTCACCTATCTGCCTCGTCAGGATGGTGGTGCCAACGGTAACATCAAGGGGTATAAAGTGCAGTTGAGCATGGATGGAAAGACTTGGGGTGATGCTGTCTGTGAAGGTGAATTTGATAATGGTGTGAAGGAGAAGAAAGTATTTTTTGCCAAGTCTCAGAAGGCTCGTTACCTGCGTTTTACTGCCCTCAGTAGCCAGAACGGTCAGGACTTTGCTAGTGGTGCGGAGTTCACTGTGATTGCAGAGTAATCCTTCATACATCTTTCTTCAAATCCGAAGAAGATAAAGAGAAGGATAATGCGAACTTTTCATAGTGCACCGATTTTGTTTTTTTTCTTTGACGGAGCACAAAAAAGCAGCGCGCATTCAAGGGTTGAACCTATGGATGCACGCTGTATGTGTGTGAAAAGGGACTATCTCAGACTGGATCTTTAGCGATATTTAGTCCTTTATCCGGTTATTCAAATAGGATGTTACCCTTGTGTTACGGTTGCATTGACTGTACCTCCCTGCTTGTCGTAGGTGGTAGCCTTGATGCCACGACTCTTCTTACCGGTATTGGTAACGGTGGTGGTGCCACCCTTGACAGTGAGTTTGCCGTCCACCTTGATACCCATGCATCGGTGAGGATCTTCAGCACAAGCCTTCTGCGTACAGAGGCCTCCAGCAGCCGTGATGGCGATGTTGGTGCTGGCATCGGTGTCGGCGATAAGCATGTTGGCATCGGTTTGGATGCCACGCGAACCATTACCGTTAGCATTGATGGTGATATTGCCACCAGTGATGCTGATGTTGCCACAAGCTACGGTACCGTTCTCGCTGCCACCATTCTTTATGCCTTTACAGTCCTCGTGGGCAATGGTGGCGTTGATGGTACCACCCTTGATGATAATCTGTCCGTTGAGGTCGTCGGTTGCATCATTGGTAGCCTCAACCTGTATACCGTCTCCAACTGTCTTGCCGTTGATGTTGATTGTACCGCCATTCATTTGGAAATACTGACCGATGTGGAGCGCATCGCTTGCTGCAGCGAGGATGTTAATCGCACCCGTGTTCTTCTTCAGGAGAAGGTATTCCTTGGTAGAGATGGCATGCTTGCTATTGCCAGATACATCCAGACTACCAGCTCCTTGCAGTTCGAGGTGTCCTTTGCAATAGAGAGATGCCTTCTGTGAACCGTTGGTGGCATCAGCCAGTGCGTTTTGCGTGCCGGGCATCAGTATCATGTCGATACGCTTACCACACTGTATGTCCATAGCTCCACCCTGCTGAGAGGTAAGCTTGACACCATTGAGTAGGAATTTAGCTTTGTACTGTCCGTTGTAGGTCAGCGAACCGTTGGTGCACTCTCCCGAGAGTACAAACTCCATCTCTTCGCTTACATTGTTGTTGGTGAGGGTTACATGTCCGCCATCCACAGCAACAGTGATGTCCTTCTTGGCAGCATCAGGCACATTGACTGTGGCCGAGGTTCCGTTCCACTGGATGTATGTGGTCTTGACAATCGTGATGCTGTCGATAGCAGAGAATGCATATTGCTTGCCCGCAATGTTGATACCATTTGAAGTGACGGGCATTGTTGTTGCATCGCTCAGTGCTATGCGCTGGCTCTCCTCTCCTTGCCAAATTCTCATATACTGCTGTGCTTGGGCATTGATGCACAGCATGGCCATGCCTAAAAGAAAGAATAGCTTTTTCATCACTTCTGAATCTTTATGGTCTGCTTGCCCATGTTGACAATGTAGGTACCCTTAGGCAGATTGTCCAGGCTTATACTTGTTTCTCCCTCCACCTTGGCCATACGCAAGAGTGCACCATTGCTGGCAAAGATGCGGAGGAGACCTTCGCCCTTTACCTTGAGTGCGCCGTTGCTCACAGCGAGAGTCTCGCTCTTCTTAGGCATTGCCTCAATGGCAGTGGGGGTGGTAGAGAAAAACATCTTCTCCATCTCACTTATCGGAAAGCGAACCTCGCCTTCTGTAGTCGTGACGACCACATTTCCTGCACTTACCTCAAAAGTAATCTTCTGAATGGCAGCCAACTCAATGTTTTGTTCCTGGCTATTGCTGGACACTATCAGATACTGATAGTCATCGGCCATCAGGGAGAGGCTTCCGGCAAGGAATATGGTAGATAGTAAAATTCTTTTCATTTTCTTTCTATATAATATAAATATGTGTGGGTGATAGTGGTAGGTATGTAAGGAGTCAGAAGTCGTAACTGTACCCGATGCTCAGGGCGTGCATATGCTCATAGGGGTGTTCCATACGATTGAGGGTGTACACATACGAGATACTGACATCATTGTTGCGATTGATCTTATAGGAGGTACCGACGCCGGTACGCAGTTTGTCGAAATTCATTCCCGCACCGATAGCCAGATTGTTGTGAAACTCTGCACTTACGAAAGGTTTCCATGCCAGGTGTTTCTTGTCCACTTCAAGCTTGATACGGCTACGCAAAACCTGTCGACTCTCACAGTCGAAGAGTTTGGTCTCGGGATAGTCCATATCGTAGACATACTCACCGGTGTTGCCATCGGTACCTTCACACTCGTAGCGATCCACATGCTTGGCTGCACGGTGACTAAACTGGTAGCGAACGCGGGCAGAAACGCGAAGCCACTTCATGAACTTGTAGCCACTACTGGCATCCAAGAACATACGGTTGCGATGCTGCCAATGACTGGGCGTGAGCCATTTCTTGCCCTGATTCTCTGCATTGTAGTCCATCAAAAGGCTATATCCGGCAGAGAACTTCAGATACTTGTGAGCCTTGTAGCCGATGTTGAGGCCTACATTCCAGCGGTCCATCATACTACTGTGGTCCTTGGTGCGCAGGTCGGCCTCCAGGCCCATCTCTATTTTGTAGGGTAGGGCTTTCTCCGCACTCAGTTCGAGCCAGGTACCCCAATCATCGTTATCACCTGCCCAGGCAAGCGAGGGCAAAAGGGCAAGAAGTAGCAAGAGGCGTTTCATATTTTTCTTAATTTTCAATTGTTGATCATCCTCTGGGAGGGCGAGCCATATTCATGATGCTACTACCCTTGTCTGCAGGATCATCATAGAAGATGCGGATGAGCACACTGTCCTTTAGGAAGTCGATGGTGCCCACCTCGATGCGCTGGATCTTCAGACCGGTGCGCTTCTCCAGGTCAGCAATCAGTTCGGGACGCTTCTCAGGAGCTACAAGGGCTACATTATCATACTTGATAAACTTGGTGCAGGCATCGTTGACCAACTTCTTGCTCTCAAAAATGGCAGCCATGAGGATGAATACGCCATTTGCCATCACGATAGAGAGGATGTTGTCCCAGTGCAACTTTGTCACCATGGCATTGACAACGCTGACAGCTACAAGCATGAAGAGATAGGTCATCTCGCGGATGGGTATAGCCTCAGTACGATAGCGTATGATGCCGAAGATGGCAAAAAGACCCAGTGCGGCTCCGGTCTTCATCTTGCTTCCTTCCATCAAGCTGACGAGCAGGAAGATGCTCATGGCCATGATGATGAAGATGAAAAGATAGTCACGACGCTTGCTTTTGGGGAAATAGAAGAAGCGTGCAATACTACCCACTACAAGGAAGTTAAGCACGAGGCGAATGAGCAAGGAATAGAAGTCGCTCATGTCACCGACTACTATGCCCATAAATGTGGTGGGTTCAACGGCCTGAACCATGTCGCCCAAGGAGTTCATGACATTGCCAAGTTGGTCGCCGAACATTCCCATGACATCCTCGTCGGTAATGGGAGTGGTTGCTTGTAAGAATGAGAAAAGCATGTGTGTATGTTTTTTAGATGGTTAATGTTTCTTGTTTTTTGGTAGGTTGAGGGGTTGAGGTTTTCTGGGGTTTGAGATCTCGATTTTTCGCTCTACCGCTCATTGCTCACTGCCCACCGCTCTACGCTCCACGGGAAATGTCGGTCCCACGAGTTTGCCAATGCGTGTCAGCTTCATCTTGAAGCGATTATGTTTGAGAGAGGGATTCGTCATTACGCTACCTATGCAGTATTTGCTGAAGCCGGAGGGCTTGATACGCAACTGTCTGAGTAGGTCGAGCACTGGTGAGAATACATTGCCGTCACGCTTCAGTTCGATGATGACAAGGTCGCCCGTCTCTGTTTCCTGCCCCGTCTCAATATTGAGAAATCGCACATCGAAGTCGATGGTGAGGCGTTCGGTCTTGCCATAATTTACCAATGTGATACGGTGGAAATTATTTTGTACCGTCTCGTGTATGTCGGCTATGCCTCGATGCACTTTTTCCTGCAGGAAGTCCTCCTGTTGAGCTATCTGTCCCTGTCCGGGCACCTCAACGCGTTTTTTCTTCGTACGGCCGTGGTTGTTCTTGGTCTTCACCTCGAGGAAGGTCACTCCACTATCCATATAGGTTCTCACGCGAACCTTCTGTCGGGGTGCTCTGCCGTTGTGGTGTTGCATGTAGTAGTCATGGTCATCCGTGTCCCAGTAGGTGGTACGGTAGACGGCAATCTTGCTACCCGCATTAAACTGCGCATAGTAGTGTCCTTGAGCCAGTTCGAGGAGTTCGGCCAACTTCTGCTTGTTCGTCACGAACTTGGTGTCCGTACGGTTCATCAAGCGAATTTCTGACATTTGCTCCAAAGTGATGGGCTCCAGGTGTTCCAGCAATTCGGCGATGCGAAGATTTATATCAGTTTCATGGATCATGGTCAACGAGAGCTTGGGAAAATCATGAGTATGAACGGCTGCATGTGCTTAAAGCACAAAAGGAGTCGTATGATTTTGTTGCAAATATACAAAAAAAAGTACATACTCGCACTTTTCTCTTGCAAATTTGAAATAAAACCTTTACTTTTGCGAAACAAATGGCAATATATTCATAAAACGAAAACGATAATTTGTAAAATCATAACCCCATTATTCAATTATGATAGATGTAAAAGAGACTTTGGCAGGTGCTGAAGAGAAAATGGAAGAAGCGGTGATGTATCTTGAGGAGGCTTTGGCTCATATTCGTGCAGGTAAGGCCAATGTAAAGATCCTTGACGGCATCCGTGTGGATAGCTACGGTAGTATGGTTCCTCTCAACAATGTGGCAAGTATCAATACTCCCGATGCCCGCACCATCGTGATAAAGCCTTGGGACAAGAGCATGTTCCGCCCCATCGAGAAGGCCATCATGGACAGCAATGTGGGTATCACTCCTGAAAACAATGGAGAGATTATCCGCCTCGGCATTCCTCCTTTGACAGAGGAGCGTCGTAAGCAACTTGCTAAGCAGTGTAAGGGCGAGGCAGAGAATGCTAAAGTGAGCATTCGCAATGCGCGTCGTGACACTAACGACAAACTGAAGAAAGGCATCAAGGATGGCCTTTCGGAGGACCTTGAGAAGGATGCAGAGAACGACTTGCAGAAGATGCACGATAAGTTCATCAAGCAGGTTGACGATCTCTATGCTGCCAAGGAGAAGGAGATCATGACCGTCTAATGACTGGACTTGTTATCAGAAATACAGGGAGTTGGTACATCGTTCGCACGAACGATGGCCAGCTCCTTGATTGTAAAGTAAAAGGAAGCTTTCGTATCAAGGGTATTCGTAGCACCAATCCGGTAGCTGTGGGCGATCGTGTGGAAGTGACGCTTCAGCCTGACGGACAGACGGGCCTCATCAGCAACATCCTCGATAGACGCAACTACATCATACGCAAGGCTTCCAACCTGTCCAAGCAGAGCCATATCATTGCGGCTAATGTTGACTTGGCCGTACTGGTGGTCACTGTGGCTCATCCTGAAACCAGCACTACCTTTATCGATCGTTTCCTGGCCAGTGCGGAGGCCTATCGTGTGCCTGTGCTACTTTGTTTCAATAAGGTTGACTTGCTCAATGAGAATGAACTTCGCTACTTGGAAGCTATTCAGATGCTTTATACCCAACTTTCTTACACCTGTCTCTCATGCTCGGCTAAAACAGGAGAAGGAGTGGATCAGTTGTTGGAACAACTGCAGGGTAAGACCACGCTTTTCAGTGGCAACAGTGGAGTGGGAAAAAGTACACTTCTCAACCGACTGGTACCAGAAGCGCAAGCGCGTACAGCAGAGATATCTGCTACGCATGACATGGGTCAGCATACCACTACCTTCAGTCAACTCTTCGACTTACCCAATGGAGGGGCTATCATCGACACTCCGGGTATAAAGGGGTTTGGAACTTTCGACATGGAGCGTGTAGAGGTGAGTCATTATTTCCGTGAGATATTCCAGATATCATCCGAATGTCGTTATGGAGATTGTACCCATACCCACGAACCGGGTTGTGCCGTGCTTCAGGCTGTGGAGGATTATCGCATCGCAGCTTCGCGATACCAGAGTTATCTTTCCATGTTGGAAGATAAGGATGAGACGAAATACAGATAACAGAAGAGCAACCCCGAAAGGTTGCTCTTCTGTGTTATTAATGGTGCTGTAATTGTAGGTTGAATGATTCCGTTTTGTTGTTTTTGATTTCAAACAAATCCTTTCTAATCCTTTACCACATGCGTGCCCAAAGCGAAGACCTTCTCCATATGGCCTGCACCATAGATGGCATCGGTCTTGGCAGAGAGATTGTCGAGATGGTTGAGCACGATAGCCTCCTGAATGCAAGGCTTCACCGGACTTCCATATTCCAATTCACCATGATGTGCAAGGATGCAATGCACCGTGCGGGCAATTTCTGCATAGGGTATTCCCTTTTGCTCTAACAAATTGTGTAGCGCATGAGCAGAGATGTAAATGTGTCCTAAGAGGTACATTTCCTGTGTAGGTTCGCCATCTTCACGATACTCCTTCAGTTTGCCATAGTCATGGAAGAGTACGGCAAGTACGAGGCGCTCTATCTTGATTTCGTCCTTGTAGGGCAGGTAGGGATAGATACCGTCGAGCATGGAGAGCATCTGCCAGGTGTGGCTCACCAGACCGCCAGGGAAAGCATGATGTACGGATGTGGCTGCTGGGCGCTTGATGTAGTGCACATAGAGCGTGCTTCCACATTCGGCTATGATATCACGCATCTTCTCGTCGTTGGTGCAGTATTGCAAGAGGTGTGCCAGTGTCTCGTCCCACTGCTGTCGGCTAGTGGGGCGTGGCACAAAGTGATAGAGAGGATGGTCGGGTGATGGAGTCTGTATGTTCATCATATCTCCATATCCAGCCGACTTCTTACCCTGATTGTCACGGATAGAGAGGAAGGTGACAAGCTGACCAACCTGAGGGCCTTGATGGGGTGCTGTGTCCCAGACTGCAACATTGATAGGATCCTTTTCCTCCAGCGAACGAAGTTTGAGTGTGGCGTAAGGACTGCCCTTGCTGGTGATGCCGTCTGTGCGGCTCAGTGTGATGTATTGCATAGAAAAGAATGTGAAAGTGAAAACCTACTTAACTTCCAGCGCACGAACAATCATGTCGTGCAACAGGGCGTTGTGGGCACGCTGGTCGGCATCGCCGGCAGTGGTGGCGGTGCGGGTCTTGAGGGTCTTGAGGGTCTCCAGTACATGGCCGCGGAGGGCATTGATGCTGCCACCCTTGAAGATGGCAACGAGGTGGTCGACATAGGAGGTCTGCAGGGCTGCGGTGTACTTGCTGTAACGGGCGTTGAAGAGGGCCTTGGTCATGTCGGCCAGGAACTCGGCGGGCTTGTAGTTGTCGTTCAGGCTGTAGAGGCGGTTCAGCATACCGGTGACAGCAGATTGTCCCACAGCGATGGTGGCATCGTGGGGATCGTCCCACAGACGCTTGGCGTAGCTGAGGTCTGAGCTGAGCCAAGTAGGCTCGGCAATGATGTTACGCTTCAGATACTCCATAGCGTCAAGTTGCTTCTTGCGAGGCTGAGGAGTGAATACATCGCCATCTTCCATATTTGTGCGGTACTTTTGGAGCTGACCACCGATATTACGGATCACATGGTTGGTGTAACGCATAAACTGACCACGAATTTGGGTCCACATCTCGCCCAGATTCTCATTGTAGAGGTCCTCTTCAGAAAGGGTCCAAGCAGGTAGGTTGACAAGTTCACGCTTCAGATTCTTGATACCATATTCGCTTGCCTTGACAGCATCATCACCCAGATCCTCAGTCTGACGACGAGGGTCATCCTGGCTGGTCTCACCGTCACCCCACCAGAGGCGAGGATTTTTCTCCAAGCGGTCACCGATGAGATTCTCCAGCATCTTGTGGTCCTCATCGCTGTTATTAGCATCAAGCATGGGACGGTAACCCCACTCAATAGCCCAGTCATCATAGTCGTTGATGCGTGGGAAGATTCCCTTCTGGCTAATGCCATCCTCGGGCTGTGCCACATAGTTGAAGCGTGCATAGTCCATGATACTGGGTGTGTGGCCGTGAGCCTCCACCCATACCTTGTTGCGCAGTGAGTCAACGGGTACGGTGCTTGACGAACCGAAGTTGTGGCGCAGACCTAAGGTATGACCTACCTCGTGACTGCTGACAAAACGAATGAGCTGACCCATCAGTTCTTCATCGTAGTGCATGCGTCGAGCTGCATCATCGATGCTACTTGCCTGTACCATGTACCAGTCGTGTACGAGCGACATCACATTATGGTACCAGCAGATGTGGCTTTCCAGAATCTCACCTGTGCGTGGGTCGCTTACATGAGGACCGTATGCATTGGCAATGGGAGAAGCCAAGTAACGGATGACGCTGAAACGAGCATCTTCCATGCTCATGGTAGAGTCGTTCTCGGGCCATTCCTCTGCACGAATGGCATTCTTGAAACCAGCCTTCTCAAAGGCAGACTGCCAGTCGTTGACACCCTGAATGAGGTACTTGCGCCACTGTTTGGGTGTGGCGGGGTCGATGTAATATACGATAGGTTTGATAGGTTCTACGAGTTCGCCTCGCTTCATCTTCTCCACATCCTCGGGCTTGGGCTCAAGGCGCCAGCGAGAGATGAAAGTCTTGCTCTTCACGCGTTGCTGCTGGTCGGTGTAGGTGTTGTAACCAACAGTGAAATAACCTACGCGAGGATCGTAGTAACGAGGCAACATGGGAACCTCGGGCAGGAGTATGAAAGAGATATTCAGACCCAAGGTGACACGGCCTGTGGCACGAGAGGCTGCAAGGCTACCGGAGGGACTCATGTAGGTCTTCAAGACACGAATCTCAGTGTTGGTGGGGAATGACTTGATGTCCTCGATGAATGACATCATCTGTCCACCTAGTCCAAAGCTCTGCTTGTCACGACTGGGCATACCCAGTGCTGCGTTGTCGTCGTTGAAGAACTGAGTCACTCTGATCTTCATCATCTTACCCTTGTGCGACTCGATCTTGAAGGTACCAATGATAGGATTCTCGTTGCTGATGGTGATGGCTTTGTTGATATGCTCGGTAGAGTCGGCATAGTTAACCAGTAGGCGAGCACGCAAGGCAAGCACGCTGTCGGGCAACATGTCAAAATAAACCGTCTGCTCATTCACTTGCTCGCCACCAAACTTACCACTGCCTGCAGGGGTAGAGGTGTAGCGTGTAGTGGTCAGGAAGTCACGACCCAGCAATGAGTCGGGAATCTCCATAAACCAGTCGGTCTTCACCTTGGTCACATTAAACAGTCCCTTACGCTCGATATCGGGTTTGGGAGCAGGCTTGGGAGCAGGTGCAGTGGGTACGGGCTGTGACTTCTTTTTCTTCTTGAAAAATTTCATCTTTGCTTCTGCGGGAGCGGCACACAGCATCAGTCCGCACAACATCAGCATAAATAGTTTTTTCATTAGGTGTATATTTAAATAGTGTTATAAATTAATTTCATAAGGTACAAAAGTAAAAAGAATTCGTTGAATATCTTACTATTTAACAAAGATTAAAGTAAAATATGTGAATATTGGTGCAAATATAATGAAAAATAATGTATCTTTGCGATGAAAACGCATAAAACATGGCGTGACTAAAGTGTTTTGATTATTCTATTTTTTGATTTTTTTATCATTAAAACCTTAAAGCAATGAGTACAGGTATCATCATTCTTATCGTAGTAGCCGTTATTGCATTGTGGGCTATTAGCATGTATAACAATCTGGTAGGTCTGCGCAACAATCGTGAGAACGCTTTTGCAAATATCGATGTTCAGTTGAAACAGCGTTATGATCTTATCCCTCAGTTGGTAGCTACCGTTAAGGGATATGCCACCCATGAGAAGGAACTGCTGGAGTCTATCACCAAGGCTCGTACCGCAGCTATGAGTGCAACCAACACCAATGACAAGATTGAGGCCGAAAACCAGTTGAGCCACGCTTTGGCAGGTCTGAATGTTGCAGTAGAGGCTTATCCCGACTTGAAGGCCAATCAAAATTTCATGCAGTTGCAGGGCGAGATCGCAGACATCGAAAACAAACTGTCGGCTACCCGTCGTTACTTCAACAGCACCACTCGAGAGTTGAACACTGCTGTTCAGAGTTTCCCTGCCAATCTGTTTGCTAATATGTTTGGTTTCCACACCGAACCCATGTTTGAGATTCCTGAGCAGGAGCGCGCACAGTACGATAAGGCTCCCGAGATAAAGTTCTAATCCTCCGATAGCAGTTTTTCATACAAAGTATGAACTATGTAGGCATACATAAGCAGCAGGCAAGCAACAATTTCAAAAGCATACTGCTTCTGATGGCATTCCCCGGCATCATTTTGGTGCTGGTGTATGCCTTCTGTGCCATCATGAACAGTGGGGGCAGTTCGTCGTACTACTATGACGATTATGGCTATGTACACAGCGTGAGTGCAGGTATGGACTGGGATAGGGTGAACGAGATGTTCGTCTTTGCCATTCCATGGGTTGTAGGTGTTGTAGGTGTTTGGTTTTGCATTGCCTACTTCTTTAATACCAGTATGATACGCAAGGCGACGGGGGCGCATGAGGTAACCCGAATGGAGAACCCCCGTGTGTACAATATCGTAGAGAATCTCACCATGGCATGTGGTATGCCTATGCCCAAAATTAATGTGATGGACACGCCTCAGCTCAATGCTTTTGCAAGCGGTATTGATACCAATAGTTATACTGTCACTGTGACTACGGGTATATGCGAACGCTTGACAGATGCCGAACTGGCAGGTGTGATAGGCCATGAACTCACACATATTCGCAACCGTGACACGCGTTTGCTCATCATCTCCATCATCTTTGTTGGTATCATGAGTACGGTGATGAATCTGACCCTTCGTTTCATCTGGAATACTTTTGTGTATGGCGGAAGAGGATATCGCGGGAACAGCAGAAACAGCAAAAATAGCGGAGGTGGCGTGATTGTGGTGCTCATTGTGGCTGCTGTATTGGCTATGTTGGGTTATTTCTTTACTTTGCTCACTCGTTTTGCCATAAGTCGTAAGCGCGAATACATGGCCGATGCTGGAGGTGCGGCACTATGTGGTGATCCTCTTGCGCTGGCTTCAGCATTACGCAAGATATCCAGCATGCCAGCATCTGCACCTGAAGGCAGAGAGGATATTGCTCAACTTTATATCATCCATCCTCAGTCTTTGGCAGATGGCTTCATGCGTTTCCTTTCGGAGGCATTCAGTACACACCCAAGCACAGAAAGCCGTATACGATATTTGGAGCAGTTCTAAAAAAGATGTACATGCGCGTAAACCAAATACTAAAAAATGGGTCTAACTCAAAGAGTTATGTCCCTTTTTTTAATTTTATAAATACAGTATTCCCTTTGAAACGATTTGTTCTCGCTTTATTTGCCCTGTTAAGTGCCGGTACTGCTTTGTTTGCCCAGCAGGCTGAAATGCCCAACACGCTTGCTGCTTGGGCAGAACATGTGAAGTCATTTGGTACCAAGATTCCCCAGGAGGAGGTGTTTGTCCATATGGACAATACGAGTTATTTTTTAGGTGACACTATCTATTACAAGGCTTATCTGCGTCGCAGTGACGGTGCTCCCAGCAATTTGAGTGGTTTGCTCTATGTTGAGTTGTTCAGTCCCGATGGTTTTTTGGTTGAGCGTCAGAAACTGAAGATGGTAGAAGGTCATGGTTATGGTGCCTTTGCTTTGGAAGATTCACTCTATGCCGGTTACTACGAACTGCGAGCCTATACCAGTTGGCAACTCAACTGGGGAGAGTACGAGCATCCACATACCAAGTATGCAGAGGATTGGTTCTACAACAAGAAGATGGCCAAGGAGTATTATCGTGACTATGAGAAACTCTACAGTCGTGTATTCCCTGTGTACGACTCTCCATTGGAACCAGGCGATTACACTGAGGATATGACCGTTCGCCCTTTGCAACGCTATTTCAAGAAGGATAATAGTTCCCCCAAGGCGAAGGTAACATTCTTCCCTGAGGGAGGATGGCTTGTGAGTGGTACCACCTGTCGTGTGGCTTTCCAGGCTGATGATGAGGATGGTCGTCATCTCGATGGTACATTGACTGTCAAGAATAAGAGTGGACAGGAGGTAGCCTCTGTACCCGTCTCTCATCGTGGGTGTGGTGTGTTTACCTTGAATGTGGCACCTGGCGAAGATTATAAGGCTGAATTTGCTTGGGGCAAGAACAAGCAGAAGTTCGATCTGCCCGAAGTTGTGGCAGACGGTGTGGCCATGCAGGTTCGTGTAGACGATGATGAACTCTTGATTGACCTCCAGTCTTCTGGCAATGTGGCACAGAAGAAACTGGGTGTGACAGTTCTTTCACACGGTATCATGCAGGATTTCAAGGAACTTGGATCGGGTGATAAGTTGAATTGTAAGTTCAAGACCAAAAACTATCCTTCAGGAGTGATTCAGGTGACCGTATTTGATGCCGAAGGTACTATCTATGCAGACCGTCTGGCTTTCGTTCGCCATGATGATAAGTTGAAGGAGCAACAGATGACCTTCAGTGGCATCAGTGCTACAGCTTATGCACCTTTTGCTCCTATCAAGATAGGTGTGAATGGTAAAGCAGGAAGTACCGTCAGTGTGGCTGTACGCGATGCGGCTCACAGTGAGTATATCTACGACAATGGCAATATTCTCACGGAGATGCTTTTGAGCAGTCAGATCCGTGGCTTCATCGAGGATCCTACTTACTATTTTGAGAGCAACGATGAGGAGCATTGCAACAATCTCGACCTCTTGCTCATGGTACAGGGTTGGCGCCGTTACGATTGGCGAATCCTGGCTACCCCCAACACTTTTACACTGAAGTATATGCCCGAGCGCACACAGCATATCACGGGTGATGTGAACCGCTATACGGCTCAGATAAGAGAGGATTTCAATCGAGTAGATGCTGATGCGTTGATGGCTGAAGCAGATGCCCGTATGGCCGAGTCGGCTTCGAGTGATGGTGAATCGGAGGATAGCGATGCTGTATCAACAATCTCTATTGAGGCTTCCGACTTTAATGATACTTTCAAGGAGAACATTACCCCCTATGGCACCGTTATGGCTGGTCGTACGGATACCAAGATTGCCGAGGAGATGTTCCCCAATGAGAACGAAGGCAAACTCAAGCGTGAGGTACTGATTCATGTAGAATATGTGCAACCTGGGGTCAATGGCCAACGCTCTAATACGGCAGAAGGCGAGATGTCAACCTCCAATAGCGGTCAGTTCCAGTTTGATGCTCCCAGTTTTGAGGAGGGTATCTACTTCTTCTTGGGTGCTGCTGACACGGCAAGATGGAAACGAAAGAAGATTACGCCCGACACCTATGAGTGGCTTGCCTCAGGTGAGGATCAGAGAGGCGAAGTCAATTATCCCGACTACTATGTTCGTCTCTCTCACATCTACCCTCGTTTCGTAAAGCCTTATGTATTCTATCAGGAGAATCTGGCTCCTATCCCTGCAGGAAGTAAGCTGAAGGCCGATCCATTGGGTCGTACCCATGATTTGCAAGAGATCACCGTTGGTGCGACTCGCAATGGTAAGCGTCAGTTTGATAAGAATACTCCCGCCTTTGTTATCGATGCTTATGAGGCATTCAATGAGGTGTGTGATGCAGGTTTCTGCCCAGGCTACTATTTGGGTCAGAGCCGATTCATGTACAATCTGGCTCGCAACTATGTAGGCGATATGGGTATGGAGCGTGCCTACTTCATTGAGCCTCGTTACAATGGGCG
Source organism: Bacteroidaceae bacterium (assembly GCA_045629325.1). Lineage (GTDB taxonomy): Bacteria > Bacteroidota > Bacteroidia > Bacteroidales > Bacteroidaceae > Physcousia. The sequence continues at coordinate 26,855 of JAZQQX010000056.1, read as the reverse complement.
CAACCTTACAGGTATCGTGTCCGACGGTGAGCGTAATAAGTACAATCGCTTGAGTACACTCGATAAGGTTTATATCTTCACCGACTATTCTCCTCGTCTTGAGGGCGATTCTCGTTTCAGTCAGGACAACCAACCCATTGTATCAGTTGATTTGCACCGTTTCATGGATGACGGTGAGCGCAACACATGGCGCGACCGCCGTTATATCCTCTACGGATACTCAGCGTGCTACGAATTCTATCAGCCCGACTACAGCAAGAAACCTCTTCCCAGCACCAAGGATTACCGTCGTACACTTTATTGGAACCCCAATCTGAAATTGGATGGAAAGGGTCATGCTGATTTGCTGTTCTACAACAACAGCAAGAATACGCAGATCACCGTTAGTGCTGAAGGTCTTGGTGCAGATGGTACTCCTGTTACGGGTCTTTCTACCCCTGAGAGCAGATAACCTCCCCTTCGCCCACCTCATTCATACGAATATTTAATATATCGACCCCACCTTATTCATAAGTTCCCTGTTAATGTCGGTGTGATTCAATTGCACTAAATAAACACTTTAAAACCATGAACAAACAACTCAAGAACACTGTCGCACTGTTTGCCATTGAAGGCACTGTGAAAGACATCAAGCCCCTGGGTGAGGGTTTGATCAATGACACTTATCGTGTAGTGACCGAAGAGGACGATGCACCCAACTATGTACTTCAGCGTGTCAACAACAAGGTGTTTCCCGATGTGGATATGGTGATGCGCAACATTAAAGCTGTAACCAGCCATATCCGTCAGAAGTTGGAGGAACAGGGCGAGGACGATATCGACCGCAAGGTGCTCACCTTCATCCCCCTGAAGGAAGACGAGAGCAAGTACTATGCCGTGGTTGATGATATGTATTGGCGTATGATGATCTTTATCCCCAATGCAATCACCAAGCAGGCTGTCAATCCAGAGTCGAGCCGTGCAGCAGGAAAAGCTTTTGGTCATTTCCAGGCTATGCTTGCTGATATTCCCGTAGAGTTGGGCGAGACAATTAAAGATTTTCACAATATGGAGTTCCGTCTTCAGCAACTTCATGAGGCTTTGGAGGAGAATCGTGCCGGTCGTGCAGAGGAACCTCAAGTCAAGGCTATGGTGGCACAGATCGAGGCTCGTGCTAAGGAGATGTGCAAGGCTGAGCGTATGGGTCGTGAAGGTACATTGCCAAAGCGTGTATGCCATTGCGATACCAAGGTCAACAATATGATGTTTGATGAGCACGACAATGTGCTGTGTGTCATCGACCTTGACACGGTGATGCCCAACTTCATCTTCTCCGACTATGGTGACTTCCTTCGTACTGGTGCCAACTATGTGGCAGAAGATCATCAGGACATGGCCACTGTAGGTTTTAACATGGGTATCTTCCGTGCCTTCACTGAGGGTTATCTGGAGAGTGCAAGTTCATTCCTGCTTCCCGTTGAGGTGGAGAATCTGCCTTATGCCGTTGCCCTCTTCCCCTATATGCAGTGTGTACGCTTCCTCTGGGATTATCTCAACGGTGATGAATATTGGAAGGTGAAGTACCCCACCCACAACTTCACCCGTGCTAACAATCAACTTCATCTCTTGCTCAGCATTGAGGCACATTATCCTGCGATGAATGAATTCATCCAGCAGTGTATGAATAAGTAAGGAGAAAGGAATAGCGTGTGAGAAGTAGGGCATGAGCCCCTGCTTCCTATACATATTATATTATATAAGAGCAGTGGGGAGAATATCAACCGATATTCTCCCCACTGCTGTATGTTTTATACACCTAAAAGTTTTAGAACTGTGCCTTGATGCTTTCTGCAATCTCCTGGAACTCCTCAGGGGTGAGGGTGAGGTGAGGATTGGTGAAGCGCATATCTGCCTCGCTCTGCATAGGTACGAGGTGGATGTGGGCATGAGGCACCTCAAGACCCAGTACACACTGTCCCACTTTCACACAAGGGATGGCCTTCTTGATGGCAACGGCAACCTTCTTGGCAAATACCTGCAAACCTGCAAGTTCGTCGTCCTCAAGGTCAAAGAGATAGTCCACCTCGCGCTTGGGAATCACGAGTGTATGCCCCTTCTGCAGGGGACTGATATCAAGGAATGCGTAGTAGTTTTCGTCCTCTGCTATCTTGTAGCTGGGTATCTCTCCTGCTACGATTCTGCTGAATATGCTTGCCATAATTATATGTACAATTTAGGGATTTACAATGTACAATTTAGAGATTTACAATGTACAATTTGCAATGTCCGACTCGGATTCCTCGTGATATTGTAAATTGTAAATGAAATAAATTGTAAATGAATTTACTCCTCGAAGGTGATTTCCAAAATCTCAAGTTCGATGACGCCGGCAGGTACTTTGGCAGCCACGGTCTCACCCACCTTATGGCCCAGAAGAGCCTGAGCAATTGGAGTGCTTACGCTGATTTTACCCTCGCGGAGGTTAGCCTCAGTGTCGCTCACGATGGTGTAAGCCATAGTCATGTTGTTCTTTACATTCTTCAGCTTCACCTTGGTAAGGATCTGTACGGTCTCATTGTTGAGCTTGCTGGTGTCGATGATCTTTGCAGCTGCGATGACAGCCTTGAGGTTGGCAATCTTGCCTTCCAACTTGCCCTGCCACTCCTTAGCAGCATCATACTCTGCATTCTCACTCAAGTCACCCTTGTCGCGAGCTTCTGCGATAGCAGCACTGGCTGCGGGGCGATCTACGCTCTCCATATGCTGGAGTTCGGCTACGAGCTTGTCATAGCCCTTTTGTGTCATGTATGCCATATGTTGTTTGTTTTTATTTTCTAATTGATAGGTAACAGGATGTTTTTTCAGGTATTGGACTGTTTCCGTAGTTTAGTCAGTTTTTCAGTATGGACATCACAGCCCTAAAAACAATCTTGCACGGGAAGAGAGGCTCGAACTCCCGACACCTGGTTTTGGAGACCAGTGCTCTACCAACTGAGCTATTCCCGTAGGAGAGAGAGTAAAAGAAAAGAATTCTGACTTGGTGGTCAGAACCCTTCTCTTTATATCTGTCGTATCTTCTTGTTTGCAAAGGTACGCACTTTTTCCGAATTCACAAATTTTTTAGGCAGAAAAATTAGGAATTTGGAAATCGAAGCCTTCAATCCTAATTCTTCTTCAGGTGTATCACCTTGCTTGCCCACTGTCCCTCAAGGCGTACCTCCACACCATTCTCCATAAGGAACTTGCCGGAGAAATTGTGACCTTCCCAGTGGTCGGCACCACCTTCACGGTTGATCTCCGTAAGGGTGTAGATGGCGTTGGGATCGAGGCCTGCAAAGCGGAAGCGAGGACGGAAGAGGTCCACATACTGCTCAAACTTATAGGCGAAGAAGAGGCCCTCGCTCTTCTGCTCGTTCATAATCATCTCACTGCAGTAGCCCTTACCTTCGTAGGGCGAGATGAGGCGATAGAGGTCACCCTGCTGGATGAGAGGACGGAACTTCTTGTAGGTCTCTACGGCACGCTGTGCAAATGCCATCTCACGCTCGTTGAAGTCAGCAGGCTTCATCTCGATACCCAGACGACCAGTGAAAGCCACATCGAAGCGGAACTTCAGCGGTATCTGACGACCCGTCTGGTGGTTGGGCGATGCACTCACATGCTGAGCCATAGCACAGGTGGGGAAGAACATAGAGGTACCCCACTGGATGAAGAGACGCTGTTGGGCATCGGTGTTGTCACTCACCCAGAACTCCTCGAAGTAGGGCATCAGACCGTAGTTCACACGGCCACCACCACTTGCACAGCACTGGATGACGAGTTCGGGATACTTCTGGCGTATGCGCTCCAGTGTACTGATGAGGCCTCTGTGATAGTCCACATAGAGGTGGCTCTGGCTGTCGGAGGTGAGGTAGCTTGATCCGAAGTTCTGTATCTCATAGTTGGCATCCCACTTGATGTAGGCAATGTCGGGAGTCTCCTTCATCAGGTTGTCCACCACGCCAAACACGAAGTCCTGCACCTTGGGGTTGCTCATGTCAAGGATAAGTTGCGTACCACCTCTACCATATATAATATCGCGTGAGGGATGGCGCACAATCCAGTCGGGATGCTTCTCGTAGAGTTCGCTGGGGTTGTTGGTCATCTCGGGCTCTATCCAGATACCAAATTTCAGTCCGCGATCCTTGGCAGCCTTAGCCAAGGCCGGTATGCCATTGGGAAGTTTGATGGTGTCGGTCACCCAGTCACCCAGAGCCTTGTCGTCACGGGTACGACGGTACTTGTTGCCAAACCAACCGTCATCCACCACAAACAGTTCACCACCAAGTTTCTTTACGCCGTCCATCAGTTTCTCGCAGGCAGCCTGACTTACATCCATATAGATGCCCTCCCAAGAGTTGAGCAGGATGTCGCGCAGTTGCTCACCATTGTGCACCATGTTGTTCTTACGAGCCCAGCGGTGGAAACTGCGACTTGCTCCACCCTTGCCTTCATTGCTATAGGTCAGTGCCAACTTGGGCGTGTTGAATGTCTCATTCTTCTTGAGGGTGTACATAGAGTTCTCTTCGCTAATGCCGGCTATGAAGCGATGTATGCCCTTGCCCTGAGTGTCCACTTTCATCTTGAAGTTACCGCTCCAGCAGAGCACCGCACCGATGACACGACCCTGATTCTCCTGAGGTTTGCCATCGAGGGAGAACATCAGGTTGGGACGGTTCACTACGGCATTCTTCGCACCGTTGTAGTCCTGTACCATGAACTGGCCTGGATTGAGAGGCTCCTCAGTCAGTTGGGCCTCAGCACCCCATGCACCATGTTGATGGCTCACCCACACATCACCTTGGCGGATAGGCAGAAAACCACTTGCATACTGCAGTAGTGTGATAGGTTTCTTTTCATTGTTGCGTATCTCCGTCCAGGTCTCTATCACATCGCAGTTCTGATAAGCGCGGTAGCAAACATCCACAACCATGTCATAGAGCTTGTCCTTCATCGTGACCTTGTACACCTTGGCATTAGCCTCAGCAGTCTCGCTGTCAGACACATACACCAGTTCGGTACTCATATTGCCATCAGCATGTTTCACACTGAGACAGGTAGCCTCCTGACACCCTGCACCGAAGGCAGGATAGGCATATTCCCACATACTGTAGGCCATATACACCTCGTCGGCATTCGTTACCTTGCTACCGTAATAACTCACATGGAGCGCCTGACCCTCCTCTGCCTTGAGCAGAAGAGTTGTGTTGGGCGTACTGACGAAGATATCCTTGGCCAGAAGTTGGGTGGTTGCAGTGAGTAGTGCAACCAGGAAAAGTGCTTTCTTCATTTATTGATAGATTTGAGATTTATATACGAAACTTAAATACCATTACGCAGGGCTTTGATATACGAAGCAACGGTCACTTCCCTTATGTGGCAAGAGAGGTAACCGTTGCAAATGTACATAAAATATGTGAAAGTGGGAAGTGCTAAAACGCAAAAAATGTGACTAATGTGAGGAATGGATATAATAATCTCTGAATGTTGTATGTTTTGGCGCTATCCTTTTATCCTGACATAGATTCTCGGGAGCACATTGCCCCCCGGGTTCTCCGTTAGAGTCCCATGAGCATGATACCCACAGAGAGAGTCTGGAACTCGGGACCGAAGGTGGTATTGAGCACACTGGTGGGGGAGTACTTGGCATATACACCAACGAGATTCTTATAGTTGATTACACCTACCAGATTGAAGCCGACCTTGTTGGTCTTGATATTCTTGAAAATCTCCTTCTGCTTGCCATTGGCGGTCTCGTAGTGGTTCTCTATCTTATGCTTTCCACCTCGGTGGCTGACCACGCTGAGTTCGGGACCGAAGGCTAGGCGGAAGCCACGACCTAGGTTCTGGATGTATTTCAGGTTGAAGGTACCGCTACATGTGTGTATCTTGCTGTAGCCCGGCACAGCACCTTCGGGATAGTCCTCAATGCCGATCTGCTTGGTGGTGATGTCCTCCACGAAGCGTTTGTTGTTGGTCATACAGTAATTCTTCACATCTATACCTGCACCCAGCGACAATGTTCCCGTCTTCCAGGGGTGCATACGCAGGGCAATCATATCCTCGATGCAGAAGTTGAAGGGATGCCCCATACCCTCAGGCGCATTGAGGGCATTGGTCAGCCCGAATCCCCAGCCACCGAACAGTGTAATTGTGGGTAGGAGTCTGCTCGAACTGCTCTTCTTGGTCTGTACATTCACGCCGATGATGTCGAAGTTCCATCCTCCGGGATGACTGTTGGACGATTCCCTGACAAAATCCAGGGAGTCGCTCTTCTCGGTATTTAGGTTGATGGTAAGTTCCTGTGCCGACAGATTGTTGGTGAATAATATCATGCTGGCAACTGCGAGTGCCAAGGTTGCAAAAGAATGTATGGTTTTCATTGTGATAAATCTTTTTTATGCCTTTCCTTTACATAAAGTAGGCGGGGTTGTTTGTGTAATGTTTTGAATAACTTAATTTTTCTTGAACATCTTGCGAAGTTCCTTTACTGTGGCATGTCCCTTCATAAAGACGAGGGTGATGGCATACTCGTTCTTCTTGTAGGGAGTGCATTGGTAGCAGAGATACCAGCGGTTGGGACTGTTAGGGTCAAACTTCCCATCGGGTGGAAGAGTCATCATGACATAGCTAAATGGGGGAGACAGAGGGGTGGCATTCTTGTCGGACTCCTTTCCCCTCTGGCGCTCCAACTCCAGGTCCAGAGAGTTCTTGATGTCCTCGCTCACCAGTTTCTCTATCTTGGCGCGGCCCTCGGCAGAAGCCTTGAATTTGAGACTGCGGAAGAAGGTCAACTTGTAAGGCTTCAGTTGTTCGCCTTTAATCAGATTGTCCACCATGTAGGTCTTCTCCACGATGTCCCCTTCGAATATCTCATTGACATGCAGACCCTTCTGCGCCTTTGAAGGCAGTGCCATACACAGTAGGGCTAAAATTATATATAATGTATGTTTCATATGCTTTCTTTTTTGAGTGAATGTGGGAATGTTTTCAGTTATCAGGCTATGTAAAGATTCCGTTATCCATCAGTTGAGCAGATCAGTCAGTTCCGTCTCGATGTCAGGGCGATCAAAGATGTCGCTCATCGTCTCGTGCATCATGTCCATGGCCAGTTCCTCATTCTCCATCTTCTCACCATAGAAATAGGTGACGGCCATATTGCCTTGCGAATCCTTCCACAGCGGTACAGTCAAGAAGAACACACCAGTCAGTGCAGCCGCCAAAGCCATGATGCGCCACACGGTGTGTCCGATGTGGCGAGGAGGATGGACGATGGACAGTATCGGCTGTTCGCTGATACCTTGTTCATCAGCATCAGAGTCGTGCTTCTCCTTCATCATCTCATCAAAGAGCGCACTCTCATCCTCGTCCATCCATGCATCGCAGGCCTCGAGTCTGTCGGTGGTCTGTGTGAGCATGCTTGCAATGAGTTGCTCCTCAGCGGTGAGGGTGCCTTCTTCATGCAATAGTTGGCGTAGTGTCTGTTCCTCCTCGTGGGTGGAAGTGCCTGCCATGAATTTCTGTATGAGTATATCTTTAGTCATAGATGCTTATGTTTATGGTGGAGAAGGTAATGTGTGGGTGAAGTTATTGTTTTTTGAGTTTCTCAAATATTTTCTTTCGAGCCAGGGAGAGCATACTGCTCACCGTTCTGGGTTTGGCTCCCGTGATCACGGCTATCTCCTGAATGCTCATGTCCTGTTGCCAGAGTTGGAAGATGCGCCGTTCGGAGGGAGGTAAGCTATCGATAGCCCGCTTGAACAGGATGCTGTTCTCCTTCTCCTCCTCCATGTCGGATGGTGTGTTGCTTCCCTCCAGCGAGGCAATGGCTTCGAGAGGCAGGCTGACCTGCTTTTGTTTCTGACGCCACATGCTGATACATACATTTTTGGTGATGCGCAGAGCCAGCGGACTGAAGTCCTCTGCCGATGCCATACGCTCACGCAGGAGCCAGAGGCGTAGCAGTGCTTCCTGCACAGCATCCTCAGCTTCAGCCTCATCGTGGAGGAAACCCAGGGCGAGTTTCTTCAACCTTGTGCGCTGTTCTTCGGCCAGTTCTATGTATGTTTCCTGTGTCATCTCTATCTATATAACGCAAAAATGGCGGAATGTTATGTTCCGCCATGTATTTTTTTTCACTTACATACCCAGACTATTATAATAAGGTATAGTCTCTTGCGTCATGATTTCGAGGAAAACCTTGCAGTTGTGCTTCTCGCACACATTCCTCAACTTGTGCGCGTAGCAGGCCACCTTGTCGGGTAGTTCCTCCACAACCTTGGCTATCAGCATGGGGCGCGACATGACCGATCGTGCAGAGATGAATGACACATAGTTGCTCTCCTGCAAGATGTTGAGGAGGGCATTGACACTATTGCTGTACACACGCACATTCATCAGTTTGAGTTCCTCCAGCACCATATCTCCCAAGGCACGCAGGGCATTGCCACCGCGTTCGGGCAGAATGATGCTTTGGTTGGACAGGTCCTTGGCCGTCAGTTTCTCTCGCTTGGCCAGAGGGTGGTTGCGATTCATTACGGCACAGATACGATAACTCGTGACGGGGATCGACTCAATGGACTCCTTGTCATCGGGTGTGCCGATGGAGAAGGCCAGGTCCAGCTCGTGATTGAGGAGCATCTCCTTCAGTTCGTAACTCGGTTTGTAATGCATGTTGATACGCAGTTTGGGGTAGCGCTTGAGCATGAGCATCACCGTGTGTCGCACGAATGGTTCCATAGCCTCCGACATGCCGATGTTGAGTTGTCCCGTGATGAGGCCCCTTATGCCGTTCATGTGTTCCTGGCAGGAGTCAAACGACTTGATAGCCATGCGTGCCAGGGGCAGAAGTGCCTCTCCGGCTTCAGTCAAGGTTACGGAGTGGGTGTTGCGTAGGAACAACTGACTGCCCAGTTCCTCCTCCAACAGTTTGATCTGCTGTGAGATGGCACTCTGGGAAAGATAACACTGGCGCGATGCCTCCGAGAAACTCTTGGTCTCGGCTACATTGACGAAGTACCTCAACTGTCTTATTTCCATGGTATAATAGTTTGGTTTTGTTTGCAAAGTTACATTATTTTTTCAAATCATTGTATAACTCCGTCTTAAAAAACATTGAACTATTGATAAGAAAAACTAATGGCACGCCGTTTCCCAACGACATGCCACTATCAAGATAACCATCATCTAACCATCAAAGGGTGGAAACACACACAATGAAACACGACTTGGAAAACACACATATATTCGTACCCTTGCGGATGGGTTTAGACGAGGTCGAAGCATAGAATGAATGTATTTAGAGCACTTTGCGCCAGAGTCCGTGCCTGTTGCAGTAGGCATACACCATGAGTGGTGTGCCGTCACACTGTATGGTGACTGCCGGTCGGTCGGTAGGTTTCAGATAGCGGATGACGGCGCCCTGCTCCGTTTCCACCACGATGAAGCAGATGTGGTGCTCGAGTGTGGCGGGATGATACTCCCTGCCCACTTTCACCCTCACCCTGTTGTCTTCGAGTATCTGCACCTCTGGCACATGATACTCCACGGTGCCTTCTGCATTCTGGGGGTCCAACTCGGTCATCATACTGTCACAGCAGAAGGGGATCACTCCGCTGGGAACCACTGCGGCCATCACATTGCCGCACACATTGCAATGATAGAATTTTGCAGCCATAGTTATACCTTTCTTAATAATAAGATAAATAAAGTAAAAAAAACTCTCTTGCTCCACTGCCTCTTGCCATGTTTGGTGAGAGAGGGGTGAGCTTACGGTTGCAAAGTAACGCACTATTCCAATATGGTGATCAGAACAGTGCGTCGAAGAAGGTATAACCTTATAAGGTTTTTGGTTAAATATGGATATCTATCTGTATATTAGTGCATTAGAATAATGTTAACTAATGGTAAAAAATATTTTTTTGTAAGTTGGGTAAAGTATTCCTTGTCCATTACGATGACCTTCCTATTTCATTCCCGCCTCTGTTCGCATGCGTCGCATCATCGACTTGTCGTCCTTGGGACAGATCATCAGTATGCCATTTTCCTCCACCACCACATAGTTCTTCAGTCCGCTGATGAGAGCCAGGTGACCTTGAGGCAGGCGTACGATGTTGCCTTCCGACTGATAGAGTATGGCCTCTGTGTCGAGCACCAGGTTCTCGTGCTCGTCGGTGAAGCGGTCGTAGTCGTTGGTGTCCTTGTTGAGGTGCAGGGCGTCCCAACTACCCAGGTCGGCCCATCCGAAGTGCACCTTCTGCACAGCCACCTCGTTGTTACCCTCCAGCACGCCCATGTCGACATTGAGGTTGGGGAGCATGGTAAACAGTTCGCGGGCCGCATCGCTCGGCGCGTGAGTCAGTTCGGCCATCATGCGGGGCAATTCTATCTGATATTCAGGCACTTTCTTCGATACCGTGCGCAGGATAGTCTGTACATTGAAGAGGAAGATACCCACATTCCAGAGAAATTCGCCCGTCTGCACAAACATCTCCGCATACTCCGTGGAAGGTTTCTCGGTAAACGACTTCACCTGGTAGAAACCGTCCTGAAGTGTGTCGCCCATCTGTATGTATCCATAGTCCGTGTTGGGCGTGGTGGGAGTCAGTCCCATGGTGAGTATCATGTCGTTGGCACTGACAAAGGAGAGTCCTTGCTGGATGTCTTGGCAGAAAGCCTGCGTATCCGTAATCCACTGGTCGGCCGGTGTACAGATGATGCTTGCCTGCACATTGCGTCGTGCGGCAATGATGAGCGAACCGATAGCCACGCTGGCCAGGGTCCCCCTTCGCAAAGGTTCGGCAATGATCTGTGCACGAGGCACTTGTGGCAGTTGTTCCTTCACGAGGTCGAGATACTGCTCACAGGTAGAGATGAAGATATTCTCCGGTTTGATAAACGCCGCAAAGCGGTCGTAGGTTTGCTGTAGAAGAGTACGCCCTGTGCCGAAGATGTCCAAGAACTGCTTGGGCTTGCTCTCCTGACTATAGGGCCACAGTCGGCTCCCCAGTCCTCCGGCCAGGATGAGGCAATAGCCTTCGGGGTTAGCCAGTGGGGTAGAGTTCGGCTGGTGAGATTCAATAATGTCGTTAAAACTCATATAAGTGCGTGTTATTTCATGGTGTAGGGTGTGGCAGACGCTTCTCGCTCGAAGTTGGTCTTGTGCTTTACCCGAATTTATTTCTATTGTTCTGCTAAAATAGTAATATTCTCCAAAAGTTCCAAATCAACCCTGCTCTTTTGACTTTTTTTAAGAAGAATTGAGCAATCGATATAGCAAAGTTTGCAGATATCGCGGTTAATCGCTATTTTTGCACAATGCTGACCACCAACGAAGAGTACATCCTGCAACATCGCAACGACGATGTGCGCCAACTGGCCCTCAAGAAAGGACCGGAAGGAGTTGATGTGCCCTGGTGCTTGCAACAGATAGAAGGGTGGCAGTTGGCCCGTAAGAAACTTCCCCGTTGGGCTTCGGCCGAAGGGTTGCTGTGGTTTCCTCCCCGCTTGTCGATGGAGCAGTGCAGTAGCGAACTCACTGCGCTCTACAAGCAACAACTGGTGGAGCGACTCCTGCCCCGCGAGCAACGAGGCAGTATGGCCGACCTCACCGGAGGTTTTGGCATCGATTTCAGTTACATCGCACCCCTCTTTGCCCATTCCACCTATGTGGAGCGCCAGTCGGTGCTTTGCGACATAGCCCGCCACAACCTCCCCCTTCTCGGACTGCCCGAGGCAGAAGTGGTTGAGGGCGACTGTGTGCAACAGATGTCGCATACCGGCAGTGCTCTGCCCTTGCAGACCGACCTCCTCTTCATGGACCCTGCGAGGCGCGACACGGCAGGTCGCAAGACCGTGGCGCTGGAGGACTGTACGCCCAATGTGGTGGAGATGCAGACCCTTCTGCTCTCCCGTGCGCGTTTCCTTATACTTAAGTTGTCGCCTATGCTCGACATCTCTCTCGCCTTGCGTGCCTTGCGTGGCGTGGTGGAGGTGCATGTGGTGAGTGTCAAGGGTGAGTGCAAGGAACTCCTCCTCGTGCTTCGCGGAGAGCAGGGTGGGGCAGAAAGTGCGTGTGTGGAGGGCACGGTTGCCTCGTGTGAGCAGAATCCGGAAGGCATCACCTATCATTGTGTCAACCTCGATGCCAGCGATGCTCCCTTGTGTTGTACACAGGCAGAGCGTAGCGTGGCTCCCGTCATCATGCAGGCCGAGGCTCTCTCCCCCTCATGCTATCTCTTCGAGCCCAATGCCAGCGTGCTCAAGGTGGGTTGTCAGGACCTTCTCTGCCAGCGCTATGGCGTGGCCAAACTTCATCCCTGTAGCAATCTCTTTGTGGGGCCTCATCCCGTGGATGGCTTCCCCGGTCGGCAGTTTAGCATCGTGGCCGTGAGCGATTTTGGCAAGAAGGGTCTCAAGCGTCTCCTTGCCGATGTACAGCAGGCCAACCTCACCACGCGCAATTTCCCCACCAGCGTGGCCGATCTGCGCAAGAAACTGAAGTTGCGTGAAGGTGGCGACACCTATCTCTTTGCCACCACGCTCAGCGACGGCAGTCATGCCTTGATCCGCTGTGTGAAGTAAGCCCCCTCCCTTTTTTTTCATCATAGGTCATAAAAAAAGCGAAGCATTTCTGCCTCGCTTTCATTATGTTTTTTTATGCATTACTTTACGCGGTAGCGAACCTCCTGGGTGCGATACTTCTTCACGGTGTACTGCTGCTTGAGATCCTTCAGACCGGTAGCGGTGATGATGCTCACACGGTTCTTGTCGTTCTCAGCGAAGGGCTGTACGGTGTCACCATAGTACTTGGCGGTGATGATAGACTCCTTCACACCTGCATCAACGAGAGCCTTCACAGCCTTCTCGCTACGCTGCTGAGAGTAGCCCATGTTGATCTCGGGGTTACCGGTACCACGGTCAGCATATGAGTCGATAGTAACCTTGCACTCGCGATGCTCCTTCAAGAATGCACCGATCTTAGCCAACTGAGCGTCAGCATCGATATACTCGCTCTCGCGGATCTCGTAGAATACATTCCAGGTCATCTTGCCGTCCTCGGTCAGGTCCTTGTACTGTACATCGTCGTACCAGGTGGTATCGATGCGTACAGCCCACTCCTCCTCAACGGGAGCAGCCTTGCGTCCCTTGTAACCGAACTTCACAGCGAGACCGAGCTGTGCAGTGAGCTGCCAGTCGTCCTTCTCGCAAGTCTTGCTGTTGTAACGGTCTGACAGACTGTTGGCTGCAACTTCAAGGTTCAGGCTCAGGTGCTTGCAGAGGTTCCAGTCGAGCTGAGCACCTACGCGAGCATTGTGGCTCAGGCGAGTCTCGTTCCATGCGAGAGGCATGAGGTTCTTCATGCTGTAAGCCTCACCATTGTCCCAAGCAGTGTTGAGACCGACACCACCGATCAGGTACAGGTTGACGGGGTAGTAGTCCTTCTTGCCGAAGAGAGTCATCATGTTCAGCATCAGGTCGAGGTCGGTAGTCACATACTTGTAGTCGTACTTCTTGTCGAAGGCGGTCTCCTCATCAATCATTTTCTTGATGCCACCCTGGTTCCAGAGGCCATTCACATGCAGACGGGCACCTACAACGGGAGTGAACCATCGGCCCACGCTAACGCTGAGGGTAGGAGTGATGAGCTTTGAGTTGTCATAGTTGGTAAAGGTAGTCTGTCCACCACCCTGAATGCTTACAAAGTTGTGAGAGTACGCCTTGCTGTCCTGTTCATCGGCGCTTTGTGCCATTACGGATGCAGTTGCGCAAAGGCTTAATGCGGCTACTGCAAAGATTTTCTTAAACATCTTCATTTGAAATTTTATTTATTTAGAACAAAAATCCTTTAGTTGTAAAGTAATAAAATACCCCAGTACTTGGATTTGCAAAATTACATTGTTTATCTTTTACTGCCAAAATATTTCTTGTTTTTTTTCGTTTTTGGGCTTCGATGCGCAATATTTTGGTCTCTCACGCACGCAATACCATAATAAATAAGTATCTTTGTGAGAATTTTATAACTTACAATTAAACTGCACATGTCAGAAATAACCATCAAGCCCGTAGAGAGCAAATCCGACTTGAAGCGCTTCATTCGTTTCAATCAGGATCTTTATAAAGGACATCCCTATGCCGTGCCCGATTTTGGCATGGATCTCATGGAGACATTCGACCCCAAGAAGAATGCCGCTTATGACTTTTGCGAGTGCCAGCTCTACCTGGCCTACAAGGACGGAAAGATTGCCGGCCGTGTGGCAGCCATCATCAACAACAAGGCCAACAAGACCTGGGATGTGAAGAATGTGCGTTTCGGCTGGATCGACTTCATCGACGACATTGAGGTGAGCCGTGCACTGATCGACACCGTGAAGGACTGGGGACGCCAGCGTGGCATGGACCACATCGTGGGTCCTCTCGGATTCACCGATATGGATCCCGAGGGTATGCTCACCGACGGTTACGACCAACTTAGCACCATGTCCACCATCTACAACTATCCCTACTACCCCGAGCACATGGACAAGCTCGGCATGGAGAAGGAGATCGACTGGGTGGAGCGTAAGGTCACCGTGCCTCGCGAGGGCCATCATGCACAGGACGAGAAGTACTTCCGCGTGGCAAAGATTGCTGAGCAGCGTTGCAACCTCCATGTGCGTAAGTTCAAGAGTGTGGCCGAACTGAAGAAGGATGGATACATCAAGAAGGTGTTTGATGTGGTCAACACCGCCTATGCGCCCCTCTATGGCTACAGTGAGATGAACGAGCGTCAGGTCAATCAGTATGCCGACAGTTATCTGCCCTTCCTCGACCTCCGCTTGCTCACCGTCATTGAGGATGCCGACAATCGTCCCGTGGCCATGGGTGTATGTATGGGTTCACTCTCTACGGCCCTGCAGAAGGCCAATGGTCGCCTCTTCCCCTTCGGATGGTGGCATCTGTTGCGCGCCATGAAGAGCAAGGCTGGCCGTTCGGAGTATCTCGACATGTTGCTCGTGGCCGTGTTGCCCGAGTATCAGAACAAGGGCGTCAACGCCATGCTCTTTGCCGACCTCATCCCCATCGGTTCGGAGATGGGCTTCAAGTGGGCAGAGACGCATCCCCAGCTCGAGACCAACGACAAGAGTCAGGGCCAGTGGGCCTACCTCGAGCATGTGGTACACAAGCGTCGCCGTTGCTACATCAAGGCGCTGTAGGGCGTTGAGTGTTGAATGTTGAGTGTTGAGCGTTGAGCGTTGAGTGTTGAGTGTTGAGCGATGAGCGTTGAAGGACGCGAGTAAGCGAGAGCAAAGCCAAGTTGGCTTGGGCTCTGCCGAGCGGGAGCGTTCTCGACCGAAGGTCAGCGTTGTGTTCCTTGAGAATCTCAAGGCTCAGGTCGACCTCAAAATTGAAAATTGAAAACTGAAAATTGAAAATTAGGGCCACGATGGCAGAAAACGAATACGAAGAAATACAAGGCACACCCCAAGAGACGGTCAATTACGACGAAGGTAACATCCGCCACCTCTCCGACATGGAGCATGTGCGTACCCGTCCCGGTATGTACATCGGTCGTCTGGGCGACGGTTCGCAGGCTGAGGACGGTATCTATGTGTTGCTCAAGGAGGTCATCGACAACAGTATCGATGAGTTCAAGATGAATGCGGGCAAGCGCATAGAGGTCACCGTGGACGACAACCTGCGTGTCACCATCCGCGACTATGGCCGTGGTATCCCCTTGGGCAAGCTCGTTGAGGCGGTGTCTATGCTCAACACGGGTGGTAAGTACGACTCCAAGGCCTTCAAGAAGAGTGTGGGTCTGAATGGTGTGGGTCTCAAGGCAGTCAATGCCCTCAGTTCGCATTTCGAGGCACATTCCTACCGCGACGGACAGGTGCGTCGCACCCAGTTTGAGAAGGGTATCCTCAAGAGCGACATCAGTGAGACCACGGAGGATGAGAACGGCACATATGTTTACTTTGAGCCGGACAACACCCTCTTCAAGCACTATTCGTTCCGCCCCGAGTTCATTGAGGTGATGCTCCGCAACTACACCTACCTCAACACGGGCCTCACCATCATGTTCAACGGTCGTCGCATCCTCTCCCGCAATGGTTTGAGCGACCTGCTCACCGACCGTATGGACTATAAGCCTCTCTACGACATCATCCATCTCAAGGGCGAGGACATCGAGATAGCCTTCACCCATACCGACCAGAACGGCGAGGAGTACTACAGTTTCGTCAACGGTCAGCACACCACCCTGGGTGGTACCCATCAGGCCACCTTCAAGAAGTACATCGCCGAGGTCATCAAGGACTATAGCGGCAAGGGCTACGAGTATGGCGACATACGCAACGGCCTCGTGGCAGCCATCAGCATCAACATCCAGGAGCCCATGTTTGAGAGCCAGACCAAGATCAAGCTCGGTTCGCTCACCACGGCTCCCGAGGGTGGCATCTCCATCGATAAGTTCATCGGCGACTTTGTCAAGGAGCAGGTGGACAACTATCTCCACAAGAACACCGATGTGGCCGACATCATCCTCCAGAAGGTGGCGCGCAGCGAGAAGGAGCGCAAGGAGATGGCTGGCGTGGCCAAGATAGCCCGCGAGCGTAGCAAGAAGGCCAATATGCACAATCGTAAGTTGCGCGACTGTCGTATCCACTGGAGCGATGCCCGAGGCAATCAGCAGGAGGAGTCGTGTATCTTCATCACCGAGGGCGACTCTGCCAGCGGTAGCATCACGAAGAGTCGCGATGTCAACACGCAGGCTGTGTTCTCTCTCCGCGGTAAGCCTCTCAACTGCTTCGGCCTCACCAAGAAGGTGGTGTATGAGAATGAGGAGTTCAACCTCCTCCAGGCAGCCCTCGACATCGAGGACGGTCTCGACTCTCTGCGCTACAACAAGGTCATCGTGGCCACCGATGCCGATGTCGATGGCATGCACATCCGTCTGCTTATGATCACCTTCTTCCTGCAGTTCTTCCCCGAACTCATCAAGAAGGGCCATGTATATATCCTTCAGACCCCTCTCTTCCGTGTGCGCAACCGTAAGACGAAGATTGGCAAAAACAAGCTCAAGGCGCTCGAGGAGGCACTCAAGAAACAGCAGGAAGGGCAGGACGAGCAGGAAGACAGCCACACCGTTCGTCGTAGCATCTCCTTCGGTCACGACTTCATCACGCAGTACTGCTACAGCGAGGAGGAGCGCATACAGGCCATCACCGACCTGGGTCCCGACCCCGAGATCACCCGCTTCAAAGGTCTTGGTGAGATCAGTCCCGAGGAGTTCAAGCACTTCATCGGTCCCGACATCCGCCTTGAGCAGGTCACCCTCAACAAGAGCGACCAGGTGGCCGAACTCCTGGAGTACTACATGGGTAAGAACACCATGGACCGCCAGAACTTCATCATCAACAACCTCGTCATCGAGGAGGACCTTCCGGAGGAGGATGAGTATGAGTAAGGCTCTGTTTCCCGGATCGTTCGATCCCTTCACCATCGGTCACTTCGACATCGTGGAGCGTGCCCTGGCCATCTTCGACGAGGTGGTCATCGCTGTTGGCTTCAACGAGCAGAAGGCTGGCTGGCAGAGCATAGAGGAGCGCCTCAGCAACATACGCGCCATCTATGCCGACGAACCTCGTGTCAAGGTGCTCTCCTATACAGGTCTCACGGCCGACCTCGTGCACCATCTGCAGGTCACCTGCATCCTGCGAGGCGTGCGTAGCGTGAAGGACTATGAGTACGAACAGCAGATGGCCGACATCAACCGTCTCCTCTGTGGCATCGACACCGTGCTCCTCTACACCCGTCCCGAACTGGCCAGCATCAGCAGTAGCGTCGTTCGCGAACTGGCTCACTTCGGTCGCGACATCACCCCCCTTCTGCCAAAAGCCCCCCTATCCCCCGAGGGGGAATAAGGACGAAGGGCTCGCTGCCATGAAAGTCCAAAGCTTCGCTACGAAAGACGAAGGGCTTCGCTACAAAAAGTAAAGTAAAAAACCAAAGATAAGCCACCGCTCCCTGCGATTTATCGCAGGGGCTTTAGAAAAACCAACCAACAACCCCCATCACATCATGAAAAAGATTACCCATCGTATAGCATCTGTTATCCTGCTCTTCAGTCTCCTCATTCCCTGCACTGGCCTCCGTGCCCAGGTTCGCGACGCACAGCGCGAACAGCAGGACTTTGAGATGCAACTTCGCAAGTTGGTCAACGCAGTGGCCTACACGGCACAGTTCTATGTAGATACCGTCAACACCACCAAACTCGTGGAGGATGCCATCAACGGTATGCTCAGCAAGCTCGATCCCCATTCGGCCTACTCCAACCCCAAGGACACCAAGGCCTTCACCGAACCTCTCAACGGCAGTTTTGAGGGCATCGGTGTGCAGTTCAATATGCTCGAGGACACGCTCCTCATCATCCAGCCCGTTTCCAAGGGTCCCTCGGAGCGCGTGGGTATCCTGGCAGGCGACCGTATCGTCACGGTCAACGACACCAGCATTGCCGGTGTGAAGATGTCGCGCGAGGAGATCATGAGTCGTCTGCGTGGTCCTAAGGGTAGCGTGGTGAAGCTCGGCATCAAGCGCGACGGTGTGAAGGACCTCGTCTATTTCGATGTCAAGCGCGATAAGATTCCCGTCACCACCCTCGATGCAGCCTTCATGGTCACTCCCACCATCGGTCTTGTGCGCTTCAGCAGTTTCGGTGCCGGCACCCACAAGGAGGTGGTCGATGCGGTCAACAAACTCAAGGCCCAGGGTATGCAGAAGCTCATCCTCGACCTTCAGCAGAACGGTGGTGGCTATCTCAACGCTGCAGCCGACATCGCCAGCGAGTTCCTCCCCAAGGGCGACCTCATCGTCTATACCAAGGGTCGTGCCGTGCCCAATCAGGAGTTCCGCAGCACCGGTGCCAACCTCTTCTCGGGCGACATCGTGTGCCTCGTCGATGAGTACACCGCCTCTGCCGCAGAGATTCTCTCTGGTAGCATCCAGGATCAGGACCGCGGTCTCATCATCGGTCGTCGCACCTATGGCAAGGGTCTCGTACAGCGCCCCATCGAACTCAGCGACGGCAGTATGGTGCGCCTCACCATTGCCCACTACTACACCCCCACGGGTCGCTGTGTGCAGAAGCCCTATGAGATGGGCGACAAGGAAGCCTATGCCAAGGATGTGCTCAACCGTCTCAACAACGGCGAGCTCACCAATGCCGACAGCATGAAGGCCCACATCCCCGACTCCCTGAAGTACAAGACCTTGCGCAAGGGTCGCCTCGTCTATGGCGGTGGTGGTATCATGCCCGACTATTTCATCCCGCTCGACACCATGCAGTACACCAAGTACTATCGCGAACTCTCTGCCAAGTCGTCTATCATCAATACCAACCTCCGCTATCTCGACAAGAACCGCAAGAAGTTGGCCAAGCAGTACAAGGACTTCCAGCAGTACGATGCTGAGTTTGATGTGCCCGACGATCTCGTCACCACTCTCTTCGAGAATGCAGAGAAGGAGAATGTCAAACCCAAGGATGAGGCTGAACGCACCGAGACCATCCCTCAGGTGAAGCGTATGCTCAAGGCCCTCATTGCCCGCGACCTCTGGGACATGTCCGAGTATTTCCAGGTGATCTATAAGGACAACGAGATGGTCAAGAAAGCCGTCGAACTGCTGAGCGAATAAGCCTCCGCTCCACGCTCATCGCTCAACCCTCAACGCTCCACGCTCAACGCTCATCGCTCAACTCTCCACGCTCAACGCTCATCGCTCATCGCTCATCGCTCATCGCTCCACGCTCAACGCTCATGATCACCTACAACACCCAGGGCACCTCGATGCCCGATATCGACCAGACCTCCGTCACCGCTTGGATAGAGCGCGTGGCGCGAGCCCACGGTCGCAGGGTAGGCGACATCAACTTCATCTTCGTGGACGATGAGACCATCCTGCAGATCAACCGGGAGTTTGTACACCACGACTACTACACCGACCATATCGGCTTCGACTATTGCGAGGCCGATTTCCTCAGTGGCGACATCTACATCAGCCTCGACACCGTTCGCACCAATGCCCCTCTCGTGGGTGCCACCTACGACGATGAGCTCCACCGTGTCATCATCCACGGTGTGCTCCATCTCTGTGGCATCGACGACAAAGGTCCTGACGAGCGTGCCGTCATGGAGGCAGAGGAAGATCGTGCTCTTGCCATGCGATAAAAAAAAGGGAGCGATATACAATCAGGCACACAGGATAAAGAATTAAAAACTAGAATGAACAAAAATGAACGAAAATGAGATTATTTCTACTCATCCAGCGATGAATAATTAATTATTTTCGTTCATTTTCGTTCATTTTTGTTCCTTCCCCAAAGATTTCCTGCCTTACATCCCGTCGAAGAGGTCGCCCTGACCGTTGCCGAAGCGGTTGCCGATCTTGCGGCCGAGATGCTTGTAGGCCAGTTCGGTGACCTCACGACCACGCGGGGTGCGCTTGATGAAGCCCTCCTTGATGAGGAAGGGTTCGTACACCTCCTCCACCGTGCCTCCATCCTCACCGATAGCTGTGGCGATGGTGTTGATACCCACGGGTCCACCCTTGAACTTATCGATGATCGTCAGCAGTATCTTGTTGTCTATCTCGTCCAGACCGTATCGGTCTATGTTGAGCGCCTCGAGGGCATAGCGGGCTATCTTGAGGTCGATGCGTCCGTTGCCCTTCACCTGGGCGAAGTCGCGTACACGGCGTAGGAGGGCATTGGCTATACGGGGCGTGCCTCGGCTACGGCTGGCTATCTCGCCTGCAGCCTCTGCATCGATGGGCAGACCGAGGATGCTGGCACTGCGCTGCACGATGTGCTGGAGGGTGACGGCATCGTAGTACTCGAGGTGGAGGTTGATGCCGAAGCGGGCACGCAGGGGAGCCGTGAGCAGACCGCTACGGGTGGTGGCTCCCACGAGCGTGAAGGGGGCGAGGTCGATCTGTATGCTTCGGGCCGACGGACCCTTGTCGATCATGATGTCTATGCGGTAGTCCTCCATGGCGGAGTAGAGATACTCCTCCACCACGGGCGACAGGCGGTGTATCTCATCGATGAAGAGCACATCGTTGGGCTCCAGCGAGGTGAGCAGTCCGGCCAGGTCGCCAGGCTTGTCGAGCACAGGACCGCTGGTCAACTTAAACCCCACACCGAGTTCGTTGGCAATGATGTTGGAGAGGGTCGTCTTACCCAGTCCTGGAGGGCCGTGGAGCAGGGTGTGGTCGAGGGGTTCGCCTCTGTACTTGGCAGCCTCCACGAAGATGCGCAGATTGTCCACCACCTTCTGCTGACCGGCAAAATCCTCAAATCGCAGAGGGCGAAGAGCGTTCTCGTAGTCCTTCTCCTTGAGTTGTCCTTGTTGTCTGATGTCAAAATTATCTTCCATACTTTGCAAAGATACAACAAATAATTCATAATTCACAATTCACAATTCATAATTATTTGCTAACTTTGCGAAAAATTGAACAGACAGCGCGACAATTCGAATTATCCGGACACCGAATGGTTGCTTTTATCGGAAAACCTCATAAACTCATAAACCCCATAACCCCATAACCCCATAAACTCATAACCCCATAAACTCAAAACCTATGGTTTTAAACTATCTTTGGGTTTCCTTCTTCCTCGTGGCCCTCGTTACGGCTCTGGCGAGACTCATCTTCTGGGGCGACACCGATGTGTTCCCCGCCATCATGGACTCCACCTTCTCCTCGGCCCGTACGGCCTTTGAGATATCCCTCGGTCTCACCGGTGTGCTCTCCCTCTGGATGGGCATCATGAAGATAGGTGAGAAGGGCGGACTGGTCAACGCCATAGCCCGATGGCTCAGCCCCCTCTTCACGCGTCTCTTCCCCGACATACCCAAGGGCCACCCCGTCTTCGGCCACATCTTCATGAACATCAGCGCCAACATGCTCGGCCTCGACAATGCTGCCACGCCACTCGGACTGAAGGCCATGGAGGGACTCGATGAGATTAAGAATGAAAAATTGAAAATTAAAAAAGAGCGGGGAGAGATAAGTCAGGAGGAGATGGAGCGCCTCAAGGAGACAGCATCCAACCCCATGATCATGTTCCTCGTGCTCAACACCAGCGGACTGGCTCTCATCCCCGTGAGCATCCTCGTGTACAGAGCCCAGATGGGTGCCGCACAGCCCACCGATGTCTTCATACCCATACTGCTGGCCACGCTCATCGCCACGCTGGCAGGCATCGTCATCACCAGTCTGTATCAGCGCATCAACCTCTTCAACCGTCCCCTCATGCTCCTCATGGGTGGTATGTGCCTCCTCGTGTCGGGAGTCATCTGGGTGTCGTCGGTGGTAGATCGCGAGACGATGAACATGGGCAGCACGCAGTTGGCCAACATACTCCTCTTCCTCATCATCTGCAGTTTCATCCTCGCCGGTGTCCGGAAGAAGGTGAATGTGTACGATGCCTTCATCGAGGGAGCCAAGGGCGGATTTGACACCGCCATACGCATCATCCCCTACCTCGTAGCCATCCTCGTGGCCATCGGTGTGTTCCGTGCCTCAGGTGCCATGGACGCTCTGGTATCCGGCATACGCTGGTGTGTGGAGTCACTGGGCATCTCTGCCTCCTGGGTGGAGGCTCTCCCCACAGCCCTCATGAAGCCCCTCAGTGGCAGTGGAGCCCGAGGCATGATGGTCGATGCCATGACCACCTACGGTCCTGACTCCTTCGTAGGTCGCCTCTCCTGCCTCTTCCAGGGTGCCACCGACACCACCTTCTACATCCTCGCCGTCTACTTCGGCTCCGTGGGCATACGCCACACCCGCCACGCCGTCTCTGCCGGCCTCCTCACCGACCTTGTCGGCATCATTGCCGCCATCGCAGTGGCCTACATATTCTTTTAGAATTGAAAATTGAAAATTGAAAGTTGAAAATTAAGTTTGCGCAGTGTCGCGTGGACATGCTTCAACAGATTTCAATTCACAATCTTCAACTTCTAGTTCGCAACCTTCAAATCGTAATTTTCAATTTTCAATTTTCAATTCGTCTCATGGCAAATATGAAATCACTGGCCAAGGACACGGCCATCTACGGACTCTCAAGCATCGTCGGCAGATTTCTCAACTATCTGCTCGTACCTCTCTATACCTACACACTCAAGTCGTGTGCCGACTACGGCATCGTCAGCGACCTCTATTCGCAGACGGCCTTGGTGCTCGTCATCCTCACCTTCGGCATGGAGACCACCTTCTTCCGCTTTGCCAACAAGGAGGAGCACCCCGAGCGAGTATTCTCCACCACCCTCATCATGGTGGGCAGCGTGGCAGCACTCTTCCTCCTCTGCGTGCTCGGCGGACTGCCCCTCGTGGCAGGAACCCTCGGCTACAGCGAGCACCCCTGGTATGTGGGTATGATGGCCATCGTAGTGGCCATGGATGCCTTCCAGGCCATCCTCTTCGGATACCTCCGCTACCAGCGCAAGGCCATCAAGTTCGTCAGCCTCAAGATGCTCTTCATCCTCATGAACTGCACCCTCAATGTGCTCGCCTACTCCCTACTGCCCCACTTCCTCGAGTCCTGGCCCATCACCGTCTTCTGGACCTTCCTCATCAACCTCATCTGCACCTCCACCGTGATGCTCCTCTTCTACAAGGAACTCCTCCAGTGCCGTTGGCAGTTCGATGGGCAGTACTGCCGAGCCATGCTACGCTACACCTGGCCCCTCCTCGTGCTCGGCATCGCAGGCATCCTCAATCAGGTGGCCGGACAACTCATGCTTCCTCGCGTGCTCGACAAGGAAGAAGGTCGCAACGCCCTCGGCATCTACAACGCCTGCGTGAAGGTAGCCATGATCATGGCCATCATCACCCAGACCTTCCGCTATGCCTACGAGCCCTTCGTCTTTGCCCAGACCAAGGACAAGGACAAGAACGAGACCTATGCCCAGGGCATGAAGTACTTCATCATCTTCACCCTCCTCGCCTTCCTCTGCGTCGTAGGCTACCTGCCCATCCTTCAGGGATTTATAGGTCCGCAGTACCGTGCCGGACTCGGCATCATCCCCATCGTCATGGCAGCCGAGATCATGATGGGCATCTACTTCAACCTCTCCTTCTGGTACAAGCTCATCGACAAGACCATCTACGGTGCATGGTTCTCCCTCACCGGCTGTGCCGTGCTCCTCGCCATCAACTACCTCTTCATCCCCCGCTACGGCTACTGGGCCTGTGCCTGGGCAGGCTTTGCCGGCTATGGCACCGCCATGGTCCTCAGTTATGTAGTAGGTCAGCAGCAGAACCCCATCCGCTATCCCCTCCGCAGCATTGCCGTGTATGTGCTCATCACCCTCCTCTTCTTTGCCGTGATGCAGTATGTACCCACCTCATGGCCCCTCCTCCTTCGCCTCGCCCTCAACACCCTCCTCATCCTCGCCTTCGTGGCCCATATCATCTACCACGACCTGCCCCTCGGCAATCTCCCCGTGGTAGGAAAGTACTTTAGGAAGTAAGAGATGAATTAAAAATAACTTCCTAAAGTACATGGTAAGTTGGCAGCTACAGCTTTGATTGTCTTTTTGGCTTTTTTTGTATTATACTCCTTTCTACGATGACCCGCGAAGAAGCCATAGCACGAGGTATGGAAGTGCATGAGACGAAGCACTCCATGAAACGCAGGAGTCCCTGGCATGACTATAGCTGGAGGGGCATATACATGCTGACGCTTGTTGTGGAAGGACGGGCTCCCTTGCTGGGTGTGCTGAAGGGCAATGCAGAGGCTCCCGATGGCTCTCCCGACAGGCCCAAGGTAGAGTGTACGGCACTGGGTTCTGCAATACTCCACGAGGAGGTGGCGAAGATACACCGCTACTACCCCATGGTGGAGGTGTGGAGGGTGTGCGTCATGCCCGACCACATCCACATGATAGTCAGAGTGAAGGAGGATATGGGGGAGGGGAAGCACCTGGGGATGGTGGTTGCCGGCTTCAAGGGAGGCTGTTCGAAGGTGGCTATGGCGCTCGGGGTTAGGGTTCCTTGTGCGTCGCACAAGATAGAAACCAGAACGAACGCCCTGCTACCAGTGACCACTCGCTGTATAAAGGCTGTGAAGGCTCCCAGCACAAAAGCTGTGACCGCTCCCTGTACAAGGGTGGAGAGTGCAGTAGCCACAAAAGGCGGAAGAGCGGGGTGACTCCGCTCTTCGAGGCTGGCTACAACGACAAGATACTGATGGACGAGGGACAGCTGGACCGCTGGAAGGCTTACCTGGAGGACAATCCCCGGCGCTTGCTCATGAAGAGGGCGCACCCGGATCTGTTCACCGTGGTGCACGGGGCAGAGGTAGCCGGACGGAGGTGCCAGATGGTGGGCAACCGTTTCCTGCTCGATATACCGGACAAGGTGGCTGTCATCGTGCACAGGAGATACACGGAGGAGGAGTGCCAGAGGCTACGCGAGGAGTGGCTGGCATGCGGTGAGCGAGGCGGGGTGCTGGTGAGTGCTGCGATATCGCCCAAGGAGAAGGAGGTGATGCGCGAGGCTATGGACCGTGGGTATCGGATCATACTCCTGCGCGAGAATGGTTTCCCCGAGCTGTACAAGCCCACGGGTGAGAGCTTCTATGCCTGCTCGGAGGGCCAGCTACTGCAGGTGAGCCCCTGGGCCTTTCATATGGAGAAGAAGACCATCAGCCGGGCACAGTGCCTCGAGCTCAACGAGATGGCAGAAAGGATAGCGTGGAGCAATGAGAGTTGATTTCTCTCCTTGGGAGGCTCTATTGTCGAATGTCACAAGGTTGTGTCACACAATGTTGTGACAAGGTTGTGTTTTACAGTAGATGAGCTTACGGGATCACTGGGAAATTACTGTGTTTGATGCACAAAAACCATAAACACTTCGCTTCGAGGCTTTGCTCTTTCGGGCCTATGAACGAGTCATCTCATCAATACAAAAATATCAAGAGAATGTCTGTAAAGGTACTAAAACATCATACACTACATACACGAATAGCCGAAACCATTGTAAATACTATAGGTTTGGCGTGTAGGTAACCGTGATTCTTATCATACACTTACATACACTGCATACACGATTTGGGCCGACATACTGTCTTCATGAAATAAGTTACCTACACTTACATACACCATCATTCACGCTTACATACACGCCGGAAAGCAAGGCGTAGCAAGGGTTACGGGCAATCGTGTATGTAGTGTATGATGTTTTATGCCATTTTCTTATTATTTACTTAAGTATCCCGCCTTTATCGATAGTCCATATTGTCCTGATTCCTTGTATGTTGTACATACAAAAACCGCCAGCCTGGATAGGATTCATGATACCGTTACAATAGAAAAAGGTTTATTTTTGTTTTACAACTCAAGCGTGCCTTCACCCACACATGCTTATCCATCAACCTACCAGCCTACCGTTGGTAGGTCGTACCATAAGCGTGGTACAGAAAATCGCGTATAATGACGAGGCTTGGTCATAAGCGTGACTACGCCTCGCCACGCTAATGGCTTCGCCTTGCCACTATAGCGCACCTTTGCCATAGCGTAGAGACCTGACATCGCAAAACGCGATGTCAGGTTCGTTGTAGGGCAAAATGCCAAAAAGTGAGCCTTGCGAAGTCAAAACCACCGTCGCGATTTGCGACACTGGTTCGTAGTGGTCTGCCCTCTATGTTTGACATTTGACATTTGACATTTGACAATAGAGCCTCCCCCGGGGGGGATGGGTTATAATATATAAATATATAAATATATAAATTTATATTTTAGCATTTTCACACCCCTCTCGGTGTGTTGTCAAATGTCAAATGTCAAATGTCAAACATTGCT
>JAZQQX010000055.1:0-10861 GCA_045629325.1 Bacteroidaceae bacterium | reverse complement strand
AAAAATTACACACAATGAAAAAGTTTTTTGCAATTGTTGCGATGGTAGCTGCTTGCTCATTTAGCATGTCAACTTCCGTAATGGCTCAAGAGGCTGAGGCTGCTGCTACCGAGCAGGTAGATAGCACTGCTGCTGCTACTGATTCTACCGCTGTAGAAGAGGCTGAGGCTCCCGCAGAGGAGGCTGCCGCTCCTGCTGTTGTTGAGGAGGAGAGTGTAAGTTTGCACAAGTCTTTGAAGACTAAGTTTATCGAGGGTGGTGCTGACTTCATGGCACTCGTTGCTATCGCATTGGTT
Source organism: Bacteroidaceae bacterium (assembly GCA_045629325.1). Classification (GTDB taxonomy): domain Bacteria; phylum Bacteroidota; class Bacteroidia; order Bacteroidales; family Bacteroidaceae; genus Physcousia. The sequence goes on along the minus strand of JAZQQX010000055.1, from coordinate 10,565 downwards.
TTGGGTCTTGCTCTTTGTATCGAGCGTATCATTTACTTGACTCTTGCTCAGGTTAACACCAAGAAGTTCATGAAGGACTTGGCAGACATGGTTGCTGCTGGCAAGGTTAAGGAGGCTATCAAGGTTTGCTCTAACTCTCGTGGTCCTGTTGCTCAGGTTTCTAAGAAGGCTTTGGCTTGCTTGGATAGCGAGGATGAGAACGACATCGCTACTATCGAGCGTACCATCAACATGGAGGCTGAGGTACAGGGTACCTACCTCGAGGAGAACTGCTCATGGATTACCTTGTTCATCGCCATGGCTCCTTCTCTGGGATTCTTGGGTACTGTAATCGGTATGGTACAGGCATTCGATGACATCCAGGCTGCTGGTGATATCAGTCCTACCGTTGTTGCTGGTGGTATGAAGGTCGCTTTGATTACTACCATCTTCGGTATCGTTGTTGCTCTTATCCTCCAGTTGTTCTACAACTACATCCTTTCTCGCGTTGAGGCTATCACTTGCTCAATGGAGGAGACCGCTCAGGAGTTGTTGGTGATCTGTGTTAAGTCACCCAAGTGCAAGAAGTAATAAACAGTGACCCCACATTATAAAATATATTAAGTCATGAAAACTCAGTTAATATCTAGACTCGTTCAGTGGGCTCTGATCATCGGCGCAGTTTTATTGCTTGTGCTCATGTTCGTGCTCGGCGAGGATACTGGTACTGACATTCTTATGTACGGTATGTATGCATACGGTGCAATCATGGTAGCTGGTATGGTTGCCAACGCTGTAATGTCAATTAGAAACAAGGATTGGGGTCTGATTCGCGTTATCATCGCTGTTATTGCTACCTTCGTTCTTTATTTCATCTTCAGCTTGGTTGCTGGTGGTGAAGGCGACGAGGCTTTGGCTGATGGATACTGCTATACTATTTATGCACTTACCATCTTGGCAATTGTTGCTGTTATTGGTTGTGCTGCTGGCATTATCTACAAGCTCGGTAACAAGAATTAAAGATCTACCAAACAAAATAAATCATTCCCCTTCTAATGTAGAGTGCTGAGACAATCAGCATTCTACACAAGGGAGATGATAGTTTAAAGAACAAATAATTACTTCGAGATATGGCAAGTAAGAAAAAGATGCCAGGACTGAACACAAGTTCTACCGCGGATATCTCCTTCATGCTGCTGATCTTCTTCTTGGTAACAACTTCTATGGACTCGGACAAGGGTCTTACCCGTCGTCTCCCGCCTCCACCAGAAAACCAAGAGAATACTGCAGTCCAGATCAACGAGAGAAACATCTTCAAGGTGAGCATCAACTCTGTTGGTAAGATCATGATTAGCGGTGGACAGAAGTTGGATTCATCCAGCCCTGCCGATATGGAACTTTTGTGTGAGTACTGTAAGAAGTTCATTTTAGGTATGCCTCACCCCGGTGAAGATCAGGGCCCCGAGCTCACACTCCAGCGCGTACCTGGACTTAGTGACCTTCAGCAGTGTTCAGAGAAGCACGTAATCTCTCTTCAGGCAGACCGTGGTACTCCATATTCTGCATATTTTGCAGTTCAGGATGCAATGGTAAAGGCATACAATGACGTGCGTGACGAGAAGAGTAAGAAACTCTTTGGCGGAAAGCCCTTCTCTGCTCTTACCGAAGACCAGCAAGGTGCTATTCGTACTATCTATCCCCAGAAGATTTCTGAGGCAGAACCTATCGATTATTCAAAACTTTCACAGTAAGATAAAGAACTATGGCATTTAAGAAAAAAGGAAGCCGTGAGATGCCGGAGTTGAGTACTTCATCTCTGCCTGACTTGATCTTCACCATTTTGTTCTTCTTCATGATGGTAACTACCATGCGTGAGGTTACACTTAAGGTGAAGTTGGTCACTCCTCAGGGTACTCAGTTGGAGAAGTTGGAGCATAAGTCAGATGTCTCTTACATCTATGTTGGTCCTCCAACAGATGCTCTTCGTGGACAGTTTGGTAGTGGTACTCGTATCCAGTTGAACGACCGCTATGCTGAGCCTCGTGAGGTAATGGATTTCGTTGCTCAGGAGCGTCAAGGTATGCAGGACCAGCAGCGTCAGGTTATCTCTATTAAGGCTGATGTTAATACCCAGATGGGTATCATCACTGATATTAAGGAAGTACTTCGTAAGTCTTATGCACTTAAGTTGAACTATTCTGCTACTTCTAAAGGAAAGTAAATTTCTTTTATCATAACATAGAAAAGCGGCGAGTACATTGTACATCGTCGCTTTTTTAGTGCTTTTTGCTTAAAATTTGTTCAAAATTTGGTTTGTAAAAAGTAAATTCGTAACTTTGTCGTAAATAATTTTATAATCTATGTCTTCAATTGTTATTGATTCACTTGATCGACAAATTTTGTCTCTTATAGCGGATGATGCTCGTACTCCATTCTTGGAGGTTGCTCGTGAGTGTCATGTCTCTGGTGCTGCTATTCATCAGCGTATTCAAAAGTTGACTCAGTTGGGAATCTTGAAAGGTTCACAATATATTTTGGATCCAGAACTTGTTGGATATGGTACATGTGCTTTTGTTGGTATCTTTCTCAAGGATCCTACAGATTGCTCTCGTGTAACTGAAGCCCTTAAGTCTATTCCTGAAGTTGTAGAGTGTCACTTTACTACTGGCAACTATGATCTCTTTTTAAAGATTTATGCGCGTGATAATCATCATTTGTTGAGTATTATTCATGATCAGCTACAGCCTATAGGCATTCAGCGTTCTGAAACTATAATATCTTTCAACGAGGCCATTAAACGCCAGATTCCTTTACCTAAGGTTTGATTCATTCTCTTATCTAAATGATTACACTTATTGCTGCCGTCTCAAACAATCTTGCCATCGGTTATCAAAATAAGTTGCTTTATTGGTTACCCGATGACATGAAGCGTTTTCGTACCTTAACGACAGGACATACTATTATTATGGGAAGACTTACTTTTGAGTCTTTCCCTAAGGGTGCGCTTCCTAATCGTCGTAATGTTGTTCTTACTCGCAGCAACATTGAGATTCCTGGAGCAGAGGTGTTTTCTTCTTTAGATAGTGCATTGGCTTCTTGCTCTTCTTCAGAAGATATTTATATTATTGGGGGTGCGAGTGTTTATTCGCAGGCATTACCTTACGCAGATCGTCTTTGTCTTACAGAAGTAGACGATACTCCAGAAAATGCAGATGCGTTTTTCCCTTCTTTCAATAAGGAAGAATGGGAATCTACGGTTGTCCTTGAACATGGGGTTGATGAGAAACACTCTTTCCCCTTCAGATTTGTTGACTATGTTCGCAAGTCAGATGTTTAGTTCCTCTCTCGTTAAAGAGACTATCAATTGAAGCCAGTTGCACATATTTATACTGATTTTACGACCAAGTTTGGAGTGCCCCGCCAAAGTGGTCTCTCCCCTCACAGTATAGGTCGTATTGTTTTCCTTCCTGAATATCGTAATATAGATGCCCTTCGTGGTTTAGACGGGTATTCCCATATATGGTTGATTTGGGATTTCTCCGAAGCACATAGGGCAGATGATTCTTGGTCTCCTACTGTACGACCTCCTCGTTTAGGCGGTAATGTGCGTATGGGAGTTTGGGCTACGAGATCCCCTTTCCGTCCTAATCCTATTGGGTTAAGTTCAGTTAAGTTAGAGCGAATAGAGTGGAATACCAAGGATGGCCCTGTCCTTGTGGTCAGTGGAGCAGATTTGATGGATGGTACGCCAATTTGGGATATTAAGCCATACCTGCCTTTTACGGATTCCCATCCTGATGCAAAAGGTGGATTTGCAGAAGAGATGAACAAGCAAATTTTACCGTTAGAAGTTATTGTACCAGATGCTTTATCTGCCCAATTCACTTCACAGCAAATAAAGTGTTTGTGCGAGATATTATCTCAAGACCCCAGACCACACTATCAGAACGATTCTTCTCGTATCTATAAAATGGAATATGCTGGTCAGGAGATTCAATTTAAGGTTTCGGACGGCAAAGTCTATGTATGCCTCTAATCATCTGTTGCCGTCATAATCGTTTTTCACTCTTCACTTATGATACAATGGGCTACATCCATTAGTTTCTCCTTGGGCATATGGCTTGCCAGTATGCATTGGATTCCATTAGAATGGATGTTGATAGCTCTTGCTTTTGGCCTGTTTTTATTGGCAATACAATTCAAGTGGAAGGGTTTCCCTCGTTTCACTTTTGTATGGAATGTTGTTCTTTTGGGTTCGATTTGGTTTACATTCAGAACGCAGATAAAAGAGCATGATTCCTCTGAAACTTCATCCTCCTGGATTACGGATATATCACACAAGGCATCAGATTATGCAAGTGGTGCCTTGCGGGAGAGTGGAATGGACGAGGAAAATGTTGCAGTTTTAAATGCAATGCTTTTAGGCAATCGTAAAGCCCTGACTATTGAACAGAAGAAGCGATTTCGTAGTGCCGGTGTTCAACACCTGTTGGCTTTGTCTGGGTTGCATTTGGGTATTTTTATTGGCCTCTTTTCTTTTATATATCTTCGAAGGGCTCGTAATAGCCCTTATCGCTGGTCTATATTATTTTTAACCTTGGTCGTACTGTGGGGATATTGTTTTGTTGCTGGCATGCCACAATCTCTCTTGCGCGCCATGTTGATGACCACGCTGTACTATATTGGTTTGTTCCGTTCTAATGAAAGCTGGAGTGACATAAATCTAAGCAATACGCTTCTCATTATGCTCTTGCTTGATCCTTCTTCACTTTTTGATATCGGTACCCAATTAAGTTTCGTTGCTGTCGGTGCTCTGATCTGGTTGTATCCTGTCTTAAGTGGAATACTACCCCAATCTTCATTCCCCAAAGGTTATTTAGGTTCTGCTCTTTACCGTTTGTGGCAATTGTTTGCTGTTTCTGTTTCAGCATGGATGGGTACACTCCCATTGATACTTCTATATTTTCATCAATTCCAACTATGGCAACCTATAGCAAGTGTTATCTTGGTTCCGATGACGACCCTTCTGCTCTATATGGCTCTTGTACTAATGATATTGTGTTTGGTTGGCATTTGGTTTATAGCCAAACCTCTCTCCATGTTGGTTTCTGCTTTTATGGGGGTAGAAAACAAGGTGTTGGAATTCGCAGGAGCATTGCCATGGAGTACGATGAGATGTGTTTCTATACATCCAGGGCATGTCGCCATTCTATATTTAGTTTTTTTTATGATGGCAGTGTGCGTGCGTTCGCCTCGTAAGGTTCAGTTGTATGGTTTTCCTGCCCTTCTTTTTTCATTTCTGATCCTTTGTATTATATAGTGCAAAGAACCTCATCTGTTATCCTTTGAGAAGTAAATACCTGTGGGGGTGGTGAGCCTGTTGGTTCCGAATAGCCCCGTTACGATTGATTCACATGGAAATCTTTATGCGGTACGCAAAAAGAGAGTGTTTCTCTTGTTGTGGGGTGTGTAAAACATAGTTCTTCAGCATGCAACATCAGTCTTTCTCCTACATGTCCATATAGTCTGTCTCCTACAATAGGGGTGTTAAGTCCGAGTGGATGTGCCAGATGCACTCTTAATTGGTGTGTGCGTCCGGTGTGAGGCCATAGGTAAATCAAAGAAAAACCATTGTTGCTGTCTTTGACTTCATATTCGGTGATAGAACGCTTGCCGTATTCGTAGTTTACCATCTGTCGGGGCCGGTCTGTTATATCGGGGCAGATGGGCAAGTCTATCCTTCCTTTTGCTCCTGTTTTTAGAATACCTTCAACAATTGCCACATATCGTTTCTTTACTTCGTGATGTAGGAACTGATTTTGGAGATGGTGGTAAGTGATATCGTTTAAAGCCAACACCATTAGACCAGATGTATCCATGTCTAACCGGTGTACTATGAGGGGTCCTTCAGCTTGGGGATAACGCTCACGGACTATTTCTTGGACGGAAGGCAATGGGTCTTTCCCAGGTACAGCAAGCATACCAGATGGTTTGTTGACAACCACGAGGTCTACATCCTCATAAACAATAGAAAGTTCTTCGGTTATAGTCTTTAATAGAGGATTGGGCTCAATATCTAACCCTTGAAGCATATGTTTGAGGATAGGTTTGCATTTCGCACTGCACGCAGGGTAGAAATTACCTTCTACTCGTATTTCTTCTTTCGGTGAGTCTCCCATCCAAAACTCTGCCATGCAGAGAGGACGAAGTCCTAAACGATACGCTGTTTGAAGTAATTTAGGAGCACAGCAGTCACCTGTTCCTGAAGGTGGGGTTGTTCCGTCAAAGAGACTTGGCAGTAGCCTGCTGTTTCCATTTGCATCAAGTAGGTTGTATTGGGAAAACAACCAGCGTTGTAGGGCAATAGAACGGCTTTTCCTTTCTTCTCTAAGTGATTGCGAATCCTCTCTTTTTATGCGTTCATTAAGTTGACTTATAGCAGTTTCTTCTTGCTTGAAATAACTCCCCGGTGCCATTAGGTCATAAATGGGAGGGACAAAATATGCGTGTTGCGTTTTCCTGTCTAATGTTCCGGAGAAAGCAGCAAGAAATCCTCTATTGGTGGCTTTTTGTTCAGCAGAAACGGTTGAATCAACCTGTGAATTTGTTGCCCCTTTTGGTGAAATAGACTTCTCGCAAACAAGCACACCAAACATTTTTCCTTTGCTGATTTCTTCTTGCCATTCCAGATGACTTGACAAAAATGCTTTCACCTCATCTGCTGCGAGAAGGCAAAGCGGATGAGGTGTATAGCAGTAAGGGTATGTAAACTGCAAAGGGGAGGGTAGATCACTCTCTATAGGGTGAAACATAAATACTTTTGAGAGGCGTTCTCTTCCTTATTTGTTCTTTTTGTGGGTCATGATGTCAAGTACCAGACGGTCCGTTTCATTCATGCCTTCAGAGCCCATGCGCGTAAGATTGTGAATACAGCGGTCAACATCATCTTCAATCAGACCTTCAGCTGATGTCACATGTCGATTCTGAATAGCCAGCATTGCTGACAATACGGCTGTTGCAACTCCGCTTGAGACCTTGAGGGCACAACTCGGTTTTGCTCCATCACAGACCATGCCGGCAAGGTTCGCAATCATATTCTTGACGCTGAATGCAACTTGCTCGCAGTTTCCACCCATAAGATAAGTTATACCACAACTACTTCCCGTAGAGGCTACTACACAGCCACACAAAGCACTGAGTCGGCCAAGACTTTGCTTGATATATATGGCGGTGAGGTGGCTTAGGGTGAGTGCTCGAGTGAGCTCTTCGCTGGTGTTGTGGTTCTCTTCTGCAAAGACTACGACGGGCATTGTTGCAGCAATGCCTTGATTTCCACTACCAGAATTACTCATGACGGGTATCATGGCTCCTGCCATTCGTGCATCGCATGCACTACTTGTTGCAGAAAGTATGTGCGAGAAGATACTGTCACCCATGATGCCTCGACCGAGTGGTCTGCTCAATGTCTTTCCAAGAGCATGTCCGTAGTTGCCCTTGAGTGCTTCTCTTGAGGCTTCTTCATTGAGTTTTCTTGCTTCATTGATAAACTCAATTTCTTCAAGAGGTGTTGTAGTGGCAAACTCAAATACTTTGTTGAGTGTCAATTCAACGGTCTCTTCCAGGCTCTCTTCGCCCTTCTCGCCTTGGATGTTAAGAAGGATTTGAGGCTCGGATTCGCCTTTCTGCGTACTTAAATAGACAAATTTGGTATGAGCAGTAGCAATAATTGCAGTTGCCTTCTCGTCACCAGATTGACAGATAATCTCAATATACAGTTTCTCTGTTATATCTTGTTTGAGACCGACATGGATTCGTTTTTCATCAATATATTTTCGACCGGCTTCAACTTGCTCTGGTGTACAGTCTCTTAAAACCTCCAACTCATATTCGCTTTTTCCAATAAGTGCTCCAAGAGCGATGGCTATGGGCAGGCCGATCATTCCTGTTCCAGGTATTCCCACACCCATTGCGTTCTTGAGGATGTTGGCACTTAGTTGGGCCTCAATGTGTTCGGGTTTTTTCCCTAAAAGTTCTGTTGCGCGTGCCACGCATAATGCAACCGCCATAGGCTCTGTACAGCCAATCGCGGGTACAACCTCTCGCTGAATGAGTTTGACGATTTGTAGTCGTTCTTCTTTTTCAATCATAATGATGTGTCTATTGTTTCATCTGCAAAGTTAGGGATATTTTCCGACCTTGCCAACGATAATGATGAATTATTGTTGTTTCTGGCTGATCTCTTGACTTACTATATATCCCATAGACCAGGCCGACTGAAGGTTGAAACCACCGGTAACAGCATCAACATCAAGGATTTCTCCTGCAAAATACAGTCCTGGATATTGTTTTGCCTCAAGTGTGTTAATGTTGATGTTGTTGAGTGAGATTCCCCCGCATGTCACAAATTCTTCCTTGAAATGGCATTTCCCTGTTATTGTATACGGATCGGCTGTAAGGGTTGTTATAAGTCTGTTTTGTTCCTTTGCATTGAGTGCATTCCATCGTTGCGTTTCTGGTATCTTGCATTTGGATATTAAATAATTCCAATGACGAGATGAAAGGTGTGAAGGATATGCGTTTGTGATTTGTCTGCTTGGGAAATTTTGCTTGAGTCTCGTTATTTCCTCCCGAACTTCTTCTTCCTTCTTGTCGCCGAACCAGTTGATTAACAACTCTCCTGTGTATCCCTGTTCAGCAAGATGACGGGCTCCGTACGAGGTGAGTTTGAGTATTGCCGGGCCACTCATCCCCCAATGGGTAAGAAGCAACGGACCGTGACTTTTAAATTTTGTTCCAGCGAGCATTGCACTTGCCTCCTCAACAACCGTACCCATCAGGGCTTGATGCCAGTCTCCTGCGATGTTTAGAGTGAAAAGAGATGGGAGAGGGGAGATGATGTTCAATTTTAACAGAGAGAACATGTCGAATGCTTTGCTACTTGGATGCCCGCCCGTACAGACTACCACATAGTCTGCATGGACATCTTTTACTTCATCCGTGGAAAAGGATAGTTTGTATGCTCCGGTATCTGTGTGCTCTATTGTTTTAAGTTTGTGGCTTGTCAGTATCTTGACACCAAGTTTCTTTAGATTATATAGAAGTGTGTTCACGATTTGCATTGCATCTTGCGACTGTGGGAATACACACTCGTCCTCTTGAGCCACAAGTTTTATGCCTTCTGCTTCAAACCAGTCCCATGTGTCCTTATGGCTAAATCGCATAAGGGCACGCTTCATCAGTTTGTCGCCTCGTGGATATACCTGTTTGAGGTCTTCCACTTGATTAAATGTGTTCGTCAGATTACATCTTCCACCTCCGGTTATGGCTACCTTGGCCAGCGGTTTCCTTCCGGCCTCATAGATGGTGATGTCCAGGTCCTGGCATCTTCGTTTTAAGTTTATGGCGCAGAAACAACCCGCAGCTCCTGCACCGATAATGGCAACGCGCATATCGTAAACTGTTTATATTCTTGCCAAAGGTACAAAAAAAATGCAGAAAAGACAAAAATAACTTGGACTTCATTGGACTTCTCCGTAATATCATATATCTTTGCTATTGCAAAAAGTAGAAAATAGTGGTAAGTATTTGTACGGAGTGATGCCATATGAATGTTTGCAGGTAGATAATTGGATATAGTGTGAACTTGTTTTTTCAATCATTTGTAATTTGCTTGACTTTTGTCGCAGTCCAGATTTTTGCGTCCTATGCCTTTGTGTGTTTGGGTGAGGTAATGGGGTGTGATACGATATTATGCCAGGTGTTAACCTCGCTTTCCTCCAGTATCATCTGTATCGCTATTATTACAATGATGGGGATGGCCAATTGGAAGAGTATGCAGGTACATTACGCTGGATCTGTTTTTCGCGCCTTGGGTCTTGTACTTTTCTCTTTTTTGTTCATTCTTGGCCTGAATCTTCTTTCAGAATGGATTGACCTTCCTGATTACAATGCCCAGCGAATGCTGGACTTTGCCCATCACCCGTTGGGAATGCTGGCTCTTGTTTTGGTAAGTCCTGTTACGGAAGAATTAGTATTCCGTGAAGCGCTTGTTGGCGAAATGGTTCGACGAGGAGCGCATGTCTTGCCTGCTGTACTATTATCTTCGCTGTTCTTTGGATTGGCACATTTTAATCCTATTCAAATTCCTTTTGCTTTTGTGATGGGGTTGTTTTTCTCCTATCTGTATGTGAAGACGCGGGGCATTTTCCTTCCTATTGTGCTTCATATCCTTAATAATGGTTGTGCTGTATTGTTGCTTTTGCTCTTTGGAACAGATGTGACATTGGTGGATTTCTTCTCCAGTCCTGTGCAAGTCATTGTTGTTTCCGTTGTAATGTGTGTTGTTGGAGGGTGTGCTGTTCGCTATCTGCTGAATAAACAATAGTCGTTGATTAGCGCAGATATCTTCTTTTCCTCATTTCCTCCCTCTCCCCGCCATTCCTCCCTCGCGCGCATATATAATAATAAGGTGTCCTTCCCCCTTCCCCCTCTTCCCTCCGTCTTTTTTCACTTTTTTTTGAAAAAAGTCTTGATATTGTTTGGTGGGTTCGGAAATTGGTTGTACCTTTGCAGTCGCAAACGAGGAA
>JAZQQX010000054.1:0-2862 GCA_045629325.1 Bacteroidaceae bacterium | reverse complement strand
TGAATGTATTTGTCATTTCCGAACAAGGAGTCGCGAAAGGCCACCATCTCTTCCGGTGTTTTCCTGATGATCTTCATCGCCTTGGTTGAGGCATGATGCTCCCATTCGTCGCCATGGTATAATATAGGTAACTGTTCCTCCTTGACCTCCTTCATCCGGAACGAGTGGATGCCTTCTTCGTCGGTGGCAGATACGATGAGTCCTTTGAGCCCCTGCAACTTCCACGGGCCAGCGGAGATGCCTGCGTCCTTGGTGTACCACACGTGCCAAGTCTTGCCTGCATACACTACGGTGGCGGCACGGCACAGGTGACCGTCGATGGTCTGGGTATCCTTGCCGAGCTTCCATTGAGGCTTGTGGTATTTGTCCGTGCTGATGTAGAGATGGGGAACGATCATCTCCTGCGTCGTCACCTTGCCTTTGGGATAGCCCGTGAAGACGATGGGCAGGTGCATACGAGTGATGTCAGCATGCGCTCTCAGGAACGGGGTACCTTTCACCTTGTCCCCCCAGATGTCACCATCCGATACTAATCCCTTTTGTCGGAGATAGTTTATCATGGGCGTGCATTTGGTGACCTTCTTGCCCGCCTGCACCACCAATTCGCATACATCGGTGACGGGCTTGCCTTCCTCGTCCTGGGTGTTGATCTTGTACTCGTAGATTACCGTATGACTACTGCTGCCAACGGAGTCTACCCGCTGACTGAATGCTGCCACGCTGACCAGCATGGCAAGCAGACTGATTACTGTCTTCTTCATGTTATTTCAATTCAAGTGGTTTATACTCGTTTGCAGACTGCTCCCATGGAACTGCCACGCCATTGATGTAATGGGTGGCTTGCTCCTTGCTGACATAGTTGCCATTTGCTTTGGCATCGGGGCTGTAGATGTCCACACCATCCACATCGCCAACTGCGCGTACATAGTAATACAGTGGGTTCTTCATGTAGCGAGGGTCAAGGAAGAGCTTGTTGCGCATCTGGATGAACTTGTCGCGCTTGGTCTTGATGGTCGTCGGATCTTCGTGCCTGGTGATGGCACGCTGCACCTGGGTCAGTTCGAAGAGCTGGAAGGAGAAGATGCTGTCCGTATCCTCTGCCTTGACGATCAATCCGGGCAAACCGCAGAGTTTCCACGGACCGGCCGTAGTGGGAATGTCCTCGGTGTACCAGGCCGTCCAGGTGCGGCCACCGTAGGTTGCCTGTGCCTTGTGGCAGGGATAGCCGCTGATGGTGAGCGTATCCTCCGTCAGCGTCCACCCCAGCTTGGCCGGTTCCGTGTAGGTGTAGTGGTGAACGGGCACGTCCTCCTGCACCTCCATCTTCTTGTCCTCCTTCCGTACGAACACCGTGGGCACGTGTGCCATCATCTCTCGTTGCTTCAGGTAGTATTCGTCGCGCGTCTCGCCCTGGCGGTCAACCCAGTCCGTGTAGTATCCCATGGTCTTTGTCATCTTGTGACCCACCAGCAGCACGGTACGCAGGGAGTCTGTGACGGCATTCCCGTCCTTGTCCGTGGTGCGAACCTTGTAGTCATAGCCGACGGTGAACATCGTCACGTCGATACTGTCCCTGTTCTGGCAGAATGCTGCAGATGCCAGCAGCAAACCCGCGATTAATGTGATTCTTCTTTTCATTCTATTAGTCGTTTAGGAGATACAACAATGCATGCTTCATCCAACATATTAAATAATTATCAGTATTAGGTATTATTCACTCCTTTCACACGTCTGTGAAAGGTCACTATTCACTAATCCTCAAAACCTACTTCTTCTTCGGGTTCTTGTTCCAGTGGTACACGAGGTGCAGCATGGCGTAATGAGGGAGGGAACGGTACCAGGTGATGGTGCGACCCTGTGCATTGACCTCATACTGTGTGCTGGACAGGTTGTGCAGGAGGTCGAAGGCTTCGATGCGGGCGATGAGCTTGCCCTTCAGGAAGGGCTGGCTAACGGAGGCGTTGACCACGAAATCGTCGGTGTTGAGAGCTGACGAACCATAACCGCGACGGCTGAACATATTGGCATCGGCAGAGACCGTCATGTTGATGCCGGGGATGGTGTAGCGACCGGAGACGCCATACTGATAGTCGAAGGCATTGAGCACATCGAAGTCGAGCATCTTGCCCTCGCTGTGGCGCCAACGGAAGTCGTAGGAGGCGCGGAGGTTGAGCTTGTTGTGATCGTACTGCACAGAGGCACCGTCGTGGAGGGTGAGGGTGTTGACCTGGTTGAGGTGGCTCATGGTCTCACCGGCCAGCAATACCTGATCCACGGAGTGATGGAAGTTGGCATCGGCATTCGCCTTCACCGACCAGTAGCGCTTCTCGTCGAGGTTCTGGGAGAAGTCCAGTTTGATATTGGCGGTGTAGTTTCCGCTCACATTCTCAGGTCGATAGGTATAGACTCCAGTGATGGGGGCATAGGTGACGGCCTGACCTATGGCTTGGTGCAGATACTTGAATGATGTACCCACATGGTACATCCGTTGGTGTGCGCCAAAGCGGTTGGAATACTCGGCATTCAGGCTGGTCGATTGCTCCTTATATTTCAGATCCGGATTGCCCAGTTTCACCACCAGGGGATGGCTGTCATCGCGATAGGTGATGCGGTCGTGGACATCGGAGCCTCGCAGAGCATGGACGATGCTCCATTTGACTTCGTGCTGATAGTCATGCGTAGGGAACCAGTCGCCTTCGAGAATAGGGTTAATGGACATTTTGGTGTGCGTAGCCAGCGTGTCGAGCGAGCCGCGCTGATAGTCGAGCGACTGGTGTTCGGGGGTCACCCACAGCTCAAAGCTCCACGGCTGATAATCCATTGGGTAGTTAATGCGGCTCTGTTCGGCAGTCAAATATTTTA
>JAZQQX010000053.1:0-66331 GCA_045629325.1 Bacteroidaceae bacterium | reverse complement strand
ACCAAGAACATTTGACATGTTTTCTGCATTGTAGCTCAAAAGTACTATTGCAAATTCCTTGGTGCCTTTTACAAAATTATAGATGCTATCAATAGCATTTTCAAATGAAGTGTGCAGATTTACACCACCATCATAGCATACCATTGTATATCTACCATATGATGCAAAGAGGTCTGCTACAGCAGTTCTAAATTCAAATGCGCGCACACCAGCTTCCCATTGTGCCTTGAGAGTGCGGCTCTGTCCTGTAGCACTGTTGCTGTATGAGGTGTGTCCGCAAGAATTGGTTGTTCCGGGAATTGACAACTGGTTGATGTAGATGTTTTCATCCAACTCGGTGACCCAGTTGTTTACGCGTGCAGAGCCACCAAGAGGTATGGTAGGCATAATGATATTGCGCTTTGAACTTGGTGCTACAGGTTGGCCAATCTCAATGGCATAGCTGGCAGAACCTGACGCATTGACACGGATCTTTGCAGATTCGAAGTTAGCAGCGGCTACAGGAGGAAGGAATACGGTGAAGGTTACGCTCTGGCCCGATGCAAGGGGGATAGAGTTGAATACCTCGGTATTTCCGCTGAGGTATTCTTTGGTGAAACGGATACCGGTGAAGAAATTCACATCACTTGTTTCGATGTCACCACCAATTGCAACATATGAGCCTTTTACTCCAGCTTCCTCCATGTTGTTGCTGCTGGCGATTCTGTAGCGGAACTTGTTGTCGCTGGTGTGAGCTACATCGGGAAGGCTGATAGTGATACCAGTCACATTGAGTGAGTCTGTAGTGGAGTCACCTACGGCATTGGCAGAGACCTTGACATTCAAGGTGGTCATCACGGGAGCAAACACGAGGTCTACCTTGCTCGTCTCGGGTGCTTTGAGTCCCTTTGCGGCAGCTACCATATATGCATTCTTCATATCAGGGGCAGCGATATATGCTGTACTTCCGTCACCAGTCTTACCATCTGCATTTACCTTCATGGAAACACTACAGGTCTGGTTGGTGTTCATGGCAAATTCAAAGGTGCCATTGCTTGAACAGCTTGCAACCTCTGAGGGATATGCTGCATAGAAATTGTGAACGGGATTCTCATTCATGATTGCACCATTCCAGCGAAGACCACTCTCGTTCTCGTCAACCAAGCCATATTTGCTGTGTGAACCCTCGGTGGTCAGTTTTTCCGTGTGTGCAGCGTCAGAAGTGGGGGTGATGCTGTATTCGGCATTCTTAGCACCCTCGGCTTGTTCACAGAAGATACGAATCTGGTCGCCCTTCACCCAGTCAATCTGCAAAGGGTTTGCATCCTCGTATACAGTACGAGTCTCTGCCTTGTTAACGCTAAAGATTACGAGATCACCAGGTTTTGCACCGTTGTTCTTTACCAACTCTTCATCGGAGCAAGATACCATACCCATGAGTATCATTGCCGACATCAAACTTAAAATATACTTTTTCATTGTCGTTTCTTTCTTTTTAGTTTCTAGAGTTGTCCCATTTTGTATCAAAAGTGATGTCATCTCCACCAACCTGCTCTGTGATGTCGGCAGAGGTGTTGCTGTCGTGTACAACAGGGTCGTTTGAAGCGGCCATGCAGTTGCCTTCCATCAGCACAACACGCATGGTGGTGCTGGGAGCCTCATAAGCTTCTTTGTTAAAAAATTGTCTCATAGTTTATGTATTTATTTGTTTTGTTCCATGTTTGGCGTTTGAAAAACCTATACTTGTGCTATCTTTTTGAATGTCAATAAGGCTGTGTTGGGCGGCCCTCAGAATAGCACTTTGCAGGGGCGAGGGTGCGAATAGTTCCACGCCAACTATTATATATACGCATTTTTAGTCGTTTGCGCTATGATTGTATATACATTATATTATTATATATACGCGAGTGATGTATAATACTTTTTGTTTGGTTTTTAATCGTTTGCGCTGTATTTGTATGTTACTTACATATGAACAATGCATTATCGTACGCGATATGCCATCAAAAGCCTTGCAATGCCTTATTCAGGAAGAAAAGAGCGGATTTCTGTTTCTGCGATATTATGTAAGGATATTAGAAATTATTGCCTATATAGACCGTACGCCTTGCAGAGTGACGGCCTTACCCCTTCCTTGTATCTTTCCCTTGCCCCGCCTGGCTTTCACGCAAGTTGATTTCTCGCGCATATATAGTGCATGCGCAGCGTGCGCGGTATAAAATAGGTAGAAAATACAACCACTCATTTTCCACCATGTTACACATCCCCACATGCCTCGGAGAAAACACATGCTTCTGTACCGGTACGGTTTCTCATTCTTGATTTATGTCATTAAAAAAGTACGAAAACATAAAAAATAGCCAATATCAAGCAAATATTCATTGTCAATACAGAAAAAAGTCGTAACTTTGCACCTCGGAAAGGGTGTATAGTATCCGTTCGCGGGCATCCTGGACAACCAGAACTTAAATAGTTGGCGTGGGACTATATGTAAGAAAAACAGAAAACACAGCTGATTAATAGATACTTGGCCCTATAGGATGACTTTAAAGCGTTTCAAAATATATCAAACAATAACAGACTATGAGACAATTAATTAACAAAGAAGCCTATGAAGCTCCACTCACTACCAAGCGTGTAGTGACGATGGAAGGCAACTGTATGGCAGCTTCAGGAGATCCAATGAAAGAATCTACCGTTAGTATTACTGCTGGTGAGCAGAATGACGGTAAAGAATTTGATTTTTCAGGTAACGGTTGGGAGTAATTTAACTTAAAAAGAAGACGATATGAAGAAATATATGTTTTTCGCTGCTTTTGCAGCTATGGCAAGCCTCTTCACTTCTTGCTCTCAAGAGGAGATTGTGAAGCTTAGTGCTAATGTGGGTGATCCTATCCGTTTCACTGCCTCTACTCATGCTGTAGAGACCCGTACAGTTTACGGAGATGAGCTTAATACCAATGGTAAGTGGGACATCAATTGGGTAGAGAACGATAAGGTGTCTGTATACTGTCCTCAGGCAAGTACTGAAGGTGGTAACGAGCAGACGGCGGTCTATACTGTGTCGGCAAGTGAGAACAAGAATGTATATGACATCACTTCTCAGGCTAACCTCTGCTGGGGTAAGGAGGATATGCATCACTTCTACGAGGTATATCCCGCAAGTGAGAACAATACCGTTAGTGAGGCAGGTATCCTGACTGCAGAGATGCCCAAGAGCCAGAAGGCTACCCTTCAGGCTAATGGCTACTATGCTGATATGAATGCTGCATTGATGGCTGGTACTACCAATTGTCAAAGAACGGCAATCCCTGAGAGTGGACTTAACCTTGAGTTTAAGCCTATCTTTACTGCTATTGACATCACAGTCTCAGCTTCTGAAAATCAGCCTTTCACTTTGACATCAATTACTGTCGCAAATATTGAGTCGGAGACTGAGATTAAGCCTTTGGCAGGTAAGTTTACCTATGACTTTGACGGCCACTATGCAAGTGTGTCTGCACAAGACGAGGAGTACAATGTACAGGTTGGCTTTGATGAGCCCATTATCTTGTCAAATGAAGCAGACAATGCAGATGCTGTCCAGGAAGTAAAGGTTACTGTATTCTTGCGTGGTGACTTCAACAATGCAGTAAAGGTTGTCCTCAATGGTAACTTGAAGTCTTCTACCGATGCATTCAAGCCCGTTATGTTGAAGAAGCAGGGCGCTATCGGCCAGAAGGTAGTAGCGGAAGCTCGTAACCATGTCGCTTTGGGCGCTATCCCAACAGAGCAGGTACAGCCTATGAGTGGTGAGTGGTGGGTAAGCCATACTCCCGACCTCACCTATGTATCGCAGATGTCACTTCCTGGTGCTTATGATGCTGCCAACTTTGTGAATAAGATCACCGGTGATGACCGTGCACAGACCAAGCTCTATAGTGGAAACGATGATGATGCCAATCGCTATTATAACCAGATGAAAGCATACCTTGATGGCGGTATTCGTGCTTTCGATCTCAAGTTGTCGTATAGTGAGGATGAGAGTAAATATCCCGGTCATTGGTATACTAATCGCGAGGCAAATTTCTTAGCGAGTCCAGAAGCAGTTAATTTTACACAGTTTGTGGCTGCTGGTATCAAGTGGCTTCAGGCTCATACAACAGAGTTCCTTCTCGTGTTCTTGTCTGACTACGAGGCAGGAAGTTCGACTACAGGAACAGACAACTATGTTAACCATGCATCAGATCTTATCAACTTGATCCCCGAGCAATATTTGCTTAAGAGCTTCAGTCCTGATATCACCGTGGGTGAAGCTCGAGGTAAGATTCTTGTTGTCAATGGTACTCCCGTGAATAATCCTATCGGCTTGACCGTTACGGGTTGGGTGCACAACAATAGACATGACAGAACAGAAGCTAACGAGGTGGCTCTTCGTAATTATACTATGGGTAGCGGTAAGATCTATGTTCATGATTATAATAATCTGCGTTCTAATGAATCAGACTGGACAAAGAAGCATACTTTGCTTGCTGATGCATTTTCATTATGCAAAGGTGATACTGTAGTGAGTCATTGGTATTATATTGGCGCTTGTGCTCGTTACTGGGCTGTAATTAATGATGTCGTTTATTCTAATGCAATGGACGGGTCGGCTCCCAAGGGCGGAATCCGCAAGGATGTCTATGATTGGGTGAAGAGTTTGAGTAATGGTGAAAAATACGAGAGAGCAGGCATCGTGATGATGGCTTATGTCTGCAATGGCGCCAAGTTTAATGGAGAGACTGTAGAGGATGCCATTTGGGCTAACAACTACAAGGGTGATGGCGCTCCTTTGGCTCCCAGACAATAATCCCTATACTTCATTCCCCTCAATATTCCCCGCATCACTTTATGGTGCGGGGATTTTTTTTGTCCATTCCCTTCCTGAATAAAGTTTGATTTTTTGCTTTCACAGTTTCACAGAGGTTAGATGGTTTTTGCTTATCTGTTTTTGCGATTCATTTTTCTTGTTTCTTTGCCCGCGTATATGAGCAAATATCGCAGTTTTGCTATATGGGCTTGTCAATTCAGCATGGATAGGTATTTATTATTACATTTTGTGAATGGTTTATAAGTATTATTGATTACCTTTGCCCGTGAAGAAATATCAACACAAGCAAGCATGAAGAACACAAGGAAATGATAGAGGTGTGAGCTATAGCTCACGCTAATTGAAGTACAAAAATGCTATAATCTTAAATTCTAAATAGTTAATCATTATTTTTTTACCTTTTTACCCTAAATCACCATCAAGCATGATGGTAAAAATTACAACCAAAATAAAACACTTAGTAATGGTTAAATACAAACTTCGAAGGATTTGATTAGGATTTTTGAGATATTTTTGCGTTGTGCTGAAGGCGCATAGCGGGCTATGTAACTGATGGACAGTGCAAAAATGGCCAAAAAGACAACCAAAGCTGTAGTAGTCAATTAACCATATACAATTGGAAGTTATTATTTAATCATTACTTATTAACCTTAAACACAATCTTTTATGAAGAAGAACTATCTTAAGAAGGTACTGCTTGCCTTTACTGCAAGCGTGCTTGGATGGAGCGGTGTATGCGCTCAACAACAGCAAGTCGATTTTTCGGCAGTGGCTATGAATGTAGACGGTCTGCCCGCTAAAATCTTGTTTGTCAGCATCAATGGCGACGGTCCCGGTAGTGCAGGAACGAAGCTTATCAGTCAGAAGATCGCTGAGCGAGGCTGGGACTTTGTGGGATGCTCCGAGGATTTCCAGAACGATACCGAACTGCGTAGTGCCCTCACCGCCAACTACAATTTCGGCACTTACCGTGCACCGGGCAGTTGGACCAAGGCTTTGAGCGGCAAGCTTGATACCGATGGTTTGCAGTTTATCTGGAAGAAGACTCATACGGCGACCAACGAGACCTTCGTAGAGTGGACTAATAAATATGGTGGCCTTACCGATGGTGCCAACACCTGCCTGAAGAAAGGTTACCGCTACTACACCCTTACCGTAGCCGAGGGATTTGAGGTGGATATGTATATCCTCCACATGGATGCCGGCACGGGCGATGACTCCAACGGTATCAAGCACGGACAGACCGTTCAGAAGCAGTGGGCACAACTCGTGGCTGCCATCAAGGCAAGCAACAACAAGCGTCCCATCATCGTGATGGGCGACACTAACTGCCGTTATACCCGTATAGAGAGCCCCAAGTCAAACTTCATTGATGTACTGAATGCAGATCCTCGCTTTGATGTACACGATGGTTGGATCGACAAGTGCAAAGGTGGCGTGTATCCCGAGCAGGGCACTCCCGCGCTGACCGTAGGTGACCTCGGATATGTAGAGGGAGAGATTGTGGACAAGGTGTTCTACATCAACAATACCGATGCAGATGTGCAGCTTACCCTCAATCAGTGGTATGTTGATACACAGTTCGTTAAGGCCGATGGCACACCTCTGGCAGACCACTTCCCCGTAGTGGGTTACTTCACAGCAACCAAGGGTCAGACCGTAACAGAGCCCGAACAACCCGGTACTGGTGAGGGTGGTGAAACTGTTGATCCTGAGCAGCCCGGAACAGGTGAGGGCGGTGAGACTGTAGAGCCTGAGCAGCCCGGCACTGGTGAAGGTGGTGAGACGGTTGATCCCGAGCAGCCCGATCCAGAAGATCCTATCGTGACACCCGAGGAGCCTGAGGTTCCTGAGATTGCCCTTGCAGGTGAGACCTTCTATTTCCAGAATGTAGCTACAGGTAAGTACCTGGATGCTGGTGCAAGCTGGGGTACCCATGCCATCACCTCGGAGGTAGGTCATATCCTTACCCTTGAGCAGACTGCCGACCATGTGTTCAAGATCAATTCCCATATCAGTAATGGTAGCAAGGAGAACTACCTTACCTCCGAGCTCTACCTCGATGGTGCTGCTACCTCGTGGACCTTCCAGCGTGTAGGGCAGACCAACGCTTATGTCATCTCGCTTGATGGCAAGGCTATCGCAGAGCAGGGTGGCAATGTGGTTGCTGCCAATGTCAATGCCGGTGATGCCGCACAGCAGTGGAAGATGGTGAGCAAGGCTGATCGTGACGCAGAACTCTTGGATGCCACAGCGGATCATCCTATCGATGCCACCTATCTTTTCCATGGTGTCAACTTCAACCGCAACGACAACGAGGAGAATGCTTACTGGAGCACCTCAAGCATCGGTTCAAGTACCAACCGCACTTATGGCATTGGTGGTCACAACGATAGTGACTATGGCAATGGCAACTACTCTCTGGCATGGAAGAAGCGTAGCAGTTACTTCCAGAGTATCAATTCTACCTTCGATATCAATCAGACTGTGAAGAATCTACCCAATGGTGTGTATAGCATCTCCGTACAGGCATTCTACCGTGATGGTGAGGCTAATGGTACCTCAAAGACCGTGCATGCCAACTTCTATGTCAACGGTCAGAGCAAGGCTGTACATTCCGTACGCGATGAGGCCAACGCTCCTACCACCCAGGAGGAGGCATCTGCAGCATTCTCTGCTGGTAAGTACACCGTGGAGCCTATCATCGTGACGGTTACCAACGGTCAGATCAAGCTCGGTATCAAGAAGACTACCAATACTACCTCTACTGCTTCATGGACCTGCTTCGACAATTTCCGTATCACCTACCTTGGTGCAAGTAGCAATGTGAAGGGTCAGGGATGGATCGACGAGATTCCCGAGGAGGAGATTCCTTTGGCACTCGACGAGGTCGATACTCAGACAAGTGTGGAGGCTATCTATGATGCCAATGGCGTACGCCGCACTCAGATGGGTAAGGGCATCAATATCATCAAGATGAGTGATGGCACAACACGAAAGGTGTTGAAGCGATGAGCGATGAGCGATGAGCGTTGAGCGGTGAGCGTTGAGTGATGAGCGGCGAGCGGGGGGATGCTCTCTCGATTTGTTCGAGCTAGCGAGCTAGCGAGCCGTCGAGTATTCGGGCTGTCGAGCTATCGACGCTCAACGCATAAAATAGGTAATAGAACTTGCGAGGTCTCTCCTGTGAAGGAGGGATCTTGCTTTTTTGTATGAAATAATTGAAAATCTTGCGAGTAAAGATTGTGGGGCGTGATTTTCATTTTAAGGCGTGATTTTTTCGGTGTCGCGAAATGAGGGTAAGTGACGCTTTAATTGAATCGTTTTGATATTAAATAGGGGAAGAAATCATCTTTTTTGCAATTTTCGGTAAAAAAAAGCACGAAAATGTTTGCAAGAATGAAAAAATGCGTATATTTGTCGCAACTATTTAGATTAAGAACCATCTCTTTATAAACCTTACAGACAAGGTCTCTGGCACCCTGTGCCGGCGATTTGTATATATTTTTGCTCGCTCCGAAAGGGGTAGCGTTTGCGTTGATAATTAATAGGTTAATAAGTTCACGTTATATATAAGGATAACATTATAAATTTTTAAAGACTATAAAGACTATGAGACAATTAATCAAGAAGGAAGCTTACGAAGCGCCCCTCACGACTAAGCGTGTCGTGACCATGGAGGGTAACTGCATGGCGGCTTCAGGTGATCAGATTGAAAGCAAGATGCAGATTAAGGCAAGTTCGCAGGAAGATGCAGGTTTCGACATCAGCTTTGAGGATGTAGATTGGACTAAAGAGTAAATAAAAGAAGTAACTGACATTAAAAAAACAGAAAGCATTATGAAGAAATATATGATGATGGCAGCTCTTGCAGCTGCAACTGTTGGTCTCTTCACTTCTTGCTCTGAGGAAGAGATCGTTAAGGTAAGTGCTCAGGCAGGTGAGCCTATCCGTTTTGCTGCTACTGCTCGTGTAGCAGGGACCCGTACTGTTTATGGCGATAAGGTTGACAACCAGTGGCCTCTCTATTGGGTGGATGGTGACCAAGTGATGGTTAATTGCCCTCAGGCTCAGGCATCTGAAGAGGACGGCAAGCAGAATACTGCTACTTATACCGTTTCGGATGCAGATGGTACAAATGTGTATAGCGTACAGGGTGAAGGTCTGTATTGGGGTGCAGAGGATACTCACAATTTCTATGAGGCATATCCCGCAGCGAATGTACAGGAGATTAAGGATGGTGTGCTGACTGCTACCATGCCTGAGACTCAGACACCTACACTCGTGAATGGCTATTATGTAGATATGAATGCAGCTTTGATGGCTGGTGCTACTTCTTGCCAGCGTTCAAGTTTGAGCGCCGGTGGTGTTGAACTTCCCTTCGAGCCTATCTTCACTGCAGTTGATATCACTATTTCAGCTTCTCCTAACCAGGATTTCGAGTTGAAGTCTATCACGGTAGCTAATATCTCTACAGACGCTAATCCCGCACCTGTGGCAGGTAGCTTCACATACAATTATGCTACTAAGAAGTACACTACGGTAGTTGTTAAGAACAATGTTCAGATGGAGTTTGACACCCCCATCACACTTGCTCAGGGTTCTACAGAGACCGTTAAGGCAACTATTTTCATCCGTGGTGACTACAACAAGGCTGTAAAGGTTCAGCTGAACGGTAAGTTGGATGATCAGTTGACTCTTTTGGCTAAGGAGGGTGATCCTGAAGTAGCTGTTCATCTTCTTAAGCCCAGCATGCGCAACCACATTGTTTTGGGTGCACTTCCTGAGAAGCAGCAGGATACTCCTCCTGTTGGTGATTTGACTGGTGCTAACTGGATTGCATTTGAGAAGAATTCTACGCCCGTATCCAAGATGTCTCTCCCCGGTTCGTATGATTCTGGTAACTTTGTAGAGGCTACTTCAGGAAAAGATCGTACGCAGACTAAGAGCTTCCCTGGTTGGTTAGAGAAATACGCTGCGGAATATGGTATGCCAATTAACACCAGTACACAAAGACGTAGAGTGCTCGAAAAAATTCCTGGTAATGATGTAGTTAATTACCAACTTGATCACGGTGTACGAGTATTCGATATGCGTTTGAAGTGGGATAATAGTGCTGCTCAGAGAGGTTTCTTTACAAACAAGCATGATAATGATGCAAGTGGAAACGCTACAATTTTAAGAACATTTATCACAGATGCTGTTAAATGGTTGAAGGCTCATACCACCGAGTTCTTGGTTGTATTCTTGACGGATGATGCAGATGCAGCTAATTTCAAGGCTCATATTTATGATGAGATTACCAATAAGATTATGGTTGGTGAATACAAAGATTATTATTTGATGAACTTTGATCCAAATATTACTGTTGCTCAAGCTCGTGGTAAGATTCTGTTTGTTGAGTCAAACTATACCGGGTCTATTGTTGGCAATAATATCAGTGCATGGTCTAAGGAATCTGTTGATCTGCAGACATCTCCTTTCTTAATTGGTACTGGTAATGCTTTTATCCATGATCATTTTACAGTAGCTGTTGCTGATAAGGAAAATCAAATTAAGTCCGCATTTGCTGAAGCTAAGAAGGAGACCGTTGCTTCAAACTGGCATATTACTGGTACATGTTTTCACACTAGAAGTAGTGATAATATTTCCGATCGCATGAGAAGTATTAATACGTTAGTAATCAATCAGGTGGCTCAAGCTGCTAAAGAGAAGAAGCAGGTAGGTATTGTTCTTCTCGGTTATGTATGTACTGACGAGAACAACCAGAGAGGTCAGAAGACGGTTGATGATGTTTGGAATTTGAACTTTGTTGAATAATAGGATATTTCCTACAAACATAGTCTGTTTCCCCGCTTTGCTCGCAGGAGCAAGGTGGGGATTTTTTTTCTGCTCCTTTTAGCTCTTTTGAAATCGTAAACGGTGACTCGCTGCATCGCGTAGCGTGACCATGCCTCGCCATTATAATGACTAAGCGTTGCCATTATATATGACCAAGCTTCGCCACGCTACACGATAAATAGCATTCGCCT
Source organism: Bacteroidaceae bacterium (assembly GCA_045629325.1). GTDB lineage: Bacteria > Bacteroidota > Bacteroidia > Bacteroidales > Bacteroidaceae > Physcousia. Next base: position 55,468 of record JAZQQX010000053.1, on the reverse strand, counting down.
GCATGGGCTTTTCTCTGCATCATATATGAATTTGGTGACAAAAAGCAAAGGCACCAAGGAAAGAATCCTTGATGCCTTGATGATTTGCTTGATTGTGTGCGGTAAGCCGGCGATTAAGCCTCAGCCTTTGTTGCAACGCGCTTCTCAGCGATGCGAGCCTTCTTACCGGTGAGGTTGCGGAGGTAGTACAACTTAGCGCGACGTACCTTACCAATCTTGTTCACGGTGATGCTGTCGATGTTGGGGCTCTCGATAGGGAAGATACGCTCTACACCTACGGTACCAGACATCTTGCGAACGGTGAAGCGCTTCTTGTCGCCATGACCGCTAATCTTGATACATACACCACGGTACAACTGGATACGCTCCTTGTTACCCTCGATGATCTTGTAAGCTACGGTTACAGTGTCACCAGCCTTGAATGAGGGGTGCTGCTTGCCAGTAGCAAATGCTTCCTCAGCAATTTTAATTAAATCTGCCATTGTTGTTTGTTAATTAAATTGTTTGACGATCTCACCAGAGGCATAACTAGGGAACTCTTCATCCTGTCAGCGACCTAAGGCGGAAAGCGGGTGCAAAGTTACGAATAAGTGAGCGAAATACCAAATAAAACTCGTTTTAATTTGTATTTCCGAACGGAAGTAACTTCGACAGTATGTCAAGATTACGAAAAACTGAAGGGAATTTTTTGTTTTTGATGCGTTTTTTTTGTATTTTTGTGAGGTAAAAATCAATCTACAATCATGATGAAACATATTCTATTGGCATTGACATTGTCGCTCTCCTGTACGGGTGTTTGGGCACAACGCCACAATATCAAGCAGATAAGGGCCACGCGCTATGAGGTGAATAGCAGTCTGGACGGCAAGCATAGTGCACGCTTGGATGCCTTGCTGGCACCCTACAAGAAGAGTGTGGACAGCATCATGGCTCCCGTGCTGGGTGAGAGTCGTAGGGGCATGGCCGGAGGTCGCCCTGAGAGTTTGCTGGGTAACTGGGTGGCAGATGCGCTCGTGGAACAGAGCAACTTTGACGGCAAGGGCAAGGCCGAACTGGGTCTGGCCAATGTGGGAGGCCTGCGTAACAACATGCCTCAGGGTAAGGTGACACAGGGCGATATCATGCTCATCTCACCTTTCCAGAACATGCTTTGCGTGCTACAGTTGAAGGGTACCGAACTGACCGAGCTCTTTGAGAACATTGCCGCAGTGGGTGGCGAGGCACTGAGCCATGAGGTGAAGTTGATCATCACACGCGATGGCAAACTGAAGAGTGCCTTGGTCAATGGAGAGCCCGTGAATCCTGAGCGCATCTACAATATCGCTACGCTCGACTATCTGGCAGAAGGCAATGACAAACTGTATGCGCTGAAGAAGCGAGTAGGTATCCGCCAGAGTGAGATACCCGTTCGTGAGATTTTGATGAAGACCATCCGTGAGCACAAGGTGATCGACTCGAAACTGGAGGGGAGAGTGAGCGTGGAGCAATGAAAAGCTTAACCCTCGGGTTAACCCGAGAGCAGAATGGGCGGCAAAGCCCGAGGGCAGAATGGATGCCAAGGGCTCGTTATCTCGAGGCTTTGAGACTTCGATGATTCGAGGCCTTGTAAAGGAGAAAAAAAAGAAGAAAATGAAAAAGATACTGATACTGATAGCCTGGATCACGAGTAGCGTGATGATGGCACAACAGCAAGAGATATGTATCATACACACGAGCGATACACACTCTTGCGTGGAACCTATCTCGGTGAACAATCCCAATGTTGATGAGGCAGATAAGGGCGGCTACCTGCGCAGGGCGGCCTTGCTGGACCGTCTGCGTAAGGAGAACAAGCAGGTGCTGTTGCTCGACTGTGGAGACTTCTCACAGGGGTCGGTGTACTACAACCTCTTCAAGGGTGAAGTGGAGGTGAGCCTGATGAATGAGATGGGCTACGATGCCTGTACGATAGGCAATCATGAGTTCGACTTCGGACTGGACAATATGGCTCGCCTCTTCCGTATGGCGAAATTCCCCGTGGTGTGCTGTAACTATGACTTTACCGGAACTGTGGTGGAGGGATTGGTGAAGCCTTATATTATAAAGGAATGCGCGGGTGTGCGCGTGGGTATCTTTGGCGTGAGTCCGAAGATGGAGGGACTGGTGAGTGCGGCCAACTTCCAAGGGGTGGATTTCATCGATCCTGCTGTGGCTGCCCAACCTGTGATCGACCGTCTGCGTGGTGAGGAGCATTGTGACCTTGTGGTGTGTCTCTCACACTTAGGCACGGGTAAGGATGCGGGCATGGATCCTGCTTTTATCAGTCGTACCTCCGGCATCGATGTACTGCTGGGTGGACATACGCATACCTATATGGAAGTGCCAGAGTTCTTGGTGGATAAGGATGGTAATCATGTGGTGCTGGATCACCAGGGCAAGAACGGCAGATATGTAGGCGTGGTGAAGGTTAGCGTGGAGCGCTATTCGAAGTAGAAGGTGAAGGTAATCATCTTGGATCGAGCGCGGTCCAAGGCCTCGGTGTACTTCATAAGAGAAGCATCGATGAGGTCACTACGGTCCTTCTTGAGAAGGTTGGAGAGTCCGAAGCTAAACTTAATCTCGGGAATCAGTTTGAAGTAGCGCAGATACATATCGCAACCCATACCCACCTCCAGCATGCAGTCCATGGCATTCATGCGAAGGGCATGGTGCTTGCGTGTGGTCAGGTCGATGGCCGGTGCTACACCCGCAATGAGATAGGGACGGAAATTGTTGTAGCGCGGTGCTGCAAACTTCAGGTCGAGGGGGAAGGCTATCTGTGTGCTCTTGATGACTGTGGTGGTGTCGCGACCACTCACCTGCTCATGAAACCATGCACGCTTCTGTCCGAAGTTGAGCGTGGGTGTGAAGCGCAAGGCGAGAAACTCGTTGAGACGCAGTTCGGCGAGCACACCGACATTGAATCCCGGACTATAATTGTCGATATCGCTATACCACTGTTCGCCTGTCTCGGGATCGATATGGCCATTGTTGGTGAACTCAATGTCTTGCATGTGAAAACCGAGCAGGAAGCCATAGTGCAAATGGCGCATGTCAAGGTAGGGACGGTTCATGACACGACGCTGCTGAGCCACTCCTGTGAGTGTGCTCATGAGCATGATGAGTATGAAGAGTCCTTTTTTCATTCCGATGATATGTTTCGACCATTACCTATAATAACTGCAAAGTTAGCAAATTATTGCGAGAATCATAGATTTTGATGAGAAGAAGCAAAAAAAATGCCTCGATTTGATGCGTGGTTAATTATTTTTGATTACCTTTGCCCATAGATTTTAGAACATATTAATAACCATTTAAAAATAAAAGAACTATGGCTTACGTAATTGGTGACGACTGTGTTGCATGCGGCACATGTATCGATGAGTGCCCCGTAGGAGCAATCTCTGAGGGTGACAAGTATTCAATCAACGCTGACGAGTGCACTGAGTGTGGTACTTGTGCAGATGCTTGCCCCAGCGGTGCTATTTCTCTGTAATCTTTGATTGACAGATAACAAAAAAGGAGACCTTCGGGCCTCCTTTTTTGTTTTTAGCAACAATCTGTGCTGTTATGCCAACTTGGCGAGCGTCTCCTTGATGCGACGCATAGCCTCTACGATGTTCTCGTCGGAGGTAGCATAGCTCATACGGAAGCACTCGGGTGAACCGAAAGCATCACCACCAACGGTAGCTACATGACCCACCTCGAGGAGGTACATAGCCAGGTCGGTAGAGTTGTTGATGACACGGTCGCCATCCTTCTTGCCGAAGAAGCTTGAGCACTTGGGGAAGAGATAGAAGGCACCCTGAGGATCGTTCACCTCAAGACCGGGAATCTCCTTGGCCAACTTCACAATGAGGTTCTTGCGACGCTCGAAAGCCTGACGCATGTCCTCTACACACTGCTGGTCGCCGGCAAAGGCAGCCTCTGCAGCCTTCTGACTTACTGAGCAAGGACCACTGGTGTACTGGCCCTGGAGCTTGTTGCAACCCTTCACGATCCAGTCGGGAGCGGCAATGAAACCGATACGCCAGCCTGTCATGGCATAAGCCTTAGATACACCGTTGATGATCACTACGCGCTCCTTGATGTCGGGGAACTGAGCCATAGAGGCATGCTCACCTACATAGTTAATGTGCTCGTAGATCTCGTCTGCAATGACGATGACACGCTCGTGCTTCAGGAGCACATTCTTCAGAGCCTCAAGTTCCTCCTTGCTATATACCGAACCGGTGGGGTTGCTGGGTGAGCAGAGGATGATGGCACGAGTCTTGGGAGTGATGGCAGCCTCGAGCTGCTCGGGGGTGATCTTGAAATCAGCCTCAATCTTAGCCTCTACGAAGACGGGAGTACCCTCAGCGAGAAGTACCATCTGAGGATAGCTTACCCAGTAGGGAGCAGGGATGATGACCTCATCGCCAGCATTGACGAGTGCCATGATGGCGTTGCAGACACTCTGCTTAGCACCATGAGAGCAGAGAATCTGAGCAGGAGTGTAGTCCACGCCATTCTCATTCTTCAGTTTGTTGACGATAGCCTTCTTCAGTTCGGGATAACCGGGAACGGGAGAGTAGCGACTCCAGTTCTCCTCCACTGCCTTGATGGCAGCGGCCTTGATGTGGTCGGGCGTGTTGAAGTCGGGCTCGCCTACACTCATGTTAATTACATCAACGCCCTGAGCTTTCAGTTCGCTGCTACGCTGACTCATTGCCAGGGTGGCACTGGGTGCCAAGCGGTTCAGTCTTTCAGATAGTGTGTTCATTGGATTGTATGTTTTTTTGTAATGTTTTTTTGTGGGTGGGCGAATGAGATTCGCCCGATATTAACTGGTTGGACTTGTTAGTCTCTACGGCTGCCGAGTAGGCGAAGGATGTAGAGGAAGAGGTTGATGAAGTCCAGATAGAGGCTAAGGGCACCGAGGATGCCAATCTTGCGTTGGTCCACGCCATTGCTGAATGCCAGCATCTGCTTGATCTTCTGGGTGTCATAGGCAGTAAGGCCAACAAAGATGAAGACACCGGCATAGGTGATGATGCTGGTCATCTTGTCATTGTGAAGGAAGAGGTTGACCAGGCTGGCAATGATAAGGCCGAGGAGGGCCATTGTGAGTATGCCACCCAAGCCGGAGAGATCCTTCTTAGTGGTGTATCCGATGATGCTCATAGCGCCAAAGGTGCCTGCTGTGGCAAAGAATGCAGCATAGATGGTGCTGAGTTCATATAAAAGGAGAATGACGGAGAGCACCACACCATTCAGTACAGAATATAAGCCGAAGAGTGTCAGCGCTGTGGCATAACTGATGCGGTTGATACGAGCGCTAAGGTATATGACTACGCCCACCTCTGCAATCATCAGGATGTAAGGTATGGCCTGATTGCCGAAGATGATGCCGAGGGCGGTTTCGCTATGAGCCACATACAAAGCGGTCAGTGCAGTTGCTACCAGTGCCAGTGTCATCCAACTGTACACCTTATTCATAGTCACTACTACGGCATTCTCTTGTGTGTAGCCGTAATTCTTGTCGTAATTGTCCATTGTTATTTGCTATTTTGGAGGGTTAGAGTTTTAACATATGTCCCATACGCTCCTTCTTGGTGCGGAGGTAGCGCTCGTTGAAGGGGTTGGGCTTGATTTCAATGCCTACATTCTCTACAATCTCGAGGCCATAGCCTTCGAGACCGACACGCTTGACGGGATTGTTGGTGATGAGGCGTATCTTGCTCACACCCAGTTCGCGGAGTATCTGTGCACCTACGCCATAGTCGCGTTCGTCGGCACGGAAGCCTAGATGGATGTTCGCATCAACGGTATCTTCGCCTTGCTCCTGCAGTTTGTAGGCTGCAATCTTGTTCATCAGGCCGATACCTCGTCCTTCCTGGTTGAGATAGACGATGAGGCCCTTGCCTTCCTTCTCGATGAGTTGCATGCTCTTCTGTAGTTGCTCGCCACAGTCGCAACGGCGACTGCCGAAGATGTCGCCTGTGACACAACTGCTATGCATGCGTACGAGGATAGGTTCGTCGGGCTTCCATTCGCCCTTGATGAGAGCCACATGCTCCAGGCCATTGCTCTTCTGGCGGAAGGGGATGATATGGAAATGGCCGTATTCGGTGGGCATGTCGGCCTCTACACCCTTCTCCACCAACGACTCCTGGTGCAAACGGTATGCAATGAGGTCGCGTATACTGATGATCTTGATGTCAAACTGCTTAGCCACCTCCTTGAGTTGGGGCAAGCGTGCCATGGTGCCATCCTCGTTGAGGATCTCAATCAGCGCAGCGGCAGGTTGGAGTCCGGCCAGGCGAGCCATGTCGATACCAGCCTCTGTGTGTCCGGCACGCTTCAGCACGCCCTTGTCCTGAGCGTAGAGAGGGTTGATGTGTCCGGGACGACCGAAGTCCGAAGGTTTGGTGTTGGGGTCAGCCAAGGCGCGAATGGTGGCTGCACGGTCGTGAGCGCTCACGCCGGTGGTGCATCCCTCCAGGAGGTCGACCGTGACAGTGAAGGGAGTGCCCAGCATGGAAGTGTTCTCCTCTACCTGATGCTGAAGTTCCAGTTCCTTGGCACGGCTGATGGTGATAGGAGCACAGAGCACACCACGCCCGTTCTGCAACATGAAATTCACCTTCTCCGGTGTAATCATCTCTGCAGCGGTGATGAAGTCACCCTCATTTTCACGGTCCTCGTCATCAACCACGATGACAAATTTGCCCTCGCGGAAGTCAGCAATGGCCTCTTCAATCTTGTTGAGTGTTATCATTTTGGGGTTCTGTATTTCTGTTTTTATATCTTAAATGCTTGATTCTTGTGATGAAACGCTTTACGGGGAGCGTATATCCCTCGATGTTGAACATCGCAGAGTCGTTGTTGGCCTTGTAGGTGAGGAAGGCTCCGATGGGCGCAAGCACCATACTGCTCAACCAGATGCCAAAAGGTATCTCCCAGTCGCCCGTCTTGGCCATCTTCTCACCGCTCACATTGATGATATAGTAGAAGATGAAGATGAGTACGCTGATGACTACCGGCAAGCCCAGTCCTCCCTTGCGGATGATGGCTCCCAGAGGAGCTCCGATGAAGAAGAAGATGAGGCAGGCCACGGAGAGCGTGAACTTCTTGTGCCACTCAACCCAATGGAGACGATAAGTATGGTTGGTCTCGTCCAGACTGTAGCTGATGGAGCGGAACTCACACTCGTTGACCAACTGCCTTGAGGTGGTACATGCGGCCTTCCATACATCCTGACGGTCGGTTGTGGACAGTCTGCTCTTCAGTGAATCGAGGGGAGCCGTTTTGGCAGCGGCCTTGACGACTTTGGCAGAGTCCTCGCGTCCTGTCTTCAGGTCCCTCTTGAGTTGTGAACCTCGATAACTGTCGTAGATGCTGTGCCCCAGGTAGCTCAGGCGCTCCTTGAGCGAGTCGATGCCATGGTTGATGGCCACAATGTCCTTGGTCGACGCGTTGGCGGCGAAAAGCGATGCGTCCATCACATTGAAGGTGTCGTCGAAAGCGATGAGGTCTTCCTCGATGAAGAATGTCTCACGCATATAAGGCACATTGGCCTTGAGCATCTGACCGCCATTGGCAGCCATGTTCTGGAAACGCTCGCCACCCCAAAGTGTCAACTTCAGGTGGAGGTGATCCTCGGTGCTCTGCAAACGGCCCGAGTCGGCCAGTACAATCTGTGTGTCGTCGGAACTTCCCGCATTGCGGTAGATCATGACACCATAAAGCATACCCGTCTCGCGATCCTTGCGCTCCACAAAGAGGTTGTAACCGGGTATCTCATTGTAGAAGGTACCTTCGGGTATCTCCAGTTCGGGCGACTTCTGCTTGATGGAGTAGATAAGTGCGCCCAGTTGCTTGGTGGCTTCGGGACCGATTTTGTTCTGGAAATAAAAACTGCCGACGCTCAGTAAGGCAACAAAGCAGAAGATGGGTGCAAGGATGCGGATGAGCGACACACCGGCGGCTTTCATGGAGAGGAGTTCCAACTTCTCGCCCAAATTACCGAAAGATACCAAAGCAGCCAGAAGTACGGCAAGCGGAAGGGACATCGGTACAAGGTTGAGCGAAGCGTACCAGAAGAATTTGCCCAGTACTTCTGTGGACAATCCCTTGCCAATCAGTTCGTTGACATAGCGCCAGGTGAACTGCATGAGGAAGATGAACAGGCAGATGAAGAAGGTACCCGCAAAGAGTTGCAGGTAGGACTTCAAAAGGTATATGTCCATCTTCTTGAGTAATCTCATCGTGCGGTCTTTCTTTATTGGCTTTGCCGACTAATCTGTTGTCCTTTAATAAATGCTTGCGCGCCTACGCATACGCGTGCACTTGCAATTAGTGTGCAAAGTTACGATAAAAAGTTGAAAGTGTGCATACGAAAGCCGAAAAATAGGTATAGATTAACATTGTTTTATATCTTTTGATGCATTTTTCTTCCCATTTTCTTGCACGGATAAAAAAAATGTCCTACCTTTGCACCCGCAATCAAGAAATGATGGCGGGGTAGCTCAGCTGGTTAGAGCGCATGATTCATAATCATGAGGTCCCGGGTTCAATCCCCGGCCCCGCTACAAAACGCAGAGGTGATGGTTTTCCTTCAACCTCTGTTTTTTGTATAGGGAGAATCTTAGGATAAATAAAATACTGTAGAAACACACAGATAAAGATGGAAATATTACTCTTTTTGGCAGGTATGCTTGTAGGTGCGGGCACGGTGTATGTGCTCCTTCGCAGTCATGCTTCTGCCTTGAGCCAAAGTCTGACAGAGGCAGGAGAGCGTCGTGTGGCTGAACTGAAAGAACAGTACAACAGGCAAATAGGTGAACTGAAAGTAGTTCATGCCCATCAGTTGTCAGAACTCAAAGAGCAACATGAGAATCAGCTCAAACAGCAACTTGCCCTCTTGAAGGAGCAAATGACGACCACTTCGGAGAAGATACTCCGTGAGCGTGCCGAGCAACTCTCAACAGTCAACAGAGAACAGCTCTCGACGATTCTCACTCCCCTACAGACCCACATCCAGCAGATGCGTGAGGCGGTACAGAGGACTGGTGAGCAGAGCCATACCACCATGGAACGCCTCGATGCCACCATCAAGCAGAGTATCGCACAGAGCCGTGAGGTAGGAGAGCGAGCCGACAAACTGGCCCAGGCACTTACAGGTGAGAACAAGACCCAGGGGAACTTCGGCGAACTGCGTCTGAAACAACTCTTGCAGGACATGGGGCTGGAGGAGGGCGTGCAGTTTGAGGAGCAGGCCACAATGCGCGATGCCAAGGGCAACACGATCTATGAAGAGGAGGATGGGCATCGTATGATACCCGATGTGATCTTGCATTTCCCCGATCAGCGTGATGTGATCATTGACTCGAAGATGTCGTTCACAGCTTTTGAGGACTATCACAATGCTGATACGGATGAGGCCCGTCAGGATGCGCTCCGCCGGCACATCGCTTCGGTAAGAAATCATGTCAATGAACTTTCGCGTAAGAACTATTCTAAGTACATTAAGGATGGGCGTGGCCGTCTCGATTTCGTCTTGATGTATGTCTTTAGCGAGTCGGCTTTGCAACTGGCTCTTGCCAACGAACCAACTCTCTGGAAGGAGGCCTATGACAAGGGTGTTGTCATCTCAGGGAGTCAGAACCTCTATATGATGTTGCGCGTATTGGAGATGACATGGAAGCAGGTGAGACAAGTTGAAAACCAGCAGAAAATCATCAATACAGCCAATACCATCATTGATCGCATCCAGCTCTATGCAGAGCGTCTGGAGACCGCTCGTCAGCAGTTGGAGAAGACGAAGGATGCCTTTGACAAGTTGGATACACTCTCTCGCATGGAAGGTCGTAGCATCTATACTCCAGCCCTGGAATTGGTGAAGATGGGTGCCAATGAGAACTCGAAGCGTAAAACGAAGATCGAGACGCTTGCCGGTGTCTCCTCTTTAGAAGAAAATATTGTACAAGAAGAAAGTAATAAAGAAGAAATAGAAGAAAATGAATAAGTCTGTTCCTGAAGTGCCCGTATTGTTACTCACGGGTTATCTGGGCAGTGGTAAGACCACTTTGCTCAATCGTATTCTGGCCAATCGCCGTGGCATCAAGTTCGCCGTCATTGTCAACGATATAGGTGAGGTGAATATTGATGCCGACCTTATCCAGAAGGGTGGTGTGGTAGATCAGCAAGACGATAGTCTTGTGCCCTTGCAGAATGGTTGTATCTGTTGTACGCTGAAGATGGACCTCGTACAGCAGTTGCAGGACCTCATGGCCATGCATCGTTTTGACTATATCGTCATTGAGGCCAGCGGTATCTGCGAACCTGCTCCTATCGCACAAACCATCTGCAGTATTCCCGACATGGGACCCGACTATATCAAGGACGGCTTCTTGCGTCTCGACAGTATTGTCAGTGTGGTTGATGCACTTCGTCTGAAGGATGAGTTCAGCGGAGGTCACGACCTGCTCAAGCAGACTTTGGCAGAGGATGATATTGAGAATCTGGTGATTCAGCAGATAGAGTTCTGTAATGTCATTCTGCTGAACAAGGCTTCTGAGGTGGAGCCTGCCGAACTGGAGCGCATTACTCAGGTTCTCCGTGCCTTGCAACCTAAGGCCGAGATTATCCCTTGCGACTACTGTGATGTGTCTTTGGACCTCCTTGTCAATACACACCTGTTCGATTTTGATAAGGTTGCAACTTCTGCCGCATGGATTGCCGAGATAGAGAAACCTATGGATGACGATGATGATGAGCATGAACATCATCACCATGATGGCGAAGACGATGAGCACGAGCACCACCATCACCATCATGATGACGACGATGACGATGACGAAGAACATGAACACCACCATCATCATCACCACGGTGCAGACTGCCATTGCCATCATTGTCAGCACCATCACGACCATGATCATGCACATGGCGAGGAATATGGTATCGGTACCTTTGTATATTATGCGCGTCGTCCCTTCGACCTTGGCCGTTTTGACCATTTCGTAGCTCGCCTATGGCCGAAAAGCATCATTCGCTGTAAGGGTATGTGCTACTTCCGTGATGAGCAGGACATCTGCTATGTCTTTGAGCAGGCAGGTCGTCAGGTTACGCTCCGCAATGCGGGTCGCTGGTATGCCACTATGCCCCAAGAGGAACTGGAAGTGTTCCTGGATCAGAATCCTCAGGCCGCCAAGGACTGGGATGAATATTATGGTGACCGTATGCAGAAGCTCGTGTTCATCGGTCAGCACATGAACGAGGCTGATATCCGCCTTGCTCTTGATGCATGCCTCAGTGATTGAGTTGAGCGTCGAGTGATGAGCGTTGAGTGTTTTTCGAAGCTTCGATTATTCGATTTTTCGCTCAACGCTCAACGCTCATCGTTGAGGTTATGCCTCGAGCCAGCTCCCGCTCGGCAAAGCATGCGCAAGCACCGCTTTGCTCTCGCTTACTCGCAACCTTCAACGCTCAACGCTCATCGTTCAACGCTCAATGACCAGTTTTGCAGGCTTCATTCCCTTGGCCTTTGCTTCAAGAACGATGTTGCCACTCTCGTTGGTTCGCTGTACGATAGCTGTCAGCTGGCCGGCAAAGAGGTGATGCTGGGGCAGGTGGAAGAGGTCAAGGTTGGTTGCATCGCCATTGCCTGCGGCACGGAACTTGCCCGCACCCTTCACAGTAAATTGTACGAGGTCGGTAGTGGTGGGGCAGGGGTTGCCATCCTTATCTACCACAGACACGGTGACATAGGTGAGTTCGCGATTACCGCTTGTTGACTCGTAGGCGTGCAATCCGGTGGGGCCTTCTTGAAGATTGGTGGGAGTGAGAACGAGATGATCAGGCTTGCCTGCCGTCTTGACGATCTTCTCACCCATCACGCTACCATCAGCATTGTAGGCAACGACACGGAGTTCTCCGGGTTGATATTTCACATCGGTCCACATCAGGCGGTAGCGTCTTTGTTGCCACAGTGGATCAGTTTTCTGTATGGCTTCAGCCTCGCTCTTGGTCATTTTCTTCTGTCGGCCCTGACTCACTCCGTTGATGAAGAGCTCTGCTTCAGGGGCACTGGTATAGACAAAGACAGGCGTCACCTCACCTTCGCGTCCTGGCCATGTCCAGTGGGGCAGGATGTGCAAGGTCTTGGCATCGGGATTCCATTTGCTCTGGTATAGGTAATAGCGGTCTTTGGGCAACGATGCGAGGTCGATGATGCCAAAGACAGAGGAATGGCTGGGCCAGTCGTTGGTGTCGTAAGGTGAGGGCTCTCCGAGGTAGTCAAAGCCTGTCCATACGAACTGTCCCATGTGCCATGGATTGTCATCCTCGAGCCAGAAGTCCAGTTCGGGAACATTGCTCCACGAACAAGCCTCCGTGTCATAACCGTTGCTCTGGTGGTTCTCGTAGCGGGCCTGCTTCTTCAGCACAACAGGGAACATATATGTACCACGGCTACTGACGGTACTGGCTGTCTCACTACCTAAGATGAAACCTTGGGGCAAAGTCTTGTATCCCTCCTCATAATACTGATCGCGATAGTTGAATCCGGGGATATCGACCACGGCGCCAAAACCGTTGCGAAGGATGGTGCCAACCTGGTCCATACCACAAGTGCAGGGACGAGTGGGATCTTCGCGATGACAGATGCCTTGCAGGAAATCCACCATCTTATAGCCATCCTTGCGACCCTGTGTAGGCACTTCGTTACCGATACTCCACATCACTACGCTGGGATTGTTGCGGTAGTGACGAAGCATGTTCACCATATCTTTTTCTGCCCAATCCTTCCACCAGCGGTGGTAACCATTCTTACACTTAGCTACATCCCATTCGTCGAAAGGCTCGACCATAGCCATGAGTCCCATCTCGTCACAGAGCTGGATGAGCTCAGGAGTAGGCATGTTGTGGCTGGTACGAATGGCATTACAGCCCATAGCCTTGAGCATGCTGAGCTGGTGACGCAGGGCGTCAACATGGATGGCTGTACCCAAAGGACCGAGATCGTGGTGCAGGCATACGCCTTTGAACTGTACATTCTTGCCGTTCAGGAAAAAGCCTTTGTGAGGAATGTATGCAATGTCGCGTATGCCGAAGGTGGTGCTCTGGGTGTCGCGTTCCTTACCGTCCACATAAACCTTGGTTACGGCCTTATAGAGGTGAGGTGTCTCGGGCGACCACAATGAGGGGCGGTTGACAATGAGGTTCTGCTCAAAGGCATGGCCCTGCATAGTTACGGTCTGCTTGCTCTCCTTGGCCACCACCTTGCCGTCTGGTGACAGGATTTCCGTATCGATACGAACAGCCTTTCCCTTGTGACCAACCACCTCAACCTTGAGGTTGATGCTCGCAAAATCCTTCTCTACATGAGGTGTTGTGATATAGGTGCCCCAAACGGGGATATGGATGGAATCGGTGTGTATCACATGCACATTGCGATAGAGTCCGGCACCAGGATACCAGCGACTGCTCTCATCGCGGTTTTCCAGGCGTACGGCCAATGTGTTGGGCTTGCCGTCTCGATTGACGAGCTCTGACACATCCACAGAGAACGAGTTGTATCCGTAAGGCCAGAAGATAGCCTCTTTGCCATTGACATAGATGTGAGCCTCACTCATGGCGCCGTCGAAGAGGAGCGTGGTGACACCAGTCTTGGGTGCATCGAAGGTGGTGCGATACCATCCTATGCCAACCCATGGGAGTCCACCTGTGCGACCGGTCTTGAGTGATGCTTCCTTCTCTCCATTCTGCACTACGGCCACATTCTGCAGGTCGTTGGTCGAACCAAAAGGTCCGGTGATGGCCCAGTCGTGTGGTACAGCGACCTGTTGCCATTTCGTGTCGTTGTATTGTGTCTGCTGTGCATCGTTGGCGTCGCCTCGGTGGAATCGCCAACCGTCAGTCAGCAGGGTCTCGCTACGCTGTGCCAATAAGGATGCAGAGGCGCATAGCGAGAGTAGTAATAGGGATAAATGTCTCATTATTAGTTTTGGTTTTGGTTAGTTGCTTTTTGAGGAAACATGCTTATTTCACACTGAACTTATAAATACAGGTGTGGCTGTACTTCTCACCGGGACGCAAGATGGTGCTTGGGAACTCGGGGTGGTTGGGAGAGTCGGGATACATCTGCGATTCCAGCGCAATGGCTGTACGGGCACCGGTGAAGACTTGCAGACCTGGGTGGTTGTTCCACAGTTCCATGACGCGACCAGACTTGGGAGAATAGACGCTGACTACCTTTTCAATCTTGCTGTTGTCCTTGTGTGTGAGACAGAAGTTGTTGTCGTACTGGCGTACCATACCCTCGGGAACAGGTTGGGGTTGGAAACCTCCAAACTGGGGGCGCTGGCCACCCTGACCGCCTTGAGGTCGAGGTCCGCCTTGGGGGCGCTGGGGCATGGGCGCGATACGGTCGCCTAAACGCACGGGTTGGCGGAAATCATAGGGCGTACCTGCAACGCTGAGCAGTTTGCCTGTAGGGATGTTCGTGGCGTCGCTCTCGGTGATATTGTCTGCCTGAATCTGCAGTTCGTAGTCCATGATGTCGCCATTGCCCACACCGTCGAGGTTGAAGTAAGAATGGCAAGTGGTATTGACCACCGTTGTCTTGTCAGTGGTGCTTTCGAAGGTGATGCTCAAGCCGTTGTCCTTTGTGATTGCGTAGGTCATGATGGTAGTCAGATTGCCGGGGAATCCGTCTGCTCCATCGGGAAGTACGCATTGTAGAACGAGCTTTTTCTTGCTGGCCTTCAGTACTTTCCATACCACATGGTCAAAACCTTTAGCGCCACCGTGCAGGGTGTGCTGACCGTTGTTCTTCGTGATATTGTAAGTTTGACCATCCAGCGTGAAGGTTCCGTTGGCAATACGGTTGGCATATCGACCTACGCTGGGACCAATCTGTCCCAGATTGTAGCGGGGATATTGATGGATGGTGGGGTAGGATGTAACCAGGTTCTGGTATTGACCCTCCTTGTCGGGTGCATAGAGTCCCACCAGGAATGCTCCATAGTTGGTGATCTGTGCAGTCACCGTGCCGTTGGTGATGGTGTAGAGACTTACCTTCTGACCATCCATAATGGTATCGAAGGCAGTTTTTTCATACAAGGGAACGATGGATTTGGTTGCCAGAAGAGGCAAGGACAACAGAAGTGCTGTCAGGAGGGTGAGATGTTTCTTCATGATGCTATGATTTATTGTAACCTTTTCGTTTTGTGTGTCCACCGCATGGGTTTTATTTGCAAAAATACGAAATCTTTTCCATATATTATGTATTTTATGTAATGTTTTTCGTAATGAGTAGAATAAGTCCTATTCTGAAAACACTTTTCCCAAAAGTGCCTTCACGCCTTCACACCAACTTTTTTCTCTCATCCCACAATGAGGTTTACATCAACATCTCCTTGTTCCTTCCTTTGCTTTTTGCATTCTCTACTTGTTCATAAATATACTGCTATCCGTGTAGCAAATGGTTATCTACTAGGGTTGCTAAGCTTAAACTACTCATGTAGTTAAGAGTAATCTACGCAAGTGGCCACATGGAAAATAACCATGTGACCCTCTTGAATTTGCATGGTAGTACAATCCAAAATCTTCCTTCCCGCATAAAGTGAAAACTTGAAAGTGTGAAGGCGTGAAGGCACTTTTGGCAAAAAGTGTTTCAATCTATAAATGAGAATTGAGTGATTACTCGCATTTGTTATCAAATAACAAAGACGAACTGTCATAAAATGAGAGTAGGCTAATAGGTGAACTGGCACTGTAGCTCGCAACCGAAGCAAACTATGCTTTTGCAGTATTTGATACAAGATGTGTTTAACGGATGAACTTTATAACTTCAGTTGAAATGTTTCTATCCGATAGGGTCGCTACCAAAGAAGTTCTCATCCTTATAATTAACATCCGCATCAATTACGACAGTGACTCCATTGGGGAGCATCACAATGTTGCTCCCTGTAATATCTGAAACCTGATATTGGTCTTTCTGCCAGTGGATGGCATTTTTTTGAAATCCAAGTTGAAGCATAACAGCGTCAAGAATAGATGAAACATAGGTTTCCTCCAAGCCAGATTCCTGGCAAAATCTATTAATAGTTCGACCTTTGACGAGTGGCTGTTCTAAGACGGCACAGAATATTCCTGCATCGTTTCTTCCATATCCAATAACTTTATACGCAGTGCTGCGGAAGACCCGATTGTATAAAGCCACGCAGTCCAGCATTTCATTTAGACTTTCAACCTCATACCATTCTCTTTACACCATTCTTCCAGTTCCTCTTCAATTTGCTCTTGTGGGCGATAGAATCTTTTAGATGAACAAAACTGTCTTAATCCCATGACAATACCAGCCCAATGAGGCTTGGATTGAATTCCAATAGAATCACCAGGGAGCAATCGTTTGTAGACACATTTCCCAACGAACAACCTGTCAACAAGTTCGGAAAACGCCTCCATTGGGAGGATGTCATTTTCTTGACAGTGATTGAAGAGTTCTTCGTTGGTAAAAGACGATACGGTATTCATATATGACATTATACAGCATGTGACAAACGAAATGATTGCCACTCTTCTTCTGTCATTTCTGGCTGAGATGTGATGGCTTCTATTTCCTTCTTTTGTATGGTCTCCCATAAAGCCCATGTCACGAGGTTCTTTTCATGAAGAACAAAGATGTCGGAAGCACTCATATAACTGTTGGCTTGTATTTTATGTTATGGTGGCAAAGTTAGCTAATTTGAAAATAATAACCAAATGTTTCTTCTGTTTTTTAGATAACAAAAACCTATCATAAAATGATTGCAAGCAAATCATATCTGCTAATTTGCAGATCATTTTCGCTTGATGTATGGCTCACAGGCTTCTATAAAGGCCTCGTTCGTGCCATCAAACATTTCGTATGGAATGAAATATACAGCACCATATTGCCTGTAGTTGAACTTCATATTCCATCTTTTCCACCATGGAGCGGCGGCAATGAGCTCTTCGCAGTTGGTGGTCACGACATACAGACCTTGGACATCCTTGCGATATTTCCACTTCTTAACCTCCGTGATAACAGACCAGGGAATGCATTCGCCCGTGATGTAAAGGCCTTCATCGGTAATGACAGCCTGTGAACGGCCTCGGAATCTCAGTTCGCGAAAAAGCAAAACAATGGCACAAAGGCCTAAGAAAATGATGCCAATCCACCCCATGATATTGATAAAGATGGGCGATGAGTGGTATCGGTATGGCTTGTCTGCCGTGATGCAGGCAAATGATACAGAGAATAGAAATATAAAGCCGAACAGTGTCTTCAGCTGTTTGAACCACCTGCGCTGTATGAAATCAAATTGCATTTTCGTCGGTTTCATCGGTATTTTTTTTGCGTACTTTCTTCTCCTTCTTCACGCGCCCGCTCTTCTTCAGTGCCTCGGCAATGATCCATTGCAGCTGGCCGTTGACGGAGCGGAACTCGTCGGCAGCCCATGCCTCGATGGCAGACATGGTCTGCTCGTCGATGCGAAGCACAAAGTTCTTGGTCTTATTTTCCTTGGTAGCCATCAGTCTTTTTTGTAACAGTATTGAATGTAGCCGGAGATGATTTTTGTGAGTAAAAGGAGAAGGCCGATGCCTAACATGAGAATGTAGAAGAAAGAGCTGGTCAGTGGATTGTCGCCAACGGCAAAGCGTATGGCTGCCACTGCACAAACTCCTACCGCATATCCTATCAAGCCAGACCGTATGCGCTTACGGAACCGACGCTGCTTGTAGCGAGAGAGGTAAGTCCAGAATGATCTCCTGATGAAGAACCCCGAATAGAGCCAATGGCCAAAGGTGAACAGGCCGACTAATCCTAAAGCTCCCGTAAAGATTGCCTTAATCCATTTCCCATCGTTTGCAATAATATACAGCAACCACACATAGAAGCCCGCCACAACAAGAATGGCGACGATACGACTGAAGTGATAAAAGAACTTTCCCATGTATCTAAGTACGACAATAATCTTGTTTGTTGTTTAGAATCCAACCTGTACATTGGGGTTGATACGCAGAATTTCCTCGATGAATACGGCCTGATTTGCAGGAGAGATGATGAGAGGACGGCCACAACCGAAGTCCAGTTTGATGCGCTGGAGAGAGGCTGCGGGAGAACTGATGGGATTATAGGTTGGGGTGATGCTTTTCAGTTTCTTCAAGTCGTAGGTTTCCTTGATAAAGAAGAGGTTGGTTACGGTCAGATTGCCGTCCTCGATGATATAGCTCATACCTAGGAATGTCGCGATGAACAGGAGCAAAACTACTATCACCGCAAAGATTGCAGGATACTTGCCGTCTGCCACGGCCTGATAGGTGCCAAATCCTACGACTCCCAGGATGAGAAGCACCAATACGATGCTTATGCGTGAACGAAATTTCATAATCAAAACCATTTATACCCAGCCCCCTAACCCCCGAGGGGGAATAAGAGTGGTGTAAAATTTAAAATGTTGTTATATTAGAATTGTGGTCCCCTCCCTTTTGAGGGAAGTCGGGAAGGACTAAATGCCCTCCCCGAGTATGTGTCAAAGGTTTTTTAATGGTTCAATGTTCCTGAATTAATCACAGGTTGTGCAGGTTCATCAGCACAAAGTACTACCAAGAGGTTGCTTACCATGGCTGCCTTCTTCTCGTCGTCCAGATCTACGATCTCCTCGTCAGAGAGTTTGTCGAGAGCCATCTTGACCATGCTTACTGCACCATCTACGATCTTCTCGCGAGCGGTGATGATGGCTGCAGCCTGCTGGCGACGAAGCATCACAGCGGCAATCTCGGGAGCGTAGGCCAGATAGTTGATACGAGCCTCGATAACCTCCAGACCAGCCATAGCCAGACGCTCATTGAGTTTGTTGGTCAATACCTCATTGATTTCGGCAGCACCACTGCGCAGGGTGATGGTCTCTTCCTCCTTGGTATCCTCGTTGTCGTAGGCATACATACCGGCTACCTCACGAAGCGCAGAGTCGCTCTGTACAGCTACGAACTTCTCGAACTTATTCATTCGGGCATTGGCGGCACCGCCTGCTGCAACCGTATTACTTACATCCGTGTCGATATCGAAGATAGCCTTGTAGGTGTCCTTCAACTTCCATACTACAACCAAACCGATGAGGATGGGATTACCCGTCTTGTCATTGACCTTGATGGGCTCGGCATTGAGGTTGCGGGCACGAAGAGATACATTCTTGCATGTCATAAAGGGATTGATCCAGTAGAAACCAGTCTTGCGGAAGGTACCTACATAGCGACCGAAGAAGGTCAGTACCTTGGCCTCGTTGGGCTCCAGCATGGTGAAACCGCAACTGAAAAGGATGGCGCAGAAGAACAGGAGGACGATGGGTATGACCATCCATGCATTCTCAAGGTTGATAGCCTCTACTATCATTGTGGCAGTGAGACCCCACAGCAGCAGGTCGATGATGATCATCAAGAAACCATTGAGGTATCCACCCTTGTACTCTTGCTCGTTCAGAATATTCATGTTCTTTTCCATAATAGTGATTTTTTAGTTTGTTGTCGTTTTATTATTCTCTCTGTTGATTTGATTGTGATATCAAAATGATATTGCAAAGATATAGGTATTTGACATGATATTGCAAGGAAAAATATAGTTTTTGATGCAAAAAAGTGTGATTTGTAAAGTCGTGTTTGCAAATCGTTGTAATGCAAAATATAGTACACCATATTTATATAGACGCGAATAATTGACTTAAAACTTTGTGGATTGGAGAATTCTTTGTATCTTTGCGAATGTAATAAGTAAAATAATCAAAACATAACTGATTTAATATTCATGAAAATCAAAAAACTCCTTTTAGGCGCTGCTCTTGTGACATCGGCATCAGCCATGGCACAGGACAACACGATTACGGTGCAAACTGCCAAATTGGGTGCACCCGTACAGAGTACTATGTATGGTATCTTCTTTGAGGATATCAATTATGCTGCAGACGGTGGTCTCTATGCAGAATTGGTGATGAACCGTTCGTTTGAGTTCCCCAATCACTTTGCAGGATGGGACATATCTGGTAAGGTAAGTTTGCAAAACGATGGTCCTTTCGACAAGAATCCTCACTATGTTCGTTTGGCTCCCTCTGGCCATGCACACAAGCATACCATGATTGAGAACAGCGGTTTCTTCGGCATGGGTATCAAGAAGGGTGCTGAATATAAGTTTAGCGTTTGGGCTCGTTGTCCCGAGGGCGGTAGCAGCAAGATCTGGATTGACTTGGTGGACAACGCAACTATGGGCGAGGACCAGAAGGTGGCCAATGCCGGTGTTGAGATCCAGGGCAAAGAGTGGAAGAAGTATACCGTTGTGATGACACCCAATAAGACTTTGGAGCGTGCACACATGCGTGTGTGGGGTGACAGTAAGGTTACTACCGACCTGGAGCATGTAAGCCTCTTCCCCGTTGATACTTACAATGGTGATGAGAACGGTATGCGTAAGGACTTGGCACAGGCACTCTATGACATGCATCCCGGTATCTTCCGTTTCCCCGGTGGCTGTATCGTTGAGGGTACCGACCTGGAGAGTCGTTACCAGTGGAAGAACAGCGTAGGTCCTGTTGAGAACCGTCCTCTGAACGAGAATCGCTGGCACTATACTTTCACCAGCCGCTACTATCCCAACTATTATCAGAGCTACGGTCTCGGTTTCTACGAGTATTTCCGTCTTTCTGAGCAGATTGGCGCAGAACCTCTGCCCGTACTCAGTGTAGGTTTGTCTTGTCAGTATCAGAATGAGATCCGCGATGAGAAGAAGGTGCATGTGGCTATGGAGGATTTGCAACCTTACATCGACGACTGCATTGACCTTATCGACTTTGCCAATGGCGACCCCGCTAAGAACAAGTGGGCTAAGTTGCGTGCAGATATGGGTCATCCCGCACCTTTCAACCTGAAGTTTATCGGTGTAGGTAATGAGCAGTGGGACTACAAGGACAACAAGGCATTCAGCAAGCGTCTGAAGGTGTTCATGGATGCCATTCGCAAGGCTCATCCTGAGGTAAAGATCGTTGGTACCAGTGGTCCTAACAGTGAAGGTCAGGACTTTGATCTCGGATGGACTGCCATGAAGGAGTTGAAGGCAGACTTGGTGGACGAGCATTTCTATCGTGACATCAACTGGTTCAAGAACGAGATGTATCGCTATGATGAGTATGACCGCAAGGGTCCTAAGGTATTTGCCGGTGAGTATGCATGCCACGACAGGGGCAAGAAGTATAACCATGCAGGTGCAAGTATCTATGAGGCAGCTTTCATGACCAATCTTGAGAAGAACGCCGACATCGTACATATGGCTACTTATGCTCCTCTGTTTGCTCATGTTGAGGGTTGGCAGTGGCGTCCCGATGCTATCTGGTTTGACAACCTCCGCTCGGCTAAGACCGTAAGCTACTATGTTCAGGCACTCTATGCTCAGAACAAGGGTACCAATGTGCTGGCAACCAGCCAGAGTGTAGTCACTCCTAAGGGTCAGGACGGTATCTTCAGCAGTGCTGTATATGATGCAGAAACCGGTGAGTATATCGTGAAGGTGATCAACACCACCGAGAGCGCAAAGAGCATCGCCATCAAACTTGAGGGCATGAAGGGTGCTATCAGCAAGGTCAATACCATCACTCTGGATTGTAGCGACTATGAGATGGAGAACACCGTGGACAATCCCAATGCCATTGTTCCCCAGGAGGCACTGCTGAAGGCTGATGGCAACACCATCAATGCTACTGTAGCCGGTAAGAATTTCGTAGTGTTCAAGGCTAAGAAGTGATACGAATTGAAAATTGAGAATTGAGAATTGAAAATTGATAATTCGACAGATAGAGAATCGTTCGATTAACCTTAAAAACAAATAATTATGAAGAAGAATTTTATGAAAGGCCTCACTTTAGGTGTTATGGCATGTGCAGCTTTTGTAATGGTAAGCTGTGGTGAGAAGAAGGCTGCTGAAGCAGATTCGGCAGAGGCAACAACTGAGACCGAGAAGGCAGATCCCAATGCCCGTAAGGCACTTGAGAAGCCCGCTGATCTCTATATGATTCCCGATGACAAGGTAGCTCCTGGTATGAATCTGGACAAGGCTAACATCGGTTTGACCACCGAGCCTGCAGGTGAGATGCTTAAGGACAATAAGGCGTTGGAGAATATCTATTTCTTGGGTAAGATCGGTATCATCAATACCAGTGCATTCCAAGGTTGTACCAACTTGAAGAATATCTACTCTGACAATGAGATCTTGGTATTCGGTGACTATAGTTTCCAGGGTTGTACTTCTCTGACTACTCTCGATGCTAACACCTACACCATCGGTGAGCATGCCTTTGAGGGTTGTACTTCATTGCAGACTGTAAAGTTGGCTAACCTTCCTCAGATGGATATCCGCGAGAAGGCTTTTGCTGGCTGTACTGCTCTGAAGACCGTATTGTTGGGTCTCGAAGAGGATCAGATCAAGGAGGATGCATTTGATGGCTGTACTGCTCTTGAGGAGCTCGCTGTTCCCTACAACCGTAAGGACAACATCTATGCTATCGTTTCTGGTAGCAAGAACATCAAGAAGCTTTTCATCTTGACTCCTGCTTTCTATCCTTATCCTTCAAAGACTGCTGCTAAGGCATTCAACAAGGCACAGTGCGAGGTTTATATCCCCGATGCATTGATGGATGAGTTCAAGATGGACCCCAACTGGACTGCCTTCAAGGCTATGAAGCCTCTGAGCGAGTCTGGTTACTATGACGCTAAGGGCGAACTGAAGTAATAACAAGTAAGTTACTGTACACACACCACCCCTCCCTTCGTCTCATATTAGGCGAAGGGAGGGGCGGTATATGAAATTATGGAGATAATAGACCTCATCAATCAACATCAGGGAACAGCATTTTCCTTTGAAGTGCTACCCCCTATCAAGGGCAGTGGCACGGATGCATTGTTCCGTACCATAGATCGACTGAACGAGTTTACCCCCCGCTACATTAATATTACTACACATCGCAGTGAGTATGTGTACAATGAGGTGGAAGGTGGTTTGCTGCAGCGCCAGCGTATTCGTCGTCGTCCCGGTACCATTGCTATTGCAGCAGCCATACAGAACAAGTATGGAGTGCCAGTCGTTCCTCATATTGTATGTAGTGGCAACACGCGTGAGGACTTGGAGTATATGTTGCTGGACTTGCAGTTCCTGGACATCAGCGATGTGCTGGTTTTGCGTGGTGACAAGGCGAAGGAGGATAGCCGTTTCAAACCGACTGGAGACGGTCCTGCCTATGCCACAGAGCTGATAGACCAGATCAATCGTTTCAATGGGGGCTATTTCTTTGACGGCACCCCCATCAAGGTGCCCGGCAAACCTTTCCACTTCGGTGTGGCTTGCTATCCTGAGAAGCATGAGGAGGCGGCCAATCTCGAAAGTGACATGAAGATACTTAAGATGAAGGCTGACATGGGTGCACAGTATGCGGTGACCCAACTCTTCTATGACAACCAGAAGTATTTCCAGTTTGTGGAGAAGGCCCGTGAG
This sequence comes from Bacteroidaceae bacterium, assembly GCA_045629325.1. GTDB lineage: Bacteria > Bacteroidota > Bacteroidia > Bacteroidales > Bacteroidaceae > Physcousia. The sequence goes on along the minus strand of JAZQQX010000053.1, from coordinate 31,911 downwards.
ATGGGTATTCATATCCCCATTATCCCGGGACTGAAACCTCTGGCGAAGATGAGTCAGCTGACGATGGTACCCAAGACATTCCACTGCGACTTGCCAGAGGACCTTTATCGTGAGGCATTGAAATGCAAGACCGATGAGGATGTGAAGCAAGTAGGTATAGAGTGGGCCGTGGCACAGTGTAAGGAACTGATGCAACATGGTGCACCCAGCCTGCACTTCTATACGGTGTCGGCTGTAGATAGCATTGAGCAGATAGCAAAAGCAATCTATTGATATGAGATTTAGTGAGGTAATCAGCCAGAACGAAATAAAGCAACGCATCTTGCATGATGTGCATGAGAATAGAATACCTCATGCCCTGATGCTGACTGGTCCCAAGGGAGCAGGAAAGATGCCTTTGGCCTTGGCTTTGGCTCAATATCTCTTGTGCGAGCACCCTGACGGTGAGGAACCTTGTGGGGAGTGCCGCAGTTGTAAGATGGTAGCACAGTGGGCTCATCCTGATTTGCACTTCACTTTCCCTATCATCAAGAAAAAGAATAGCAGTACGCCTCCTGTATGCGATGACTACCTGAAGGAGTGGAGAGCGCAACTTCAGCGTGGGGTGTACTTTGATATCAATGACTGGTTGGCCGATATGAAGGCCGAGAATCAGCAGGCTGTCTATTATGTCACAGAGAGCGACGCCTTGCTGAAGAAGTTGGCCATCAAGTCCAGTCAGGGTGGCAATCGCGTCATTGTGATGTGGTTGCCCGAGAGAATGAATCAGGAGACGGCCAACAAACTCCTGAAATTGATAGAAGAACCTCCTACACGCACCTATTTCCTGATGGTGTGCGAGGAACCTGATAAGGTGTTGGGAACAATCATCAGTCGTACCCAGCGCATTCAAGTGCCAGCTTTGTCCGAGCAGGAGATCGAAGAGGCATTGGTTAAGCTCTATGGCGTACCGGGGGATGTGGCACAAGAATTGGCTCATGTCTCTCAAGGTAGCTTCACAGAGGCCTTGCATCGTATGGAGGCAGGAAACGACGAGACGATGTTCTTCGAACAGTTTGTCTCACTCATGCGATTGGCATACTCCCGGAAAATCAAGGACCTGAGAGCGTGGAGTGATGCTATGGCAACAATGGGAAGAGAACCGCAGAAGCGATTTCTCCGTTACGCACAACGACTGGTGCGTGAGAACTTTGTATACAACTTCTATTGTCATGATGAACTGAATTATCAGATGCGGGCAGAAGCAGATTTCTCAAAGAGATTTGCTCGCTTCATCAACGAGAAGAATGTGATTAGGATTATGGAAGAACTGGGTGATGCCGAACGAGATATAGAAGGCAATGTAAGTGCCAAGATGGTATTTTTCGATCTTGCCTTGAAGATGATTGTTCTGCTCATCCAATAATATATATATCAGTTTATGGAAAACGAATTCAAATGTGGAGGCGGTGGTCGAGGATTATGTGCCAGAGGTTGTGGAAAGGATGCCTTCCAGCTTAACATACACGACTATCTTGCAGATATTCCCGGCAATACGGATATCACGGACCTTGTAGAGGTTCAGTTCAAGAATACGCGTAAGGGCTATTATCATAACATCAACAATCTGCCCATCGAGAAGGGCGATGTAGTGGCTGTTGAGGCTTCTCCCGGTCACGACATAGGTACGGTTACCATGACGGGTAAGTTGGTTGCGCTTCAGTTGAAGAAGGTCAATCTGAAGTCTGCCGACGATATCAAGCGCATCTATCGCAAGGCCAAGCCTGTGGATATGGAGAAATATGAGGAGGCCAAGGCCAAGGAGCACGAGACGATGATCAAGAGTCGTCAGATTGCCAAGGATCTGGGTCTTGAGATGAAGATTGGTGATGTGGAGTATCAAGGTGATGGCAACAAGGCTATCTTCTATTATATTGCTGATGGCCGTGTGGATTTCCGTCAGTTGATCAAGGTCTTGGCAGAGGAGTTCCGTGTTCGTATTGAGATGAAGCAGATTGGTGCTCGCCAGGAGGCTGGCCGTATCGGAGGTTTTGGTCCTTGTGGCCGTGAACTCTGTTGCTCTACCTGGATGAAGAACTTCGTGAGTGTCAGTACGGCAGCTGCTCGCTTTCAGGACCTCTCTCTCAATCCGCAGAAACTGGCCGGACAGTGTGCCAAGTTGAAATGTTGCATGAACTATGAGGCCGATCAGTATGTAGAGGCCACACGCAAGTTGCCAAGCAGGGAGGTTACCCTTCATGCTGCAGATGGCGAATATTTCTATTTCAAGGCCGACATTCTGTCGGGTATGATTACCTATAGCACAGACAAGCGTCTTGCTGCAAACCTCACAACGATTCCTGCTCAGCGTGCGATGGAGATCATCCAAATGAACAAGAGAGGCGAGGAACCTGAAACTTTGGAAGAGGGTGGCCGTACGATGCCCGATAAGCCTATAGACTTGGCCACGCAGGAGGATTTGAATCGCTTCGACAAGAAGAAAAAGAAGAAAAAGCGCAATAACGACAAGCGAAGCGACAGGTCAGAGGCCAAAAGAGAGGGTAAGAATGAGCAAAGTCGTGAGGACAAGCCCGAGCAGTCCCGCGAAAGCAAACCTGAACAGCTTCGTGAAAGCAAGTCCGAGCAAGCTCGTGAGAACAAGTCTGAGGTAAAGCGTGAAGGAAGGTCTGAAGAGAAGCATGAGGGCAGATCGGAGGAAGGTCGCAGTGAGCACCATGGCGACAGACGAGGTCATCGTCACGGCAATCGCCGACATGGTGGAGGTGGTCACGACGGAAAATCTCAGCAGAAACCTCAAGGGCAAACTAAAACCGGTGATGCTCAGTAAGACTCATATATGTCAGCTTTTTGCTTTTATTCTCTTGGTATGCCTATGTGGCTGCCAGGAGAATAAAACTCATATGTCTTGTGCTGTTGAAGGTCACGATTGGGAAAAGTCCTACAAGGCCAAGTTCCATATAGAGGGGCTGAAACAGAAGGGAATGTATATGCTGTCCGTTGAATCGAGAGTGGACCGTACATATCCTTGCAAGGACCTTTGGCTGGTGGTGGAAACGAAGAACAGAGGGGAACTGCTCACCGATACTGTAACGATGGACATTGTGGATGCTGACGGCATTATGAAGGGGAAGGGTCTTAATATACTCGAATACGCACTTCCCGTAAGGAGCATGAGTCTGGCATCTACTGATACACTTGACATCTGTGTGAGCCACATCATGACGCATCGACCTCTTCCTGGGGTTCACGATGTGGGTATCTTGCTAGCACCGATGAGCGAATGATGGTTCAGCAAAACTGATGATGAACTGATTTGGGAAACGCTCCTCTTCTCTCTCCGCTCCTCTTCTCTCTGCAATACTTCTCTCCTCGCTATACTTGTTGTCTCTCCACTTTACTTGTTTCGGATCACCTTGTTTCGTGCTGCGTCTATACGAAGCAGGATGAAGAGCATGATGGTGAATCCCCAGAGTGACGAACCGCCATAACTGAAGAATGGTAGCGGGATTCCAATAACGGGGGTCAGTCCCAGTACCATTCCCACATTGATAAAGACATGTAGGAAGAACACACCCAGCACGCAGTAGCCATACACTCGCCCGAAAGGATATATTTGCCGTTCGGCTATATGGATAAGTCGTAGCATCAGTGTCAGGAAGAGTCCGAGTACAATGCTACAGCCCACAAATCCTTCTTCCTCGCCTACGGTACAGAAGATGAAATCGGTGTCTTGCTCCGGCACATACTTGAGCTTGGTCTGTGTGCCGTTCAGGAATCCTTTTCCCTTGAGTCCTCCCGAACCAATGGCTATCTGTGCCTGTGCCACATTGTATCCGGCACCTCGTGGATCGTTTTCCATGCCGAGCAACACCTTGATTCGTTTCTGCTGATGAGGCTTCATGACATTGTTCATCACATAGTCTGTAGAGTAGGAGAAACCTATCGAGCCTACCATGAAAAGGGCAAGGAACAGATAGTTGCCTATTCGCTCGCGTAGGGCAAGGTATAAGAGATAAAGGACCATCACACTGCAGGCTATGAGTTGTACTCCGGTGATGTCGAAAGGAATGACATATTCGCTAAAGGCAAAGGCACCGCCCATTGATACTACGCCCCATGCCAACATCCACCAGAATGGTTTTTTGAGCGAGGTATAGATCCGCATCATAGAGAGCGTGAAGACATACACACCGAGCAGTACAAGGCATTTTCCAAGACTCACTTCGGGAAGGTCCAGCAGAGGATCGCCGGCAAACTTTGTTCCTACGACAAAATAGAACACCGCCGCTACACCGCTGAAAAGTATGCTTCCGGGCATGCCTTCCCTGTAGAACATGAAGAAGAAACTTAGATAGACCAGTGCACTTCCCGTCTCCTTCTGCATCACAATCAGTCCCATGGGGATGAGTACGAGGAGACCACATATTATAAGATCACGCGTGCGCGAGAGGTTCAGTTCCATCTGTCCTATGATGCGTGCCAGGCATAGTGCCGTACCGAATTTGGCAAATTCGGCCGGTTGTACGCTGAACGACCCGACTTTAATCCACGATAGCGAACCCTTGATGTCGTGAGCAATAAAGGGCGTCACAGCGAGGAGAATGAGAAATGCTCCATAGATCAGATAGGCAAAGGACTCATAGATTCGCTCGTCGATGGTGAGCAAGATGGCTCCCAGTCCGAGGGATGTCAGTATCCATACGATCTGCATACCGGAGCGTGAGGAGAATGAGAATAGCTGGCCTGCTTGATCAAAATCATAGCTTGCACCGCAGATGCTCATCCAACCCATACCCATGAGGGCAATGTAGATGAGTATCGTAAACCAGTCCAGTGACCTGAGTATTCCTTTTTGTTCCTTATCGCGTATAGTTGCCATATCGAATGGTCTTGTTTTCAAATTCTGTTGCCCGAGCCTTACTTGCCTCTGTCAGATGTCCGTTGATGTATTGCTCCATAATCAGCGCTCCGATGGGTACACCGAAATGTGCACCAAATCCGCCGTTCTCCACATACACTGCTACAGCAATCTTGGGATTGTTCATCGGTGCAAAACCCATAAATGCGGAGTGGTCCTGACCTCTATTCTGCGCCGTACCCGTTTTTCCGCAAACCTCATACATGCTGTTATTGGCCGTTCGGCAAGTACCTCCGGTCACCGCAGCTCGCATGCCTTTTACTACATACTCATAGTTCTCTGGTTTCACCATGGTGTAGTGTTTCTTGGTGAAGAGTGTATCCAGCGGTTCGCCTTGTACTTCCTTTACGACATGTGGCGTGATGTAGTAGCCTCTGTTGGCAATCGTTGCTCCCAGGTTGGCAATCTGGAGAGGAGTGAGACAAACCTCACCCTGTCCGATGGCGATGGAGATGACGGTGATGCCGTTCCATGACGACTTATAAGCCTTGTCGTAGTAGTCTGCATTGGGTATCATGCCTCGGTTCTCACCGGGCAGGTCAACACCTAAAGGATAACCGAATCCCATACTGACCATATAGTCCTTCCAGCGTGTCATGGCATCTTGTACGCGAGGATACTTGCTTCTGTTGGCAAACATATGATAGAGTCCCCAGCAGAAGTAGCCGTTGCACGATGTCGCTATGGCAGGAATGAGGGGGAGGGGAGACCCGTGTCCGTGACAGCCCACGGTCAGTCCGCGATAATGGAATCCGCGACTGCAAGGATATGCTGTTCCGGAAGGCGATATGATGCCCTCCTGTAGGAAGGTCAGGGCCTGACTGGTCTTGAATGTAGAACCTGGAGGATATCGACCCGCAATGGCACGGTTGAGCAGAGGCTTCATGGCGTCATGCTGAAGTTCGATGGTGTTCTTGCCTCTCTGTCGTCCCACCATCATGTGTGGATCGTATGAGGGAGAAGACACCATGCAAAGTATCTCGCCCGTGGAAGGTTCAATGGCTACGATACTGCCAAGTTTGCCCTTCATCAGTCTTTCGCCCAACTCTTGCAGTTCGATGTCGATACTGAGTGTGAGATTCTTTCCTGGTTTGGGGTCCTGGTCGTATTTGCCATTCTGGTATCTTCCCTTGATTCGTCCTCTTGCATCGCGAAGCAATATCTCCGTACCCTTCTCACCTCGAAGTTTTTTCTCGTAACTGCGCTCCACACCTTGTTTGCCGATGTAGTCGCCACCTTGGTAGTAGTCGTCCTCTTCGATGTCCTGAGGGTTTACCTCAGCCACATCGCCCAAGATGTGGGCGGCGCTGGATCGAGTGTATTGGCGAATGCTTCGTTTCTGAATGTAGAACCCGGGGAAGCGGAAGAGTTTTTCTTGGAAACTGCAGAATTCCTCTGCCGACAACTGACTTCGGAAAATCTGTTGGGTGTATACGCTATAACCGGGATTCTTGCGCGTGTCCTTTATCTCTGCCATTCGGTTGACAAACCATTCGGGCGTGATGTCCAAGGATTCGCAAAGGTCCAGTGTGTCGAGATTCTTGCCCATCTCATGCTCCACCACCATGACATCGTAAGACGGTTGGTTGTACACCAGCAGTTCGCCATTGCGATCACGGATAGCTCCTCTTGCAGGGTACTGTATGCGTTTGAGAAATGCATTGGAGTCGGCATTCTTCTGATAGTCATCGCTTAGGAGCTGAAGCGTGAAAAGACGCAATAGATATAGCAGGATGACCAAGACGGCCACCCCACCAAGTACATATTTCCTCTTTTCAAGTTTATAGTCCTTGTCTGCCATTAAGCTTGTTGTTTCTTTCCGCGAAGGGTTTCTATCAGTGCAATGACAATCCAGGAAGATGCAAAACTTGTACCGGCAGAGATTCCCAGTTCCTTAAGGTTGAAAAATGAGAAGGACTCCAGGGCGAAGTAGGCTATATGATGAACCAGTAGGAGGATTGTCATGTAGCGAAGATGATTCCATGTGCCCATGGTGCGATAGTTGGGCACCATGTCCTCCAGGGATTCCTTGGGAAGACTTGCGTTCAGCAGGATGGGCTGAATCATAGCTGCCAAGGTGAGTGAAGCAGCAGAGAGACCTGGAGTGTTGGCAAAGATATCCATGATCAAACCCAGCAAGAACGACCAGATCAGCGTACCTGCCTTATTGGCATTGGCAGGGAAATAGAGTAACAGTGCCACATAGACGAGAGGCATGCCATATCCAAAGAAATGAATATGGTTGAATAGCAGTACTTGCAGTGCTCCCAGCACCAAGACTTGCAACAGTCTGACAAAGAAGTTGAGAATCATAAGTCGTTTACTGCTTAGTAATGATTACCTCATTATGCCCAGTGTGTCTATCTCTTGCTTCAGAGGATTCTTCAAGATGCATACGCTTCGCAGTACGGAAAGGTCGGTGCTCAGTTTGACCTTCAGTTCGTAGCTCTGTCCGTCTCTTGAATTTCTAATCTTCGACACCGTACCAACAAAGATGCCTGGAGGGAACACATGACTGTATCCACTGGTCTCCACCTGGTCTCCTACATGACACTTGGCATGGTGTGGGATATCGCTCAGGTAGGCCTCGAGCACCTTGCCACCTCTCCATGAGAGTGAGCCGAAATAGTTCGTGCCTCGAAGTCGGCAACTGATGTTTGACTTGGAGTTGAGTATGGGCAACACCAAGGAGTAGTGCTCGCTTACAGCATATACGATACCCACCGGACCAGTTCCACTCACCACACCCATCTCGTTTTCGACTCCGTCAGCCCATCCCTTGTCCAGGGTGATGATGTTGTCTTTGTTCTTGATACTGTTGCTGATGACATGAGCATATATCTTCTCAAACGAACTCATGCGCTGTGTCATCAGTCGTTCGGTATAGGTGCTGTCGTGCTTCAGGCTGTCCAGTTCCTGTCGCATACGCTCGTTGCTCAGTTGCAGGGAGAGGTTCTGTTGCATCAGTATCTCATTGGCGTCTTTGAGTTGGGCATAGCTATGCAGTTCCGCCTCCCATGCCACTACCTGTCCAACCACAGCATTGGCCTGTGTGACCCACACGCTGTTGTGGTAGTGATTGAAACGGAAAAGCATCACCATGCTTGCTCCTTCAAGGATGAAGAAGACAAACCAGTGGAGATGCGTCTTAAGCCAAGTGAGAAGAGTGTTCACTGTGATATATCGGGTCTCTGTAAGGCTAAAGGTAAGTCTGGTGTGTCCCAAACTTACCTTCTATACCTTATTGTATACGCTTTATAGCTTCTTCTGCTCCCCTTCGATTACATCAGGAAGGTGAACTCGTGAATGTTCTTAAGAGCCACGCCTGTACCCTTGGCTACACTGTGCAAGGGATCCTCTGCCACATGGAAGGGGATGTTGATCTTATCCTGCAGACGCTTGTCCAGACCACGGAGCAGTGCACCGCCACCTGTGAGGTAGATACCATTGTGAACAATATCGGCATACAGTTCGGGTGGTGTCTCCTCCAAGGCATTCAGCACAGCAGTCTCAATCTTGGCAATGGTCTTCTCCAGACAGTGTGCTATCTCCTGATAGCATACAGGCACCTCCATGGGGAGTGAGGTGATACGGTTAGGACCATATACGGTGTAGTCCTCGGGAGCATCCTCGCCCAGGTCGGTCAGAGCGCTACCTACATGTATCTTGATACGCTCTGCCATACGCTCACTGACTCTCATGTTGTGCTGACGGCTCATGTACTCCTGAATGTCGGAGGTCAGTTCGTCACCAGCGATACGCAAGCTCTTGTCAGCTACGATACCGCCCAGTGAGATTACGGCAATCTCGGTGCTACCACCACCGATGTCCACAATCATGTTGCCTTCGGGCGCGAGTACATCCAGACCTACACCGATGGCAGCAGCCATAGGTTCGTAGATCAGATACACCTCACGGCCACCAGCGTGCTCTGCACTGTCGCGTACGGCACGAAGTTCTACTTCGGTACTACCGCTGGGCACACCAATCACCATACGCATGTTGGGCGAGAACAGTCTGTTGCCCGTATGTACCATCTTGATCAGACCGCGCATCATCTGCTCGCAGGCGTTGAAGTCAGCGATGACACCATCGCGCAAGGGACGGATGGTCTTGATGTCGGCATTTGTCTTCTCGTACATCATCTTGGCCTTGTCGCCTACAGCAATCATCTTGTCAGTACGGCGGTCAAGGGCTACCACACTGGGTTCATCCACCACGATCTTATTATCACTGATGATAATCGTGTTGGCCGTGCCCAGGTCCATGGCTATTTCTTTATTTAATGAAAACCAACGCATTCAAATTGAAAATTTAAGATTGGAAATTATTTCTCAAACCAAGCATGGATAGCGGTGTCGTAGTGACTGCTTACGCCAAAGGCACGGGTTGCGAACCACTTGCGATCCTCCATCTCACTCTGTGCACCGTTCTTCTCGAGGAGCTCCATGAGGGGCTTGTACTCATCTTTCGAGGGAACGATGATAACATCACGGAAGTTCTTTGCTGCTGCACGGATGAGGCTGATACCACCGATATCAATCTTCTCAATGATGTCTGCATCGCTTGCACCGCTTGCAACGGTCTGCTCGAAGGGATAGAGGTCAACGATGACGAGGTCGATCTCGGGGATCTCATACTGTGCCATCTGCTCCTGGTCACCCTGCAACTCTCTGCGACCGAGGATACCACCGAATACCTTGGGGTGAAGGGTCTTCACGCGACCACCCAGGATGCTGGGATAGCTGGTCACATCCTCTACCTTCTGGCAAGGGATGCCCAGTGACTCGATAAATGCCTGTGTACCACCTGTTGAAAGCAGTTCAACGCCTTCCTCGTTCAACTTGCGGAGTATCTCGTCGAGACCATCCTTGTGGAATACGCTGACCAGTGCTCTCTTTATTTTTCTTGTTTCAGCCATAGTTTTATGCTTGTTTAATTGTTAATGAAATGCTGTTTTGTGGGCGCCTCTCACGGGGTCGCCTCTTTGGGTCTGCAAAAATACTCAAAAAACCCGAATGCATACAAATTCATCCCCTATAATTTTATAAATAAGGTAAAAAATTGATATAGCGCAAAAGAAAGTGCAAAAAAATAGGCTCCGCCACATGGACGAAGCCTATAAATGATAGTATTTTCAGTTGTAGGGCCAACTGCTATTCAGCGCTTTCCTTCTTGATGAACTTACCTACGAGTTCGATGGTGTCCTTATAACTGGTCTTGTAGGCGAGGATGGTGATGGTGTCGCCTTCCTTCACACCTGTAGCGGCAAAGTTCTTGGTCACACCGTCAAGTGCATCTGTCACGCCATATACATAGATAGTGCCAGTCTCGTCCTTCAGTCCGAAATTGCCATACTGCTCAAGGTCAAACTTGGCACTTGCCTCCTCTGCGTGGCATACCGTTCCGGTCACGAGATAATAGGTGCTCTTGTCGTCAGGCAGAGCCTTCAGTTCGGCCACGGTCTTCACCTCGTGAGCCACGGTCTCTACCACTACGGCATTCTTCATCTGAGGAGTACCTTTGTAGGTAGTCTTGATGCTCTGCAGAACCACCTCATCGCCCACCTTCAGACCCAGCGATTTGAAGTTCTTGGGATTGCCTTCAGCATCGAGCACACCATATACATATACTTCGCCTGTACCGTCGTTGATGTAGAGGTTGCCGAAGGTGTCGTTCACGATGGCGGTGATGATACCGTGTACCTTGTATTGAGCCTCACCGTCCTCAAGTGCATTGAACTGCGCACAGTTTACATCCTGCACCGCACCTTCCTGTGTGATGGTCACCTTTGCATCCGTAGAGTTTGCTTCCTTCTTGGACGAGATGGTGACAATGCCTGCACGCGCAGCTTCGTAGTTTGCTGATACAGAGAGTGTGATGATGGCCGTGTCGGCAGGTGCTTTCTCAAGTTTGGTGGGTACACCAGCCACATAGTCCATCTTCTTGAGGCTGACCCAAGTAAGGTCTTCGGGAATGTTCAGGAACACACCGCTTCCCTTGTAAGCCACCTTGACGGTAGCCTCTCCACCTTCCTTGCCAACACTCTTAGGTTCCTCGGTAACCTTCAGCAGAGCCTTCTCAATCTTCAGCACGGTGACATCTACCAGTTCTGTCGTGCCGTTGTAGGTAGTCTTGGGACCCTGTACCGTAACGACATCACCCACCTCTATGCCCAGGCTTGTGAAATTCTTTGTAGCACCGTCAGCGTCAAGTGTACCGTAGATGTACACCTCGCCCGTACCGTCGTTCAGATACCAGTTGCCATATGTGGTGTTGGCAATGGATGTTACCGAACCGGAGATGATATAGGTCTTGCCGTCTGCTCCGGCAATGGTCTCTGCACAGGTAGCCTTGGATGGATCCATGGACCCCTGGCGCACATTGATAAACTGGGTCTTCTCGCCACAGCTGATCATCACCTCTGCCTCACGGCCGTACTCCGATGCCGGGGCTGTGAACTCCACCTGAGTCTCACCTGCCTCGCCGCTCACCTTTGAAGCTGTCAGCCAGTTGGGCAGAACAGTCATTTCGTCCAGGTGATCCTTCTTGGTATATACAGCGTTCTTGTAATAATGAGGCATGAACTCCCATGCCTGTCCTGCCTTGAGGGTCACAACGACCTTGCCACCTTTGGCGGGAATGGTTACATAGGTCTGGTCCACAGAGATTTCATCCAGAGCCCCCACGATAGCATCTTCAGAGCAACCCGTCATGAAGAGGATGCTCAGTAAAAATCCGAAGAAATATTTGAGTTTCATAATCTTACGAATGTTCATTATTAGTTAAACATATACTTTACACCGACCGACATGTACCAGCACTGGCCGATAGCGTGGTTGGGTACGAAGGTCTCAATCTTGCCATCCACAGCCTTGGGGGTAGAGAATACAGGCTGACCGTCAGCATCGGTCTTCTCATACTTGAGGATGCGACCAGAGTTGAGTTTTGAGTTCATGTATTTGCTCACACCCCAGTTGTTGCAGAAGAGGTTCATGAGATTCTTGATGTCGAAGCCCAACTGCAGGGTATTCATCTGCTTGCCAGCCTTCACCTTGAAGTTGTGCTTGTAACTGATGTCCACGCGGTGTACCCAGGGGTTGTACACGCTGTATGCCTCGGCATATTCGCCCTGATGCTTGCTCAGGTAACTGCTGTTGTGTACATAGTCCATGAAACGAGTCTGGTCGTCGTTGCTTACAAAGCGGAACTCACCATTGGCCACCTGCTGGTCGGTAGGTATGTAGAGTGCATCGTAGTTGTAACCGTCACCGTTCATGTCGTTGGCCATCATGTAAGAGTAGTTGTAACCGCCACGCCAGGTCTCATAGATCAGGCTGTAGTGGTTGTTCGACTTGTCGTGACCGTTGATGCTTGCAATGAAGCGGTCGGGCTCGAGGTTGATGGCGTTGTGCAACTTGATGTTGTTGGGACCGTTCACTGTGGGAACATAGGTGAAGGCACTCTCTGCAGCACTACCGGGCAGTGAGGTCAGTTCCTTGGCACCCATGTGGGTATAAGCAGCGAAGATGTCGATGTACTGGCAGGGACTTGCGTTCACATTCAGGGTCATCGAGTAGTTGTAGCCCTTGCTTGTGTTCTCCAGGACGAATGCCTTGGTCGATGTGCGGAAGTTTGCGGGATAGATGGGACGCGCGTCAGCACCGTTCCAGCGAACAAAGCCTTCTGCATCCATCATGCTCCAGTCAGAGATGCTTGCCTTGTGGATGTCCTTGTTGAAGGTACCCTCGGCTGTAATGGTAAGAGGGAAACTTACAGGCACGCTATACTCGATAGCTAGAGAGTTCTTCCATATCTTGGGCATCTTGAACTTGGGATCAACGGCCGAGATAGATGAGGGAACTGCACCTTCCTCGGGAGTGATGTCTGCAGGATAACCCATGCCGATGAGTTTCTGCTGGAGGGCATCGATGGTAGCCTTGCCATTGGCATCTACTGCCAGACCGTAGCCACCATTGTTGTTGGCGTTGAACTGCTGTAGGATGCTTGTGATGCTGCTGTAGTTGGCCTTTACGGCATCGGGCAGGTAGTCGTACTTGGTGCTGGGACCGATCTGTGCCTGATACTGCACCATACCTCCGTTGGTAGGCATGTTGGTGAAGAATACCATAGGCAGACGGCCTGCGAAGATACCTGTACCGCCACGCACCTTCAGAGTCTTGTTGCCCAGCACATCCCAGTTGAAACCTACACGAGGCTGTGCAATGATCTGTGTTGAGGGCCATGCACCGGTGTCGATGTGACGGCCGTTGTAGTCAAGGTCCAGGATGGCGTTGTTGGTCATGAGGTCCTTGTTGTTAAACATCAGGGACTCAAGACGGATGCCGTAGTTCAGGGTGAAGCGGTCGGTTGCAGTCCACTCATCCTGCAGGTAGAGACCTGCCTTATTGTAGCGTACGCGTGCTGCGGGCGACTTCTCACCACCATAACCATAAGTGAGACATACCACCTCGGGTGTAGCACCCGTCAGGAAGTCGTCCACACTACGGTAGCGGTAGTAACCTGTACCATTGCGCATGTACTGGTTGTCGTCCATCTGATACTCGTAGGTAAGACCGCCCACGAGCTTGTGGTTGCCCAGATACCAGGTCAGCTCGTCCTTGACAGTGGCGTTTGTGGTATGTACGGCGTTGTTCCAGGTGAAAAGCTCGTATCCGAGTGACATGTACTGGGTGTTGGTGCCCGTACCGTCCTGAATGTCAATGAAGGGGAACTCCTCTGAGTTTGAACCGCGTACATCATCCTTCTTGGTGAAGGTGGCCAGGAACTGGTTGTTCAGGTTGTTGCTGATACGGCTGTTCAGGTCGAGAGATGCACCATGTACGAGGTTGTCCATGGAGTACATAGAGTTGGCAAATGCCATGGAGTAGAGCGAGGTACGGTTGAAGGCAGAGCGCACGCCACCGTCCATTGATGAGGCGTTGGGACCTATCCAGTTTGTGTTGCTGGTATAGTTGTAGCGCAGCGCCAGGTGGTTCTTGTCGTTGATGTTCCAGTCGATGCGAGCAAGCAACTTGCTGTTCTTCTCATCGGCGGGGAAGTCGGTGTACGAGCCAGTCTTGTAGCCATACTTGCTTGCTACGAAGTCCTGCACCTTCTGCATGTCCTCTGTGGTGGTGTATGACAGGCCTGCAGTCTCGTTGCCCACGCCGTTTTCCGATGCACGCCAGGTGATGGCCTGATTGGGCGACTTGGCAAATTCACCATTCACGAAGAAGAACAGTTTGTCCTTGAGGATAGGACCGCCCAGGGTGAAGCCGTAGGTAGTCTTGCGATCCTTTTGGCGGGCTATAGGAAGTTGCTCTCCGTCGATGGCATCACCGCGCATGTTCTCATTCTGGTGGTAAACATATGCACTACCCTTGAAGGTGTTGGTACCACTCTTCGTGATGGCATTGATACCACCACCGATGAAGCCACTCTGGCGCACATCCATGGGGGCGATGACCACCTGCATCTCCTCGATGGCCTCGATGCTGATGGGGTTGCCACCACCGGGAAGACCGTCGCTCAGACCGAAGTCGTTGTTGAAGTTTCCACCGTCCACGGTGAAGTTGGCTGTACGGCCGTCCTGACCCATGAAGGTCATGCCGTTACCTCCATAGGGAGAGAGGCGGGTAAACTCGGTGATGCTTCGTCCTACGGTAGGCATGTAGGCCATCTGTTCGTTGGAGATGTTCGTCACAGCTCCGGTCTTTTCGCCGGTAAACTTACTCTTGCTTCCGGCCACTACCATTTCGTTGAGCACCTTTGCGACCTCTTCCATCTTGAAGTCCTGACGGTAGGTCTCGCCCAGTTTCAATTGCACACCATTCACTGTGCGTGGCTCAAAGCCAATGTAGGATACGCGTAGCTCGTAGGGGCCACCCACGCGCATACCGTTGATGGCATACTGGCCTTTGGCGTTTGTTACTGCTGCGTAGCGGGTACCCGAGGGTACATGTACAGCCTCCACGCGAGCGCCAATCAGTTCCTCGCCCTCTGCGGTGATCTTGCCGCTAAGGCCCGAAGTAGTGACTTGCGCCATTGCCGATGTGCACATCAGTACCATCAAGGCAAAGAGCAAATGCATTTTCTTTAACATAAGAAATAATTGGATTAAATTGTTTAGAAAGTAATAAAGGGTTTTGATTTCTCACTGCAAAGTAACAAAAGAATTATGATATAATCATTACATTTGTGTTATAATTTTAAGAAAAATTACAGAAACGACATCTGTGCTCGCATTTTATGCAGTTTGACGACGGTGAAAAGTAAAGTCCCGCCTAAAACCTATTAAAAATTATAAAAATGTTAGCAAAGATGCGATATTATTAAAAAAATGATTATCTTTGCACCGAATATTGGAACAAAAAGACATTAAAACAGTTATTATGAGTAAAATTAAGGTAGCTATCGTGGGTTATGGCAATATTGGCCGTTACACCCTGCAGGCACTGCAGGCAGCCCCCGATATGGAGATTGCAGGTGTGGTTCGTCGCAATGGTGCAGAAAATCGTCCCGCAGAGTTGGCAGACTATGCCGTAGTGAAGGATATCAAGGAACTGGGCAAGGTGGATGTTGCCATCCTCGCCACTCCCACCCGTAGCGTAGAGAAGTATGCGCTCGAGATGCTGGCTTTGGGTATCAACACCGTGGACAGCTTCGATATTCACGGACAGATCGTTGATCTCCGTCGTTCGCTCGATGCAGCAGCCAAGAAGGCAGGTGCAGTGAGCATCATCTCTGCCGGTTGGGATCCCGGAAGCGACTCTGTAGTGCGTACTCTCATGGAGAGCCTTGCTCCCAAGGGTATCAGTTATACCAACTTCGGTCCTGGCCGTTCGATGGGCCACAGCGTATGCGTACGCTCCAAGGAGGGTGTGAAGGATGCACTCTCTATGACCATCCCCTGTGGCGAGGGTATCCATCGCCGTATGGTATATGTAGAGTTGGAGGAGGGTGCAGACCTCCAGAAGGTAACTGCCGACATCAAGGCCGATCCTTACTTTGCAAGCGACGAGACCCATGTATATCAGGTTGATAGCGTTGATGCACTCAACGATGTAGGTCATGGTGTCAACCTCGTACGCAAGGGTGTGAGTGGCCAGACCCACAACCAGCTCTTCGAGTTCAACATGAAGATCAACAACCCCGCCCTCACCGCACAGGTTCTCGTCAATGTAGCTCGTGCCAGCATGAAGCAACAGCCCGGTGCATACACCATGATCGAGATTCCCGTTATCGACTATCTGCCCGGTGATCGTGAGGATATCATCCGCCATCTGGTATAAAGATAATTTTCTCCCAAAATAATACACAGGGGGTGATGAGCAAGATGCTCGTCACCCCCTGTGAGTTTTTCTTACTTTTCCACTCCATATTCCCGTGTTTTGGTGGAGTGGGGGAATGTGGTAGCATGGGTTTGCACAGATCTACTCTCGTATCTTTCTTACGCGCGTGCTACCGTCGGACATACGACATTTCTCTATGCAGATGCCTTGTGGCGATGCTATCTGCTGACCTTGGAGGTTGTAGAAGGAACGCTCTACGACCTGACTTCCCACACTGGGTGAGGCGATGAGGTCCTCGATGTCTTGAAGATTGAAGTTGAGGACAAATGGTTCCATGCGTGAGCCCAAAACCGTCTGTGGCTGAAACACGGTGCGGGTCGTTGCCACAAAGGTATTTCCTTCTGTGTCGAGCAAGCGGAACACGAGTGAGTCTGCCAGCTCACCATGTATGTTGAACACTACTCGCTCTCCGTCCCAGCGTCCCACGCCTCGGCATTCTTCTCCTGCGAAGGCACCCACGCAGAGTGGTTCTGCTATGTTGGTCTCGTCGGTCTGCAGTGTAGCGATGAGGCTCTCCACATGAGGATAGGCATGCATGTCGTAGTTCCACGGCATGTCGTTGCTGACCTTGGGTGCACGATAATGACGAGGAGCTGGCGAAGAGGTGGTCAGTGCATTCCACTGAACCACAGTCTGTCGCCCACTCTTGTAGAGATAAGCCTGTCCCGGGCGGAGCGAGGTGAGCGTACCGTCCCACTCTCCGTCCTCGTAGGTGGCCATTTCGTCCAGTCCCACTATCATGTCTCCCTCCATAGGTGTGAAGAGTTCCAGGGCAGAAGTCAGGGAGGTGGCATTGAGAAGCGGGAAACCTATCCAGTTCCACCCCTCTGCAAGCGCTACACTCATGGTCTGCGGGTCGAAGTTCTTTCCGCGCAGATGCACCTCTGCAGGAGCCTTGGCCTTCAGTTTGTAGCCCCGTCCTGCTTCCAGCACATTGAGTGAACCTGCCCAAGTGCCCGTGGCACTGTCGAGCCAGTAACTGTCCTTCTGACCGAGGAAGTGGACCGTGCTGGCTGTGAATCGTGAGGTGTGTACATCCGATGCCAGATTGTGGCTGGTCCAGTTCCACCCCTGTGCCAAGTCGATGGTCACATTGATCTGTCCGTCATCCCATGAGGATGGGAGAAGCGAAGCATAGTCCATCGAACTCATGAGATTGCTCCTGTTGATGGTGGGCCAACTCATCAGTGAGGTGAAGTTAGCCCCGTCGGGATAGCGACCGAAGGTCTGCCAGCGAGGCTGTTCCACATACTCCATCTTGTCCGCCCAAGAGCCATCCCCGGCCTGGATGCTCACTACGGCCCCGTCGGCATTGTCCAGCTTGAAAGGTGCGTGCAATTGACTTACCGGTTCCAGTTGGTCGCACCATACGATGAGCGTGCCGTGAGGAGGAATGATGGTGGATGTCTCTCCAGTCCCTGCAATCTGCCACTTCTGGGGTTTGTTCTTCTTGTCGCTCAAGTACATCCCCGCCACATCAATCTCCTCATCGGTGGTGTTGTAGAGTTCCACCCAGTCGTTCTTCTTGCCCCAGTCATTGATATATATGTCATTGCCAGCCGACACCTCATTGATACGAACAGGCGTGACACCCTGGTTCTGCAGTTCGCGGGCATCAGTGATGGGTTCGTAGAGCGCTTCGATGCGTAGCGTTCCTCCGTCTGTGAGTTCTGCCAGGTCAAAAGTCTCGCTGGTGATGGTCCCGTGCTCCATGTCGCTCTCCTCGTAGAAGAGACGAACCAGACTGGCATCCCAGAAGATGTCGGAACTTGTGGCAGAAGTGTTGTGCACCTCAACGGCCAGCGTGTTCCAGCCCAGTTGCAGGTCGGCAGGGTCGATGGTGTATGTGCCCGTATCCGGTTGGTCGCCAGCCCATTCGCCCGTGGTGTAGTTGTAGTCGAGCCCAGCCGGACATCGATATCCGTCGATGTCCTTCCCGTTGATGTAGAAACGGAATCCGTCGTCCACCTTGTAGTGAAGTCTGAACTCCTCATTGTCAGTCGGAGTCTGGTCCAGGTAGAACTGTGTGCGGAAATAGTAGGTGGGACGCTTGTCGTTGCTGTCGCTTCCATAGTCCAAGCGTGTAGCAATCATGCTTGCCATGGGGCGTCCAGAACTGGCATAGCCGAAAGGAGCACGCCCCTCCTTCCAACCTGCAGAAGAGGCATTGAACGACTCCGCCTTCCAGTCCTTGCTGTCCATTGACCCCTTGTCGTAGTACTGCCAACTGTCGCCATAGGCCACGATCGTCTCACTGCGCGAAGGAGCCCCCTCAATGCCTTCAATGTCCCATCCGGCAAAAGCGTAGCCCGCAGGAGCCTGGGCCGTGATGCGAAGATTGCCCCCGTCGTTGTAAAGAAATCCGTCGAAACGCCCCGTGGGTATGATCTGCTCGCCAAGTGTCAGTCGGGCCTCGGGCAGATTGCTACCGAGCGTCACCCTGTAGGGCTCGGGCAGTCCCAGCGTGCTCTGCAGTTTGGTCATGCGTGAACCGTGATGAGCACTCTGTATCTTGTCGGCTATCTGCATGCTGCTCCTGTTGCCCTCAAAGATCAGGGCCGGATTGCGCTCATCGTACATCTCCTGAACTATCTCCCTGCACC
This sequence comes from Bacteroidaceae bacterium, assembly GCA_045629325.1. Taxonomy (GTDB): domain Bacteria; phylum Bacteroidota; class Bacteroidia; order Bacteroidales; family Bacteroidaceae; genus Physcousia. The sequence continues at coordinate 13,036 of JAZQQX010000053.1, read as the reverse complement.
TCTGGGGCTCAAAGAGACTGCCGTCCACCAGACAGTAGGCATTGATGAACTTCTGCCGGAAAGGCGGATAGGCCATGAGGTAACGGAAGAGATCGTCGATGTCCGAACCATAACTGTTGTTCATGAGGTTGCTGAACATACTGCTCGTGTCGAAAGCCGAATCCATGTCGAAGAGCACCATGCGAAACTTACCCCCGTCGCTCCTCGAACGGTAACCCTTCATGTTGTTCACATTCGTCATCCAGTCGCTCGGTCCCATATAGGAGCAGTAGGCCATATAGTTGACGAACTCGTCGATGTCGAGCATACTGCACACCTTCTGGTAAGTCTCCTCGCTCAAGTCCTTGGAGAGTTGCTTGGCATAAGACACCATTTGCTTCCAGGCCTCGTCGGTGCCCAGCATCACCTTGTATCCGCCGCTCAACTCAAACTGGTCCATGTCGTCGGTGTCGATGCCCCAGTTGCTGTAGCCATAGTGGCGGTTGTTGCTCTCGCGTATGTTGAGCATGCCCAGATATTGTCCGTTGAAGAATACATGTGCAGGCTGGCAGTCCTGTGCATCGATGTTGAAGTCCGAGCGGATCACCACCTGCCCCAGCGAAGCGTCGAGGATACGCGCATAGGTGTCGTTGCCACCATTGCGAACCTGCCACACCTTATATTTATTATAGGGCTTGTGAGGAAATACGGGATAGTCCAGCACATTGATTCCCTCATACTCCTTGTCACACTTCAGGCGGAAACTCGACTTGGCATCCCAGTACACCCCGTCGGTGGTGCCACCTCCATATCCGCGACTCCAGCCACCGCATATCTCCATGTCCAGTTCCTGATTGATGTAGGAGATGAAGGAAGTCTCCCCCTCCTCGTTGGTCTCCGGCACGAGATACTCCACATTGACGGGACGCTCCCAGTCCATGTTCCAGTTTTTTGCACTGCTCTGCCCCTTGCCACTCACGCCGTTCTTACCCGAGCAATAGATGCCGATGTTGTTGTCGTACAAGTGATCGGGATGAGTCACAATGGAGAGGATAGGGAGGTAATAGTCGTGATTTTTGTAAATAAAAGATCTTGTCACCACCGGACTTGGCAAGTAGCCTTCCTGATAGGTCATGAAACGGTACACCTTGGTACCACTGACTGCAAAGTAATTGTTCGGACTGTCTTTTTTCACTCCGTTGTCGAGCGAGGGAGTCGTACCGTCGGTGGTGTAGATGAGCGTTGCTCCGGCGGGTATGCGCACATTGAACGAGAACGATTTGCCCTTCTCGTACACACCGCTCTCCACGCTCACCACAGGAGCCGACATACGCTCCGAGGCAAAGGTGCTGGTGGCGTTGGATTGCCCCGGTGTAGGCAGAGCCGTGTAGCCCCACTCGTCACTCCCGTCGGTGGTGCGTGCATATGCACAGCGAGGGATGCCGGCAGGATAGTCGGTGCGACAGACTATGGTGCCCTCCACATCCGATAGGAATATCGTGCCACGCTCCACGCTGGGCTTGAAGCGAACCTGGTTGTACGACTGTCCTCCGTAGGTGCCGTCGGCCTTGTTGTGGTCAAACCATATCACCTGAAACCCATGAGCCGGCACCTTGGGCATGGTGGTAGGCATCTGCCATTTCTGCGGTTCGTTGAGGTCGTCGCTGATGTAGAGGCCAGCCAGTGCGATGTCCTTCTCGCTACGGTTGTACACCTCAATCCAGGCTCCGTAGTTGTAGGAGGGGTCGATGAATTGGTCCGTATTGCACACCTGTATCTCGTTGATCAGCAAACTGCCTGTCTGTGCCAGTACGGTGCCTGTCCCCCCGATGAGTGAGAGGATGAGGATGAGCCGTAATTGTACTCTTCTGATGAGCCGTAGTGGAAGTATGGATGGTCTTTTCATGGTGGAGCAATAATAGTGCATACAAAGATACAAATTTATTCCTACCGCAAAGACATGCACCCCCAATAATCTGCATATTCATTTTTAGTAATACTAAAAAATGCCTCTTTGCTTTGCTGTTTCAAATAAAAACAATAACTTTGCGACATATCCGTTGACATAAAATGTCGTTCATCCGTCAGACAATGTACCTCGCATGAGAAGACTTCTCGCCTTGACATCCCTCCTCGCCCCTTTGGCGCTCACTGCCAAAAGCGGTAAACCCAACATCATCTTCGTGCTCTGCGACGATATGGGGTGGGGCGACCTGGCATGCTACGGACAGCAGTATATCCACACCCCACACATCGACCAGTTGGCACGCGAGGGTATGCAGTTCATGCAGGCCTACAGTGGCAGTCCGGTGAGCGCACCGAGCCGTGCCTCGCTGATGACCGGTCAGCACAGCGGGCATTGCGAGATACGAGGCAACAAGGAATACTGGCGCAACAGCGGTACTGTGATGTATGGCAACAATGAGGACTATGCCGTGGTGGGCCAGCATCCACTCGACACGGCGCATGTGGTGTTGCCCGAGATCATGAAGGCCAACGGCTACAACACGGCACAGTTTGGCAAGTGGGCCGGAGGTTATGAGGGCAGTTACAGTACGCCCGACAAGCGAGGCGTGGATGAATTCTACGGCCCTCTCTGCCAGTTCCAGGCCCATGCCTACTATCCCAATTTCCTCAATCGCTACAGCAAGTCGCAAGGCGACGAGGGCACCGTGCGCGTGGTTTTGGAAGAGAATGTGAAGCACGACTTCTTCGGTGCAGACTACTTCAGGCGCCCCCAGTATTCGGCAGATATGATTCACCGTAAGGCGCTGGAGTGGCTCGACAGTCAGACGGCAGACACGCCCTTCTACGGTCTCTTCACCTATACGCTACCCCATGCCGAACTGGTTCAGCCCGAGGACAGCATACTCAACCTTTACAGACAGAAATTCCTGGAAGACAAGCGCTTCGGAGGCAACCAAGGCAGTTGGTATCACGCCATCGACCATGTGCATGCCGAGTTTGCAGGTATGATCACCCGTCTGGATGCCTATGTAGGCGAGATCATGGCAAAACTTGAGGAGAAGGGTCTGGCGCAGAACACCATTGTGATCTTCTCGTCGGACAACGGTCCTCATGAGGAGGGTGGCGCCGATCCCACCTTCTTCAATCGCGACGGTGTGCTGAAGGGACTCAAGCGTAGTTGTCACGAGGGAGGTATCCGTGTGCCTTTCATCGTACGCTGGCCCGGCAAGGTGAAAGCCGGTGTGAAGACCGACCAGCCCATTGCCTTCTGGGACATCATGCCCACCTTCTGCGACATCATCGGTGAGAAGAAGTATGTGGACAAGTATCGCAACCCTCGCCTTGGCATGGCCGATCATTTCGACGGCATCTCCTTCCTGCCCACCTTGCAGGGCAAGACCAAGAAGCAGATGCAACACGACCACTTCTACTGGGAGTTCAATGAGACTGACCAGATAGCCGTACGCCGTGGCGAGTGGAAACTCATCGTGAAGCAGGGCAGGCCCGAACTCTACAATCTGGCCCTCGACATCCATGAGGATCACGATGTGGCCAAGGATAATCCTGATGTGGTGGACCGGCTCGTGCGTATCGTCTATCAGGAACATCGGGACAATGCCCACTTCAAGGTGACGCTTCCTCCCAAGCCCGAATTTGCGGCAGGAGCCGTGAGGTATGTCGCACCTCCCCGTAGCCGGATGATAGAGGAATATGGCATCATGATAAGACAATAAAATGTCGTTTGGCATTAACAATATAGACAAACAAATAAATATAAATGATATGACACTGATTAAATCCATTTCCGGTATTCGAGGCACCATCGGCGGTAAGGCTGGTGATACGCTCAATCCGCTTGACATCGTTAAGTTTACTTCGGCTTATGCCACTCTCATTCGCAAGACCACCAAGGTCACCTCAAATAAGATTGTGGTGGGACGAGATGCACGCATCTCTGGCGAGATGGTGAAGAATGTGGTTTGCGGTACTCTTATGGGTATGGGCTTCGATGTGGTCAACATCGGTTTGGCTTCCACCCCCACCACGGAGATTGCCGTCACGGGCGAGGGTGCCTGTGGAGGCATCATCCTGACTGCAAGTCACAACCCTCGCATGTGGAATGCGCTGAAGTTGCTCAACGAGAAGGGTGAGTTCCTGGACAAGGCCCAGGGCGAGGAGGTACTGCGTATAGCAGAGGCAGAGGATTTTGAGTATGCCGATGTGGATCACCTCGGTCACTACATCGAGGACAACAGTTATGACCAGAAGCACATCGATATGGTGCTCGGTCTGGACCTCGTGGATGTGGAGGCTGTGAAGCAGGCCAAGTTCAAGGTGGCCTTTGATGCCGTCAACTCTGTGGGAGGCATCATCCTGCCCAAACTCTTCGACCAACTTGGTGTGGAATATACGGGTATGTTTACCGAGCCTACGGGTGACTTCCAGCACAACCCCGAACCTCTGGAGAAGAACCTGGGCGACATCAAGGCTTTGATGCAGAAGGGCGGTCACGATATCGGTTTTGTGGTTGACCCCGATGTGGATCGTCTGGCTCTCTTCTGCGAGGATGGCACGATGTATGGCGAGGAGTACACCCTGGTGACCGTGGCCGACTACATCCTCCAGCACACGCCTGGCAATACCGTGAGCAACCTCTCCTCAACCCGTGCCTTGCGCGATGTGACCCACAGGTATGAGGGTTGCGAGTACACCGCCGCTGCTGTAGGTGAGGTGAATGTGGTGACAAAGATGCGCGAGACGGGTGCTGTGATTGGTGGCGAGGGCAATGGCGGAGTCATCTATCCCGCTGCTCACAGTGGTCGTGATGCTCTCGTAGGTATCGCCCTCATCCTGACTTATCTGGCCAAGAAGGGTATGAAGACCAGCGAACTCCGTGCCACCTATCCTCCCTATTATATCGCAAAGAACCGTATCGATCTCACCCCCGACACCAATGTGGACCTGATCCTCGAGAAGGTGAAGGAGATGTACAAGGACGAGGAGGTGAACGACATCGACGGTGTGAAGATCGACTTCCCCGACAAGTGGGTACACCTGCGCAAGAGCAACACCGAACCCATCATCCGTGTCTATTCCGAGGCCAGCACCATGGAGGCTGCCGACGAGATTGGTAAGAAGGTGATGGATGTGGTTTACTCGTTGGTATAATTCACAATTCACAATCAATTCATAATTCATTATTCACAGTTTATAATTTTCATAATTCTTGATCATTTGATAGTTTCATGTCACTATTGCCTAATTGTGAATTGTGAATTATGAATTGTGAATTAAACTAATACTTCCGTGCTAACACAGATTGTAAACGGTAAGATACTTACTCCGCAAGGTTGGCTTAAGAATGGATCGGTCATCTTGCGTGACAACAAGATCCTCGAAGTGACAAATTGCGACCTGGCCATCATCGGTGCCAACCTGGTTGACGCCCGTGGTATGTATGTAGTGCCGGGCTGTATAGAGATGCATGTGCATGGTGGTGGAGGCCGTGACTTCCAGGAGGGTACGGAGGAGGCTTTCCGCGTGGCTATCAATGCTCACCTGAAGCATGGCACCACGGGTATCTTCCCCACGCTCTCCAGCAGCACGGTGCCTATGATACAGAAGGCTGTGCGCACCTGTGACCAACTGATGTGCGAACCGGGTAGTCCTATACTTGGATTGCACCTGGAGGGTCACTATCTCAATCCTCGTAAGGCTGGAGCGCAAATGCCGGAGTGGATCAAGAACCCCGACCCCAACGAGTATATCCCCATCGTGGAGAGTTCGCCTTGCCTCAAGCGCTGGGATGCTGCTCCCGAGTTGCCCGGTGCCATACAGTTTGGCCGTTACTGTGCGGAGAAGGGCATTCTGCCCAGCATCGCCCATACGGCTGCCGAGTATGAGGATGTGAAGGCTGGATTTAAGGCCGGTTTCACCCATGTCACGCACTTCTACAACGCCATGCCTGGTTTCCACCAGAAGCGTGAGTACAAGTATGAGGGTACGGTGGAGAGTGTCTATCTGATCGACGAAATGACCGTGGAATGTGTGGCTGATGGCATTCATGTGCCACCTACCATTCTGCGTATGTGCTATAAGATTAAGGGCGTGGAGCGTATGGCGCTCATCACCGATGCCCTGGCCGTTGCTGCCGCCGATACCAATGCCCAGGCATTCGACTCGCGCGTGGTGATAGAGGATGGCGTGTGCAAACTGTCCGACCGTAGTGCCTTGGCAGGAAGTATTGCCACGAGTGACCGCCTTATCCGCACGGCTGTTCAGATGGCCGACATACCCTTGGCTGATGCCGTACGAATGTGCAGTGAGACTCCTGCCCGTATCATGGGTGTGCTCGACCGTAAGGGCACGCTGGAGCATGGCAAGGATGCAGATGTGCTGATCCTCGATGAGAAACTCAATGTGCGCTGTGTCTGGTCCATGGGTGAGATAGTAGAGAACACGATGTTCTGAAGCATTTTTCCGGCTTGCCCGTTTTTCGCCCCCTCGAAACCTCGAAAAAAACAATCATGAAAAAGATAAAACAGTTTTGGCACTGGCTGATGCACAATGAGACTCTCAAGCGTCGCCTTTACATCATCATATTTGAGAGCAACACCCCGCTGGGCAAGGCCTTTGATGTGGCTTTGCTCTGGGCCATCGTGGCGAGTATCCTCCTCGTCATCGTGGAGAGCATGCAGGGACTCCCTCCCTTGGCCAAGACTATCTTCACGGTGATGGAGTATGTCTTCACCTTCTTCTTCACCATAGAGTGGCTTTGTCGCCTCTATTGTGCGCAGGACCGGTTGAAGTATGTCTTCAGTTTCTTTGGCATGATCGACCTTCTGGCCACCTTGCCTCTCTATCTGGGTTGGTTCTTCAAGTCGGCTCGCTACCTTATGGTGCTCCGTACCTTCCGCCTCATCCGTGTGTTCCGTGTATTCAAGCTCTTCAGTTTCCTTGAGGAGGGCGACAATCTGCTTCGCTCCATGCGTGTCAGTTTCCCCAAGATACTGGTATTCTTCCTCTTCGTGGTGGTGCTCGTCATCTCCTTGGGTACGATGATGTATATGGCTGAAGGCACGGTGCCCGACACACCTTTCACCGATATCCCCACCAGTATCTATTGGGCTATCGTGACGATGACCACTGTGGGATATGGTGATATCGCACCTATCACACCCATTGGCCGATTCCTCAGTGCACTGGTCATGCTCCTGGGTTATACCATCATGGCTGTGCCCACAGGTATTGTCAGTGCACAGTTTATCCACGATCATCAGAAGCTGGCAAAGTCACAGCAACCTCGTTGCCCAGAGTGTGGATGCCCTCTGCCCGACAATGCTCATTTCTGTCCCCATTGCGGTAAGGAGCAGGAGGGATGAAAAATTAAAAATTAAAAGATGAAAATTGAAAATTAGTCCGCAAGGCTCCCTTTGCCCACCGTTCCTTGCGCTTTTCCGCAAGACCCTCCAAAAACAATAAACTCATAAAATAACTACCATGAAACTCAAATCATTACTCTTCTTCTTGCTGGCCTTGTTTGTCACAGGTACGGTGAATGCTTACAAACTTCAGAGTATCGACATCACAGTGAATGGACAGAAGCGCAACATGCTGTGCTACACGCCCAATACGGTGACGGCCAACATGCCTCTGTGGATCGTGACCCACGGTATGAACCAGGACCCCGAGTACCAGCGCGACAATGACCACCTCTACGAACTCATTGATACGGAGAAGTTCATCGTGTGCTATCTGCGTTCGGATGGAAACACTTGGGATATCGGTGGACAGAAGGACCTGAACTTCGTTCGTCAGACCATCACCGAGATGTACACCAAGTATGCCATCAACAAGAGCCGTGTCTATTGGTCGGGCTTCTCCATGGGTTCCATGCTCATCTATCATGGCATTGAGAATGGCATGGGCGATGTCATCGCTGCCTTCGCTCCCTGTAGTGGTATCAAGTTTGGCGAACCTTGGAAGAATTGCAAGAAACCTATCAACCTGATCCACTGTCATGGTACGGGCGATGATGTGTTCCCCATTAGCCAGTACGACCCTCGTGGCTATGCTTACCACTTTGTGGAGGTGGACAAGTGTACCACCTACAAGAAGACGGAGAACTATCGTCCGCAGGGTGCCTACGACTCTGGTACCAAGGAGTTGTGGACGGGTGGTCTGAACGGTACGGAGGTTGAGATCTTGCTTTGCAACAATCATGGTCACTGGCCCAGTATCAACTACACTCGCGAGTATTGGAACTTCTGCAAGCGTTTTTCTCTCGCAGAGGGTCCCAAGGTACTTTCGGTCTATCCCGAGGACGGCTCGTTTGATATGGACCCCACACAGCATAAGGAGTTTCGCGTAGAACTTGACAAGGCTGCAGAGACTTCTACCCTCAAGGCTACCCTCAACCGTAAGGGGGCTACCACCAGCATTAAGTTGCAGCCTACCTTGGAGAATGAGGGCAAGACGCTCGTCTTGAAGGTGCCTGCCTCTACCACTCCCACCAAGGCCACCTGGATACTCAACCTTACTGGCCTGCAGAGTGCAGATGGCGGACAGGCTCGCGATTTCGATGCTACCTATGTGTATGGCGTGGAGGAGGTTGGCGACACGCTGAAGGTGGACACGCCTTATGTGGCCAACTGGGACACGATGCAGGACTTGGTGGGTGAGGGTATTCCCAAGGGATGGAAGTGTATCATCACGGACAAGGATGGCAAAAAGTCTACCAAGACGGCCAAGGACAGCATCCCCGCCAAGGGTTCTCACCTGGTGTACTACCCCGGAGAGGGCGATTTCCATACGGGATTCTTGTTCCAGCCTTTGACCAATCAGAAGGTGGAACTGGTGACCGGGCAGGAGACGGCTACGCGTGCCAAACTGAAGGCTGGAAAGAATGCCATCCGCTTCAAGAGTTTCTATTACAACAACCGTTCGAAGACCAACAAGGTGGCATTTGACATTCGTGTGGTTACGGCTGATGCGTCAAAGACCCTGATTTATGAGGGTACGGGTATCTTGTCCAAAAACTATCTGCGAAACACCCTGGACTATGTGACGGGTAGCCTCGAACATGAGATCATCATCGATGTGCCCAAGTATTGTCCTCATGACATCAGTATCAGCATGGAGCACGAGACTATCACTTCCAACACTACGGATGCTATCGTGATCTCTACGCCTATCATCACCACTGTGCCCAGCAATGCGGATGTTTACAAGGGTGGTTTCCTTCGTCTCATGAAGCAGGCCAAGGCGCTGATGGAGAAGCAGAAGGACAGCGATGCTTCCTTGGCTCCTTCGTTTGAGGCATTGGATGCTGTGATCGCGGAGTACGAGGATTTCTCAAGCATCCAGCCTTCCGACTATCAGAAGGCTATCACTGCTCTGGAGGCTGTCTTTGTTCCACTCGATGAGACTGTTGGCATTCAGGCTGTTCAGTCTTCTGCCGAGCTCTCTTCTGGCATATACGACCTTCAGGGTCGACGCGTCACTTCGATGAAGCGTGGCGTATATGTGAAGGACGGCAAGAAGTGGATGAGATAATGCCCTCCGCAAGGCCCTATACTAACAACCCAAAAAAACAAAAAACGAATATGAGAAAAAGATTGATATTCACGCTTTTTGCATTGATCCTGGGTGGCCAGATGGCCTTCGCGCAGGATGCTTTGCAAAAGTATCAGAGCGCTTATGCCGAGGCTTGTCAGTGGACCGAAGCATGGCAGAGCGATCAGGAGATTTTCACAGCGCTTCGTGCGAAGTACACCACTTTGTCGAAGGCGTGCGAAACCTATGCACCAGAGAATGTTGATGCAAGTGATGAGAGTGCACTGAAGACTGCCACCACGAAACTGAATTCTGCCGTCAGCGGATTTAAGACCGTGGCTGAGAGTTCGAAGAATACGCAGAAGGCCGTGACCAAGACCACCTTCGACCCCAACTTCCACATCTACCTGTGTTTCGGTCAGTCCAACATGGAGGGGAATGCTACGCCCGAACTCATTGACTATAGTGGTTCGAGTACGCGATTCCTCACTATGGCGGCAGTCAATATGTCCACCCACAGCCGTACCAAGGGTAAGTGGTATGTGGCTCGCCCACCTCTCTGTCGCGACTGGACGGGTCTGACGCCTGCCGACTATTTCGGTAAGACCTTGATCAAGAGTCTGCCCGATAGTATCAGTGTGGGTGTCATCAATGTGGCTCTTGGTGGATGTGCCATCGAGATGTTCATGTATCAGGGCACCGAACTCAAAAACTATCTCACGAAGCAGGCTGACTGGTTGCAGGGTTATGCGCGAGACTACAACAACGAACCCTACGACCAACTCATCGCACTGGCCAAGCAGGCACAGAAGGTGGGTGTGATTCGCGGTGTACTCTTGCATCAGGGTTGTAGCAACAACACTCAGCAGGACTGGCCCAACAAGGTGAATGTCATCTACCAGCGTATGCTGAAGGATCTGAACCTGAAGCAGGACGAGGTGCCTTTGCTCATTGGCGAACTGCTCAGCCAGGCTAAGGGTGGTGTGTGCTGGGGTCACAATAGTGTGATCGCCAAGTGTCCCAGTATCATCAGCAACTCGCATGTGGTTTCGTCAAAGGATTGTCCTGGAGCCTCCGATGGCTTGCATTTCACGGCTGAGGGCTATCGCATGATTGGTGCCAACTATGCCAATGTGATGAGGCCCCTCCTGGCACGCGTCGTCAAGGAGAACGACTATACGATTAAGTCGCTCGTTGCGAAGGAGAAGCGCATCGTGATGCCTGTGGCAAGTTCTCAGCCTCTCTACATCACTCTCACGGATGAGGCTGGTGCGAAGCACGATGTGACCATTGCCTGCGACTATACCTGTAGCAATCCCAACCTGGTCTCTTTCTCTTCCACCAATATGGTGTCGGGCAACCAGGAAGGTGAGGGCACCGTCACTGCCACCTTCACCAACAAGGAAGGCCAGACGGTGAGCGTGGAGTTTGAGATAGAGGTTCGTCTCTTCCCATTGGCCGCAGGGGCTTTCAATCCTTCGGTGAAGAAGAACGGCACCTTTACTGCGATGAGCAGTTATTCGAAGTTCGTTAGCGAGAAAGGTGGTATGGGTGGATGGCAGTTCAGTCAGGGTCTCGACCTCTCGGCCTACCGCTCGCTGGTGGTACAGTTGAGAACCGTGACTCAGGCCAAGCCTTCTGTTCGTATCTATGATGTGGACGATATGGATTCGGAGGAGTACTATTCGCTGTCGATGGCAGGCACCAAGGAGGTGGTGGTCGATTTGCAGAATATGACCACAAAGTCGGGCCGTAAGATTGATCCCAGCCACATCTACTTTGTAGGTCTCACAGCCGAGTCCTCTTCCAACATTCTCATATCCAACTTCTATGTGAGCATGGACGACCCCACTTCGCTCGACCTGATTGAGTCGGATGCCGTGAAGGTGAAGGACGGTGCATGGTTCGACCTCGCGGGCCGTCGCGTGGCAGTTCCTCAGAAGGGTGTCTATGTGAAGGATGGCAAGAAAGTGATGTACTAATATATATATAAATAAAATAAGGAGGGCACACCTTTTGGGTGTGTCCTCCTATTGCTTCCCTCCCTGCTTCGCAGTGAGGTCGCAATGAAAGGAAGGGGGAAAGGGAAAAGGGAAAAGAAGAAAGCCCCGGTTGGCAATTCACAATGCACAATGCACAATTGAGTCTTCGCATCCCGCCAAATTTTAACTTTTAATTCTTAATTCTTAACTTTGAGGCCACGCATCCCGCTAATTTTTAATTCTTAATTCTTAGCTCCCCCGAAAGAAAAGCCCAACCCAACTAATCAAAATGTCAAATGTCAATACACATCTACCTCATCTCCTTTCGAAGACGAGGTAGACGAGGAAGAGTAGTGCAAAGAACAATAGAAAGGTCCTGATGTCGGGAGGCTCATATACAGCCTGTTTATCCACCTTATTCTCTACGAATGTCGTGTCCCGGATGTGTAGCGAGGTGGTGTCCTCAATGGCAACCTTGCTCTTGCTCTCCATGATCATGCTCTTGCGAGATGCAAATGTAGCGTTCTTTGCTACAATCTGGAGATAACCCGGTGACATGGTGTCAATGCCGGCTTGCCGGGTCCCCTCGCTAGAGAGAGGGCGGAGGGAGAGTCCTATGCTGTCGGCTTGAAAAACGAACTCTTGGAGAAGCGAGTCGGTGATCTGAATGATGGCCACCTCTTCGTGTACTCTCACAGAGTCCACCCCAATACCTGCTGTAATCACACTGCTTTGCTGTGTGTGACAGCCGGTAAGTGAAAAGTTAATAGTTAAAAGTGAAAAATACAGAATGTAGTGTCTCATGGGCTAAATTTCAATTTTCCATTTTCCATTTTCCATTTTCAATTGTTCTTTTGCCTGTAGTGATAATCAATGCCGATGAGCGAGCCGGCAAAGGTGAGTATCTCACCGAAAGCAGTCAGTACTGTGGGGTCGATGACCCCGGTAGGAGGCACGAAAAAAGCGGTGGTGATCATGGCAATCCCGAATATAACCAGGAGAAGAGCCATAGGGAACTGAATCTTCATAAGCATTACATGTTTGCGAGTCTCCAACCCTCGACAATCTGCTCTCTCAGCCACTCCTCAGTGTAAGGTTGAGGGGTCTCTGGGGCTCTTCCCCCAGCGTAGCGGTTGGGGGGAGCGGGGAGGGGGCTTTCCATTCGGCTCATCGCCGATACGATTGCGATGTAAGTGTTGGCATCGTGGCCAGCAATGGGCTTGTCGGGGTCGATGCCCGACCATTGAGCTACATTCTGCAGGTAGCGCTCGGTGTCATTCTCATTGGGAGGTGCCCAACGACCAATGATCTTACGGAGTGTGTTGTAGCCGTACTTCTGCCGGTAGGTGCGGAGCAGAACGAAAGCTGCTCGGTAACCGTAGGCCATGCTGACGAACTGCACGAAGCTGGGGTCGGTCTGCGTCTTGGCCCTGCCTTGCCACTTGTCGCTCGAGTGACGGATGTTAAGGGGGTTGTTGTTACGAAGTCCTCTGGGTAACATAAGCGTTGAGTGTTTAGCGTTTAGCGTTTAGCGGATTTTTCATTGGGCAACG